>CANFKC010000028.1 GCA_947447265.1 Chitinophagaceae bacterium
ACAAGCCTTTGTGGCAGATTTGTGGCAAGTGCGACTCAATTTGTTTCATCTTAATTCACATTAACTCAGGTTGCATTATGACCAAGGCGAAGCCCGGTAAGAGTTAGGTCTATATTAGCTGATTTTATATAAATAATTTTACATCCAATTTCAATTTTTGTAACAATGGCCCTAAATAGCCTCTCATTAATACCATCGTCTTTTCCACTTCCAGTATGCAAAAAGGTGCGTGAACTACCCTTATAAAAGGCATTTGAATGCAGAATGTAGTTAAAATTGTGAACCTCTTCTGAAAGTGGGAAATATAGATAGAAATTAGGCGCGCCCTTAAAATAATCGCCAATCTCGTTATGTTTTCGAAAGCCAAAAAGTGCTTCAATACTAGCCTCTTCCGCTATTTTCTTTTTTTGTTCTGTCGTTAGCTCACTAAATGCATTTACTCCGAAACGAATGAGGCTATATGTATCTTTTTCTTCCTCTTTGTCAATTGTAAATTTGATATATTCCAAGTCTGGATAGGTAATGGGCTCTTCATTATTTAGTTGAACTGTTCTTAATATTTTGCCATCTTTTTTCTCATCATCAGCGGTCTCCTTTAATATTGCTATCGCAAACCTTACGCCTTCCTTCAAATTGGTTTCTGCGAGATCATTTTCCTTCCCATTTCCTAATTTGATAAAGAACAAAGAACCTTCATTATAGGTCTCTTTATTTAAAATGCCTTTATTGGCTTTCACCCATCGACATAGAACATCATATTCAGATTTGCTAAATGGTGCGCCTTCAGCGATATTACCGCTTGCCATTCTTGGTATTTCTTCTACCAAATCGTTTTCAGGTAGACAAGGAAAGCAAGTTATTAGTATTTTAAATAGCCAAGGGTTGTCGTCACCAATTACAATCTCTCCGTTCTTGTTATCTGATAGATTAATATCTGAGGGTATTGGCTTCTCCCTGCTAGCTAAGTTCTCTAACTCATAATTTTTCCAGCTAAATAGCAATGGGCCGGAGTTTTCGTTGATTAGTTCTTGTAAACCATTGTCTTTTCCTACCAGTCGATGCGCTAGCTTAAATCCAATGCCAAATTTACCGATGGTTTGACTATCTGCATTCTTTGTGGACGAGCCAACATTAAGAATAGAGCGGATGCTGTTTGGTGTGAACATTTCACCATTGTTTGCCACCAATAAGTAATAATTTTCATCTTCTGGGTCTTTGCCCCAAACCATTGTATAATGCGTGCTACCTGCATCAACTGCATTTTGTAAAAATTCATAAACAGCTTGCCCATCTTTAGCCATATCGAGAAAACTTTGCAAGAAGTTTTCTATACCTGCTTCTGGTGTGCTAAAACCATCCCGGTCACCGTGATACATTGTGAACCACCCAAATCTCTTTCTACTACTCTCCTTATCTAAACAGTAATTACCGATAAAATGTTCGTCCAGTTCTAATGAAACTGGACGAGTAGTTTTATAGAAACTTCGATACTGTTTAATATTCTTAATTTTCATAGTCGGTATATTTTAGTTTTAAAATGTATGGTCAATTTTAATATTCTGTATTCAGTGTTTTGCACTTCTTGGAGCAAATCGGCAAAGTCATCTCCAGCGTACTTCGAATGATTTTGGTTAAGCTATTTCAAATGTAGTTATGAAAACCAAAAAACAATAATCGCACTAAACAATTATTTAAATTGAATTCAAATTTTATATTTTTCATAGCAACCAGTGGGTGAATTACCTCCAAAAACCATTGTTGATCGCTTAATAGGGTGATGTGGTTCCAGTATAGCTTTCCGGTTATCTTAACAAGCATTAAAAGTAGTGCAGTAGAACAACGCACTGAATCTGCATTCTTTGCTACCCCATTTTTGATTTGGGAGCGTTTGGGACAAAAGTGACACTTCCGCTTGCATGATAAATTTGAAGCTTAAAATCAGTTTGTTTTGAAAAAGCATAGACCTCCCTTCATGTGAAGGGAGGTTTGTGCTTAATCGTCGCTCGCTGGTGCTGCGCTCCTTTATGGGATTGCTTGATTAAAGTAGCTCTTTTTAAAAGCCAGCGAATTTCGCCTATTCGCCAATTTCCTTTCGCTTAAACCTTAGTTCCGGATATTTCTGCTGACAATAGGCTAGAACTTGATCGCAATCTGATTCTTTTATGATTAGGGAGTCGTGAACTGGTAGCGCAAAATCAACAGGGATATTCTCAAGTAAGTCGTCAATAAAAATTGCGGCTTCTTTTCGTTGCAAAAGTGCAGAGCTATCTTTATAGTGCATTTTTTTAAGCCCCAAAATGAATGAGGATGCAACCGGAAACAATTTTTGTATACCAGAATTAGGTACAAAACCATTGCCATTGACCCAATGAGAAAATAAATCTCTCCCTGCTTTTCTATCTGCTAAATTGAATCTTTTAGCCAGCTGTTTATACAAGTCCAGCTCACAATTGAATATCTGATGATAGTTAACATCTATTATGTTCTTTTCTTTCATCAACAACCACAGTAATCTGGGGTGACTTGTCTTAGCATCAATGATGCACAGCCCTTTATTCAAAAACTCTGTTTTATAATTCTTTATTTGTGGGTAGTGCACCCTTCTGCCAAAACTGTCTCTGGTAATTTGGGGTTCATATCCCATTTCTTTCAAGCTATTAGACAATACATCGTACCAACGCCTTTGTCTGCCAGAAGCCATATCGACTTCGATTTCTTCACCGATTGATACATCAACCAGAAACCTGTACTTCATACAATATCCCATATCAGACGAATAAGTTTTAGATGGGATTGTTTTGAAAATATCATTGGGGTCTATCTTTTTTGTTTGTAAGAACTCGATAATACCGGCTTCTATTAAGGCTCTGATAATAGTAGAATACCTTGAATTGATTGCCCTTAGGTAAGTTGATGGGCAGTCAAAATATCCATCTTTGTTTTTACGACTGTTTCTGACGTATAATGCGGCATAAATTTTATATCCGCTTTTGATTTTAGTCTTATTCCCAAGACTATTTAGTGTGCTTTGTGTAGCTGTTGTTATTTTAATTTTCATAAGTATTCTACTTCGGAAAATTGAAAAGTTGTCTTTTTTTTAAAATAAAGTGAGCAACATTACTTATACTTGATGTTACTTCTTAATGCTTGAAGACTCAAAAGTGAGCAACATTACTTATACAGTTTATTACCTCTTACTACTTTGAGCTTATTGGGTATTTACCCTATTGTGTTCTGAGCAGGGTGGCGTTAAAATTGGTGTGCGCTTTTAGGTTACGCCATCTTTATTTGGCTGTCGGTGTCTCAGATGCAATCAACTTCTGTTTACGTGAAGGGAAGTAGGAGCAAGCACGAAGGTGCGCTGCGTTCTCATCATTACTTTATGGTCAGAACCATAATTTTAAGTTCGCAAATCTTAATCTGGATGCCTAACTTTCTCTTTTCGCTGTCTTCTTTTTCATTAGCCATTTTTAAACGTATACCTGCTATCTGTTGCCTGAGGCACCTTATTTTGTCATAGTCAATATTCATTGTTTGTTTTCATTTTTGTCGGCTGCAACCTTTTTACTATCGGTGTCAGCTTGCTTTTTTTGAGTTACCAGAAAAACAATGAAATCAACTATTGCCTGTTGGCTATAAAGATGCCTGTTCTTGTACTTCTGGTATTCGGTGGCCGCAAAGCCATATTTCTTAATCTCTCGTTTCAGATATGAGGGGTGAATCTGGAGAATATCTGTAATCATGTTGAAGTCGTAAAACACTTCGTTGTCGTTATTTATATAGGTCATCATAATCTTTGGTTATTTCTTCGAATTTTTCCTTTAGCTCATCAATCCAGCTTCTAGCGTCGTTTATTTGTTGGAGCTGTGTTTCTGCTGGGTTAAGACTCTTGTTTGTTTCATTGAGCTTATCGTTGATAAAGTCTCGAAACTTGGTTTGTATGTAGTGCATCGTAGGCATATTTATTTTAGTCCGAACCGGATAAGATATATATTAAAAATAAAAAGCGCCTTTTTGTGTGAATTTAGAAGTCTAAATGACCTATTTTGGACGATTATAAACTCGATTACTTTGAAGGAGGATAACTATGGAGGAGCCGTTATTAAGGCAGAAAGTCAATACCGATTATGCTGAGATGGCTGTTGAGTTGTATCAACCCTATACTCATAAAAAACTAATTCCGTTCATAATTGAACGTCATCTGAAAGTGAGTAGCGACGACTCTGAGATTTTCTTTGATAAACTAATGAAGGCATTAGTTAACGACCCCTTCTACCAAGCCTGTACTTATGGTGACGTTTCTGAAAAAACGATTGTCAGAAGTTTCGAAAGTTCGATTAAATATCAAAACCCATTTGCTAAAGAAAACGAAATTTTGCTTATTGCAAGTGCAAATCATGAAATTGACCTAATCGAAATTGCAAACAAGCTAATTGAGGTAAAAAATACTGAATGGTCTAAAGAAAACGATTTAAAGTGGAGTGCATTGCAAAAGATGTGTAAAAAGAGAAAGATTCAGATTGAATTTGGACCTCAAAGTTTACCATTTTTAAGTCAATATACTGTGACTTTTGTAGCTCAAAAAAGATCGGTTATGGAAGCTGGAGCACCAATCGCAACTGTCAGTACAATTGGCGATAATAGAGCTGCTTGGCGTATTATATATAGAATAGTTTTAGTTTTAGAATACTTCAAAAAAAATGCTACTAGTGCTGATTATTTCCCAGATATAGCTGCCAATGTGAACAAAAATGATATTGAATTAGGAGATGGCTGTGAAAGTCCTGAAATTAATGTCTCTAAACCGAATACTATTATAGTAAAGAGCAATTTTGATATTTATTTTCCGGAAATAGATATGATACTTGAGTTGAGCGCAATTCGTAAAGCACTTTATATTTTCTTTCTAAAAAGAAGCGAAGGAGTCGTCCTAAAACAGCTTAGTGAGCATAAAGATGAGCTAAAACAGATTTACGTAAAAATTAGACCAGGGGTTGAAGCTGCGGATAAACCCATAAATAACCTTTTTGACCTTAAAAGCCCAACTTTGAACGCAAATTTGTCAGAAATCAATAAAGCAATCAAAATTCTGCTTAAAAATACCGATTCCGCTCCATATTTGATTTCTGGAGAGAAAACAAAGGCATATTCAGTCAAAATCCCACGAGATTTGGTCACATTTGAGCTATAAAATGCAATGTTGCATACAACGTTGCATTTTCATTCCTGATTTTCCCTGCCATTTTCAAACCTTTTCGGAACACAAACTCATTTTAGGAAATACAATCTTTTATAAATTGAGTAGGTGTACCCCAAGTTATAATTTTGTGCTTGTTAGTTAGATGATTAGCAAACAAAATAATAACCACATGACAAATAAAAGTATCAAAATTCAGGTAATCTACAAAGACCCACAGTCACTTACTGCCAACCAACTTAATCAGTTGACTTACGGCAGTGCAGAAAATGAAGCATACCAAGCGATGCTAGAAAACGTAAAAACAAATGGAATTTTACAGCCATTGGTAATTACCGAAAACGACTATGTACGGTCTGGGAATTTGCGACTGCAGGTTGCCCTGGCACTTGGTCTGGATATTGTACCATGTATTGTTGAAGCTGATTCCGAAGAAGTTAATAATGTTCTTGAGGTACCGAACTCAAAGGAAATTGTTGATAATTTCAAAACAGCCTCACATAATATTAAAAGGACAGAAACGCCATATTCCATTTTACGTAGGGCGATGCAGCTAGAAGAATATGCTGGTATAAAACAAGGTGTTAGGAGCGATAAGGATAGCGAGATGAAAGCAGTGGTAGCCGAACGACAAAAGCTGGTTTCCGACAGTATGTTGAATAAACTCAAGGCTACTGAAAAAAACCTCAAAATCATTTATCAGGATAGCCCTAAAGAAAGAACTGCATACTGGAATAAGGTCGGAAAAGCAATATCGGTAAACGGCGCATATAAAGAGACAACGAAATTAGCGATGCAATGCGAGGAACCTATGTCCATGAAGGATCCATATAGCTTTATCACCGACCAGATAAAGATTTACAATCAATCCTGCTTTGACACCTCACATATTCCGGATGCCAGCGTAGCGGCAATCGTTACTTCGCCACCTTACTATAAAATGAGGAATCAGGGTATGGTAGATGAAATAGGCCAGGAAGAAACTGTTGACCTCTATATCCAGAATTTGGTTACTCTGTTCTCAACGAACAAACGGATCCTCAAAAGTGATGGCTGCATTTGGGTTAACCTTGGCGACTACGTTAAAGACGGTCAATATTCGCTTGTCCCTGAAAGACTTATGATAAAAATGGTTGAGGCTGGCTTTTTGGTGAATGATATTGTTCACTGGGTAAAGACTACTGCCCAATACTGTGACGGAAATAGAAGTACAAGGAATTTCGAGCACCTGATTCAATTTACACTGGATAAGAATTACTATAATGACCAAACTTGGTTGAACAATGCAGAAGGCTTCGAAGACAATAAATTCGGAGACGGTACCAGAATCAAACTGTCTGCTTTCTTAAACTTGAAAGATGGTATCGTTAAGACCAGCTCTGCAAATACCCTGAGGCTAAAAGAAGCCTGCAAAAACGAACAATTTTTTCTTGACCATTCGTCAACGTACCCTGTTGAAATACCTTTCCTGTGCATAAAAAATTCAAGTCGTGAAGGAGACACCATTGTCGATTTGTTTAATGGCTGCGGTACTTCTGCGAAAGCTTGCCTTGAGACAAATCGCAATTACATAGGCTTTGAAGTAAATCCACTTTACGTAAGAGCATCCAAAGTAAATATTGAACTTGATTTTGGTGCGGTTGCCACCGAAAAGATTGCTGCATAGTCAGTTCTTCCCTCCTAATTCTTCCCAAACATTCCATTCCAAAAAAACTAAATGAGCAATCATATGAACACCGTTATGCTATTAAGTGATGACCAGCTAAAGTCAAAAATAAAAGAAGCAATGCTAGAGGTGATATCGGAATTATTTCCATATCCTAGCCAATCAAAAGCTGTTGATGAATTTCTCACACGAAATCAAGCTGCAACGTTTCTAAACATTACGCCTAATTAGATTGCTTGGCTTTCTACGCAAAATTGATTCGTGACACCTATCAACACTTACTGGTTAAAACCCCTAATGGTATTGTAGATCCGGCTCTGTTAAAGAAAGCGGTTTATGCCAAGCACCTCGGTGAACAGGTTGAGAAAGCGATTGCACCAAAGAAAGAAGGTCGTGTTTTAATTGCCGATTTCTTCCAGACCATGATAGACGATAGCAAAAATAGAAAAAGGTTGAGCCAAGACGGCAAGGCATTAACTCCAGCGACAATATCAAGTTACGAGTCTACGAAGAAACACTTTCTTGAATTTCAATCGGAGCGAAGGCGTAAATATTATCTAACGGACATAGACCAAAAGTTATTAGACAGCCTGTATTCATATTTTACAGACGACCTAAAAATGGCGTTCAATGGCGTAGGTAAGTATATGAAAACCTTTCGCACTATGATGAACTATGCCCGACAAAAAAAATTGATTGGGGCTGATGTTCTAACGGACAATAAGGTTAAGGTTACTCACGAAAGCCCCGACAACATTTATCTAACCGAAAAAGACATTGCAGATTTATATGCTATTAAAGAATTTGACTCGCCGCTTTATGAGGTAGTTAAGGATTTGTTTGTAATAGGGTGTTTAACTGGGCTTCGTTTCTCGGACTATTCAACATTATCAAAGGCAAGAATTAGTAATGGTTTTATTTCTCTTACTCAACAAAAGACACAGAGCCGGGTGACTATACCGATACATCCAACGGTGCAGGAGATACTGGCTAAATACCCTAATGGGTTGCCTAAATGTCCGCCGAACCAAGTATTCAACCGCTACTTGAAAGATTTGGGAAAGAAACTACCGCAGTTAGACACTGATTTTGAAAAGGTATTGACGAGGGGTGGTGTTGCTGACCCTAAAACATATAAAAAATATGAATTGTTGCAGTCGCATACGGCACGCCGCTCGCTGGCAACTAATCTATATCTAAGTGGTGTGCCGGCAATAACAATTATGGCTATTACTGGTCATAAAACCGAAAAATCTTTTTTGGCTTATATCAAGGCTGACTCTTTACAACACGCTATGTTATTGGCTGAGCATTGGAAGAAGCAAAAGAAGGACGATGTAGGAGAAAAGGGAGCAGCAGCATAAAAAGAGCCTGACTATTAACGGTCAGGCTCTTTTTTCGTTTGGTCGTTACCAATTACCGTCTTTAAGGTTTCGGCTTTGATGGAGTTGCTGGCTTCGGTGCTGGTGGCGGTGTTTTGCCGGGTCCAGGGGGGTAGTTTGTTCTATCGTCTCCTGATTTTTTACCGGGCTGCTTACTTGGCAAGTTTGGCCGTTTTGTCGATGACATACAATTTGTTTTTAATTGTTAACAATAGAGCAAAGGAAACAAACAATTACTGCTGGAAACTGTTGATGTAATATTCCGCCTTTTCGTGTGAGAACACTCTTGCATCCCTATTATGGCGAATTTTCAATATTTCTTGCTTTAATTGTCTTATGTCAACATTTCGATCTGGAGTAATAATACTTATTGCATCAGAATCAACATTATTGCCCTCTATATTCAATAGCAAACTATTCTCAGTTTCAAAATCGTAATAGTCGATGTTAACAATTGCACTCTGAGAAACTTTTGCAAGATACTCGCCGAATAGATCAACATACTGTTTTAGAGTATCAAAGTTCAATGGTACTGGATGTTCTTTGTTGTTGTTGTAATAAAGCGTTTGAGAATTAAGATTATATCTAATTATCTCAAATGAATTTTCAGCCTTGGTTTTCCTTATGTAGATAGCCTTTCTTCTGCTGTCTTTCTTTTCAACAACGGGTGCGGTGATAATGCAAATAATATCCTTTGGATGAAATCCTGTCGGTAAAAACTCTTCTTCACCTTCTTTCTGCACATTTAGCGTTCTGAGAACTTCGTAACGATTGCTGTCATGCAGCAAAATATTTTCAATATCGTGGTAATACCTCGCTTGATTATTTAATTCGTTATAAAGTTCTTTTATGACTTCGCGTTGGTCTTCAATGATTAACATGGTTGCTGCCAGTTCATTTGCTAATTGTAATACCAACGGGTTATTTCTCTTGCTTCGGGATATATTTTCTTTGACCGCCTGAATGAATAGTTGTTTTCTATTGATGCCAATATCACTATGGGCATTGAGCAGATTGTATAAGTAATACAATTGCTTTTGAATGGTTTTGAAGTTATATTTCATGTAAGACATTGAGCGCATGTCAAAGTTCTACATTAAACAAACATGATTGTTAAAAAAGCAATTCATGAATGAAGATTTTCGTAAATGCAATATTTGCACTTGAAAAACGCCACCTATTCCGCCACCTCACTTCTAAAAATGACGAAGACCCGCACTGGGTGCGGGTCTTAGCGGACTGGACGGGACTCGAACCCGCGACCTCCGCCGTGACAGGGCGGCATTCTAACCAACTGAACTACCAATCCAAAGTTCAATATCTTTATAAAAGAGCTGTTATTATTTGTTCTATTGTGCCGTTCTTTTCAGTTCGGGCTGCAAAGATAAATGCATTTTGGGGAATTTTACAAATTTATTTTGCGATTTGTTTGAATTTTTTTGTGACGAAGGCAACGCATATCAGTACAAGATACCCCTAAACAAAAAAATGGAGCATTGCTGCCCCATTTTCCACTTTATACCTCACTCACTTATTTCTTTTCTTCTGCTTGTATTTTCTTCACTTCGCGGCGTTGGTCGTTTACCTTCACCTGCTTTTTATTCACTTTGTGCACTTCTTTGTTTTCCATTTTTACCTGTGTGTTGTCGCGCATATCTTTCTTCTTTTCCAGCTTTTCTTTTGCTTTGTGAAGTTTCTTTGCGTGTTTAACTTCATGCTTGTCTTCTTTCTTTTCTTCTCTCATTTCCTTTTTTGTCTCCTGGGCAAAAGCACTACCCGCTATACTTGCAGCCATCATGGCTATGAGCATCATTTTCTTCATCTTGTTTGATTTTTGTTTGAGTGATTATTAAGTGTAAAAATTAATTGTTGACATTGGTTAAAACAGGTAAGTAATCCTTCGCCTATTTCTTTCACAAAAGTAGGTGGTCGTGCCATCCGGTATGTTACACCCAATTGCAAATCAATTATATCATTCACACATTTAGGGTATTATCGCTGTTTCACTTGCTGTTTTACGGGTGTATTATTTTTTTATCTTAATTTGGGGTGTTTCAGAAAAATTTTAAATGCTGAGTGACCAGTTTGAATTTCCGGGTAGAATAAAAGGTACGTTGCTGGATAAATACCTTGAGAAAGGTTGGTACAGAACCGGCTGCGTTATTTTTACCACCCATTACCTGGCACCTTTTGACGATGGTAATAAATACAGGGTATACTGGCTTCGCTACATCGTAAAAAACGTGCAGCCCGGCTCTACTGCTAAAAAGTTACTGCAACTCAATAAAGGCTTTACGGTATCGTACAGGCGGTTCAGCCTTACTGCCGAACTAGATGCACTGCACAAACGCTATGCGGCCTCGGTTAAGTTTGCCGCCTGCAACGACCTGGAAACAATTTTGGTAGATATCGGCAACGATATTTATGACAGTTACCTGATCGAGGTTCGGGATAATGGTAAACTTATAGGCGCCGGCCTGCTTGACCTTGGTAACAGCTCAATTGAAGGGATAATTAATATTTATGACCCTGACTACAAAAAACACAGCCTGGGCAAGTACCTTATTTTAATGAAGTACCGTTTTTGTGTGGCCCACAACATTCCCTACTACTATCCGGGTTATTATATGCCGGAGCACCCGCTCTTCCATTATAAATTATTTTTAGATATTGCCGCTACGGAGGTATATGTGCCTGAAAGCAACTTATGGGTGGGTTATGATACGTTTGTGGCCATGGAGTTAGGGCACTAAAAAACCCACCAAAATGGTGGGTTACAGTAGGTGTTAAGTTTGCTATTAAAAATTTGGTTGCAATTTATTGTGTGAGTAGAACTCCGTCATATAATTGACTACTTCGTCTGCAGTGTCAAATATTTTTATCATATCCAGGTCGCCGGGGCTAATGTTGTGCTCCTGCAGTTCCATGGTTTCGTGCATCCAGTCGAAAAGGCCTTTCCAATAGGCTGAACCCATACATATCATTGGGGTTTGCGTAAATTTCTTGGTTTGTATCAGGGTGGCTACTTCAAAAAATTCGTCCATAGTGCCCCAGCCGCCCGGCATCATTATAAATGCCTGCGAATACTTAGTGAACATTACTTTGCGCACAAAAAAGTAGTCAAAGTTCAGGTTGTGGCTGCCATCAATAAACTCATTGCTGGTTTGTTCAAACGGAAGTTCAATATTCAGACCCACGCTTTTGCCACCGGCAACCCGTGCGCCTTTATTGGCGGCTTCCATAATGCCGGGTCCTCCGCCCGATATGATGCCAAAGCCTTCTTCAGCAAGCCTTTTTGCTATGTCAGTTGCCAGTTCGTAGTATTTATTGCCGGGCTTGGTGCGTGCAGAGCCGAATATAGTAACACATGGCCCAACTTTCGCCATCACTTCGAACCCCTGTACGAATTCGGCCATTATTTTAAATATCTGCCAGCTTGAATGCGCTCTTGTTTCTGTCCAGTCGCGGTTGCGGAGTTTATTAATTTGATCCTTCATTAATTATCGTGTTTGTATTATTCCCTTTCTTCGATGTTAAAAGTAGCAGTAAAAATGTAAAAGTTGCATTGATAATGAGTAATTCATTGCCTATTACATAGCCCCCCAACAATTTGCTGTCGTTTTGTTTAAGCATATAGCAAAGGGCCGGCGCGGCAATGCATATTACAGGCACAAGGCTGCTGTTTACATTTCGTTTGGTAATGATGCCAAATGCAAATAATGCCAGCAATGGTCCGTAGGTGTAACCGGCAACGACCAGCAACGTTTGTATAAGCGAGCCATTATCAACCATCCTGAAATAGAACACACAGATAAGGAACACCACCGCAAATGTATAATGCACAATCAGGCGGGTGCGTTTCTGCTGTTGTTCAGTCATTCCTTCTTTGCGCCTTATACCCAGTATATCAATGCAGAACGATGACGTTAGCGCAGTAAGCGCTCCGTCGGCACTCGGGAATAAAGCGGAAATAAGGCCAATGATAAATATAATACTAATAACCGGCGGCATATACTGTAGCGCCAGAACCGGGAAAATGTCGTCGCCAATAATGTTCTTACCGTCCAGCAAAAACTGCACCGTGTCTTTGCCGTTTACCATTACGTGGGTAAAGGCACCCCCCTTGCTCATACCATACAAATACAGCAACCCACCCAGCATTAAGAAAACAAAAACAACGAAAACCTGCAAAAAGCTGAGTGTAAGCATGTTTTTGCGGGAATCTTTAAGGTTGCTTACACTAATGTTTTTCTGCATCATTTCCTGGTCAAGCCCGGTCATAGAAATGGTAATAAAGGCACCGCCCAACAATTGCTTCATAAAGAAGTTACCCTTCAGTGCATCTGTCTGCCAAAGATTGGTGTAACCTTTTCCGGCCATGGCCTGCCAGCCATCAGCCACACTAAAGTTGAGGCTATGTAAAATATAACCGACGCAAATAATAAGTGCCAGTAACATACAGGTAGTTTGCAAAGTATCAGTCCACACAATTGTTTTTACGCCACCTTTATAAGTATAGAGTAAAATGAGCACCAATATAATAATTGCAGTAAGTTCAAACGGAATGCCCATTGCTTCCAGCACAAATTTTTCCAGCACTTTTATAACCAGGTATAGCCGGAGCGTAGCGCCCAGTGTGCGGGAAAGTATAAAAAATAGCGCGCCTGTTTTATAAGAGGTCTCTCCCAGCCTGCCCTGCAGGTAGGTATATATTGAAGTTAGCTTTAGCCTGTAGTATAAAGGAAGTAAAATAAATGCTACCGCAAAGTAGCCGAGCCAGTAACCAATAACCACCTGGAAATAATCGAACCCTTTCAGACCCACCGTACCGGGCACGGAAATAAAAGTCATACCCGAAAGGGATGTACCCACCATTCCAAAAGCTACCAACCACCACTTACTGTTACGGTTACCTATGAAAAAAGATTCGTTCGATGAATTACGCGAAGTATAAAACGCTATACCCAGCAAAACCGAGAAGTATATTAAAATTATGGAAAGCAACATTAAAGGACTCATAGCAGCACTTTTCTTGATCCTGTTACGGCAGGAGTGTAGTAAAAAAATAATCCCGATAGCAAATGCTATCGGGACAAATGTAGTATAGAATTAGTAATCTGAAACAAAATGAGCGGATGCAGCCGTTAGTTTATAAGCCTACATATATACTTGCACGCCAAACCAATTGTTGTTTGTATGGGCTGTAGTCAGCCTGCAGCACATCGTATAAAATTTCGAGCGTACCAGATGCGCGGCCACCCAAAGCTTGCTTAAGGCCGGGGCCGACAAGCCATGATACTGCACTTACATTAACCTTATCTCCCGTAATATAATATTGGTACGTTACAGGGTCAATGGCCGGCTTCGAACCCCGCAGGTTAATTATGTTTAATTCCAGGTCGGTACTCAGGAACACGGGGTTGTACACAATACATTTTGCCCAAAGGCTTGGGGTAATTATGTTTTCGTGTACGTAGTATGTTTTGTTATCGTAGGTAAAGTCGTAAGCCCTGTAGTATTGGTAACCCAACCCGACACCAGCGGCCAGGTAGCTTTTTAACTTGTACCCTACTTTTGGCGATAAGCCAAGGTTAACATAATCTCCGGCATAGCCGAGATTGAAACCACCGCCCAATACCAGTTTATCAGGGTCGTATCCGCTTTTCTGCTGTTTTTTGTAGCCACCGGCCCTACCAGAGCTATTGTAGGTATCCTGGGCTGATGCGCTTAAAACGACGGAGCATACTAAAAGCAAACAAAAAATCCGCTTCATTTATTAAAAATTTGGTACTACGAAGTTATCGTAATTTAGTTGCATGACAATACCGCTTTGTGTCGAATGGCATTTTTTAACAGTTAAATGTATTGCCCGCAAATGCTTATACTTTTGTTGGGTATTAGCTAACGCGACTTCATTTTATGAAATGTTTTGACGGCTGGCAGCTGTAGCACCCCCATTATATAGTTATTCATTGCTCACTTAACCATAATTAACCTCCTGTTTCGGCGATTTATTTCTAATTTTAAAATGCATATCGACTAGTAAAAAACAGCAATTTATTAAAACCATGCGGCCTGCACCTCACCCTTTCCGGCAATACCTTTCCCTAATCCTGCTTTTTGCACCAGCGGTACTCTTTGTTGTTTTATGGTTCATTTTCAGGCAGCGGCCTGGGTTACAAATCAATAGTAAATTTCCATTTGCGCCCTGGCAATTTATAGCGATTGGCGTGTGTGGTGTTGTGGCAACTATTGGCGGCGTGCTGGACTGGCGTTACCACCGAGATCCGCTACAACTTAAAATTCCTAAAAAGGAAAGGGATGCCGAAGCTGCCGCTTTAGGCCTGGGTGGTTTACCTATGTTTACTCTTATGTGGCTGGCTATGCTTAGTGCAAAACCAACTCTGTATCTTATACCCATTCTATTAGTGCTTATTTATACGGTTGCCGCAATCAGTTACGACGAATTTGTATTTCATATAAAACGCTGCAATAAACAAGAAACCCTTTACCACCGTATGCTGGTTTTGGGTAATGGCTTTGCCTGGCTTTCATGGTTTCACTTTATTTATTACAAATGAAATACAGGCAACTACTTCGGCAAGCAGCAATACACCTGCAGCACAATCCAGGCTATCTGGCTAAAACTGCAACAGTGGCGGTGTTCAGCACCGGTGGGCTGTGGATGCAACATCGGTTAAGTGAATTGAGGAATGTTGAAACAGCTACTAACAATGCTATTCGGTTCAACTTTTATGGTCTCATAAAATATGGTATTTGCATGAGCGCTTTTGTTTGTTCCCTATTTGTTTTGGCAAAAGTTAGCATCACGTTATTACCATTAGCAATAATCGTTTTTTACATTTTTGAAGTACAGTTCCTATTTCTCTTTCCTTTGTTAATAGATGGTGCTGGCACCCCAATTCGCGAAAGTTTAAAACTAACCTACAAAGTCGGTGTTACAAATGCAGTAGCGACAGTACTGCCTATAGGGCTTTTCATGGTGTACGGTTTGCTGAACTTACGGGAACCCTTTAAAAATTGGCACATTGGCTGCATGGCTGTTTTAATATGGTATAACAATGAAGTGGGAAATAGGATTTGATCATGATTTTGAAGTGCGGCGCGAAAATTACGATAGTGACTTGCAGTTCACGGTACTCTTCGTGTCCGATCTGCATTTTAATAAATTCAGCGGCCCAATAGTAAACCGGCTTATAAGCGCAATTAGCGAACTGAACGCCACTATAATTTTATTCGGTGGCGATTACGTTGATACACGCAACGGTTTCATGCATCTCGAAAAGCTATTGCAATCAGTGGCAGCGAGAAACAACGTTTTTGCTATTGCCGGAAATCATGATATTTTCTACGGTATAGAAAAGATCCGTTCAGTTATGATAGCCAATAATGTTTACTGGCTGGAAAAGCCTGCGGAAGTGATTGTTGCCGGAAAGCGGATAGCAATAAATGCCGGCGCCAATATTAATGCTGATTTTTCTATTTTGCTAGTTCATAAACCTGCAGATGTTCAACCGCTGCGGCATATTCATAACCTTGTTTTCGCAGGCCATCTGCATGGCTGCCAGTTTGTGTTTAGCGAAAACGAAAAGGGTTTGTACCCCGGCCGGCTATTTTATAAATGGAATATTTTAAAGAAGACCTACGGCAAATGCACCTATCTTGTAAGCAAGGGTATGGGGGATACACTTCCGGTACGTTATAATTGCAAACGTGATATTATTTTTGTTGAAGTGGGTGCTATAGCGGGTAAGGAATCTTATTGATTGATTGATTGATTGAATTTTCTATTTTTTATTAGTTTACTTTGAAAAAGCACTAGCATGAAAATAACCTTAGCCGTATTACTGGCATCATTATATGGATTGTCGCTCCGGGTTATGTTTGATATTTTTGGACCGTTCATGCAAGTCATGAGCATGTCGTTCCTTTTCTTTGGGCCGCTTATCGTTGGGTATGTAACCGTCATCCTCATTCCTAAAAATAGAGACCTCAGCTATGGCAACGCTTTTTTTCTTCCCTGGCTTTCGTGCCTTGCTATATTGGTGCTGACCATTTTATTTAACCTTGAGGGATCCATATGCTGGATAATGATTTATCCGTTCTTCGCTGTTGTTGCCGGCATTGGCGGCATTATAGCTAACAAAAGAAGAAAAGACCGTTGGAAAATAACTAACGACTTTGATTCTATTAATATAAGCCTGTTGGCTTTACTGCCTATTCCAATAATTCTGGGACTTTTTGAAAAAGAAACCCTATCGAGAACCAAAGAATACACGATATGCAGGGAGGTAGCAATTGCAGCGCCTGCCGAAAAAGTTTGGCATAACCTCGCTAATGTAAACAAGATCAATAAAACTGAACATAGTGCTTCGCTCTCTACAGCAATTGGTTTCCCCAGGCATATTTACACCACGCTCGATTCAATGGTTGTAGGCGGCCACCGTACTGCCTATTTCGATAAAGGTTTATATTTTAACGAAACAATTACCCGGCTTGTTCCGGGCCGGCTACTTGCGCTGAACATAAAAACCGACCCTACTAAAATACCACCAACCACTATGGATGAGCATATACTTATTGGCGGTAAACATATTGACGTGATGGAAGACATTTATACCATTGAGCCGACAGGTAACAACAGCTGTAAACTGCAGGTGTCTTCGCGTTACAAAATTTGCACACCTTTTAACTGGTATGCTGTGCTATGGACCGATCTTCTACTCAGCGATATGCTTAAAGGAGAATTAAACATTATTCAGCAGCGCTCTGCTCTAATTAACTAACCAAACAAATAAGAAAGGTGTTTTAGTGCTAGCGATGTTTTAAGGATATTTAGCCTAATATTGTTACCTGCACGGTTAATTCCTGCATCGCTTATTATTACTCATGTCTGCAATAAAATCAATACGGCTTTCTGAACTTACTGCAATCATTAATGCTACCATTCAGTATGCATTTGAAGGAAGTATATTCTGGGTAGTTGCCGATGTTACCAGCCACAGCTATAAAGCCCAGGACGACCGTCATTTTTTTGTACTTGCAGAAAAAGGAGAAGGCACCAATTCATTAACTGCTAAAATTGATGCAGTAGCCTGGAAACCGGCTGCAGCCAAAATAAGAAATTTTGAAACTGTTACCGGTCAAAAATTCCAGAGCGGTATTCATGTATTGGTAGCAGTTTCTGTTACCTACAATGGCGCATACGGCCTGAAGCTAAACATGCACGATATTGACATCAACTTTACAATTGGTGCGCTGGAAAATGAAAAGCAAAAGATACTTCAAAGGCTGGAAAATGAGTGTGCAGATTTTATCCAGAAAGACGGAGACAGGTACATTACACGCAATAACCAACTTCAACTAAACCTTGTTATCCAGAAAATTGCAATTGTAGCATCGAGCGGCACAGCAGGTCATGAAGATTTTATGCATACGCTGCAAGATAACCCGTACGGGTATTCGTTTTTTGCTGACAATTATTTCACGCCTGTTCAGGGCGAAAATAATTCACACCTCATTAAGCAAATGCTCATTGATATTTTTAAAAGTGGCAAGCCTTATGATGCAGTTGTGATTATACGGGGCGGGGGTGCACAAACGGATTTTCTTATTTTTGAAACCTTTGAACTTGGGCAGGTTGTAGCAAAATTCCCAATACCCATCATAACTGGTATTGGCCATCAGCGTAACGAAACTATTGTTGATATCATGGCCCACTCTCCAACTTTTACCCCCACCAAGGCGGCCGAATTTATTATTGCTCATAACCGGTATTTTGAAGAAGGTGTTGCTGATTTGCATAATACAATTATCTACAGGGCTCAACAACAGTTTCAATCAAGGCGCCAACAACTTGAGCCCGTAATACAGACTATAAAAAATTACAGCCGGCTGTTGCTCCAGAAACAAAAAGGACAGATAGCCCACTTTGAGTCGGTGTTTGCAATAATGAGCCCTGACAATATTTTGAAAATGGGATTTGCTGTGCTTAAACACAAAGGGAAAATTATCAGCAATGCGGACAATGTATTAATCGACGACGAAATAAAACTAACGCTATCCGGAGTTGAAATAACTGCAACAGTAACGTCAAAAAATGAATCAGATGGATCAGAATTTAAATTATGAAACCGCCTTCGCAGAGCTACAGGAAATAGAAAGCGAAATAGTAAACGAGTCCATAACCATTGATTTGCTTGCAGATAAAATCAGGCGTGCTTCTCAACTCATTGCTTTTTGTAAAAGCAGGTTGCGCGCTACGGAAGAAGAAGTGAATAATGTAATAAACGGGATGGACCGTGATGACCAGGCATCATAAAATTTCTATGTGCCATTGGTTCACCTTCATCATATTTCTATATGCAGCCTGAAAGAAAACACATTAACCGGCCCCCTGTCTTCATTGTAACCAGGATTTAACGCAAACTGGTAATCGCCACTGAACCAGATTCCTGCATTCATTGGTTTATAACTATAAAACAATTCGGTCACAGCTTCATTTCCATAGCTGAGTTTTCCATCTCCCAGCTGAAAACCATAGCCACCGGCCGCCAGGTAATTCCTATGTTCTTTTGAAATTCCATTCATCACGATGGCCGCGCCAAAATTGTCGTTTTCTCTTTTCCACTTCATGCCGTTTAATGAGAGCCCCAATGAAAATGTTCTATCAGCTTCAGTAAATGCCCATGTTTCAGTTTTACCGTCGTTCCAACCCACCCTCGCAAATAAAGCAAGCCAGTTATTTAATTTTTGATCAGCATTAATGCCAAAGCCCGTCTTCGTTCTACCATTTTTTTCTGTTAATACCACATCCGGTCTGTTGTTGCTATTAATAGTTGTCAGTGCCTGACTGTATAAACCCATATTAGTCTGGTTATAATAGCCGAGTAACCTAATGTTTCCTTCCTGCCCTTTTATTTTGTAGTTCCTGTTTATCTCTGCATTAATGCCCCGAGCGATTCCAATTTTAGTATTCAGTTTAGCGCCGTTTGCTACTTCAGGTAAGGCAGCCAAACCTAATTTGTAAGATGTGCGGTCATATTTCAGCATGGCTATAGCGCCCACAGTATACCCTCTTAAGTTGGCAGCATAGTCCCAGGCAGGGTTGCTCATTAAAGCCCAGTTCAGAAATTGAGTACGTGGCGAATTGCTGTAATTATTGTTATCAAAAAAATCGCCTAGCGAAAATTTACCAGCGCTAACACTAAAAGATCGGTTATCACTCGCCCCACCTAATTGGTTTGGTTGGTCCTGCAAGGTGTCATAACTATTACCCAATGAGAAAGACTGACGAAAATATGCCCGTGCGATGTAAAGTGATGGTGCAGGGTCTCCCACTCTGAATGTTTCTCCATTAGTTGAGCCCGCCATTCCAAATGCACCACTGAGCCCGCTGCCACCAGCAACTTCGGGGTTAAAGTATATTTGTCCACCCTTCCATATTCTTACGCCAAGGTAAAGCGTCGCAGTGAGGGAATTTTGTTTCTCTTCGTCCTTCAGTATGCTGTGGTCCGCACCGTAAGATGCATTAAACGCAGGTTTGTATTGATATATGTAAGTGGTTTGAAAATGCAGGTTTATTTTTTGCTGCAGGCTATCTGTAGCAGTTGCTGTAAATGTTGATGAAAGGAAAAGTGTAAAGAGTAGAATTAACCTCATGCTGTTATTTAAAAATAAATATATAAAACGTGCAAATGTAGACTGATGGTTTTACACCGTCAAATTATTTATAGATGATTAGTCCTGTTTAAATACGGTATAGGCAGCATTCTGTATTCCGCTTAAATATAAAGTTCCTATTTTTACAGCAATGAGCCTGACCGCATTCTCTTCACCCACTGAAAATAACGATAAAGAAAATGTTGCCTTCCAAAAGGCTGCTACTTTCGTTTGTGACACTGACGAAAATATATTTCTTACCGGTAAAGCAGGTTCAGGCAAAACAACGTTTCTTAAATTTATCCGTACACAAACCAAGAAAAAGTGCGCGGTTGTTGCCCCGACAGGAATTGCTGCTATAAACGCGGGCGGAGAAACTATTCATTCGTTTTTGCAATTACCTTTCGGTCCTTTTGTTCCAGGTAGTGCTGGTGGATTTGGTGCGCAACCCGAAAACGTGTCTGACAAGCACTCATTACTTGGCAGGCTTAAATTACGCGATACCAAAATACAGCTGCTCAGAAAGCTTGATCTTTTAATAATAGATGAGGTAAGTATGGTACGTGCAGATCTGCTAGATGCTATGGATACCGTTCTGAGGCATATCCGCAGAAAATATGATGCGCCTTTCGGCGGACTTCAAATGGTATTTATCGGAGATCTTTTTCAGTTACCCCCCGTTGCACAGCAAGAAGACTGGGAGATATTGAGACAGTTCTATCCTGGTACTTACTTTTTTGACTCTGTGGTGATGCGGCAGTACCCGCCTATGTATATTGAATTAACTAAAGTTTACAGGCAAAAGGATCCGGTTTTTATTGATTTGCTCAATCGTATACGAACCGGTAATACTACTCATGAAGATATTGAGACGCTGAATGCCCGTTTCGAAAATGACGTTAGTGAAAGAAAGGGATACATTGTTCTTAGTACCCACAATCACATTGCTGATACTATAAATAAACAACAACTTGATGCATTAACTACGCCCGCCCACAAATATGAAGGCAAAATAGTTAATGATTTCAATCTTAAAAATTTGCCAACTGAAATGGTGTTAGAACTAAAAGTAGGTGCGCAAATAATGTTCATTAAGAATGATACCCAAACTCCGCGGAGGTATTTTAATGGTAAAATAGGTGTTGTTAAAGCTATTAGTCCGGAAGGTGGAATTAAAGTGAGTTTTCCTTCCGAGCCTACTTCGGATACGCTGCAAGTAGAGTTGGAAACATGGCGAAATGTTCGGTACGCATTGGATGCCAAAACCGGTACTGTTGTTGAAGATGAAATAGGTTCGTTCTCGCAATATCCTATTAGGCTAGCATGGGCTATCACAGTTCATAAAAGCCAGGGACTTACACTTGATCGCGCAATTGTTGATCTTAACCGTTCCTTTGCTTGCGGTCAAGTCTATGTAGCACTAAGCCGGTGCACTAGCATCGAGGGCCTCGTTTTGCAAAGCAGGTTAAATATTGATAATGTTCTTGTTGATAACCGTGTTTTAGAATTTGCCGAAACAGCTGGTGATGAGGCGGAGCTGGATGCACTGCTGGAAAAAAGCAGGCGGTTTACAGCTGTAAATAAAATAGTGAATAATTTTAATTTTTCAGAACTCATAACTGCAACTGAGAAACTGGCGGTAGAGTTGGAAAAAAGAAAGGGCGGCCCTGCAAAAGAAAATAAGGAATTATCGCAAAAAATATTGGTTGAGATAAAATCTGCACAAAAGCACGTTGAAAATTTTCATATTCAAGTGCGTCAACTTTTCAATAATGGGGAAGACATAAAAATACAGGAGCGGACGAAAGCTGCATTTATTTACTTTTCTGAAAAAATTTTCAACCCATTTATACTAGAAATAACGCAACATATTAAAGCTAACATTGACAGGCCGGGAATAACAAGGCAAATAAAATTATGGAAAGAACACAAAGACCTTTTGATACAAAAGGTTGCTGACATTAATATCAGCTAAGTTTCACCCATGATACACGCGGGAAGCAAAAATTAAACCATTTTTAATTTCCAGAACTTCTGCAATAAGCATATCCTGCTCTCCATCTACCTTCCTTATATATTCCATAAAAACCCTCAACTCATTGCTTGTATAGGTCGTTGGTGAATATTGGAGTGTTGGCAATCTTTTAAAAGCATCATCCCACCAATCATGCAATGCCTGCTTTCCTTTAATTAGACCTTCTGTTTCCGGCTGTCTTATTTTTAACTTGGGGCTAAAGTGTATTGCCTCATCATCATACAACGCCAAGAGCGAATTCAGGTCTTTATTATTAAATGCATGGAACCATTTTTCTGCTATTGTTATATTATTACTGATTAAGTCTTGAATATCCATAGCCAATTATAAGGCAACTTGTTTGTAAAAAGTAATTTTGAAAAAGAATTTTTATCCCCAAGCGCTGTTAATTGTGGTGTATAGAATGGTGAGAAATCGTTGAAAATCAACACATAATAAAAATATCAAACCAATTTGGTAGTTATCCACCGGTTTAAAAACAATTATCCCCACGTTACCACGATATCCACAGGAGGCAATTTACTCACAGTTCTTTTTTGTTGATTTCACAATTTCGTTTTAAAAGCAACGTTCCATCATAAAATATTGTGGAAAACCCTTAGTTAGGGTGTTGATAAACTATTAGTAGCTAATTTTGCAATAGCAGCGCTGTTTATTATTCCCCATATCCCCACTGCTAATAGTAGTAAGTTCTTTCTTTAAGAAAATTAATTATTTTTATTATGGATGTGAATATCGTTGAAGCAACTGATAAATTAGAAAAAAATGGATTTCTTGATTTAGAGATCGATCCTACACTTGATTTGTTTGAAGAGATAAATAAATTGAAGAAGGAGAAGAATGCTGTCATTCTTGCGCATTATTATCAGGAGCCGGATATACAGGATATTGCTGATTATATAGGCGATAGTTTGGGGCTAGCTCAGAATGCTGCAAAGACGGAGGCTGATATCATTGTTTTTGCTGGCGTACATTTTATGGCCGAAACCGCAAAAATATTGAACCCTGGAAAGAAAGTACTATTGCCAGATTTGAGAGCTGGTTGTTCATTAAGTGATAGTTGTCCTCCGGGTTTATTTAAAATATTTAAAGATAAGTATCCTGATCATCTTGTTATATCCTATATTAATTGTTCTGCTGGCATAAAGGCGCTCAGCGATATAATTTGTACGTCTTCTAATGCACAGGCTATTGTTGAAAGTTTGCCTGTTGAACAAAAAATAATTTTTGCGCCTGATCGCAATTTGGGTTCATTTATTAATAAGCAGACGGGTAGAAATATGTTGTTGTGGGATGGCGCTTGTATGGTTCATGAGATATTTTCGCTGGAGAAGATATTTAAAATTAAAAGCCGCCACCCTGAAGCTAAATTTATCGCACATCCAGAATGTGAGGAGGCTGTATTAGCTGTGGCCGATTTCATAGGTTCTACAACGCAGCTTCTGAAATTTGCCAAGGAAGATGAGGCAATGGTGTTTATTGTTGGTACAGAAGCTGGTATTCTACATAAAATGCAAGCCAATAATCTTACTAAAACATTTATTGCTGCGCCGCCGAATAATGCGTGCGCATGCAATGATTGTCCGCATATGAAGCTGAATACCTTGGAAAAGCTTTATTTGTGCATGAAGTATGAATTACCGGAAATTATTATGGATGAGGTTTTACGACTTGCTGCAAAAAGACCAATCGATAAGATGCTCAAATTGAGTGAAGAATTGGGTTTATAATTGATGTCTAGCTTGTATTTTGTTTAATGAATTCAGCCATTCGATGTTATTTTTTTGTTTTTTTTCAAAATTGTTATACCTTGCTTAGCTAAAAATAAAATATTTTATTATGAAGTACATCAACACTATCAGAAATTTTGTTGTGGCGTCTTTTATAGGCGTTGCAGGTGTTGCGTCCGCGCAGCATGTAGTACAACCACTTAGTTTCGGCACGAATGGTACGGCCGCTGTTCCTAACTTTTATAAGGATTACGTTGGGGTTAGATTTCAGGTTTGTAGTCCATCTGCTATAGCAGGTGATAAGGTTTATACTACAGGTTATAACACTGGGACTTCTAGCTGGGGTGGTGCTCCAACGAATATGTTTTGTAAGGCTGTGAAATTTGCTACGCCAGACACAGACGCTTGTGCAACAACTGCTTTTTCTTCTGGTTTATTTACTGGTAAAATTGCGTTGATTTGGAGGGGTAATTGCCAATTTGGTACAAAGGCGTTAAAGGCACAGAATGCAGGTGCTGATGCTGTTGTTATCGTTAATAATGTTGACGGTGGTCCTGTTGGTATGGCAGCTGGTACCGATGGTGCTTCTGTGCATATTCCGGTGTATATGATTTCGCTGGCAGATGGTACAGATATCATTAATCAAATTCATGCTAGTACTTCTGTCACCATGACTATTATTGTTAACTGGTCAACTGGTAATGGTAGTGATTTGGGTTTTGTGCCTGCTGGTTTTAGCATTTCTGCTAACAATGCAATGCCATGGAGCCAAATTAATGCAAATCCGGCTAATGGTGCCTATGCAATGAAGCCGGGTGCTTACGTGGCTAACTATGGTGTTCATAATCAAACTGGTGTAAAGTTATCTTCTACACTAAATTGGACTCCTGCCGGTGGTTCTAGTTCTCAAATTCATGCTGACACAGTCATTAAAGGTGCGTTCCCGACTGCAGATTCTATCTGGGCTATGTTTATGCCTAAGTATAGCCTTCCAACTACATTAACCGGTCCTGGTAAATTTGATTTGAAATACACTATTTCTTCTGATTCAACAGATGGTTTTACTGGTGATAATGCATTAACTTATTCTTTTTACGCTACTGATAGTTTGTTCTCCAAGGGTAGGTATGATTTTGCTAATAACAGGCCTGTTACTACTGAGTATACTGGTCCTAGTTCTTTATCAACAGATCCTTATATCTGGTCTGTACCGTATTATGTTGCAAATGGTGGTTCTTATGCTAACAGCGTTCAGTTTTCTGTTGTGAATGGTACTGGTTTGTTGCCTACTGGTGATCAGTTTTATGTCTATTTGTTTAAGTGGGTTGATGCTGCAGCAACAATGGATTCTTTTATGGAAAATAGCGAGTTACAATTGGTAGGTACTGCATTGTATACTTTCGGCGGTACTGATTCTGCATTTAAAACTTATACTGCTATTGTTGCGGATACCAATGGTAACCCTGCTGCTATACCTCTTAACGCTAACAGTTGGTATGTTGTTTCTGCTGAAGCACCTTCTACGCTTGGTTATGCATTAGGTTGTGATGGTGTATTGAGTGGATATCCTCGTTCATTTGGTTTAAGGCATTTTGAACACATCGCTGAGTACTATAACCCTATTTGGTACACTGGTAACAGGAAAGATTGGGTGACTTCAGCTGGTGCGGCTGCTAGCATGTGGGCTAATCCAGGTGCGGCGTTGTATCCTTGGGCTTTTGACGGAACAGGTTCTTATGAAGTTGATTCGGTTGTGTATACTTATCAGAAAGGTTTAATTCCTTCATTGCCTTTGATTACTACTTCTCATGTTAATAGCGTAGCTAGTGTTAACAGTGTGTTTTCTAAGTTAGAATTATATCCTAATCCTACTGCTAACCAGTTGAATGTTAGTATTGGACTTGATAAGCCTGCAAGCCTCGTTACTTATTCTGTGATTGATGCGACTGGCAAGTTTGTTAGCCGTGAATCTCACAACAATGTGCAGAGCGAAGTGTACAGCCTTAATACTTCTAATCTTGCTAATGGTGTCTACTATATGATAGTTGCAGCTGATGGAAAAACTTCAAGCAGGAAGTTTACTGTTCTGAAATAGTCAATATTCTAATTTCAATTGAAAAGCAGGCAATCAATTTGATTGCCTGCTTTTTTTGCGCTCTATTAGAGACTTTTATTATTATTCTTATGCTTTAATACAAGTGCTTCAAAACAGAAAATCAGTTCTTCGGCAATGTTGGTATTATAATCGCCCACCCTTTCTATCCTACGTATGGTAGATGCAAGGTCTATCAGCGATTTAGTTTTATCGGTGTGCTGTTTTATTTCTTCGACAATAACGTCCAGGTTCTTTTTGTGCAGGCTATTAAGTTCAATATCCATTTCAAAAACGCTGTGGGCCGATTCGGGGTTGCCTGATACCAGCGCCACAATATTCTCATCAATCATTTCGTTCGCAATATCAAACATGCGGCCCATGTTCAGCCGTTCCAGCAGGCTGCCGCTGTATTCCTCTTCAAGGTCCAGTACATTATACGCTATGTTCTTCGCATAGTCGCCCATCCTTTCCAGGTGGGAGTTTATTTTGAAGAAGGCGAAAACCATCCTCATATCGGTAGCTACCGGGTTGTAGAGGGCTACAATATTTTCGCACAGTTTATCAATCTGCAGCTCCATGGCATTGACACGTTTTTCGGTGTGCAGCACTTCATTAGCCATGCTTTGGTCAAATTCAAGCAATGCAACCCTGCTCCTGTTGAGCTGGTTTTTTACCAGTACTGCCATCTCCTGCAGGTTTGACTTCAAGTCCTTAAAGACTTGTTCTAAGTGTGTCATTAGTATTGTTTTAGGTTGCCTTTAAAAATTATGCACCATAGTAATTAACATGCTGTTCCCCCTGCGCCTATTAGCCAAACCTGCCCATTACATAATTCAGGGTCCGCTCTTGCTTTGGGTTGGTAAAGATATTGGTTGTGGCATCAAACTCCACCAGCTCGCCCATGTAAAAGAATGCGGTCTTGTCGCTAACGCGCGCCGCCTGCTGCATATTATGGGTTACAATAATAATGGTGAAGTTCTCTTTGAGCTGGAATATCAGTTCCTCGATCTTAGAAGTAGAAATAGGGTCCAGTGCCGATGCCGGTTCGTCCATTAGTACAACCTCTGGCTGCACAGCCAGTGTGCGGGCTATGCACAGCCTTTGCTGCTGCCCGCCTGAAAGCTGCAAGGCGCTTTTGTTAAGCTGGTTTTTCACCTCGTCCCATAGAGCCGCCTGCTTTAAGGAAGCTTCAACCGTACTATCAATTTCCGTTCTGGAAGTTACACCATTTACACGCAGCCCGAAAGCCACATTTTCGTAAATGCTTTTAGGGAAGGGGTTAGGCTTCTGGAACACCATGCCCACCTTTTTCCTCAGGTTCTCTACGTTTATTTTCTTATTGTAAATATCCTCACCGTTTATCTTTACTTCCCCCTCAACCCTTGTCCCTTCTATAAGGTCGTTCATGCGGTTAAACAGTCGCAGCAAGGTTGATTTGCCGCAACCCGATGGGCCTATGAAAGCGGTTACGCTGTGGCTATCCATAGAGATATTAATATCCCTCAAGGCCTGCACTTTGCCGTAATAAAAATTGAGCTTTGATGTTTCTATTTGCGACATTCTATTTTTTGTATTTATTGTTATAATAAGCCCTTATCCCGTTGGCAAATAAGTTGGTGATCAGCACTATGAGGATAAGAACCAATGCTGTGCCAAATGCTACGGGCCTTGCTTCCTCAATATTTGTGCCGCTGGTTGCCAGTACATACAGGTGATAGGGCAGCGCCATAACCTGGTCGTACCAGCTATGCGGCAGCCTGGGCAAAAAGTAAGCTGCAACTGTAAATAATATAGGTGCCGTCTCGCCCGATACCCTGCCTATAGAAAGGATAAGGCCGGTAATAATATCGGGCATGGCTATGGGTAATACTATCTTTTTTATGGTGTAGAGTTTACTGGCGCCCATGGCAAAGCTGGCCAGCCTGAAACTGTTATCAACTGCCTTCAGCGCTTCTTCGGTGGTACGTATGATTACCGGCAGCGCCAGCAAGCCCAGCGTCAACGAGCCGGCAAGTATAGAATCGCCGAATTTCATTTTATTGACGAACAATGCCATGCCAAACAAGCCAAATACTATGGATGGCACGCCCGCAAGGTTATTGGTCATTAATTGCAGAAAGCTTTTCAGCCTGCCTTCTTTCATGTATTCATGCATATATATTGCAGACGATACGCCTATAGGGAAGGCAAATATCAGGCTGCCTACAATGAGGCACAATGTACCAACGATGGCAGGGAAAATACCGCCTTTAACCATACCCTGTTCCGGCCCTTTTGTAATAAAGTCCCAGTTGATAGCCGAAATGCCCCGTGACACAATAAAGTACAGGATGGCCACAAGTGTAAGCACCACAAAAAGGCTCATGGCCCTGAACAGCCAAAAGGCAACGGTCTGGTTTAAATGTTTCTTGCTAACCATTATTTATATGCCTTTTTTAACCGCAATTGCACATACAGGTTAAGTGCCATTGTGAGTAAGAATAAAATACAACCTAGTGCAAAAAGCGCGCTATAGTGTAGGCCCCCGTTCGATGCCTCGCCCAGTTCAGCCGCAATAGTGGCTGGTATGGTGCGGACCGGCTGCAGGAAGGTGTGCGGCATATTTGCAGCATTGCCCGTTACCATAAGTACGGCCATAGTTTCGCCTACAGCCCTGCCTATGCCCAGCACTACGGCCGTCATAATACCTGACCTTGCATAGGGCATTACTACCTTCTGTATGGTTTGCCATTGCGTGGCACCCATTGCCAGGCTGGCTTCCCGCATGTTCTTGGGTACATTCCTTATGGCATCCTCGGCTATGGATATAATAGTGGGCAGCGCCATTATGGCGAGTATAATACTACCAGATAAAGCGGTTTCGCCTACATCAAGCCTGAAAACGCTTTGCACAAACGGTACAATAACTATAAGCCCGAAAAAGCCGTAAACTACGCTGGGGATACCCGCCAGCAGCTCTATAACCGGGCGCAATACCTTTCTTGCGGTAGGGTGGGCTATTTCAGCCATAAATATGGCTGTTGCCAGCCCAAACGGGAGCGCCAGCAGTATTGCGCCAAGGCTTACCCATAAAGTGCCTAAAAGCAGCGGCAAAATGCCCAGTTGCGCCACAGGCTTGGCAGTAGGTAGCCACTCTTTTCCTTTAATGAATTCATATACCCCTACGCTGCCTACCTTAATCAGCTTGCCCGCGAAATTTTCTAGGTGTTTCTTTTGCGGGAAGTAGGCGAGTGCCCTGGGGTGGGTAGCCACGTAATTATTCAGGCAGGTACCAATATACTCCAACTCAGTGCCTATCTGCGCTTCAGTATAATATTTGGGCAGGTCATCTACACTAAACAATTGTATAGAATCGTCATTGCCGCCTACCTGTTTCCAATTGGTGATTTTCTGGTCAAATATATCCTTAATATCAAGTGGCGATATCTCGCTTACCGGGTTCGATTTGCTTACCGAAAGCACATAGCCATCCTCAAGCAGGCTTTTCCTGAAGGTATTTACCCCCTCTTTAAACAAAAAAAAGATGATAAGCAGTACAGTGATACTGGTAATAAAGCTACTTGTGGCTAGTACCCCAACCTGGAAAACCTCGAAAACTTTTTTCACACTTTTATTTTTGAACAAGGGTTGGACATTGTAGGCCCAATACCCAAGCATTAACTTACTTTAATATACCTGCACGCTATTTTAATTAAGTGGTATGTAGCCTACTTTGCTTACAATTGCCTGCCCTTCCCCCGACTGTATGAAATCAACAAAAGGCTTTACTTTCCCTTCATTATCAGCAGTGTAGTAGGCATAAAGCGGTCGTACAATGGGGTATGTACCGTTTTTGGCATTGGCTTTTGTGGGCGCTATGTAAGTTTTACCGTCATAGCTTATCAATAGCTGCCGCACCCTGGCATTTTCGTAAGCCAGCCCTATATAGCCAACTGCCCCTTTTGTTTGTGCGACGCTTTGCACTATAGCGCCAGTAGCCTGCATAGCCAATACTGTTGCTGCAAAATTCTTGCGGTTATTCACATACTCCTTGAAAAACTCAAATGTTCCAGAACTGCTCTCGCGTCCATAGACAACTATGTTCATGTCATCGCCGCCCACCTGCTTCCAGTTCTTTATGATGCCGGTATAAATACCCTCCAGTTGCTCGCGTGTAAGCCTGTCCACCCTGTTGGCGGGGTTTACGATTACCGCAAGCGCATCCTTGCCTATTACGGCCTCTACTACCTTTTTGCCAGCCTGCTTAATCTTTAATTTTTCTTCCATTTTAATCTTCCTGGAAGCGGCTGCAATGTCGGTAGTATTGTCAACCAGCGCTGCCAGGCCTACGCCTGACCCACCTCCAGTAACCGATACCGTGGCTTTGCCCCTCTTGTTGTATACAGATGCCTCTTCCTGCGCAATGGGCAATATAGTATCGCTACCTTTCAACTTAATGTTTTGGGCAGCAACGCTTATGGATGCCAATAAAATAATTACGAGTGCCTGTAGTTTTAAATGCGGAGCCATACTATCAATACATAAATTATATTTATGCGTTTTGTGTGAATTTAGGGTGAGTATATGTCTTTAATATTAAATTTCTATATTTCATATTTAGAGATTGATAACATTAGCTATATCTGACGTAATTGCTAAATTCTGGGGCAAATAACACCTATTTTTCTACGTTTTTTGATGATGTGCGTTAGCAATGTTGGTGTTTTTTGTTTGTGTCTGAAATGGCGTTGTTGGTTCATTACTGTATGAGCAATTATCTGATTACCTTTGCGGCAATGATAAAACATCCAACCATTGCTGAATTAAAGGTCGGCGGTGTAATACTAATAGATAAGCCAGCTACATGGTCTTCTTTCGATGCGGTGAATAAAGTGAAGGTTATGACCAAGGCCAAGATCGGGCACTGTGGTACACTTGATCCTCTGGCTACAGGTTTGCTTATTTGTTGCACGGGCGAGTTGACTAAACGTATTTCTGATTACCAGAAGTTGCCGAAGGAATATACCGGCATCATTACCCTAGGTGCTAATACCGCAACTTATGACCTGGAGAGTGAGCCGGAGAATTGTGTTGATATTGCTAATATTACCGAGGATATGGTTCGCGACGCTGTTGGCCAGTTTGTCGGAGACATTATGCAAACTCCACCAATACATTCTGCAATTAAGAAAGACGGTAAGCGTTCTTATGATTTGGCCAGAGCGGGGAAGGAAGTAATTCTGGAGTCCCGGCCGGTGACGATTGGTGAATTTGAAATTACAGCTATTGAGTTGCCTGATGTTCATTTCAGGGTAGTTTGTTCAACGGGCACTTATATCCGTTCCCTGGCAAATGATTTTGGTGCGGCGCTCGGTTGTGGGGGGTATCTTAAATTATTGAGGCGAACTAAGATTGGTAATTTTAAGGTGGAGGATGCATTAACACCTCAGCAATGGAAAGAGGTGTGGAAACCTGGACCGATTATTACTGAATAGAGGACAGTAAACTACTTTTTTGTGTTTTGGTGGATTTTTTGAAAAATCCACCTTTTTTATGCCGAAAATCCACTAAAAACGGCTATAAGTGGCATTTTTCGCTGCGAAAATAATTTACTGATATTTGGTGCGGAATATCTTTATTATAATGCCTCCATTTTTGAGGCATTTTTACTCACTAAGGAATTTTGAAGCCAATACCGAAATTGACACCAATAGTGTTACGACCATTTTCGGTCATGAAGTTTACTGACTCTGAAAGTTGGATCTTTGGATTGATCTCGAAAATTATTCCCTGTGTAAAGAAGAGGCTAATATATTTTGTGCTTAATGGCTTTGTCCTTATTTCCCCGTTATCTAAAATTGAGAGAGAATTTTTTACATCAGAATAGATAACTGTACCCAAACCTGCGTATGGTTGTACTTTGCATTTTTTAGGGAGGAAGTAATATTGAATGGAAACGGGTAGAGATATTACTGGTGCATTTCTGCTTGGTAGTGTTTTTACTTGGTCGCCGTGTTTCCCGTAATTTAACATCTGGGCGTAGTCAAGAGATACTTCAGCCTTAAAATGTTTTACTATTGGCATCCGTACAACAATGCCATTACTCATTATTGGTCGACCCGAACAGCATACTTTGCTCTTAGCAGATTGTACGAAACGGGCTTCTTTGTAAAAGCCTATGTTTGTTTCGCTCAAGTGAAGGAACTGGTTTTTCTTCTTTTTATCGGTTCTTATATGGCCATAGCTTACTGCTGTTACTAACAGTAGCAATATACTAAGGGTTGATATTATTGTGCGCCTGGCCATTTGTTATATAATATTAACGTTCTATTTCTAACAATATTGTTAACTGGCCAAATATTTTTTCTATAGTTCGATAGGTTGTTTTTGTTTGGTGATGTTGTTGATCTCTTTTGCCTGTTGTTTTTAGAGTTTCGTTTCCGGATAAGGACCATGTTTCTTAAGGAATATTGGGGCGCATTTATGTGTGCTTGTACCCTGTTTGGATGTTGTATACTTCCATTAATACGTTTCTTTGTTTACACCCGCTTTTGTTTTTTCGGTGCTATCGGACCTTTTTCTTGAGCGGAGCGTTAATGGCTTTCTGTTCTTTGAATGGCTTGTTGAATACGGGAGTATTTCGGGACATGGTATGTGGCTTGCCTGTCTTCCTCTCTATTTGTTTGCTTGTTTGTTATGCCATACATGTTGTGGTTGAAAGTATTTTGCGATGCTGTTTTGTGCGGCAAAGGTTGCTTAATTGCTGGTATTGTTACTCTGATTTTTGATTGTTTCACGTGGAACAATGTGTTGTTTTGGTTTGGGTGTTTCCGATACTTAGTGAGATTTTGTACGAGTTTCCTTCCTAGAGTTGGCTCTCTGGCGGTACCTTTTCCGATTGGAGTGGGTCGTATTATTGGTTGGGATTTTGATTATATGGTACCTTCTTGCTGAAGTGTTGGTTAACTGTCGCAGTGTTTTCTAATTCTTGTGGGTTGCTATCCTTTCATTTTGTATTGCCGGGTTGCTGTGTTGATGCAAATGGGTTATTGCGAATGACCAGGTTTTGAGACCAACGCTATGGGAAGTGTTTGCATTGCTGAGGTTGAGTTTTCGGTATTTGTATATTCTTACTCTCATTTTTTATAGTTTTCTTGTGCTTTATGATTCTATTTTTGGTTAATCTTGAGGCATTTTTCTCCTTCCATCTATTACCTGAAGTTGGTTCCCAGGAACGGAATGTTCCACGTGGAACGTTGGATTGTGTTGTTGTACTTTGGTTTTATAGCCTGTTCGGTAATCACTTATGCCGGGCGAGGTGGGCAATGGTTTCTACAGCGTTGAGTTGTTGTGTATCGAAGTTGTACTTTGTTTAGTTGGTTATGTTTGTCTGGATGCTCATTCCAGGATGCTCCCCTCGCCTTTTAGTCTGATTATTTGGTTGGGGCTATTCACGTTGTTCCACGCGGAACATTGCTTTATACATTGGGATACTTGTACCTGTGCAGGTTGTCTCCCGGATTCTGAACGCCGAATCGTCCTAGTTAAGACTGGTCTTCAATCTATTTTGTTCCACGTGGAACATTGTCATGCCTAGTCTGTATTGCTGGTTTTAGTCTTGGTTTCACTTTCTTTCTTGCTTTTCCGCCTGTTGGGGACTTTAGTGCTATACTACACTCCCAGTCGTGCATTGCTTTGATTAGCCTGATGGAGTTGTTCTGATGGCTTATGATAATATGCTACTTTGCCAATTGAACCAAGTGGATCCTCTATCGTTGCTATACTGTTTCTGGTTTAGTATTCGTTTCCTTACGGTTCGCCTGATTTTCTGCCCTGCCTATCCTTTGGTTGTAAGCCCCATTGCCACCATATTGTTCCACGTGGAACAACTGAACTTAATATAGGTATAGGCAGTATCTTTGCACCATGTTTCCTGAATATGATGTTATAGTGGTTGGTGCCGGACATGCCGGTTGCGAAGCAGCAGCTGCCGCTGCAAATATGGGTTCAAAGGTATTATTGGTTACCATGAATATGCAGACCATCGCACAAATGAGTTGTAATCCAGCAATGGGAGGAATTGCCAAAGGCCAGATAGTGCGCGAAATAGATGCACTTGGTGGTTACAGTGGTATTGTTTCAGACATGAGTACCATCCAGTTCAGGATGTTGAATAAGTCGAAAGGCCCCGGAATGTGGAGTCCACGATCACAAAACGACCGTACCCTGTTTGCCAATACCTGGAGGTTAATGCTCGAACAAACACCTAATGTTGATTTCTGGCAAGATATGGTGAGCGGACTTATCATTTCTGGTGGCGCGGCAAGGGGAATTATTACCGGCATGGGCCAGAGAATTATGGGTAAAAGTGTAGTACTTACTAACGGCACCTTCCTGAATGGTGTTATCCATATCGGTGAAAAGCAGATAGGCGGTGGCAGAATGGGTGAAAAAGGAGCTACCGGTATTACCGAGCAATTGGTTGAAGTTGGTTTTGAAAGCGCCCGCCTGAAAACAGGAACTCCGCCAAGGGTAGATGGACGTAGCCTGGACTACAGCAAAATGGAGGAACAGCAGGGCGATGATGAAGTTGTGGGATTCTCTTACCTGCCAATAGAAAAAGTAAAACCACAAAACCAACGTTGCTGCTGGATAACTTATACCAGCCAGGCTGTTCATGATATACTGAAGACTGGGTTCGAACAATCGCCGATGTACCAGGGACGTATTAAAGGCAGCGGCCCAAGGTATTGCCCGAGTATAGAAGATAAGATAACCCGCTTTGCGGAAAAGGACAGGCACCAGTTGTTTGTGGAACCTGAGGGTTGGGATACTGTAGAGATATACGTTAATGGTTTCAGTACTTCCCTGCCGGAAGATGTGCAGTATAAAGCACTGACAATGGTTCCTGGTTTCGAAAACTGTAAGTTCTTCAGGCCGGGTTACGCTATTGAGTATGACTACTTCCCCCCTACCCAACTTACCTCAACGCTGGAAACTAAGTTGGTAAAGAACCTTTTCTTTGCCGGACAAATAAACGGAACTACCGGTTATGAAGAAGCGGCTTGCCAGGGATTGATGGCAGGAATAAATGCCAGCAGGGCTGTTGCCGAAAAAGAGCCGGTAATACTGAAGCGTAGTGACGCTTATATTGGTGTGCTGATTGATGACCTTATTAATAAAGGTACAGATGAGCCATACCGCATGTTTACCAGCCGTGCCGAATACCGCACCCTGTTGCGCCAGGATAATGCAGATATGCGCCTCACCCCATTAGGCCACTCCATTGGTCTGGCTTCTGATGAAAGGCTCAATCTTGTGCATCAGAAAGAGGCAGAAGTAAAACGCGTGAAGAAAGTACTTGCGGAAATACATGCCGAACCAGCAGACTATAACACCTTTCTGGGTGAGAACAATTCATCGCTGATTGTAGAAAAAACGAGGGCACATAAATTACTGTTGCGTCCGGGTATTGGTATTAAGGAAATGATGGAAGCCATTCCTGCATTGAAGGAACAAATTGGAGCAACTGATGCGTTGATTCTGGAGCAGGTAGAAATACAGGTGAAGTACGATATCTATATTGAAAAGGAAAAAGAGCTGATCGCCAAGATGGCAAATCTTGAAGACCTGGCTATCCCTGAAACCTTCAATTATGATAAGCTGACGGCAATGTCAATAGAAGCGAGGCAAAAGCTGATGAAGATAAAACCACGCACATTGGGTCAGGCCAGCCGCATTAGCGGGGTTAACCCGAGTGATGTGCAGATACTACTGATATTTATGGGCAGGTAAAACCGGCAACTATAACTGATTTTGCATGGAGACATTAGCCGCCATAACCCGATACTGCCAGTACCAGGAACGATGCCACAGCGAGGTGCGCAATAAATTATATGAACTGGGTTGTTATACCCGCGAGGTAGATGACAACATTGCAACGCTCATAGAAGCCGGCCTGCTGAACGAAGAACGGTTTGCCCGCGCGTTTGCCCGGGGAAGGTTCCGCTTAAAGCAGTGGGGACGGGAAAAGATAAAGTATGAATTGCGCATAAAAAAGGTATCAGATTATTGCATAAGAAAGGGCCTGAGTGAAATTGATGCCGAAGACTATGATGCAACGTTCAATAAGTTGTTTGATAAAAAACTCAGTGAACTGAAAGGAGAGCGGAGCAAGGCTACCCTGAAAAGTAAGGTATACCGCTTTCTTTCGCAAAAAGGATATGAGAAAGATATTATATTAGATAAAATTAAAACATCAATAGAATAAAAAACCACCATACGATTTGACGAATATTGTTAGATTTGTATAACTAAAAAGCGCGGAATGGTACAGCAGATAACAGAAGGGATTAGTATAAAGGTGGAGTGCTTCTACCAGGCTGCACAATCGAGTACACTGACGGGTGAGTATATTTTCGCGTACAGAATTACCATTGAAAATACATCGATGTACCCGGTGAAATTGCTGAGCCGCCATTGGCACATTATTGACAACAACGGAACAAAGCGCGAAGTGCAGGGCGAAGGTGTCGTGGGCAGGCAGCCAGTTATAGAGCCTGGCAATAGTTACCAATATACTTCGGCCGCGGGTTTACGCAGCGAGATAGGCAAAATGTATGGTACCTACCTTATAGAAAACCTGTTCAATAAGCGCAAGCTTACCGTTGTAATACCGGAGTTTCAATTGATCGTTCCTTCAAAAATGAATTAAGCCCCCTACCCTGGTTTGTTGGCGCAGCAGCAACACAAGTATAGGCGGTCGCTTTCCCTGTCTTATTTACCATTATAAGGCGCATTACGCGCTATTCATAGCATGGCCCCCCCAGTAAGTATTGCAATGTTTTGCCGTTGCAATTCCAAGGTCTGTAATGGCATTTAACGGTATTAACGCTGCTCATGCCGGGAACATAGCCAATCAGCGGAGTATCAATTATAGAGCGCTAATTACCGGAAATAAAATAAAAAGCAGAAAAATAAGCGGAGAAAATAAGAAAAATACGATATAATTGCACTTAATAAGTTGAAAAATCGCAATTTTTACTATAATTTTGCCGTCCTTGATAAAAAAAATATAGAACCTAAATTAAATGGCTGTAATACAAAAAATAAGAAACAAGTATGGGAAAATAGCGGGTGCGGTTATCGCAATTTCGCTGGTTAGCTTTATTGTATCTGATGCAAGAAATGGTAGTTTCGGAGGTTTATTTGGTGGTCATGATACCCATGTTATGACTGTTGATGGTACTAAGATCGAATCGAAGGAATACGAGCAGAGGGTAAAAGAGTACGAGTTACTTACGCAAATATACAGCAACCGTGGCCCTATTACTGAAGAAGCAAGAGCCCAGATAAGGGAGCAGGTTTTACAGTCAGTTGCTTTCGAAACTGTTGTTGGAAAAATGTGCGACAAATTAGGCATCGATATTTCAGAGCAGGAAAAGAAAGACTTGTTCTACAGCCCTAACGCACACCAGCTCGTAAGAAATTTCAACTTCGAAGGTCAGCAGATATTCAACAATCCAGAAACAAAACAATTCGATCCGGGACGTGTAAAAGGTTTTGAAGATGAACTTGCTAAGAATGGCCAGAAGATGGATCCATATGGTAAATTCACAGAACAATGGTCTGCTGTTAAAGCATACGTTTTGCGCATGAGCCGTATTGATAAGTTCAATGCCCTGATGAGTGCATCGGTTTACACACCGGGTTATGAAGCAAAATCAATTGCTGCTGATATGGCGCAGATGGCTTCTATCAGGTATGTAAAAGTTCCTTACAGCGCAATTCCTGATGGCGACATCAAAGTTAGCGACGACGATATTAAAGCTTATATGCAGAAGCATAAAGGTTTCTATGAGTTGGAGCAGGCTTCCCGCGGTTTAGAATATTTGTCTTTCGAAATACAACCTGCATCTGCTGATAGCGGAAGGGCTAAAGAAGCACTCGATCAGATGAAGGACGAGTTTATGAAAGCTAAAGACAACAAAACTTTCGTTGGTAATAAAACTGACGACATGGCTGTTTACTCTGAAGCTTATGTAAGCAAAAAGACTTTCGCTTCTCAGAACGCTGATACTATTATGGCTCAGTCTTCCGGCACCATTTATGGTCCTTACCTTGAAGCCGGTGGTTACAGGATAACTAAGATCGTTGATAAGAAAGTATTACCAGATAGCGCTAAGTGCCGCCACATCTTAATTAAAGTTAAAGATGGTGGTAAAGAAGTTTTAGCTGATGATCTTGCAAAGAAAAAAATTGACAGTATTGTAAGTGCAATTAACAGCGGTGCTAAATTTGACAGCATGGTTGCTAAATTCTCTGACGATGATGGCAGCAAGGCAACCAATGGCGAATACTGGTTCAACCTGCAACAGCGCCCACAGATTTCTAAAGAATTCGGTGATTTCATTTTCGAAGGATCTGTAGGAAAGAAAGGCACTGTAAAAGTTGATAACAGCAAGAACAATGGTTATGTTGGTTACCACTACATTGAAGTATTAGAGCAGAAAGGCGCTGCGCCAACTGTTCAGGTAGCTACAATTACCAAGAACTTACTACCAAGCGATAGCACAGTAAACGCTATCTATGGCAGGGCTAACGAATTCGCAGCAAAGAGCACAGACGCAGCAACATTTGATGCTAACGCAAAAACTTCAGGTACTGATAAAAGGGTAGCTGAGAACGTAAGGGAAAACAGTTTCAGCATTCAAGGTATTGGTAGTGCACGCGAAATTATTAAGTGGGCATTCACGCATAAAGTAGGTGAAGTGTCAAGTGCACCTTTCCGCATTAACGACCAGCGTTATGTTGTTGCAAAAATTACCAGCATCGAAGAAAAAGGACTTATGCCAATAACTCCGGCTAACCGCCCTATGTTAGAGCAGAAAGTTAAAGAAGAGAAGAAAGCTGAAATGATCATCAACAAGTACAAAGGCGGAACACTGGAATCAATTGCGCAGGCAACTGCACAAGCTGTTGGCCAAAGCGATTCTGTTACCTTAGGTGGTGGTGTTATTCCGGGTATTGGTTATGAGCCAAAAGTATCTGGTTATGCATTCAGTGCTGCTTTAGCGCCTAATGCAGTTTCTCCGGGCATCAAAAGCCAGGGCGGTGTATTCTTTATCAGCCTGAACAACAGGACTACAAGGCCATCAAACCCTGCAACTGAGCAAATGGAAATTTTCCAGATGCGCAGGAACCAGGAGTCACAGGTAAGGAACTTTGTGGGCCAGGCATTACAACAAACTGTTACCAAAAAGGCTGACATTAAGTACAACATCAGTACTTTCTAAACTTCCTTTCTTAATATTTTACAAAAGCCACCCGAAAGGTGGCTTTTGTATTTTTAGGTTAAGAATAGGCACCTTCAATAAAAAAAATAACCTCATGACTGATAACAATGCTTCAATATTTGATGAACTAAACCGCGAACGATATTTTGACTATGCCACATTAGCACAGCGGCTGCTGAATGCGTTGATAGATGGTATTGTGATACTATTCATATGGATGATTGTTTACAATCTTATAGATATCTGCACCATATTATTTTGGCGCAGAAAAGTTGGTGACCCGGCCCCTTTAGGCATCAGCTTTAAAACGGTATACCTTATAACGCTCCTATATTATTTTGCTATGGAAGCCACAACAAAGGGCCGCACAATTGGTAAATATATTACACGCACAATTGTTGTTGATGAAGATCTGTCGCCTGTTACAACTGCACAGGTGTTCAAGAGAAGTTGTTGCAGGTTAATACCATTTGAGGCATTATCTATGTTCAGCGGTATACCATGGCACGATAGCCTTTCGCGCACCACTGTCATTAAGAAAAAGAAGCGGACACTTGCATAGTACAATGTCACAAGAAAAAATAACCCCCTTTGCTATCAGGCAAAGGGGGCTTGTATATTATGTTGTTAGTAAAAATCAGCGCTTCATTGCAGCTTCAATTTCTTCTACAGTAATCGGTATGTTCTTAAAGAGATCTTCATTGCCGTTTTTAGTGATCCAGATATTGTTTTCAATGCGGATACCCATTTTCTCTTCTTCAATGTAGATGCCTGGCTCAATAGTAAACATCATGCCCTCTTTTACAGCCTCGGTATAAGAACCAACATCATGAACAACCAGGCCCAGATGGTGACTTACGCCATGATAGAAATATTTACGGAATGCAGGGTTTTCAGGATCCTGGTTTTTGATATCAGCTTTGGTAATAAGGCCAATCTTTAATAATTGCTTTTCCATCTCCTCGTTAATGCTTTTCACATAATCGGGGAACAGTATGCCTGGTTTCAGTATTTTTTTGCCATGGTTATGCACTGCCAGGCAGGCATTGTAAACTTCTTTCTGGCGCTTGCTGAATTTGCCGTTTACAGGCACTGTGCGGGTAAGGTCAGCATTGTAGTTGCCATACTCCGCGCCAAAATCCATCAGTATCAGTTCTCCATCCTTGCACTCTGCATTGTTTTCTTCATAGTGCAGCGTTCTTGCCCTGTCGCCGGATGCAATAATGCAGCCGTATGCATGGCCCGTAGCCCTGTTGCGCAAAAACTCATGTGTAATTTCTGCTTCAATCTCATGTTCCCAAACGCCCGGCTTAATGAATTTTAAAACACGGTCGAAAGCTTTATGCGTAATGTCGATGGCGACTTTCGTTACATCAACTTCTTCTTTGGTTTTAATGCAGCGTACTTCTTTCATTATACGGGCTGCGCGGTCGTAGTTGTGTAAAGGGTATTTCCTCATTACATCTTGCACGAAAAACAGGTCGGTGCGTGGCAATTCAGTATCCAGGCGGTTATGTTCATTGCTGTTCAGGTATACCGTATCAGCGCTGTTCATCATTACCTGCAGCATGGTATCAAAACCATCCAGCCATTGCACATTCTTTATTCCTGATATTGCAGTAGCTTCATCTTTACGGAATTTATGTCCAACCCATTTCTCAAGTAATTCGTTTGGCTTCAGTAATACCAATACCTCGCGTGCATTCTTATCCGGATTATCCGGGTACAGAATAACAATCGTCTTTTCCTGTACTATGCCTGAAAGCCACAGCACATCAGCATCAGGCTTATAGCCATAGGTGCCGTCGCCACTTTTAGGAAAAACCGGACTGCAAGGGAAGATGGCGACTGAATTCGGTTTCATTTTTTTAATGAACCGTTGCCTGTTCTGTTCGTATAATTTTGATGGAATTGGTAAGTATTTCATGTGCTTGTATTGCTTGGAGTTTTTTGAAGGTCAGGAAAATAAATAAGGAACCGGCACGCTGTACAATTGTAAAGAAGTGTATAAGCCACAAACAAAAATAATAAAAAAAGGAACACGTAATTTTAAAGGCTGTAATGCTACGCACACCATTTTTTTACCCAGCTATATTGTATTACCTTCACTATGCCCAGTTTAAATTTTATGAGAAATATAAAGCAAGTTAATTGTTGTATAGCCCTGCTGCATTTGCTGTTCTTTTCCGTTGTACCAGTTTTTGCGCAAACCTTCCCGCGTAACGGAGATAAATTGAATTATACGCTTGTCGGTTTTCGATTACCGGATGCGCCCGGTACCGTTAGTTATGAAGTAGAAGTTGCAAGCGGTGATATTATTACGGAGCAAGACTTTAGCAAGCACATTATTTATAGCGTAAAGGCTTCCACTAACCATATTAAAGTTGGGCTGCCAGCATTTGGTGCACAGTATACCTGGAGGCCGGTGTATACCAACGGCAAAGGTGCAACAGTTAAAGGCGATCTGATTCATTTCAGTACGTTAACCTGTCCGAATGTTGATACTGGCATGTCGCATCTTAGAATTTTACAAAAGGCTTCGCGCTATGCCGGGGCTTATGTGTTTTCAGACTACACCAGAGTGCTGTATGATATGAAGGGTATGCCGGTATGGTTTATGCCCGAATTGCCGGGGCGCTCCAATACTAATATCTCGGTCAGAGATCTGAAACTGACAAAAGAAGGTACAATTACCTGCCTTGCGAATGACTGGCCTTATGAGATGGATTATAACGGTAATATACTGTGGCAAGTGAGGAATATTCCTGATGATTACAACGCTAAAGAAAAATATCATCATGAATTTACGCGCCTTGCTGCTGGCAACTACATGCTACTGGGCACCGAAATGCTACGGTGCAAATTGAATGCGGACAAAGATAAACTCCCTACGCTTTGCGACAGCAGCGGCTGGACTGACGCACCGCAATCCGGTTACCGCAAAATGCCATTTGGCACCGTATTAGAATATAACAGCAGCAATGAATTGGTATGGAGATGGAGTTCATCTGCACTTTTCCGGGACAGTAGCCTCTATCCTTACCTTGGGCACGGCAAGCCGGGGTTCGAGATCCATTTAAATTCCTTTTACCTGGATAAGGCAGCTGGTGTATTATATGTGAGCAGTAAGCGCTACAGCGTTATCATTAAAATAAAATATCCCGAAGGCGACGTAATGGCCATTTACGGGAACAAAAATACCAGCGCTACCTTCGATCTTTTTTGCGACCAACATAGTATAAAGCAAAATGCATCGGGCAAATTGTATGTATTCAATAACAATGAGTGCAATCCGGAAGCAGTGCCAACCGTTATGATGTTGGAAGAAGGGAAAACCGGTGGCCTGAAAAAGATATGGGAGCTTAAAACACCTGTTAAACCGATAAGCCGCCAGAGCGGGGACAAACACACGGCTACCAGCGGCGGCAATGTACAGGAACTTACCGGCGGAGATATATTTGCTTCCTTAAGTTCGCCGTATGGCGACATGTTTATTGCCGGTAAAGATAAAAAGCTCGTCTGGCATGGTATACTGGAACGCAAAACAGACACGGCTGGCCAATGGCAGCAACAAGCCCAGTATCGTGCTACGTTGGCGAATGATGCCGCAGCAATTGAAAAATTGTTATTTCGCGAGGCTTCTCCCCTGCCCCAATTGAATATGAAACCGTAACGCCACTACAACTGCAGCCTGCAATATTTACACTGCCTGGAACGATGGGATAAACACGATACTTAAGGTATATTTTGCACGGACAAAAAATCTAACTGATATGACGGGGAAGCAATTAGCTACGCAGGCTTATACATTAAAGAGAGGCGAGCAGCTGTTAACATTACCGTTACAAGGCCTAGCTGCAGGCACTTATCTCGTTTCGCTGGAAGGGGCGCATGGTATAATTGCTACCCGGGCAGTGGTGGTTCAGTAAGACTCAAAAAATATACTTCCTAAAAAAATAAAGCACCGGCCACAGCCGGTGCTTTTGATATAATAGAGTACAAAGTTCAATTACCAGGTGCCGCCACCGCCGGCATAAGAAGCGCCGTCTTTAGGAAGCTTCACAATGCCTACCACAGCAAAAAAGCGGATAATAGGATAGATCGGGTCAAACTCATGCCACTTTTGGCCAAAGTTGATAGAAGATGGATTTTTGTGATGGTTATTGTGGTAAGATTCGCCCAGCATAAGAAAATCGACCGGAAGGAGGTTAGAAGAAGTATTTTTCATTTCATGGTTTTTATAACCATACTTATGCGCATACCAGTTAACAATAGCGCCGTGCACCGGGCTCATTACTATTAAAATAGGTAATAACAGGTATTGCCAAGGCGACGTAGCAAACTTAACAAAGAAAGCAACATATAAAGCAACCATAATAATACGAGGGATCATAGAACCGAATATCCTGTCAAAAGCGGGCCAATCAGGCACATTTTTAGTGAATTTCGGGTCAATTGGTGTAGTATTATCTAATATGCCTACATACGATCTGTAGGTCTGCATCATCATATCCATCAGGTTTTTAGAATATGCCGGCGAGTGCGGATCGTCTTCGGTATCAGTATATGCATGATGCATACGGTGCATAATGGCATAAGCGCGCGGACTTAAATAAGAAGAACCCTGAGTAATAAAAGAAAGGATAAAGAAAAATTTCTCCCAGCCTTTGCTCATGCTAAAAGCCCCATGCGCCCCGTATCTGTGATGAAAAAATGTTTGGCAAAATAAAGAAGTGTACCAGATTGTAAAAAAGAAAATGAGAACGATCATTCAAAAAATTATTTAGTGTGCAAATTTACTGGAAACAAATGATGCAGAAAACATAAGATTTGCCAACTATTAATGATAATGGTCATTTTTGACTACAACATGATTATGATTCGCCCCAAACACCCCTATAAATTTAACCAGTAATTAAAAACGCATACATCAACATGTAATTTATTAGGGAGCCTATAGCGCAATCCTTAAAAATTGCTTAAATTACGCCCAAATTTATATTTAGTCCTTAAACGCTCCTCTATATGTTTTCTTCTTCTAAACGGATGATCAGGAATTGTGCGCTCATGGTTGCTGTGTGTGGTTCTTTGTTTGCTAACCAGGTTTTGGCCCAGCAAAACACTGCGGATAATTCCATCCAGTCTATACAGCGAAATAAAATTGATAACACAACCAAATCAATAACATTTTCACCATCTGCAGGCTGGACCCGTGATCAGGCGAATGAGATCTTTAAAAAATATTTCAATTTTGAAGGCCCAACCAATAAAATGGTGCTGAAAAACACAACGACTACCAAAACAGGTATTACTGTTGACAGGTATACGCAATACTATAAAGGAGTTAAGGTAGAACACGGGGATTATACTCTTACTATTAAGGACGGCAAAGTGCGTTTTATTAATGGTAATGTTTACCAGCCTGAAACTGCACTAGCTACAACTGCAGCTATTACAGAAAATGCCGCATTCGCAAAGGCGAAACAATATGTAGGCGCAAGTAAGTATATGTGGGAAGACCCCGCAGCTGAGGCTTTTATTAAAGCGACCTACCACAAAGCAGATACTTCTTATCTGCCAAAAGGAAACCTTTGCTGGATAGAAGATATGCAGAAGGGCAAAGATGACAGGAAACTGCACCTGGCCTATTCGTTTGATATATATGCTACCAACCCGGTTACCCGCCAGGTAATATATGTTGATGCCAATACCGGGCACATATTGTTCGCTAACAACATGATACATAATACTGCGGCTTCAGTAAAAACGTTATACAGCGGCGTGGTGGGCACACAAACTGCACATATTGGTGCTAACTATCGTTTATTTGATTCTACCCGCGGTAACGGCGTTTATACCCGCAGTCTGCACGGCACATCAACCATATCTGGTGCAACAGAAATTACAAGTACTACCAATATCTGGCCTACAGTTGCAGCTGATACCTGCGCACTGGATGCACATTGGGGCGCTGAAATGGTATATGACTACTGGAACACCCAACATAGCCGCCTGAGCTGGGATGGTTCTAACGGTATATTGTTACAGTTTGTACATTATAACACATCTTACGACAATGCATTCTGGGATGGAAGTGAAATGTGTTATGGCGATGGCAGCGGTGTGGCAGCAGGTGGTTTCAGTCCGCTGACCAGTCTGGACGTTACCGGCCACGAAATAGGCCACGGTGTATGCCAGGCAACAGCCGGACTTGTTTACGCCCGCGAATCAGGTGCAATGAATGAAGGCTTCAGCGATTGCTGGGCAGCAAGCATTGAAAACTGGGCCAACCCTCATGAAACTGACGCAGTTGCAAAACAACCCTGGAAAATAGGTGAAGAAATTGGTGGCGGTGCTCCACTTCGCAGCATGGACAATCCTGCACTTGAAGGAAACCCTTCTTCCATCCGTGATGGTAACTGGGTACCTGCAACGACAGCTGATGGCTGTGCAACACCAAACACAGCAAACGACCAATGCGGTGTGCATACCAATAGCGGTGTGCTGAACCACTGGTATTATTTTGTTGTAGTCGGTGGAACCGGAACAAACTCATTGGGCACGGCTTACGCTGTAAGTGGTATCGGCTGGGTAAAAGCATCTGATATCCTCTACCAAACTGAGCTTACCCTAGCAAGCACAGATGACTATGCGGCATGCCGTGTAGCATCAATAGCTGCAGCAACTACATTATATGGTGCATGTTCTGCTGAAGTACAATGTGTTACCGATGCCTGGCATGCAGTGGGCGTAGGTCCTTCATTTATTCCCTGCACTCCGCAAATCGGGTTTGTTGCTACTAGCATGAATGTTACCGAAAGAGCTACGGCAACATCTTGTCCTGCAAGCCATACTGTAACTATAGGTCTGAAAGCGATAGGAACACCAATAACAGGTGGTAGCCCAACGGTTACAGTAATTGCGGCTTATGGTACAGCGGTAGCGGGAGTTGATTATTCTTTGAGCTCTGCTTCTCTTACTTTCTCTCCTGGCGATACCACTACCCATTATGCAACTATGACCATAGTTGACAATGCAGTAGTACATGACAGCAAGTATGTGAAATTCGGCTTTACCCTGGCTACCGGCGGCAGTACTGCAACAATTTCTCCTCTTTACGATTCTTTACTGGTTAATATATATAATAATGACAGCGTGCCAAGTTCAGGTGGTTTCGAATACCACATGCTGGATACTGCCGATGCGGTTCTCGGCGGCAGCTATGCTACCTGTAACCTTACCTCAGCATTCGCAGGTGCAAATAAGAGAGGCCACTCCCAATACTTACTCGATGTAAGCGAAATGGCAGCGGCAGGAGTAAGGGCCGGCGTTCCTATTACACAATTAGGCATGAGGGTACTTACTAAAAGCTCAACAGCACCATTTATAGGTTATACCGTTTCCATGGCAAATACAAGTGCGGGTAACCTGGCCACTGGTTATGCCAGCGGAACTTTCGTAACGGTATTTTCAGGCAACTTCACTACTTATGTTGGTTTAGATACCATCACCTTCAGCACACCGTTCACATGGGATGGTACAAGCAATGTAGCCGTAAATGTTTGTTGGGGTAGCAATGCCGCAGCCTTCAGCGGTAACGACCAGATGGCTGGTGTTGATAACAACCCTTATATAATTACCAACCGTACAGGTACCAATGGCGGCACCGGTACAGGTTGCTCACTCGGCTGGAGCGGAGCAGGAACGGGTACTGCAAGGCCATTTATGCGCTTCAGGCAAACAACGCCACCGGCAGCCATTGAAACAGCGGCAGGTAGCACACGCACCTGGGATGTTAAAGCAGGCACAGAAGTTTACTTCTACACCCCGACAGCGGATACCAATGTTATAGCAGGTCTTAATAACGAAACAGTGAATCTTGGTTGCGTAGCTGCTACAGTTACACAGGCAGGTACTGGTTTTACTGCATCTTCTTTCTCAGCAGCCAACAGGTCACGTAAAGAAATATCAATAACACCAACCACCGGCACCGGCGCTACTTACGATGTTACCTTCTACATGACCAATGCAGAATTGAGCGGTACAGCGGCATCAACATTATACCTGCTTAAAACCACATCGCCAACCGATGCCGGTATTAACGGTACTAATACTACTTTAGTAACGCCTACATTAACAACAGCTACTACTTACGTAGGCTTTAAAGGAACCTTCACCGGATTTGGCAGGTACTTCCTTACAGATGGCCCGTTATGCACAGCGCCTACTACCACCGTTACAGCTTCAGGTGCAACAACCTTCTGCACCGGTGGCAGCGTTGTACTTACCGCGGCATCAGGTGCTGGTTATTCTTACCAGTGGCAAGTGGGTGGCTCGCCAATTGCAGGCGCAACCACAGCAAGTTACACAGCAAACACAGCTGGTACTTATAATGTAGTAGTAACACAGGGAACCTGTAGCGCAACATCGGCTTCAACCGTGGTAACTATACTTACTGTTTCAGCATCGCCTATTGGTGGTGCAACCGGTGTATGTGTTGGCTCAACCGCAGTAGCGACAGATGCTACAACCGGTGGTACCTGGAGCAGCAGCAATACTTCAGTTGCGTCCATCGATGCTTCAGGGGTTATGTATGGCGTTGCAGTGGGCACCGTTACCATTTCTTATGCGGTAACAAATGCATGCGGTACTGCAACAGCAGTGCGCACAATAACTGTTTCCAACCCAACAACTGTTGCAGCAATTACGGGTGCCACACCGGTTTGCCCGGGTAGCACCATTACCCTTACCGATGCAACAGCATCAGGTACCTGGAGCGTATCTGCTGCTTCTATAGCTACAGTTAATGCAACCGGTATTGTAACTGGCCTATCGGCAGGCACGGCGACCATAACCTACAGCGTTACCAATGCTGCAGGTTGTGTATCATTTGCAACAACCAATGTTACAGTATTGGCAGGCCCTACAGCAGTAATTACGCCTGTTGGCCCAACAACAGTATGTACTGGTTCAACGGTAACAATGAATGCGTCAACAGGTTCAGGTTATACCTACCAATGGCAAATAGGCGGAGTTAATATTGTTGGCGCAACAACTTCAAGTTATGCCGCAGGTACTACCGGTGTTTACACAGTAGTTATCTCTAATGGCAGTGGTTGTAACACTACTTCAGCAGGTATATCAGTAACCATCAGCAGCGCTATGACAGTGGTGCCAGCGGTTACCGTAAACGTTACCCCTGGCGCCGTGCTTTGCACTGGCATGACAGCGGCATCTTATACTGCAACTGTAGTAAATGGCGGCAGCAGCCCTACTTACCAATGGTATGTGAATGGCACAGCTGTAGCCACTACTCCAACTTACGCTTATTCACCTGCAAGCGGCGATATAGTAAAAGTGAAAATTACCAGCAGTGCACCATGTGCATTCCCTGATACAGCAACCAACAGCGTAACCATGAGCTTCAGCCCGTATGTTAATCCGTCGGTAGCTATTAACCCTTATCCTAACGATACGGTTTGCCAGGGTACTGTTTCAACATTTACTGCAATACCAACTTATGGCGGCACTGCCCCAACCTACTTATGGACTAAGAATGGTATTAACGTAGCTACTGGCCCTGCCTATACTTACGTACCTGTTGATGGCGATATGCTGATCTGCACTATGACCAGCAACTTCCTGTGCCGCAACTACGATGTAGCTACCAGCGCACCGCTTACAGTTAAAGTAGATACCAATACCTTGAGTTCTTTAACTATTACTGCTAACCATGCAAGTATTGTTATTGGTATGCCGGTAACCTTTACGGCACATCCTGTACATGGCGGCCTTACCCCTGGTTATCAGTGGTACGTTAATGGTGCTGCGGTTGCAGGTGCTACCAATGCTACGTACACTACAACAACACTTATGTATGGTCAGGTAGTTACCTGCCAGATGGTTACCAGCGAATTGTGTGCGTTCCCATCAGCAACTACCAGCAGCGGAATAACAGTAATTGTTGTGAGCAGCGTAGACCAACTGGGTGGCAATGGCAGCAATTTTGCTCTCACGCCAAACCCGAATAATGGTACGTTTGTAATTACCGGTACATTAGGTAACCTTAACGACCAGACCATTGCCATTAAAGTAACCAATATGCTGGGCCAGGTTGTTTACACAACAGAAGCAACCGTTAATAACGGCAGCATCAATGAGCACATTACTTTAAGAAACTCATTGGCATCAGGTATGTACCTTGTAAACATTACCTCTTCAGATGGCAGCGTTGTATTCCATGTTGCTATTGAGAAATAGGCATTAATAAACTAAGATAAAAGGCAAACAGGCTGCAGCGAAAGATGCAGCCTGTTTTGTGTTTAGGGGGGATGATATAAAGGGTAGTAAATACTCTTTAGTGAAATGGAAAAACGTAATGCTGACCAAACAACAAATCTGATTATGTTTTTCAGTAGCTTTATTATCAAGCCATCCAGATATGTCACCGCAAATACGTGTTTTTCTTCATGTAGTACTTTCCGCATCTGTTTTCTTTATAGAGGGTTGTTCATCGCGCGGGAAGTGGATAGATCAGTATCCCGATGACTTTAAGCCGATATCCCGGCCCGAATTAATGTATACTTACAATCGTGATTCAATTTTTGTTACCGGTCTCACCGTGCTACAGATATCCGGAATATATGCCAGCAATAACAACGAGGTATGGGCGGCAGACTGTGCCGGCGATATCTATTATTCAAAAGGAGGCACAGCATTCAGGGAACTTAGTGTACCTGCAAGCACGCAACTTAATGTATTACGTGGCGTAGGCGACGAGGTTTGGATAGGCGGTGTAGATGGAGTTATGCTGCACTGTAAAGGAGCCGTATGCACCAGAGAAAATTTGCCCGGTGTACCCAATACAATATGGGGGCTAGCTATTGCGAAAAACACCAGGAATGGCTGGGCCTGGAGCAATAATGGAACTGTTTACCGCAGGCACAACAACCAATGGGAATATGTTGACAGCATTGTAAAATATCGCATACACGATCTCTGGACGGACGAAAGCGGAGAAGAATGCTGGGCAGCAGGTAACAATTTTACTTTGCTGCATTTCTTGAACGGAAAGTGGGATACGATACGACTCCATGAAGGGAAAGAGGACCTGTGGAATATTACAATGAGTGCAGATGGCAAGAGAGGGTGGACAGATGGAGGTCGCAAGACCTTTATGTTTGAAAATGATAAGTGGCGTCAGGATTTTATTTCTGAAAATGGTTGCGGTCTTATTAAAGCATCGGAGGATGGCACCGAGTGTTGGGCTGTTGGAGACGGAGAAATTTTCGAAACGAAAGGAGATGTTTACCACTACTACGATCATCAGTGGCACAGGTTACCAATCGTAACTAACTGTTGGGCGCCGCAGGATATCTGGTTTAACAAAAGCGAATGCTGGATTGCCGCTTATAAAGGAACCTATCATTCAAGCGACCTCAAATATTTTTCTGAAATTGATCCGGGTGAAAAGGAAAAATCAACCACATGCATTGCAAGAAATGACCATCATATGTGGCTGGGAGGCGACGATTACAATATTTTCAGGATTAATAATGAGGTAGTTTTTGGCTACCCTACTCTGGCCGCCATGCGTTACAACTTCAATCGGCAGAAGGATACTGTAATATTTGAATTCAGGTTTACAGCAAAACAAAGTGGCATCACGAAGAATGCACCAACCGAGCTATGGCTGAATAATTATGTTGCTGCTGATACATTGCACCCGACCAAAATTAATTGTCCATTCACCATTACGGAAACAGACAGCATACAATGTGTTTGTAAAACAAGTATACCGTTCGGCGTGCTGCTGGCTGGCGCTCAGAATGTCCAAACGCTCAAAGCGAAGCTGGCCTTAAGTGTTCGAACCGAAGCCGGAAATGAAGTGATGACCTACGATCTGAAAGACGGTGCTGATCGATTCATCACATTGAGCAAATAAGAAGAAGGTTATACTCCGAAACCACAACAAAAAGAACCAGGTAGCGTAACAAAAAAAGCACCCTCTTTTCAGAAGGTGCTTTTGCAATTTTAAAGAACTGTTCGTAATTATTTGTTCAGCACCATGTGCATTACATAACTGCCTTCGGCAGAAATGATGTTGATCACGTATATGCCGTTTGCCAGAGTGCGGTCGAGCGTAATGTGCTCGTTAAGTGTACCGTTAGTTATTTGTGCATCGTTGATGTAGATGATCTGTCCGAGCATGTCCGCTACTTTAATGGTTACCTTGCCATCAGCAATGGCATCAATTGTTCCGCTGATCGTGAACGTACCATTGTTAGGGTTTGGAACGAGTAAGAACGAACCCGCTGTGTGCTGTTGATCTTTGATGCCGGCTGGAACCAATGTTACCAATATGCCATTGCTTATTGCAGGGTTAGGCGATGCGCAAGGGTCGCTGCTTGTTACGCGGCAGGTAACCACTTGGCCAGAACCCAGAACAGTGGACACATAAACTGAATTGGTAGCGCCAGGAACAACAAGGCCGTTCAGCAACCACTGGTATGCAGGCGAAGAACCACCATGAGGTGCAGTAGCAGTAAATGTTACCGGCTGGCCAAGTGCAGTAATAGTCAGGCGGCTTGCAGTAATGGTAACGGTATTGCTTACGTTGGTATCGACAGTTATGGTTAGTGGGCTGCTTACTGCAGTATCTATAGTAAGGCAAGGGAAACTACTACGTAGGGTTACCAGTATCACATCGCCATTTGCAGGCAAGTAGGTATACGAGCTAGCTGCAGTAGCGAAGATGCCATTCTTTGTCCAGGTGTAGGTAGGAGCAGAACCACCGTTAACAGCAACCGGAGTAAGCGTAACCGGAGTACCCGAACAAACCGTATCGTTAGGATAAGGACTGATGCTAACAGAAGGAGTTATAAAACCACTGATAGTTATGGTAACGCTTGCTGAAGCGGTATCAGGTAATGCGCAGGTTGCATTGCTGGTAAGTTTTACCTTAACAACATCGCCGGCACCAGGTGTGTAGCGCATGGTTGATGTAGTTGCCGTTGCTGTGCCGTTTACATACCATTGGTATGCCGGAGCAGAACCACCGTTTACAGGAATTGCTGTAAACGTATCAGACACCGAGCCAGAACAAAGAATAATACCCGGATTAGCAGTAATGGAAACTGCAGGTACAACTGTTGTGCCAGAAGTAACCGTTATAACCGTACCCGCTGATGTTGTAGCACAGCCGCTTGCGTTGGTAATAACAACCGTCATTACACCCGCGGTTGATGCATTGTAAGAAGCATTGGTAGCGCCGGAAATATTTGAACCACCAATTTTCCACTGATAGCTCAGGCCACTGCCTGCAGTCGCATTCAGAATTACATGGCCACCAGTACAGAATGTTGTAGGGCCCGCTGCGGTAATGGTTGCAGCAGGTGCAGCTAATACTGTTATTACCGTTGTTGCGAACGACGTACAACCGCTGGCATTGGTAACACTGTATTTAATAGTATCGCTACCTGCAGCTATACCGCGAACAACACCTGTAGTAGAAACAGTAGCAATCGTAGTATTGGTTGAACTCCACACACCACCGGTGGTAGCGTCAGCAAGTGTTATAGTATTACCAGGGCAAACAGTTGTTGCGCCAGTTATTGCTGCCACAGTTGTTGGTGCAGAAACGGTCATTGTTCTGGTAGCAACAGCAGTTCCGCAGGCATTGGTTACAGAGTATGATATTACCGCAGTACCTGCCGCAAGACCGTATACAATACCTGCTGAGCTTACCGAAGCAATACCTGTGCTACCACTTGTCCAGGTGCCACCAGTAGTGGCATCGGTAAGTGTAGTGTTAGCGCCAATACAAACGGCACTCGCGCCACTGATTGGCGCGGCATAAGCAGCATTAACAGTAACAGTAATGGTTGAAGAAGAAGCTACACAACTACCTTGTGTAATAACAACGTTATAAACGCCGCTTGTTGTAACAGTATATGTTGCACTTGTAGCACCTGAAATATTGGTGCCACCAACCTGCCACTGGTATGTATAACCAGAGCCGGTGCTTGAACTCAATGTAACACTGCCACCCGCGCAGAACGTAGTGGCGCCTCCTGCAGTAGCAGTTGCGCTGATGCCGGAAGTAACAGTTACAGTTGTTGTAGCGCGGGAAACACAACCAAATGAATTGGTTACGGTATAAGTAATAGGAGCAGAACCGACAGCAACGCCAGTAACCACACCCGATGTGTTAATAGTTGCAATGCCCGTTGCGCCACTTGTCCATACTCCACCCGCAGTTGCATCAGCAAGTGTAATACTGCCACCTGAGCAAACAGTTGTAGTACCCGTGATTGCTGCCACAGTTGTTGGGCTGTTAACGGTTATACTGCGCGTTGCTACAGCAGTGCCGCAGGCATTGGTTACAGAATAGCTGATAACAGCAGTACCGGCTGCAACACCGGTAATTACACCACTCGAGTTAATTGTTGCAATACCAGTTGAACCACTGCTCCATACGCCACCGGTTGATGTATCGGCTACTGTAGCTGTAGCGGCAATACAAACTGACGATGCACCGGTAATAGGTGCGGCATAAACTGTATTGATGGTTACTGTGGTTGCAGAAGAAGTTGCAGCACACGCGCCTGACCGTATAACTACTGTATAGTTACCTGCCACGCTTGCCGTGTAGCTGGCATTGGTAGCAGCGGTAATAGGTGTGCCGCCTAACTGCCATTGATAAGTATAGCCAGTTCCGGTATTCGCATTAAGAACTACGCTGCCACCTGTGCAGAAGGTAGTAGGTCCGGCTGGAGTGATTGTTGCAGAGATACCAACGTTAACGGTAACCGTTGCAGTAGCGCGTGCCACGCAACCAAAACCGTTGGTAACGGTATAGCTTATGATAGCAGAACCAGCACCAACACCGGTAACAACCCCCGATGTGTTAACAGTGGCGATGCCTGTGCTTCCGCTGGTCCATACGCCACCGGTGGTTGCATCAGTTAATGTAATAGTGCCGCCGGCGCATACGCTTGCAGGGCCGGAAATAGAGGCTACCGTTGGTAGCGGATTAATGGTAACAGTAGCAGTTGCCGCTGCTGTGCCGCACGCATTGGTAACAGTATAAGAAATAACAGATGTACCTGCGGTAACACCGGTAACAACACCTGTGCTGTTTACGGTTGCAACACCGGTAGATACGCTGCTCCAGGTACCACCTGTAGTTGCATCACTGAGTGTAGTTGTTGCGCCAACACAAGCGCTGGTCGTGCCGGTTATAGTGCCAGCTGATGGCGGAGTATTTACAGTTACTGTAACGGCAGCAGCAAGGCTGTCGCAACTTGTATAGAATACTCTTACGGAATAGCTTCCCGTTGCACTTGCAGTATAAGATGAGTTTGTTGCGCCTGAAATATCCGTACCACCTAGTTTCCATTGGTAGGTAAGTCCGGTGCCGGTTATGGTGTTAAGTACTACGTTACCACCAGTGCAAAATGTTGTAGGACCAGCCGGGGTAATTACTGCCGCAGGCGGAACGCAAACTTTTACATGCGCCCACCATGTATCCCAACGGTCGGCTGTTGTTGACGCGCATTCCTGCAGTGTCCAGAAGTCAGTAAGATTGATCGGGTCAACAGATGTATTGGAATAATCTCCCCACCTGTTCTTGGTTCCGGAATATGTTTTGTAATAAGTAGCGCCGCCATGCCTGTAAACGTTAAGCGGCCTCATAGAATCAGCCGGATCGGTATGCAGGTGTAAAGCATAACCAGCATTAACGTGTGTGGCTGAAGACGATGTAGAAAAACCTATCAATGCATCGTTATACTTGTTCACCGCAATTGCTGGGAAGTAGTAGAAGTTTGCGCTCGATGGATCGTCTATCAAACCTATTTGTATTGGTGTTGCGTTAGTATCTATCTGCCACCACTGTGCCGAGCAACGGCTTGCATTGGTAGTAGTGCTGTATGGCAGAAACACATTGTGTGAGCACCAAACGGTACCATTCATGTATTTACAATCGTATACCCGGTCATCATTGGTCTGCATTTTATTGCTCGTACCTGATTGCGGCGCAAAGTCGCCACCGGCAGTACCGGAGAACAGGTTCGATTCAAATTGCCATTTTGCTGTGGTTGACGGATACCCGATTGAGGTCATTGTTTCAGAACCCACGGCGCCGGTTATCTTCCATAGGCGCATCTGGCCTGCGGTGCCATCCCAGCTTTCTACACAGAACTGGCTTTGTAAAGTAGTATCGTAAGTTATAGCGGGGGAAATAGTAAATGATGAAGTATAAGTAAAGGCCGTATAAGGAGCACCTGTACCTGCCATTAACTGTGCTTTATTAAATGCCAGTACCCTCGCGTCGCGATAGCCACCGGAATTATTAAACCTGTTACCACCCACGGTTATCCATTTTTTATTGTAACCTACAGTCGGGTAGTCTAACCAAGAGGTACCACCGGCGTCCATAATAACACGGAACTCATACCAGCTCCCTGTAGGGTTGCTGGTCTGCGAAACAGCTACTAACAGAATGTTCGAATCTGACTGTGCATTTGCATCAGCGATAAGGAACCAGCGTTTTGAATATGGGTCATAAATAACACGCGGGTCAAACGCGCCGCCACCCGGAAGTATGGGCAGGAAAAAGTTGCTCAGGCTCACTGACGATACATTGGCGCCGGCCCTTGTTTGTATGTGCACACTGGTGTTGATGGCAGTAACAGCATAGTTGCTGTCGACATCGCCATGCGTATCGGGAGGAATAGAAGTGTTGTTATCATACGTTGCCTGAAACGTGTCGGTTGGCGATGGTGAAGCCGGCAGATACGAAGATGCCGAACTGCTGGAGTAAGATGAATACCCCGAATGCCTGAACCTTGCCATTGATGTGTCAGTAGTTTTAGGCAGTGGCGGACGCTCATCTTCGTCTTCATCATTTTCAACACGCATAACCCGCGGAGTGTCGGGGTGTGCGGCATAATAGGCAGCCAAGGCCGAAAAATTCACAACGGCTGTTGCCGACTCCCTTCCATGTTCAGGAGTCTGGGCCACGGCCTTCAGCGAAAAAACCAGGAATAGTGCAGCGAAAGTTATCGCAACATTCCTGAAGAGGCAGGTAGAAGTTCTACGCATAAGTAAACCAGGATTAAAATAAAGTACTATAAAAAAACAGCGTAAGATAACTATTTTATAGAATATATAATGAAACAATAAAAACATAATACGTTTTAACCGCTAATAATCATTAAGTTGAGGTTCAGCGCAGTGGTGTAAGCGGCTGATTCAGCAGGTTTTCCTAAAGTTTGAACTATACAGGGCATCAACGCACTTTTCATTACCTTTGCACTCCAAAAAACAGCTAAACAAAATAATGGCTAAACAAACTGAAAAAAAATGTTCCTTTTGCGATCGCTCGGAAAGCGAAGTGAATATTCTTTTCACCGGCATAAAAGGTAACATCTGCGACCAGTGTATTGAAAACGCTCATTCACTGCTTATAGAAGCTACCGGCGATAAAAAAGCCCCGGTAAAGGCAACCCCGGATATACAAAGGAATATCAACTACAAGCCACGCGAAGTAAAGGCTTTTCTTGACCAGTATGTTATAGGCCAGGACGATGCAAAAAAAGTATTAGCAGTTGCTATATACAACCACTATAAACGTCTTACTATGCCTGCTCAGGATGATGTGGAGATTGAAAAATCAAACATCATTATGGTGGGTGAAACCGGTACCGGCAAAACATTGCTGGCTAAAAGTATAGCCCGTATGCTGCAGGTGCCTTTCGCTATTGTAGATGCAACTGTATTTACTGAAGCTGGTTATGTAGGCGAAGATGTGGAGAGCATACTTTCAAGGTTGTTGCAGGCGAGCAATTATGATGTGCCTGCGGCTGAAAGAGGTATTGTTTATATAGATGAAATAGATAAGATAGGCCGTAAAAGCGATAACCCTTCAATAACCCGCGATGTGAGTGGCGAGGGTGTGCAGCAGGCCATGCTTAAGTTGCTTGAAGGTTCTGAAGTGCTGGTGCCACCACAAGGCGGCCGCAAGCACCCGGAACAAAAAATGATAAAAGTAAACACTACCAACATCCTCTTCATTTGTGGTGGCGCTTTTGAAGGTATTGATAAAATGATTGCCCGCAGGGTGCAAACGGCTTCAATAGGTTACAACGCCATTAAAGCATCGAAAGATGTGGACAGGGCAAACCTGCTGCAATACGTAAATGCACAGGACCTGCGTACGTTCGGATTGATACCGGAATTGCTGGGCAGGTTACCGATAGTTACCTATCTGAATCCCCTCGATACCGCATCGCTTAAGCGTATACTTACAGAGCCGAAAAATGCCTTGATAAAACAATACACCAGGCTCTTTGAATTCGATAATATAAAACTTACGGTTGAAGACGGTGCGCTCGACTATATGGTAGAAAAAGCAATTCAGTATAAGTTAGGCGGAAGGGGCCTGAGGGCTATTTGCGAAATGATACTAACGGATGCTATGTTCGATTTGCCATCAGAAAAGCAGAGCGATTTCCACCTTACACTGGAATATGCCAAGCAAATTATAGAACATACCAAACTGGAACAACTTAAAGCGGCATAGTTAAAAGTGAATGCCCGGAGTTTCAAATTCAGGTAGCAACATTAACAGCCATAAAAGCAAACGAACATGAACGAGCTGATAAACGAATTAAAAAGCAATGCCGGCCTTACAGAAGACCAGGCGATAAAGGCCATAAACATCATGAAAGGGTTTGTCATGGCTAAAGTACCACCTATGTTCAGCGGTGTGGTAGAAAGTTTTTTCGCAGGCGCTCCGGCTAACAAGGATATAGATATTACCGAGATAACAGGCTAACTGAAATTTAGGCCATACATTTGAAACACCTGCTGAATCATTCCGGCAGGTGTTTTTTAATTCCACCACAATACACCCCAAATGTTATACCTCATACACGAAAACCCCATAAGGGACACCCATCATAAATTACTCATCAGTAACATTGAGAAGATGGGACTGGATTATGAATTGGTACAATTTGCCCCGCTGGATGTAGAGATTACCTTCCAGACGAAGCGTAAGGATGTTTGGGTTTTTGGTACGTTCAGTCTTGTGCATTTTGTAAATAAATATGGCTTCTATCCCGGGTCGATGTATAATTCCAATCACGACTTTGAGGTGTATGCACCCAGGTATGGAGAAAATATGCTTAACCACGATGCAGTCGTTTTCGGTTTCACCGAACCGCTGCCGGAGGGTAAGCAATGGGATATGTTTTTTGCGCGGCCATGTGGCGATACCAAGGCGTTTACCGGGCAGGTATTTATGCGCCACAGCTGGAATGAGTATGTAAAGCAGCAGATCAATAATGATAACCTCCGGTATATAAAAGAAAAGCCTGAGACAATCAGGGTACTGATAAGCCCGCTTAAAAACATTGCCTCAGAAATAAGGTGCTGGATAGTGGGTGGAAAAGTAATTACCATGAGCCAATACCGCGCAGGGAATGCTTTAGTGCCTTTGAATCTGGACCATGATTTGGTACTGAAAGAAAAGGTGCAGCAGCTGGCAGATATCTATCAGCCTGCCGAAGCATTTGTACTGGATGTATGCAAACTAAGCAACACAGCCCAGCAAGACGAAATTAAAATTGTCGAGATCAATTGCATGAATTGTTCCGGCTTTTACAAGGCAGATATGAAGTTGCTACTCGGTGCGTTGGAGCACCATTTTAAAAAATAAGCCTATTCATTAATGGTCATTAAAACTTTGGTTTAGTTACCAGGCCCACGTCCGTTTTTAGATAAATTCTTTCATTTCCCTGCCGCACCATTAATTCACATTAACTATCAGTAAATATAATAGTTAAACTAACGTTAAAGCACTACAGAGCAAAAATGGTCAGTTCAGGTATTTGTTAGATTTGTTTAACTAAATCCTGAAAAAATGAAACAAAAAGCCTTTATCGCTCTGCTGCTATCCCTTAATACGTTTGCGAATGCACAAAGCAGTAGTCCATTCTACGGTATAGCGAGAAACAGTACCGCATCTACTGATATCTACCTGGCTACAGTTAATTCCGCAACAGGTGTTGTATCTAATATCGGTTCTACGCCAATTGGCACAAGCATTAACCTTACCGGTGCAGCACTCGATCCTTACAATAACAACTTTTACTTTGTAGGAGCTAATGACATTAAAACGGTCAATCTGACAACCGGCGCACTAACCCGGTCAGTAGCGATGTATAACCCCATTGCTGACAGCTATTTTGATAATTACCGATTTAATAATTCTGATACGTCGCTCTATGGCCTGGCGCGCAGGGTTGTTTATGATTCGACTACAGCTACCACTACAGGGCAAGTATATCTGGCTACTGTTAATATAACCACCGGTATCATTAGCCAGATATCATCATCATCGGTAGCGAGCGGCTACTCCATGGGAGGGAGTGCAATTGACCCGTACATGAAAATATTTTACTTTACTACGGGCTCAGTTCTTGTTGGGCTTGATATGTATGATGGATCGATTTATTCCAGCGCCCCAATAGGTGTTGCTACAGGAATGATATTTGATAACATTGCGTATAGTTGCGCTGATTCTACCGTATATGGGCTTATAAGAGAAAACTTTTTTGATACTACATACGATGCTTCAGATTCTACAATATTCTATGTTAATCTGGACTCTACTACTATTCGACTCGGCAAAATTAACACCGGCACAGGTGCAGTTACTATCATATCTCCTTACTCTATAGCGTCAGGCGGCTATTCACTTAATGCGGGAGCTACCATCGATCCTTCTGCAATGGTGTATTACTATAACAATGGTCGCGAGCTGATAGGAGTTTCACTTGCTACCGGGCTCATTGTAACCAGCCCTACGCTCAGCAATACCGATGGAGAGTACTTTGATTTGATGCGCATTCATTCCAATTGTATCAGTGCAACACTTCCAATGCGGGTAAGGTCAACTACCAACATCACAAATCTTCAGGCCAAAGCGACAGCTAATATTTACCCCAACCCTGCTAGCGACGACATAAATATTGATTGTGCTGAAGTTATCAATAAGGTTGAAATGATTGATATGGTTGGCAATGTAGTTAAAGTTCAAGCAGGCAACTCAAAAACAGCTACTATAAATATTCATGATTGCGCACCCGGGGTGTATTTTATAAAATGTTACACGAAAGATAGTATCACTACCGATAGGATACTCAAGAGGTAGTCTTGAAAACTAGTTTATTATTGAAAGGTCTCATAACCGGCCCCAACCCTAGAAGGAACGACCCACCTGATAGATCACAATCAGGTGGGTCGTCTCTATAATATCAGTATCAAATATTGAAGACACACTGGTAAATAGCAGTATTACCATTTAATCGCTACCAGCAACTAATAAACGCTAGTATTTCAGCACAAAGTGCTGCTTTTCTTTAAATTCCTTTTTGAAAAAGAGTAGGCCAACACCATAGAGGTCTATGCTCATCAGCACCTTGGGGTGTTTGCACAGCCGCAGCCATTTTGTAGTATGTCGCTTCGTTTTGTGTATACCTGCAACCATTATACCGCTATTGTTTTTGAGGTACGGTATGTGTTTATTAAACATGCGCACCCAATCGCCGGGATTAAGGTCTTTCATTAATAAAAGGTCGTAGGCAACCGGGTCGTCCTCGTTATCATGCGTAAGGCATACCAGGCTACTGTAATTATAGTATTCAGTCAGTTTATGTAGTAAGGTAAAGTAATGTGGCTGCAACCATTTGTAAGGTTGTAGTTTTTCAGGTATGGTGCCGGTATCCTTTACACCAAGCACTTTTTCCTGCAGTTCGTATGCAAAAGGAGAATGCACCCCATGTAGGTTTTTGGCCTTGTAGCGGTAACTGATGTATTGTTTTAGTGCGTGGAGTGTCACAGTTCTATCCTTTCAAATTGCTGAAAAGTAAAAGGGAAAGCATGCTTCTCATCAGTCGTGTGCTTTTCTTCCCAGGTAAGTTTCCAATGTGTGTGGTCAACATCAGGGAAAAAAGCATCAGCATCCGGTATTTCGGTATGTACGTTAGTTATGTAGAGCCTGTCAGCCAATGGCATGGCCAGTTTAAAAATTATGCCGCCGCCAATTATAAAAGCTTCCTCAATATCGTCAGCTTCCAGTTTTTTCAAGGCATCGTTTACATCATTGTAAAGCAATACCCCTTCCGGCAATTGCAGGTCTTTCGAATGCGAAAGCACAATATTGAGCCTGCCGGGCAAAGGTTTCCCGAGTGCTTCAAAAGTTTTACGGCCCATAACTACGGGCTTGCCAAGAGTGGTGCGTTTGAAAAACTTAAGATCATCAGGCAAACTCCATGGCAAATTATTATCCCTGCCAATGGCATTATTTTCTGAAACGGCGACTATAAAGGAAACGATCATTCTTAATAAAACTATACCCCAAATATAGGCATTTAAGGGGAATGAGGCCAGGTCAACAACTTATTGGAAGAAGGGCGCGCAATGCCGCTATTCAATATCATCCAAGATTTAAGCAGCGTAAGCACAAGTTTGTGAAATTGATAATGCAAAGCACTGCAAACACTCTAAGATGCCAAATCCCGAAGGGCACTGTTGTTAAGGATTATTTCAAAAGCCTGCGCGACTGCGCAGACGTCAAATCTCCCTTCTCTGTGGGAGAAGGGCTGGGGATGAGGCTTTATATTGCTTAACTTAATGCCCAATCCCGAAAGGATGACATGATTGTAGCAACACGTGACAAACACGCACAAAACCAGCTCTACACTGCTATCGGGGCTTTTATGCCGGGATGGCTCTGGTAGTTTTCCAGCGTAAAATCTACAAAGTTAAAATCGAAAAGATCTTTTACGGCAGGGTTGAGGCGCATAACCGGCAACGGATATGGCGTACGGCTCAGTTGCAGCTTAGCCTGATCCATATGGTTCAGGTAAAGATGCACATCGCCGAAAGTGTGAATAAATTCGCCGGCTTCCAACCCGCAAACCTGGGCCATCATCATGGTAAGCAGCGCATAAGATGCGATATTAAAGGGAACACCTAAAAATGTATCAGCGCTGCGCTGGTAAAGCTGGCAGCTCAATTTGCCATCACTCACATAAAACTGGAACAAGGCATGGCAGGGGCTGAGCGCCATTTTAGGCAGGTCACTCACATTCCAGGCGCTTATTATCATGCGCCGGCTATCCGGATTGGTTTTTATCTGGTGCAATACGTCCTTTAACTGGTCATAGGTTTTTCCATCAGCGCCGGTCCAGCTGCGCCATTGGTGGCCATAAACAGGGCCGAGGTCGCCATTTTCGTCAGCCCATTCATCCCAGATGCTTACATTATGGTCTTTGAGGTATTGTATATTGGTATCGCCTTTTAAAAACCACAGCAGTTCATAAATAATAGACTTTAAATGCAGCTTTTTGGTAGTTACCAGGGGGAAACCATCCTGCAGGTTAAAGCGCATCTGGTAGCCAAAGCAGCTGAGCGTGCCGGTACCGGTACGGTCGCCTTTCTCTACCCCTGTATCCAGTATGTGCTGTAGTAAGTTTAAATATGCCTGCATGAAACCAAAATTAGTTATCAAAAGTAAGAAGAAGTTTCATGCAGTCAATTTTAACGCGTCCACCAAATAAAATCTTTATACTTTTGCCAGTCAAAACCGGTTTTACTTTATACTAAATGATCACATTATCCATCGTCATACCAGCCTACAACGAAGGTCGTACCATACACAATATCCTCAATAAGGTGAAAGCCGTAGAGCTTATCGGTGGTATTGGCAAAGAAGTAATAATTGTAAACGACTGCTCGAAAGATAATACCGAAGAGGCTATAATGGCTTATCAAACGGCTAACCCGGAATTGCCTATTAGCTACTACAAACATCCTGTAAACCAGGGAAAGGGCGCCGCATTGCATACCGGTATTAAAATGGCTACCGGTGACTATGTTATAATACAGGATGCCGATCTTGAATACGACCCGGAAGAATACAACATACTATTAAAACCTATCCTCAACGATTTTGCCGATGTGGTTTATGGCTCCCGCTTTATTGGCGGAAAGCCGCACCGCATCTTATTCTTCTGGCACTCGATAGGCAATAAAATGCTTACCGTGCTTTCTAACATGTTCACCAATCTGAACCTTACCGATATGGAAACGTGTTACAAGCTTTTCAGGCGCGAAACCATTCAGGGCATTAAACTGGAAGAGAAGCGTTTTGGATTTGAACCGGAAGTTACAGCCAAGATGTCGCGCATACCGAAGATACGGGTATACGAAGTGGGTATTTCTTACTACGGCCGTACGTATGAAGAAGGTAAGAAAATAGGCTGGCGCGATGGATTCCGCGCAATCTATTGCATTCTTAAATACAACCTGTTTAAAAAGTAGAAATCAAAAGTTAAAAGTAAAAATTCCCAGCTTCATTCGGCGCTTTTTCAATACCACGAAAAGAGCGTACAAAACGTGAAGACTGCTAACTGCCAATTGTAAACTGCCGACTTAAATATTATGCCAGTAATACTACCAGTAAGGGGATTTCACCCGCAAATACCAGAGGGTTGCTTTATAGCCCCGAATGCCACTATTGTAGGCGATGTAATAATGGGTACCGACTGCAGCGTATGGTTCAATGCCGTTATTCGCGGCGATGTGAACAGTATAGTAATTGGCAACAAGGTGAATATACAAGACGGTGCCTGCATACATTGCACTTACGAAAAGACCAAAACCTTTATAGGCAATAACGTATCTATAGGGCACAATGCCCTGGTACATGGCTGCAAAGTGGGCGATAATGTGCTTATAGGCATGGGCTCCATAGTAATGGACAATGTAGAAATTGGCGAAAACAGCATTATAGCAGCAGGGGCTGTGGTATTGGAAGGTACAAAAGTACCAGCCGGAAGTATTTTTGCAGGTGTACCGGCAAAAAAAGTTAAAGACATCAGCCCTGAATTACTAAGGGGCGAAGTAGAGCGCATTGCCAATAATTATCTCATGTACAGTTCATGGTTTAAATAGCTAATACTGGCTACCGTATTGGTTTTCAGCAAAAATTTAGCACTGGTTTCAGTAATGTTACAGTGCGGTTATAACAAAATGATAGCCAATCAGCTACCGGAAACAACCCACACGCTATACACATGAATAAATAATAGTTATGGCAATCTCAAAATAATTTTGCAAAAGCTATGGATTTCTCAAAATGACGTTTATATTTGCAGACTAAACGTAAACACACTCTGATATGAAAAGACTGATCCTCGCTTTATTAACTGCAGGAACTTTAGCAACATCAGCTAACGCACAAGAGCCAAAAAGTATTCTGTTATACGGAGATATTAATCTGACCACAAACAGAAACCCAGGACTTTACAAAACAACCGATTGGGATGCAATGCCGGGTGTTGGTTATCAATTTAACCGTAACTGGACATTAGGTGCTAGCATTGGTTGGGGCCAACATGCAACAAAAGACAGTTCTGCACACAAGAACACTGATAACATGTACAAGGTAGGTCCTTTCGTACGTTATTCTCGTTATATCGGCAGGAGCGAAACTTTCTTCTGGTATACTCAGTTGGATTTCCTTTATCAAGGTGGTTATCACACAAACGAAGGCAACCCTGCTACAATGAAACATTCTGGTATCTATGTAGGTCTTGCTCCAGCATTGGGCATCAACGTAGGTCGCGCTATTTGTCTTAACTTCGGTATCGGTGGTTTAAGCTATGGTACTGACAAATTAACTACTAATACTTACAGCGATAACACTTTCAACCTGAGCTTCGGCCACCAGATGAACGTTGGTATCAGCAAAAACTTTAACTGCGGTCACAAAATGCACAGCCATCACGAGCCAGGCGATGAAGTTCACCACAGGAAAATGGACAAGAGCGATGACGACGACGATTCAGCTCCAAAGCCAAAGAAAAAAGAAAGGAACAGGGATGATGACGAGTGATTCGAACTGTTAAACCATACTAAAGCGCCCCACATTTTGCGGGGCGCTTTTATTTTATACCTATTATAATAGAATTGCGCCTTTACCGTTAGTGTGATAACTTTATCCCTTTGCTATGAAGCTATTTGCCTTTTTGCCTTTATTGGTTATTTATTGTGGTACTGCCCTGGCAGATCCGAAAGCTAAGCCAGCAATTAAACCCTTGCATGTGGTAGTGGTGCCGAAAAAGAGTTCGCCTGCCGGCTATGTGAGAAGGGCTACAATTGCTACGCTCGCTGTTGGTTTTGCTGACTACTACCGCAGTAACTATACGGTACCATCGGGTTTCAAACTCAATAACAAAACCGGCTTTGCACCCGTTTTTGGTCGCCTGGAATATGGCATAACCGACCATGTAACCGTGGGCGCAATGTTTTGCTACGATGTGTTTTACAGCAATTTTTATAGAATATACCAGGCAAACGGCAACGAGTATAAGCGCTATAATACTGACAGGGTAAGGTTGCTGAGCGGTGGCGTGACTGCCTATTATCATTTCGGGCAACTTATACCGGTAAAGAAACTTGATGTTTTTGCGGGTGTGGGCTTCAGCCTGAACAACTTACACCATTCTGCTTTGGCGCAGGGCGATAGTACCGCTAATATTACTGAACATACCGTTTCGCCCTTAGTAAAGGTTGGCGCGAGGTACTACCTTTCAAAAAAAGGCAGCATCTTCGCTGACGCAGGCTACGACCGTAAGGCAATATTCAGTCTTGGCTTTTCCTGCCGCTTTACCAAATATTAAAGTTGATTCCAAAATTGCCGCATTATCCGGTTTTTGCCGGGTAGTTTTACAATTTGTTGGTTTTATTACATACCAAAACATTGTTGGCTGTTTTAAAAATAGTACCTTCGCCGCGAATATGAGATTGCTTACACTTGAGGCATTTAAGTTGATGTATGTGATAACGGGCGGAAAAAGCTTTTCCTACTATTTTTCGCTGGTGGTTAATACAATTATGAATGTAATTGTGTTAAAAGGTACTGTGCTGGTAGCACAGGGTGCATTGCCTATGATTGGGTATTTAGAGCCTGCTTTCAGAGTGAGGCCACCATTTATTGCTGCTACTGCAGTTGCGCTATTCTTTATAAATAAGTTGGTTGTGCCAACCAAAATGCTGGAATTCGTCGGCCAGATGAAAACCAAGTATATTGTACTGGCTTTATACTTCCTGATTACCTGCCTTTTAAGCGCCTATCTTTATGGCGACGGCAGATATTTCTAACAACGGAACGCATTAAAAAGGCCATTGATAATAAACCGCTATCAATTTTATTAAAAAGCATATCCTTTAGACAGTTGCTTGATATCTGAAGCGCTAATGTGATATTGAGCGAGTGCATTGTTCAGAGTATTTTCGACGTCATCAAGGCTGTTGAATATTTTGTTGTGAAAGTG
>CANFKC010000029.1 GCA_947447265.1 Chitinophagaceae bacterium
ACTCAAAAACGCCATTCCGCCCCAGGGCGTAATCTCTTTACTGGTATAGCTTATGTCGAATTCCATCGGCTAATTTCTCTATTGCTACGCATTAGGATTTGAACCTCAATTTACTCATTTTAATCCTAATGCGTAATCTGGGTTAAAATAAAAAAGGTACTAGTCCAAGCGTCCCGCTTGGTCTTACAATTTGCAAGCGTCCCGCTTGCGAGTACTCACTCTATTAGCTAAATACAGAAGCGGGACGCTTCAGCATGTTGGGATGAAGCGGGACGTTTCGACCAGTGTGCAAGTCTGAGGTTGTCACAATACCCCAACGTCCTTACAATTTATCAACATATTCCCTCACATCGGGACACTCACTGGCGGCCCTTTCGAACACAGTTGTTTTTGCAAATTCTTTATAGGCCTTTTTCATAAACGGCGATAGATAAGGCGGCTTATCTCCGTTTGTGTTGATGCCAGTTAAGTATGGTTTTTGTTCCCTTATGCTGGTTACAGCATTTTTATCGCACAAGGTGAGCATCAGCAAGCACTGTGCGGTAAGTTCTTTGTTCTTGCCGGTATACACCAGTGCTTGCATATACATATCGCGCGCCCAGCCACAGAGGTAATAAGCATTGTTGTGTTTGGCTATATCCGGGTAGAACGAAAATGAACCGTAATATTCGCCACCGGGATAAAGACTCTGCTCACTCATTGATTGCCCGTAGCTATATACCATCCAGTCCTTGCCATAGTAACTTATATTAAAGTAGCTGTTGCCCAGCATAAAGCAGATACGTGCTTTGTCTGCCGCATTGGTAGCAGTTTTGAGTTGTTGCCGCAGTTGCACAATATCAGCCATTATGGCCTTCTTGCTTGGTATGGAATAGTTTTTATTGTTGCCAGTTTTAACGGGTAATAGAGTGCCCACTGAGGTAATGTTGCTCTTACGCAGGTAGTATTTAAAGTAGTAGGTGTTTTGCCAGAAGTCATTAGGCATTTGTTTAAACACATCAAGTGCCTCTTCAAATTTTCCTTGTCTTACTAACAGGGTTCCTTTAAGGTCGAGCAAGGCGTTCTTGTTCAATGCAACCGGAGGCATTATGCGCTTTTCGAATTTGCTGTAATCTTTTTTTGAAAGGAAGTCAAGTAGTTTGTCAACATCACGCGGAGTGGCGTATTTATCGAAGAAGTCTATATTTTCGTAGTAGCCATCAGAATCATCTACGCTTATAAATTTCATACTTTTACCTGTATATTCATTTACCTGCAGGTTAGCTTTTTTATAGCACAATGCGGCCCTGACCATATCACCCTTCGCCATGTATTGCTTGCTCAGCACCATGTAGAGTTCATTCAGCATATACCTCGACGGTTCATTTTCGTACCATTCGTGCTTTACATTATTTCGGTCTACCAATCCTGCTTTTTCAAGTTGTGCAAACTGCTTTTCAAGAGCCAATTGCACCAGCGGAGATGTGATATCTTGTGTGCCGATTAGTGACATAGTTTGTTCTATAAGCCGCTGCATTTCCATTTTTGGGTTATTAAAATGCGGAATAGTAGCAAGTTCGCCGCCGGCACTCAAGTAATTACCTTCAATGTGATATAAATGCACAATGGCGAGTTTTAAAAAGTTCTTGTACGATACATTGCTGTTGACCACTTCCATCAGCAGTCTGCGTAGCTCGCCTGCATATGCCTTGTCTTTTTCCAGGTTATGCAGGGCATAATAAGCATAGGTAGTATCTGAGTTCTGGTTCTGTTGTTCGTACTCGCTTCTTTCCATTCCGGAAGTGAAACCAAGGACCTCGGGCGATAGCACCCAATCTTCAATTTTATTGATCTCCCGGCATACGAGTAGTTTCATATAGTGGCTTTCCGGGTCTGCATAGTATACGTCCTTTATAAGCGGCAACGCGCGGCCTTCTGTTTTTATGGCCTGGAATGCTTTTATTGCCGCAACAGTTTTATCGCTCAGCCCGGCTGTAGGTATATCGGCTGCAGTGCTGGCCAGCAGGTGATTGTATACCACCTTCTTCTTAGATTCGCACCTGTCAAACGTCTTGATCAGGTAGAGCGCTCTCTTAGTCCTGTCAGCAAATGCAAAGCTGTAGAATAACATACCCCAATCGGCAACAATACTCTTACTGCCTTTTAAATAGGTTTCATAGCATTTTATAAGTGGCTTATTGTCGGCTATCGGGTTGGCGCTTATGTCGGTATCCCTATGGGAATAATACTCTTTGTAAAACATCATTTTTACTGACTGGAAGGCATACCGTTCGATAAGGAATTCCGGCAGGCGTGATGCGCATTTGTCAAGGCCAATGTTTACCAGGGAATCATAGGTGCGGCGCGCTTTTACCGGTACATCCCAGTTCGGCGTGAATTCATATTGCGTGCCTTCTACTTGTTTTGCGAAAACAAAGTAGTCCATCGCGTTTCTATTTTTCCGCAACCATTTAATAAATGTATTGTCTTCCAGTTTTCCCCACGAATTGGTATTGTAGGCAAATATGAAATCGCTTGCACTCACATCGTACTGAATTTTGTAAATGTCTTGTTCTGTCGCTTTGCCTTTTGTGAAGCGTTGCCACTCCTTACAGTTAATGTGGTTGTCTTCGTCAGTGGTGTCCTGCGAATAACCCATGAAATGCTCAGTATAGTAAAACGACTCCAGGTCCGGTTTTCCATGCAGCGATGACTGAAATAAACGGAACATGGTTCCGTCGAGTCCGAGGTCCCACACGCAGCTCCAGGCGGCAGTTCGCGGATAGCCAACCAATACCAGTATACTAATGCTTATTAAATATTGCCTGAATCGTTTTTTCATACTTTGTTACCGATGTAGTATTCCAATCAAAAAATGTCAGGCGGCCATAGTCGGGTATTTTCCGGTCTATGATGCTTACTGCCTGTTGTAAATCTTGCTCGCCCGGTATTTCCAGTCTCAACTCATCGCCTTCGCGGTAGTAATTGCTTCCAATTACTGTGTCCTTCAATATCCGGTAGCTGTTATCGCCCGTTTTTTTATAAGCAACTGTGGTGCCCGCGGTTACAAAAATGTTGTGCACAATGCCTTTGTACTTTCCTCCTCTGAACCATACCTGCCAACCAAATACCGGCAATGCAATATCAAGCGGCAGCGGATACTTTTCCGCATCAAGATAGTTGCGCAATTCATCAAGGTCAAATATGGAGTTTGTAGTGCCAGGCGATTTAATCTTGCCAAGGTTGTAGCACATCAGCATGCCCCGGTCAACAGGTGGTATACCCATTTTTTGGCTGTATTTATAAGGGTACATGCGTACAGTTGCCGAAATGGTTTTCCCAGGGTTAAGGCTCTTAAATTTTCGAAGGAACCGGAAGTATTTTTCTTTGGTTGAGTTGGTCCAGTCGCAATCTATTTGCAACTCAGTACATGCGATCGCTCTTTTTGCCATTGCTGTTGATTTTAATGAATCCCAGAAGGCATCTTCAGCCTGCCGGCCAGTAGTCGGGACGGAATCAAACTGTACTGTTGCTTTTCGTTCGATATCCGCAGTTATACTGCTGATGGATTGCGTGAGCCTGAGTGCCAACGAATCTATCCAGTTATCGGTTATGTGCTCGAAGGTTCGGTTAGTAATGTATACCACTGGCGTATAGGTGTCTCTGGTGAAGGGTATGCAGTTAGTGGTTTGCAATTGCCCACAGGGTACAGGCATAACAAGTGCGTCGTTCCAGTCCACATCCATATACCTGATGTAGAAATGCTCCACACCTGATTTTTCTATCTTATCGATATTTTCTGAGTCACCTGCCGGAAAGGTAGTTTTCCAGTAATAAAATGAGTGCTGGTGTGGCATTTGGCGGCTGTTGCATGATAGCAGCGCACACAAAAAAACAAGGAACAGAAAGGTGCGGTAAAACATTGCCAGCCGGAGGTAGGCTATAAAGTTAGCATCATTTTAAACGCACAGGTTTTATTTCCACTGATTTATTTGGCGGGATGTAATGGCTTTTTCTTCTGGCTGCCTTTTTTCGCCTTTTCAGGTTTCGGTGTTTCCTCTTCAAAACTGTTAGCGGGGCTTTGTATGGCTATACCGCCACGTTGCCTGCGAGTAATATGTGCTGTGCTTTTTTTAAGAACAAATGCCTGGCTCGATGGCGCCTTAACGCTGTCTTGCTCTGCGTTTTCAAAGCCATGCGCTTTAATCATTATCCTGTAGGTATCAGACCCTGCGTTGGCAAATGAGTATTTACCTTCGGCTGTTGTTTGCATACTTTGCACAATCATGGTTTTGTGCACGAGCCACACCGTTGCATTGGCTATGGGTTGATTTTGTTCATCCCTCACAATACCGGCGATTACAGTGTTTTCGGTTGTTGCAGTGTCTTTATTTTCTAACAATCTGCCAGCCAGCGACTCAAAAACAATCGGTTGTCTGGCGAAAGCCTTGCCCTCGCCGGTAGTAAATATCAGGGTAAGGCTGAGCGCGGCTGCAAGGCGGTAAAGCCTGCCGGGTGGCGGTGCAGGCGGCAGTATGGCGCGTTCCAGCTGGTCGTCATAAAACCAGCCGCAAACGTGTTCTTTTGGTTTACTGAAGAACGCATACAGGCGGGCATCACTCCATGTGGTAAAGTCAATAACATCCTTACTACATTGATTGCAGAACCTCCCTTTATCGGTAGGAGTCATTTTATCCCACTTCTCGTTGCAGGGCTGCGGTATGGCTACTAGTATGTTGGTTGGCTTGCCCATTTTGCTGGAAGTTACTTAAGCGGGTGTCGCAATAAAAAACGCAGGCTTCTCTTTTTTAGTATGAAGCCTGCGTTAAAAATGTAATGTTCTTGTTTACAACTGCGCTAATGCGGTCTGTATCCTCTTAATTGTTTCTTCCTTCCCAATAAGGTCTGCGATATGGAAAACGCCCGGGCCATACTTGCCGCCCACCAGCATAATGCGCAGCGGCAGCATAGCATCGCCCTTTTTAAGGCCATGCTGGGCGATATAATCATTGAAGTGTTGCTCTATGGCTACATCCGTCCAAACAGAAAGCAATTCAAGCCCGCTGAGCCAGCTTTCGAAGAAAGAACGCTTAGCTTCGTTCCATTTATCCTGTATGGCAGGTAGTTCTTTTATTTCAGGTGTTTCAAAGAAGAAATGCCCCTGCGCCCAGAAATCGGGCAACAAGGTGCAACGTTCCTTTATCAGCCCTATAACTTTCAGGAAAAGTTCAGGTGATGGATGGCCACCCTGTGCTGCAACATAAGGCAAAGCCAGTTTTGCCAGCGTCTCGTTATCTGTTTGCTGTATGTACTGGTTATTGAACCATTTTGCTTTTTCAAAATCGAATTTGGCGCCGCCTTTGTGCACACGCTCTATTGAAAATGCCTTTATCAGCTCCTCCATACTCATTACCTCTTTGCCGGTGCCGTCGTTCCAGCCCAGCATCGCGAGCATATTAGTAAATGCCTGCGGCAGGAAACCTATTTCGCGGAAGCCGGTGGTGGTCTCATTCTTTGCAGGGTCGTACCAGTTCATGGCAAACACAGGGAAACCGAGGCGGTCGCCATCGCGCTTGCTTAATTTGCCGTTGCCATCTGGCTTCAATATAAGCGGCAGATGCGCCCATTGCGGCATGTCTTCCTTCCAGCCCAGGAAATCCCAGAGCAGCAGATGAACAGGTGCGCTAGGCAGCCACTCTTCACCCCTGAAGGCGTGCGTTATCTTCATCAGGTAGTCATCAACCACCACTGCAAGGTGGTAGGTAGGCATACCGTCCGCCTTAAGCAATACTTTATCATCTACTAGGTTAGAATCAAACGAAATATCGCCACGAATCATGTCGCTGAAAACGATTGTTTCATTCTCTGGCATTTTTATACGTACCACGTATGGCGTGCCATTATTCAGTAATTCCAACACAGCATCGCCCGAAAGGGTAAGCGAATTGCGCATGTGCATTCTTGTAGTGCGGTCATACTGCACGGTACTGTGCTCGTCAACCCTATGCTTGCTGCGCATTTCCTCCAGATCAGCCGGGGTATCAAATGCATAGTAGGCGTGGCCTGAAGCTATCAGCTTCTCAGCATATTCGCGGTATAGTTCTTTACGTTCGCTTTGGCGGTATGGCGCATACGGCCCGCCCTTTACGGTACTTTCATCAGGTTCCAGTCCGCACCATGCCAGGCAATCCAGTATGTATTGTTCAGCGCCTTCTACAAAGCGGGTCTGGTCGGTATCTTCAATACGTAATACAAAGTCGCCTCCATTGGCTTTTGCAAACAGGTAATTATATAAAACAGTGCGCACACCACCCAGGTGCAGCCCCCCGGTGGGACTAGGCGCAAATCTTACACGTACTCTCTTATTCATGGTGCAAAGATAGTTTATAGTACATAGTATTTAGTACATAGTAGCTAGTATCCGATGTGGGTTTTTATGGTTAGCAGTATATAGTCGTTAGTACATAGTAGCTGGTATCCGGTGGGGGTAGTTCTTCTGTTTTAAATACACCTTCCGCGAAGACGCAATGCTTGCGTCTCTACAAACCATGGGCGAATCAGACCCTGCCAACAAAAAAATACGACCGTCGTAGAGACGCAATGCTTGCGTCTCCCACCAAACACCGATAAACCCACCACAAAAAAATATCCCACGCTTTTAAAGCATGGGATAAAGTATCGGATACTATTTACTATGTACTAAATACTAAGTACTATAAAAATCAATGATGATGGTGGTATGCCGCATGTGCATCAGGTAATTTGAAGAATGCTTCTTCATCAATTTCATTGATGTCTATTGGTATAACAGCTTCAAGTGCAATAAAGATCTTTTCCGTAAGCAGACGGCGATAAGTTTCGTCGGCCATTTTGTTATCCTTCATTACCTTTTCCATGTAGCCGTCCATCCATGGCGCTTCATCTTCAACGTCCATGCCATAGTAAGCCATTACACGCGCTTTGATATCTTTCATTACTTCATCGCGGGTAACACCTATTTTATTTTCGCGGATGATCTGGTCAGATATCAGCTGCCAGCGCAACTGGTGTTCAAATGAACCGAATTCGTTTTCAACTTCTTCGTTTGATTTTGGATTTTCGCCACCTTCTTTCAACCAGCGTTTCAGGAAAGGAACTGGTAATGTAATGTTGGTGGTATGAACTAATAATTCAAATATTTCGTTGTGGAAACGCTCACGGGCAATACGGTCGTATTCGCGCTGCAATTCTTCCTTCAGTTTTTCTTTGAAATCGCTGTCGCTGGTTACAAATGCGTTAGGGAAAACTTTAGCATATAATTCTGGTCCCAATGCATCAGGTATCAAAAGGCCTATCTTGGTCAGCGTTAACAGGTAATAGTTGTTGGCATCAGCTTCGTCAGCTTTCAGCGGATCTTTCAGGAATTTTGGTAATTCTTCTTCCGTACAAACATCAGAAGGGCGGAAAACAGCAACTGAAGCAGGTATTTTACCCATCAGCATTTCCTGCAGTTTGGCAGGCATTTTATCTAAAACAACAGTTTCTTCCAGTGACTTTGCGTCTTTGGCTACATTGCCATCAGCATCACATTGCTGGAACGTGCAATAGATAATGTCTTCTTTATTGGTAACGCTATCCTGAGATTCTACTTTACCGAAACGCCTTTGGATGCGCTCCATTTCGTCTTCAATAAGCTTATCGGTAATGTTTATTTTGTATGCGTTAAGTTTGGTCTGATTTTTAAGAGCGGTAATTTCAAAATCTGGTTTAATACCTATTTCAAAAGAGAAATTAACGTCAGTAGGGTTGTTGATATCCAGGCGAACCGGGCTGTCATCTGGCATTATCATAGGCTGTGCGAAAATAGCTAACCTTTCAGCCTGCATATATTCTTCCAGTTGTTTGCCTGCAGTGCGCACAACTTCTTCATTAAAGATAGATTGACCAGCCATTTTACGGATCATGCCAGCTGGCACCATTCCTTTACGGAAACCCGGTACTGTAGCGGTTTTAGCGTATTGTTTCAGGGTTTTGTCAACATTAGGGAGGTAATCTTCCTTCGTCAGTTTTACGGTAACTTTATCATGCAATGTTCCGAGATTCTCACGGGTTACAGTAGCCATTCGTTTCTGATTTTTTAGTAGTTAAAAAAACAGCCTATCAAGGCAGGGCCAAGATGGGCTGTATACGTTCATTGTGTGCGGGTGGAGGGACTCGAACCCCCAAGCCTCGCGGCACTAGATCCTAAGTCTAGCGTGTCTGCCAATTTCACCACACCCGCAATCGGGAGGGCAAAGGTAATGGTTTTTGATAAAAAAAGAATTTTTTTTGAAAAATGCCTAAATTTTTATTTCAATGCCCCAACAGCTCATCTTTACAGGGATATATGCGGATACCCTTATCGGTTTCTTCGTAACACCGATAAGGATAATATCGTTTGCCATCAAACTTATAGAACCGATGATAGCATCCATAGACATGGCAGCTTGCAACCTCTACCTCCCTTATGCCACTTCTGGGCAGCTTCTTTAGCCTGAGATCTAACCCTCTGTCCGCCAGAATAAGTTTCCAGTTTTTGCCTCGTTTCAGAAATATCCAAAAACCAGTGGTATTGGCGCCATCATTGCCTTGCACCAACATGGCATCATTTTGGCCATTTCCGAGTTGAACAAAAGAGGCGGCAGCGGTTCCTTTTGCATAGGGGAATTCCGTTGTATCAATTACCGCATTTTCATCACCCATTTCTTCCCTGTAAAGTTGCTTAAGGATGGAAACTGGAATTTTAACGGGATGCGCTATTGTCTTTTCCGCATGGAAATAGCTGCTGGTTTTATGTTGAGCCTTAGCAACAAAGAAAGAAAGCAGTATGCAGAAAAGTAAAAAAGGGCATTTCATAAATATGGTATTAGCATTTGCAGAGTAAAAGTATCAGTTGTTATCAATACTATTGCTCATCTTACGATGACCGTTGCCGTGAAAAGGTATATAGTCTATATTCTTATTCCAAATTTTATGACGGACAAATACAACCATTGTATGTATTTTTGTATAAATGCAGTTATATGAAAGGCGTGAGTTATTTAACGGACCAGAACAATCAGAAAAAGGCAGTAGTAATTGAGATGAGTACTCTGGAGAAGTATACCAACGAGCTTGAAGATTTATTGGATGGTATTATTGCTGAATCTCGTAAGAATGATGAGAAAGTACCATTAAATAAGGTTATCAGTAATCTTAAAAAATCTGGCAAGTTGAAATGAGACGCTATAATGTTGTTTTTTCAAAGAGAGCTGAAAAGGACATAGAGAAATTACCTGCTCAAGTTGTAGAGAAAATTATACCAGCAATTATTTCGCTGGAAGAAAACCCTCGCCCCGTCGGATGTAAAAAGCTAAAAGGATATACCGATTTGTGGAGAATACGCATAGGAGATTATAGAGTAATTTATTCTATAGAAGATGCCATTGTACTAGTGGACATACGAGAAGTAGGTAATAGGAAAAATATTTACGACTAAAAACAGCACATTCAGCAATGGTGCAGGTACGAAGCATAGTCGAATGAAAAGCCGACCAGCGGCTACACTAATTCAGCAGTTTGTAACCGTCCCCCAAAACCTATTCGCTCTTTTTTACATCAATAACCCTTACTTGTAAACGGGTAGTGCCATTGTGCTCGTTTTCTTCAATACAATATACCATATCAAACGGGCCGCTGCTTACTATATCAAATTTATGTGCAAGGCCGAATGCGATACCCTCGGTAATGGCGCCGTTTTCCTGATAAGCTACAATACGAATATGTGCGTCACGGACAACCGTTGAATTACCCTGGTAGTCTTTTACGTTCCGGCTAACAAAAACTGGTTTCATATTAGCCGGTCCGAAGGGCTCAAACTGCTTTACTATATTATATATAGCAGGTTTTATAAGGGAAAGCGGTATTTCCGCATCAATTTCTATTTCGGGGGTTTGCTGGTCGGTGGTAATGCTGTTAGCAACCACATCTTCAAAACGGTCAATAAATGCCGGTACTTTTTCAACCGACATAGTAAGTCCGGCAGCAAAGAAGTGGCCGCCATAATTATCTAACAAATCGCGGCACTCGTGTATCGCTTCATAAATATTAAAGCCGGATACAGAGCGGGCGGAACCCGTTGCTTTGCCATTGGCAGACGTAAGCACAATTGTCGGGCGGTAATAATGGTCGATAAGTCTGCTGGCCACAATGCCCACAACGCCTTTATGCCAGTTTTCTTTATAAACTACGGTCGATTTGCGTAACGGTGTCTGGTCATCTTCAATCAGCGCAGCCAGTGCTTCTTCGGTAGTTGTTTTATCTACTTCGCGGCGGTCGTCATTGTCAGAATGCAATACTGCTGCCAGCGTAATTACTTTTTCGGGGTCAGTTTCTATAAACAGTTCTACAGCCTTCCGGGCATCATCCATGCGCCCCGCAGCATTTACGCGCGGGCCAATAACAAAAACAAGGTCAGAAACAACCAGCGTTTTGGTAACACCTCCTAATTGTTTAAGAATAGCTATTGCAGGTGAAGGGTCTTCATTGATCCGTTTTATACCATAATAGGCTAATACGCGGTTTTCGCCATCTATGGGCACAATATCAGCAGCTATGCTGGTGGCAACAAGATCGAGATATTTATAAACATCGGGAACGGGTTGTTTCCAATGCATGGCCAGGGCCATTATCAATTTAAAACCAATGCCACAGCCCGAAAGTTCTTTATACGGGTAAGGGCAGTCGGCCTGTTTTGGGTTAAGTATTGCAACGGCAGGCGGCAGGTGCGCATCGGGTAAATGGTGATCGCAAACAATAACGTCAATGCCCAGCGATTGCGCGTAGGTAATTAACTCTGCCGATTTTATGCCGCAATCAAGTGTAATAATAAGTGTATAGCCATTGCCATGCGCAAAATCTATACCGGCCTTTGAAACACCATAACCTTCCCGGTAACGATGGGGAAGATAATAGGTGAGGTCGCCATTATAATTGGCTTTCAGGTAAGAGTATACCACCGCTACCGCAGTGGTGCCATCTACATCATAGTCGCCATATACCATAATGCGCTCGTGCCACTCTATAGCTTCCGAGATGCGTTCCACAGCGCGGCGCATGCCCTTCATTTTAAAGGGGTCAATAAGATCAGTTAACTCAGGGCGGAAGAATTTTTTTGAACTTTCGTAATCTGTAATACCTCTTATAGCCAGCAACCTGCAAATAACAGGGTGCACATGTAACGCATCAGTTAATGTTTGAATTATTTGTTCATCAGCAGGTTTAATTATCCATCTCTTTTCAGGCCTCATTTTCCAAAATCCAGTTGTTGCACAGCGTTGTGATAATCATCTATCCAGTTATCCAGCTTTGCTGCAAAGCCTTCTTTATCCATTTCAGCAAAAAAATCTCCTCCATTCATAATGTTACCCAATAACTGATCCTGCGCTTCAATGCAGCGTATGGCAGTATCATAAGGGGTATGGCTGAAGGAAACCATTTCGTAAATCGATACGAATTGGTCGGGGTATTTTTTACCGAGTTCTTTTTCAATTTTCTTCCTTTCCAGGAATGCAGGGTCTGAAACCTTGTCCCGCATTTCTACAAAGTTAAGTAAAGCAAGTTTGGCAACAGCATCTCCGTTTGGTTTCCTCCTTACTTCGTATTCTTTTAATATGTTGGTCCAGTCCTCACCGTGTTTATCCAGCAGGCCGGTAAGTATGGTGCAGTCTTCAAAACCGGCATTCATACCCTGTCCATAGAACGGCACAATAGCATGTGCGGCATCGCCTATCAAAGCACTCTTATCCTGGTAGTGCCAAGGAAAGATGTGTGTTGTAATGAGCGAAGCGGTGGGGTTGGTAAAGAAATCGTCAATAAGGGTAGGCATTAACGCCTTTGCATCAGCGAATTTCGCATCGAAAAATGCATTCACATCTTCCTTTGTCTTTAAATTGGCGAATGAATTTTCTCCTTCAAAAGGCATGAACATAGTGCAGGTAAAAGACCCATCGGTATTCGGCAGGGCTATCATCATATAATTACCGCGTGGCCAGATGTGGAGGTAATTCTTGTCCATCATCATGCTGCCATCAGCTGCCGGGGGAATATTCAGTTCTTTATAGCCATATTCCAGGTAGTTCTGCGAACAGTTTACCTTGTCCATGTGCGTATAGGCGGTGCGCAATGCTGAAAAAGCCCCATCAGCACCAAAAAGCAGGTCTGCGTTTACCGTCTTTTCCGAGCCGTCACCCGTTGTAAAATTGAGTATGTTTTTAGGTACATCAATTTTATTGCAACGGTGCTCAAATTGAATTTTCACCCCTTCTTTTTCAGCAAGGGTCATCAGCTTTTTGTTCAGTTCGCCACGGCTTACAGAATAAATTGCTTCGTTATTCTTGCCATAAGCTTGTGTGGTAACAGTGCCGTCAGCAAGGTGCAGGTAGCGGCCATGCATTGGTATAGCTATGGCTTCCAGGTCGTTACGCAAACCGGCAAGGTCTAAAGCCTTCCAGCCGCGCGCACTCATAGCCAGGTTAATAGAGCGGCCAGCGCCAACGGTAGCCTTGCGCATATCCGACCTTCGCTCGTATAAGGTAACTTCATAGCCCCGCTTACGTAATATAATGGAAAGTAAAGAGCCCACCAGGCCCGCACCCAGAATTGTAACCTGCCTCGACATATGCTTGTGTTGTTAATTGTTGTTCAGGCGCAAAAGTACATTGTTTATATTGATTGGTTAATATGGTAACTTATGTGAGTTTTCTTGCAAATGTGATTGCACCCATAGGTATTACAATATACTTATCATAAATGCGGCAATGTAGCCTGCCAGTATCAACCCCGATAGCACCATACAGCCAGTCATGCGCCGTTTAAACTTCAGGAGTTTCCATGGTGGTACTTTGTCCCGGTGCGACAGTGCATAGGCGCTCATTACTATGCAGGCTATAGCCAATGCACAGCTTAACATAGGCACATTAATTGCGGTTATAGATGGATCAATCCCTATCATCGCGGTAATATATGCAAGTGCGGATAAGCCGTTTGCTACAACCCCTTCTAGCAGCACATTGCGGCCTTCATTATTGTCGTCTGGTTTTGCAGCAGGTGTAGTGAAGAAGCGAATTGCTTTGCTCAAAAGCGTTTGGCGCTCATTGCGTGTGTTGGTGGCGGCATCGGCATGTTTTATATGGAAACCTGCGTATGTCACTATAGGTCTGCATGCAAAAAGTACAACAAATAGAATGAGGATAAATGGTTTAAAGGGCATGATAGAGGTTTTTGTTATAAAAATAAAGAGGCCAGGAAGGGTAAAATACACAAGCCACCCAGTATAATGGCGGCGATTGCAAAACCTTTTTTCTTCTGGCCCATGCATAGTGCCACAATACCTAATATAACACCTGCCATATTTAAACCCACATAAACGGCATAACCGGTTGTAACCAGCTTTTCTAAAGTCAAGGCAGCAGCGACGCTTCCGGCAAGGGCTGCCAATGCGTATATGAAGAACAGGAGTAAGATAATGCCCGAAGCGAACACCAGACCAAGCGATAGCTTGCTCAGAATTGACTTTTTGCGCTCTTCTTTTGTTTCCCGTTTCCAGGGGTTAAAACTGAAGTGTCTGGGTTCTGCAGCTATTACATGGCTGGTGGTTGTTGAATTGCTACTTAATTTAAACCCCGCAAATGCTGGTTGGCCGATAATCGACAACAGTAATATAAAAAGTGTACGGAAGAGCATGGGGTATTATTGGGGTGTTGACTATCAAATAATTAAACCATGCAAAAATTATGCCAAAGAAATGTTAATGAGCGCCTTTCGCCTAAATTACGGCTCCAATTATACCCAGAATGATAGCTGCAATTAAGGCGACGAGGATCTCAATAAATATACCTCCGCTTATTACTATTCCGGCAATGGCAAGCCCCCGCTGTTTTTCTCCTCTTGCTAAACCTATAATACCAGTTATCAAACTGGCTAACCCGAGCACCAGCGAGCCAATAAGGAAGAATCCTGTTGTAGCCGCCGCTGCTACCACAGCACCAATTAATAATATGCCAAACACATTCCCAAGCAAGCCAAAGCAAAATGACAGGATATTTAAAATAGATGCGTCGTCTGCCGGCTTACCTTCCAGTTTTCGTAACATTTTAAATGCAATGCGCTCTTTGACTGTCTGGAATACCGAATGCCGCCCCTCATGCAATTGATTCAACAGGTATGGTTGAGCTGGTGCTGTAGCCTGTTGAGTGATTGCTGTTTTTTGCTTTATTACAAAGCCAGCCTGGCAGGGAGCGCCCATTGAAAGCAATATGAATAGGAGCGGAATGATGATTTTCTTTAGCATAAGGAAAGGAGTGTCCGGTAGTTAATGGATTAAAGTTCGGCAAAAAAATGAGATTCCGTTATCTTGTTGCTTTAACGCTGATTTTTTATTGTAATGATGTGTAACATTGTTGCCTGCAATGGGTAGATGGCCGCTCCACAAAGCCTGGTTTTGGGAATATGCACCTTTCTTCAGGGTGCTGTTGCCATTTGCGGCAGGTATAATGTGGTATAATGCGGGTGGTCATGTGCCGTCTTGGGCTGCAATAGTGGCCGTGTTTGTTCTTGTGGCAGCATACGCCTTAGTTGCGCTTAACGTAAGGTATGATAGTTTCAGGAAGGTAGCGGCGTTTGCGCTGTTGCAAGCGTTTTGCGTGTTCGGCGGTTATGAACTTTCGGCATTGAATGACATTACAACCGGCACTAATTGGTTTGGCCAAACCCTGGAAAAGGAAGCCACCTATGTGGCCTGCATTACCGAAGCGCCTGCAGAAAAAGAGCAGTCCTTTAAGCTGGAGGTAGAAGTGATCAGGTCTATTCAACAGGGCGGCATCAAGGCGCTTGCCGGAAGGGCTTTTGTATATGTTTATAAAGGTAAAATGCCCATGTTGCTGCAAAAAGGCGATACTATATTATTGCCTTCGAAATGGGACGCCATAAGTAATGCGGGTAACCCCTATGAGGTTGACTATGCTGGTTATTGCCGGCGCAATAACATTTACTACCAGCAATTTTGTTCGGCAAATGAGGTGCGGTTGTATGCCACGGTTATAACTTCTGCTCAGCCATTAACGGCACTGGTGCACGACTGGTGCATGGCGCAGCTGGAAACGCAAATTCGCGATGCACGTACCCTTGGCCTTATCCAGGCCATGCTGCTCGGCGACGAAGTGAACCTGGACGAAGAGCTCCGCCAGTCGTTTTCTGATACTGGTATAGTGCATGTTATCGCTATTTCGGGCGGCAACATTATGCTGTTCTTTACATTCATTACCGTGTTGTTATGGTGGGTAAGGCACCGCAAATATTTGTGGGTGAAGTATGCTATTGCGCTGCCCCTTGTTTGGTTCTACGTAGTGATGGCTGGTTCTTCTCCATCTGCCGTAAGGGCTGGTTTTATGTTTTCTATACTCGCATGGGGCATTATGTTTCAAAAGAACAACAACAGTCTGAACCAGCTTTTTGCAACCGCATTCTTGTTATTGTGTGCCGAGCCCATGTGGTTATATAGCCTTGGTTTCCAGCTTTCGTTTGTTGCCGTCTTATCGCTTATCCTGTTTTATGCCCCGGTGCATGGTCTATGGCGGCCCGGTAATAAAATCTTAAAAGTTATCTGGGAAACTATTTGTGCCAGTTTTGCGGCAGAGGTGCTGGTGGCGCCCTTGGTCATTTATTATTTTCACAACTTTCCTGTTCTGTTTCTTGTAGCCAATGTTGCTGCATTCTTCTTTATGGGATTGGTGTTAATTGCCGGTATTGCAATTATTATATTTAGCTGGCTACCTATTGTTGCAGGTTGGTTAGGTGTTGCTACAACATATCTGGTTGCAGGTTTCGAGCTAATAATTAAATGGATGCAGCGCGTAGGTCCGCTTTCGTTTCATTATTTGAGGCTAACGCCGCTGCAATTGTTGCTGGTTTTTGTTGTAATTGGTGGCATCGCGTACTTTCTTTCCCGAAAGCGCAAGGGCGCTTTATTCGCGGGGCTGGGAGCGCTTTGCATTTTATTGGTGTTGCTGTCGGTTAGTAAGCGTAAAAACTTGCTGCAACAGCATTTTGTGGTATACAATACAGCCAAGGAAAACAGGATAGAACTTTTGAAGGATGGCCATTATCATATTATTGGCAGCCTTAAAAAGGGAAGCAGTAAATCAAAGTTTGCGGTTGACCCTTTGCACATAGAGTGGCAGGCATGGCGGCCCGGTGACACGTTGAGGCAGTCAGTTTTTCATTTTCAGGGTAAAACAATTTTGATACTAGATTCCGCACAGCACAGTCCGGAACCATTTACTGCAGATTTTCTTGTCGTAAATTATACCGGGGCAATTGATCCCATGGCTTTGCAAAAAGTATACCGGCCTCAACTCATTATTATCGGTAACAATTACAACCGGAAACAACAACAGGCTTGGGCCGATTCTGCAGCAAAATATCAGATACCCATTCATACAGTTGCGCGGGATGGAGCATTTGTACTGGGTGACCGCTGATATTTCGGCATTGCTAACCGGCCAGAAAAGTAATTAATGATTGGTGTGATTTTCAAAACCCTCAAACACTCCTTATCTTGCACCTGCATGAAACTACTTAAAACCGCTACTGTATTTATAGCCGCATGTATGCTGCTGGCATCGTGTAAAGATAAGCCAGAACAAAAGGCAGCAGAAACCACAGCCGCAGCACCTGCAGTTAAAGTTAGCACGCCTGACTTTAATGCTGACAGCACCTATGCCGATATCAATACACAGGTGGCGCTGGGCCCCCGCATACCGGGTTCTGCTGCACAAAAAAAGTGCGCCGACTGGATGCAAGGGAAATTGAAAAAAGTTTGTGATACTGTTTACAGGCAGGAAACTAAGGTTATCGGTGGCGATGGTAAGCAACTGCCTTGTTATAATCTTATAGGCAGTATCAACCCAAAAGCGGAAAGACGCATCTTGTTTCTTACGCATTGGGATAGCCGCCCCTGGGCTGACCAGGATACCAAAGACCAGGATAAACCTATACTTGCGGCAGACGATGCGGCAAGCGGGGTAGCTATGTTACTTGAAGTAGCGAAGCAAATTAAGAGCAAGGGTTTGTCTCCCGACCTTGGAATTGATATTTTGTTCACCGATGTGGAAGACTATGGTAAAACACAGTGGGGTGAAAATTCATATTGTTTGGGTACCCAGTATTGGGCAAAGAACCCGCACGTGCCGGGCTATAAGGCAGAGTTTGGCATATTGCTGGATATGGTTGGCGCGCGCAATGCACAGTTCCCGCTGGAGGGATTTTCAACTGAATACGCTTCGGCAGAGCAGCAAATGGTTTGGCAGGCTGCCGGCCATGCAGGCTACTCTTCTTATTTCCCGTATGTGCAGGCTGGTAAAATAACTGACGACCATGTGCCGGTGAATGAGATCATCCACATCAAAACCATAGACATTATTAACCTTGATGTTAACTCACCAAAAGTATTTGCTCCGCATTGGCACACCCATGCCGATAATATGGACGTTATAGATAAAGGAACGCTTAAAGCAGTGGGCCAGACATTATTGCAGGTTATTTATGAAAATGCTGCAAGGGCCTAGGCGCTGCGGGAAGAAAGTAATCATAACCTAAAACAAAAAAGGATGACCGATACTACATCAGTCATCCTTTTTCAATAAAAAAACTCCAATTATTTAGCAATGGTAACACCGCCAGACTGAACGGTTTTGCCAGATGCATCAATTACATTGTAAAAGTATTGTCCTGCTGCAATGGTAGCTATGTCCATTGTCGCATTGCCGGTGCAAACTTTAGTTGCAACAACTTGTCCGGTTACTGAAACCAGGTTGCAGGTAACGGTTTCATTGTTTATTACAGACACATGCAAAAGGTTGTTAGCCGGGTTAGGGTATACCTTAACCACATTAGCACGTGCAGCCAGTTCAGCTACTGAGAATGGTGTGCCCGTCATGGTAACATCATCAACATACAAAATGCTGTTTACTGCGCTGGCAGTGCCGCCCTTGCTGCTTGCGAAGGTAATGCGCACTGTATCAACCAGTGAATCAGGAACGCTGTAGAGCACATTCGCAGTTACTTGCGTAAAAGCAGAATTTGGTCCTATTTTAATAGTGCCTGCACCTAAAACTGAATCTGGTTTTGAACCGATACGGCCTAATACCTGTACGTTAAGTACGCCGCTGTCAGCACCTGCACCTGCAGCATATTTTACCCAAGCACTAACGGTATTTACCCGGTAGTTTATTGGCGTTCCGCCGGAATAATAAAAAGTAAAGCTGCCTGTACCAAGGTCAATGCTAACGTGTGGTTCTGCATTCGATAATGTGCCGGGGAAAACGCCTAGTGTATCCTGAAGCTTGGTAACCAGCTTCGCAGCAAAAGAACCGCCATGAAAATTGGCTGAATCTTTAAACACTTGTTGCTTCCATACAGAGTCATCTATAGATAGTATTGTGCCGAATATTTCGCCGTTAGCTATGAGCAGAGAATCGCCGCCATACCAACCTGTAGGTGACCAAATAGGTTTGGGCGTTGAACCACCAGAGGTTCTTACGCGCCATGATTCCATGCCACTGTTCACAATGGTTTGAGCCTGCGTGCAAAAAGTTATTGCAGAAGCGACAAGGAGTAAATAGATTTTCTTCATGTGGTTTAATTTAAGTTTGGGTGCAAATTAGAATAATTTTTTTAATAAGTTCCTTAATTCAGGGTTTCCAGGCATTTTTGGATTGCCATAAAGTCCGGAACATCGGAGGCGTTTTCCAGAACTTCGGCATAACGCACAATACCTTCTTTATCAATAATAAATGCAGAGCGCTTCGAAACACCCTTCATATCGTTGTACCAATCTTCATAAATAGAACCATAAGCGCGGGATGCATCTTTATTAAAATCGCTCAGCAACGGGAAGTTCAGGTTTTGCTCTTCCTTAAATTTGTTCAGTGCGAACAGCGAATCAACAGAAATACCATATACCTGAGCATTGGTGTTGTTATAGAACGCAATATTGTCGCGAACAGAACAAAGTTCTTTCGTGCAGGTGCTGGTAAATGCCAACGGGAAAAACAGTAAAACAACATTTTTACCGCGTTGTTCGCTAAGGGTTACTTTGTTTTTTTCGTTATCGCGCAGAGAAAAATCCGGCGCTTCGTTGCCTGTTTGTTTGGACATGTTTTGGTTGGTTTTCAGCAAAAATAGGGATAAAGCAGTTGGTCAAAACATTTTTTTAAATGTAGGGAGCGAAATCATTTTAATAGGGGCGCTCTCCCATTCCAGTAGCGCTTTGTCGCCGGTTACAAGCAATTTTGAGTGAGTTGACAATGCAAGGTCAAACAGATAATTGTCCATTGGGTCCGGGCTGCTTATACCCCACGGTTTTGATGTAATTTCTGTACTTATTAGGCGTATAAAACTTAAATAGATTGCTGGAGGCAAAGGAAGCAATTTCTTAATTTTTGAATACTCCAGTACCCGTGCTAACTCAAATAATAGGTGGGAATCAACAAATATTTCAAGTTTGTTTGTGGCAATATAATGCAGTAGCCATTGAGTATCCTTATTGATAAAAATGGTAACATACGTGTTTACATCGATTACGAAGCGTTTAATTTTTCTTTTTACCGCGGCCATTCTTAATCGCTTCATTTATTAGGTTGTCTATTTCGCTATCATTAAAGTTGTGCTGCGTCACAGATGCGTCTATTTCTTTAGCAAAAAAGCCAATTTTTTCCTTATTAATTTGTAACCATAAGGCCTTTTGTTCCGATTCACTCATTTTATTGATATTATCAATTAAAAGAGCAAAAGTGGATGGACTTGTTGCATTCACATTATTGTGTGGTTTCACGATTCCCATAATTTCGGTTTCTGTAATCAAATTTAATGTATTTGGAAACATTGACGAAATAATGGATTTATTTAACCGGAACAATTACCTCAGTAAAATCGCAATTGCTAGGTGCTACATTATCATCAACTAGTGCTTTCTGGAGTAGTTGAGCATCCTAATTCTTAAATGATCTTCAAATTGGGCCTTCGTGCGCTACCTTTTTCTTAAGTTGTTGAGACGTATAAATGCCTTTTTATTTTTTTGCGCTGTCTTTTTATTTTGAAATACTTTTGCATCAAATGAAACAGGACCAACAGCTACAGCAGATATTAGATATTATTGTCCCTTCCGATGAGTTGCATGGCAAATGGCTCAATAGCCTTTCTATGATGGAAAATACCGGTGCGCGGAAAATATCGAAATACGAGCACCCTGTACATACTGATATTATTGTACTGAAGCATGCGGCTGAAGAGGCTCGCCACGCCTATTATCTGAAAAAGCAAATCGGTAAGCTGGCAGATGTTTCCTGTCCCGACTATTCTTATCCATACCTTTTAGCCCCGGTAGAAAGCCACCATTACCTGAATATGCTGGATGTGGAAGCCTGCCGCTACCTTAAAAATAAATTGCAGCTGGAAGGGCGCGCCCTAAAGCATGGCGCTTACCTGTTGGTTACCTATGCCATAGAGGTGCGTGCTGATATGCTGTACGGCATTTACCAGGAAGCGCTTACGCGTTATGGTTCTAAGGTGAACGTAAAGTCTATTATATTAGAAGAAGAGGGCCACCTTACCGAAATGGAACGCATGCTGAAAGATTTTCACCCACAATGGCAGGAACTGGCCAATGATATGTGCCAGGTGGAAGATCGCCTGTTTAATGTTTGGGTTGCGGCAATAGCAAAAGCTAATTAACATCCCCGCCCGGTTTACTGTACTTATTTAAATGTATCTTCATGATACTATCGCGTTTTTGTGCATGTTAAAAAAATACAAAATCGTAATTCGTGGGTGTTGTATAAATAGTTTGTAAGATTAAATTTGCGGGAGTAGTCAGGCATTTTATGTGCACGGTAACTACTTATTTAATAGCTACATTATGATCAGGTTTCAGGAGATATACTACCTATATGCGCTGGCAATAGTGCCGGTTATAATATTGCTGTTTATCGCTGCGCTGTTCTGGCGCCGCCGAAAGCTTAAAAAGCTGGGGGATGAGCGCCTTGTGGGCGGGCAGATGCTGGGCTTCATTCCGGGCCGTAGCACTTCTAAGTTTATTTTACTGATGGTTGCATTGTCTGCCATGATAATTGGGTGGGCTAACCTGCAGACCGGTGACAAGGTTGAAAAGGTAGAGCGCAAGGGCGTAGATGTGGTTATAGCGCTGGATGTAAGTAAGAGTATGCTGGCTACAGATATTCAACCAGACAGGCTGACGCGTGCCAAACTGCTGATTATGCAGATGGCGGATAAAATGCATAACGACCGCGTTGCTTTTATTGTGTTTGCAGGCAGGGCCTATTTGCAGGTGCCGCTTACCATTGACTATAGCACCTTGAAAATGATGGTGCAGAACGTGAGCACTAAAATGGTGCCAACGCAGGGTACGGTAATAGGCGAGGCCATTGATATGGCGATAACTTCATTTTCGCAAACTGAAAGAAAATATAAATCACTCATCATTATTTCTGACGGCGAAGACCATGATGAAAAAGCTGCGGAGAAAATAAAGGAAGCTGCCAATGCCGGCATTATAGTACATACCGTGGGTATAGGGTCGCCGCAGGGTACAACTTTGTTCGATCCTGAAACCAATTCCGTTAAGCTCGATGATAATGGCAGCCCGGTAATAAGTAAACTGAATGAAACGGAACTGAAATCGCTTGCAGCAGCGGGTGGTGGCACCTATAGTTTATTAACTAACTCTGACGAAGTGGCCAGTAAGCTCATCAGCAACCTGGAAGGTATGGAACAGAAAAACCTGGGTTCTGTGGTTTTTGCCGATTTTACGAGCTATTTCCAGTACTTCCTGCTGCTGGCCTTCATCGCTTTACTAATAGAATGGTTGCTGCCGGGTGCAAAATTAAAAGCAAAGAAGATTATAGCATCTGATGCGCCCGGCGCAAAGGAAGGGGATAGAAAGAAGATAAAACTGGTTGACGTTAACATTAAAACAAGGGTAATACTCATTATTGCGGTTACAGTAGCAGCTACCCTGCCTGCAGTGGCCCAGACCAACCAGTTATTACAACAGGGTAACCAGCTCTACAGTAATCAGCGTTATGATGAAGCAGCGGCTAATTATATGAAAGCCCTGCAGAAAGACCCGGGTAATGCTACCGGTTTATTTAACCTGGGCAATGCACTATACCAAAATAAGAAGTACGATTCGTCGCGGAAAATAATGGCTACTACCGCGGGCGCAATTAAAGATAAAGGGGGCAAAGCTGCCGCCAATTACAATATCGGTAACACCTACATGGCGCAGCGCAATTGGGATGAAGCAATCGCATCATACAAGAATACGTTACGCAACAATCCGCAGGATGCTGATGCGAAATACAACCTTTCTTATGCCGAACAAATGAAGAAGCAGGATGAAAAGAAGGGTGGCGGTAAAAATGATAAGAAGGACCAGAAAGACAAAAAAGATCAGCAGAAAGATAAACAGCAGCAGGATAAGGACAACAAAGACAAGAATAAAGATAAAGACAAACAAGACCAGCAGGATAAGGATAATAAAGACAAACAGGATAATAAAGATCAGCAGCCACAGAGCCAGCCAAGCAAACTTTCACAACAACAGGCTGACCAGTTATTGAATGCATTGCAACAGGAAGAAAAGAAGCTGCAGGATAAATTGAAGAAAGAAAAAGCAATACCATTAAAGCTGGATAAGGATTGGTAGCAGGCATCAACACTAACTATATTAATAACGTACCCGCACTATAATGTGCGGGTATTTTTTTGCGTAAAGTGTAACAATAAGCTGCAAACAATTTTATTAATCTATCCAGCGATAAACAGAACCAAATATGTAGAGACGCAAGATTTTGCGTCTCTACGTAAAACGTGAAAAATAATTTTGATGACGGTTCATTATAAAATCCGTTGCCTGTATTTTCAAGCTATAGTAGTATTAATGAAGCGTTCTGTCTGTTGGTTGCAACCATATCTGATTGGCGTTATTCACAGTTGTCAACAACTTATCAACATCTTGAAATAAAATTTCAGAATTTTCTTCAAATAATTTTTCCAATGGAAAATTTATTTCTAATATTGTGGTAGGGATTGTACTTACTAACCCATCCTTATAGAGTCCGGCAGCCACAACCTCGCCGGACTTTTTTTGTGCCCTGAAACGTAGGCGCACAGCGGTTTTCAGCGATTAGGTACACTCAAATTAGGCCTGCATTTGTGTTGCTCTATTTGTATTTTATCTGGCTCTTTATGCTGTGTTTTTCATTATAGTAGCGGGTATTATTTACCGCAATCAATTCGTTGTTACAAATTTTAATTTACTTTTCACCTTGTTAATAACTGCATGCACAAGTACTATATCTTTTATAAACCGTACCTCACTATTTCACAATTTTCACCAGAGGGTGATAAGGTAACACTTGCGCATCATTTACCCGATATTCCCAAAGATGTATATCCCGTCGGCAGGCTCGATCATGATAGCGAAGGCCTGCTGTTATTAACCAGCGATAAGTCATTAACCAATCAATTACTCAATCCGGCATTCGGGCACAAACGCACCTACTATGTGCAGGTTGATGGTGCTATTACACCCGAAGCAATTGCGCAATTAAAAAGTGGTGTTACTATATCTATTGATGGAAAACAGTACAGAACAAAAAAGGCGGAAGTTGTTTTGCTAACCGGGGAGCCATTGTTGCCGGAACGCAATCCCCCCATTCGTGTTCGCAAGAGCATTCCCGTTTCATGGATCTCGATAACACTTACTGAAGGCAAGAACAGGCAGGTGAGGCGCATGACTGCCGCTGTGGGTTTCCCTACACTACGGCTGGTGCGGTATTCAATTAGCAATGTAACAATGGCCGGCATCCAACCAGGCGAATTCAGGATTTATGATGCCGATATTATTGCCAGCCTGCTTAAAAAGTAGTTTTGGGTTATTATTTTTTAGTCATTTTTTTTTAGCGCGGTGGCCCGAAAACCTTATCAGTAAGGCGATGCGGGCAATTGCAAAGTGTCGGCTTTAATTAATATATCGATTTTTCAATTAATAATACCCACTATTCGCCAACTATAGCTATTTTTGCGGCGTATATCAATTGTGATTATTCATGTTTAACTTAGTACTATTTGGACCTCCCGGAAGTGGCAAGGGCACCCAATCAGAAAATATTGTCAATACCTACAACCTGCAACACATTTCAACAGGCGACCTTTTGCGTGATGAAGTGAGCCGCCACACTCCACTTGGTGTGGAAGCACAGAAGTATATGGACCAGGGCATTCTTGTGCCTGATGAGGTTGTAATAGGCATGATCAGCAGTAAGATTGATGAATTGCCTGATGCAAGAGGGTTCATTTTTGATGGCTTCCCACGCACCCGTGCGCAAGCCGAAGCACTGGATAAGCTGCTTGAATTTAAGAATACAAAAATTGACCTTGTTCTTGCTTTAGATGTTTCTGAACAGGAGCTTATTAAGCGCCTTGTTGGCCGCGGTTTAACATCGGGCCGCAGCGACGATAACGAAGAGGTGATAACAAAGAGAATAAAAGAGTACCGTTCTAAAACTGAGCCAGTAGCCAGCTATTACGATGCATATGGCAAGCTGGAAACAGTAATGGGTAATCATCCGGTTGATGAAACATTCAAGCTATTATCCAGGAATATAAATAAGTATTTACTACCAGTTAACTAGTGGAGAGAGGAAATTTCGTTGACCATATAAGAATATTTACACACTCTGGAAAGGGTGGTGCAGGCAGTGCACATTTCGCGCGTACCAAGTTCAACCCACAGGCAGGTCCTGATGGTGGTAATGGTGGCCGTGGTGGTCATATTATACTCAGGGGCAGCCATCAGCTATGGACACTGCTGCACATGCGCTATTTTAAGAACGTTATTGCAAAAGACGGAACTAACGGAAGCAAGAATAAGTGCACCGGTGCCGATGGCCCCGACATTTACCTTGATGTTCCATTGGGCACTATAGCTTACGACGAAGAGACGGGTGATATAGAGGCAGAAATACTGGAAGACGGCCAGGAATTAGTGTGGCAACCCGGCGGCCGCGGTGGCTTGGGTAATTATAATTTTGCTACCCCAACTAACCAGGCTCCGGAATACGCACAACCCGGCGAACAGGGCCGTGAAGGCTGGAAGGTGCTGGAATTGAAAATACTCGCAGATGTGGGCCTTGTAGGCTTCCCGAACGCGGGTAAATCAACGCTGCTATCGGTAGTAAGCGCGGCCAAGCCGAAGATTGCTAATTATGCCTTTACTACATTGGTGCCGCAACTGGGTATTGTCCCTTACAGGGATAATCTTTCTTTTGCAATGGCGGACTTGCCAGGTATTATTGAAGGCGCTGCTGAAGGCAAAGGCCTCGGGCATCGTTTCCTGCGCCATATTGAGCGCAATGCGGTATTACTCTTCCTGATTCCTGCGGACAGTGAAGACCATGCAAGGGAATTTGAAGTATTGCTCAGCGAACTGGAACAATATAACCCGGAATTGCTGGATAAGGAGATCATAATTGCGATAAGCAAAAGTGAAATGCTGGATGAAGAACTGAGGGATGAAATTGCGAAAACGCTGCCCGAAGAAATTCCGCACATCTTTATTTCATCACTTTCAAGTCAGGGCATTGTAGAACTAAAAGACATGCTTTGGGCAGCGTTAACTGCCGAGCGTGATGGTTCTAAGGTGCGCCACGTAAGGGCTGAAGAGTATGATGATGAGGAAGACACAGACGAAGAAGATTTTGACGATGAGGGTGAAGATGACGACCAGGAAGAAGAGAACGAAAAAGCATAATTGTTTACCTATATTATTGAAGCCGGTGTTTATACAACACCGGCTTTTTATTTTCTGTGGTAAGGCCTATTGATACCCCACATGCCCGTACGTTCTATGGCGGCACAGTTATTTTCATAACTTTATAGCAAGCGGCAATCCGCTATACATTATGGCAATTACCTTACAATATTGTTCCGACCTGCATCTTGAGTTTACTTTGAATGAGAAATTCATGAAAAAATACCCCTTACAGGTAAAGGGTGATATTTTACTGCTCGCAGGCGATATTGTGCCATTTGCTGAAATGGATAAGCACAAAGATTTTTTCGATTTTGTGGCTGATAGTTTTGAATACACTTATTGGGTGCCCGGCAATCATGAATATTACCATTCAGATATAGCGCAACGCAGTGGCCGGGTGCAGGAGAAAATAAGAAACAATGTTTTCCTGGTAAATAATGTTGCGGTGCAGCAGGGTGGAGTGGAGTTGATTTTCTCAACGCTCTGGAGCCAGATTGACCCTGCTTATGAGTGGCAGATACAACGCGCAATGAGCGATTTTCATGTAATACAGCATAACGGTAATCGTTTTAGCATACCTGATTTTAACCGCCTGCACAACGAAAGTTTACAATTTATTGAGGCTGCTGTTGCAGCCAGCGGTTTGCCAGCCAAAGTGGTGGTTACGCACCACATCCCCACCTTTATGCATTATCCGCCGCAGTTTAAAGGCGATATACTCAGCCAGGCATTTGCAACCGAACTCTCCGGCTTTATTGAAGGCTCCGGCATCCACAGTTGGATATTTGGCCACCACCACTACAATGCTCCCGAATTTAAGATTGGAGACACCTGTATGCTTACCAACCAGTTGGGCTATGTAAAGCATGGTGAGCATACCCTGTTTGACGGAGGGAAGGTATTTGTTGTCTGAACCATTGATTTTGCTTATTGCGCTGATTTTTTTTCGCAGGCAAAGAGCAAACGATTTTAATAAGGAAGTATGTAATGCCAGTTAGACATCGAAACCAAACGACTGAGAAACCTTGTTCTGCATATCACCCGCGCTGCCGCCCCGGCGCGGACATTAGAGTAAAAAGCTTCAACAGGCCACGCCGGGGGGCTTCTTTGGGCAGCGGAGCGATTGCCCAAAGTGCCGCTTTCTTTTGTTACTTTTCTTTGCGGCAGCACAAAGAAAAGTAAGTAAGAGGGTAGGCGCTAAGCATATTTTACACGGTTTGATTTTAATGTCAAAACGGTATAAATCATAATCATCACGTTAAAATCATAGTTCAGACAATTTTTCAAAATCATCGTTACTGACGTAAAAAAAACGCCCCGAAAGTTGCGGGGCGTTGCTGTTGTAATATTATGTCGTTATGAGACTATCGCGCTATGTTTACTGCCCTTAGTTCGCGGATAACCGTAACCTTGATCTGGCCCGGATACTGCATCTCTTTTTGTATCTTATCTGCTATCTCGAATGACAGTGTTTCGCTTTCAGCATCGGTAACTTTTTCTGCTTCAACTATTACACGTAATTCGCGACCTGCCTGTATAGCGTATGCTTTTTCAACGCCATTGTAAGCTGTCGCCAGGTTTTCCAGGTCTTTAATACGCTGCATATAGCTTTGCATCATTTCCCTTCTTGCGCCCGGCCTTGCGCCGCTTATAGCATCACACGCCTGTATTATAGGCGATATGATGTAAGTCATTTCCATTTCATCGTGGTGGGCACCAATTGCGTTAACTATACTTGGATGCTCTCCACACCTTTCGGCAAGTTTAGCACCTAATAATGCGTGGCTCAATTCTGTTTCTTCGTCAGGTACTTTACCAATATCGTGTAACAGACCGGCACGTTTTGCCAGTTTCACTACTTTCTGTCCCAGGCCTAATTCAGCAGCCATAATACCGCAAAGGTTAGCTGTTTCCTTAGAGTGCATCAACAGGTTCTGGCCGTAAGATGAACGGAACCTCATTTTACCTACTACGCGCACCAGGTCTTTATGTAAACCATGTATGCCTAATTCAATAATGGTACGCTCACCAATTTCCATCAGCTGCTCTTCCAGCTGTTTCTTGGTTTTTTCTACCACTTCTTCAATACGCGCCGGGTGTATACGTCCATCCTGTACCAACCTTTGTAATGCAAGGCGGGCAACTTCACGACGGAACGGATCGAAGCAGCTTAAAACAATTGCTTCAGGGGTATCGTCAATAATCAGGTCAACGCCGGTTGCAGCTTCCAGGGCACGGATGTTACGACCTTCACGACCAATGATCTGGCCCTTGATCTCATCGCTTTCCAGGTTGAATACGGTAATTGCGTTTTCAATGGTTTGTTCTGCAGCGGTGCGCTGTATGCTCTGGATGATAATTTTCTTAGCTTCCTTGGTAGCATTCAGCTTAGCCTCTTCCATTATATCCTTCACATGAGCCATCGCACGGGTGCGGGCTTCTTCCTTAACTACTTCAATCAATTCAGCCTTAGCATCTTCTGCTGAAAGGTTAGCTACTTTTTCAAGGCGTTTTACATGTTCTTCGTGATGGCGGTCAAGCTCAGCACGTTTAATGTTCATCGATTCTGTCTGGCGGGTAAGGGCTTCTTTCAGTTGTTCGTTTTCCTGTACCTGCTTTTGTGCTGCTGCTGTTTTATCGTTTAAACCTTGTTGTTGTTGTTTAAGTTTGTTCTCGGCTTCTGCCAGTTTTTGTGTTCTTTGGGTAACGTCTTTATCGTAGGCCGACTTTAATTGTGAAAAGTGTTCTTTAGCTTCTAATAATTTGTTTTCCTTGAGTGTTTCTGAGTGAATTTTAGCGTCGTCTGCCATCTTTTTGGCATCGTCCAGTATTTTCTTTGAGAGTGCCTCTGCATCTTCAACCTGCTTCTGGGTATTTTTAGCAAACAGAATTTTGCCGGCAAAAATGCCTATAAGTAGCGCTACAATCCCTATGACTGCGGCTATAAGTGTAGTATCCATAATTGTTTTGACTGTTTATATGATAAATATTCATTTTCAACCTCCTTTAGTTTATGTCGGGTAGGTTTTAGTATTAGCGTGCTAAGTTAACAAAACATTTTGGTAATGAAATTCACGCCCTATAGTAATAATTTTGTAATGTTTAAAACTTATGATTGCCGTAAATAGCGAAAATAATATCTTTATGCCTTGCATACAGGCGTGGTAAGGCTATAAATAATTTAATTAATGACCCCAGTATTTGGTTTTTGTAATGTTGCTATGATGCCCGTGCGGAGTGAACCCACTCACAGGGCTGAACAAACAACACAACTGTTATATGGCGAAAAAGCCATTATACTGGAAACCAATGTAAAGGGATGGGCGCGTATACTTTGCGCACATGATAATTATGAGGGTTGGTGCAGGCAGCCACAGCTTACCAATATTACCCCGAAAGAGTTTAATAAGGCAACGAAATATATAAGCAGTACGCACAACGGAAAACTGTTCTTTGAAGAAACCGATATGTATCTGCCACTGGGTAGCGAACTTACCGGAATGAAGACCGGGCATGTACGGGCGGCAAACGCATGGGGTTTTTTTAAAGGAAAGAAGGTGGCTATTGCCGAAGTGGTGGCGACCGAAGAATTGCTGAGAACTGCCATTATGAATTATATACATGCACCTTACCTATGGGGTGGCAGAAGCATAAATGGCCTCGATTGTTCCGGCTTAACTCAAATGGCTTACAAGCTCTGCAATCACGCTATTCCGCGCGATGCCAGTCAGCAGGCGCTGAAAGGTGCAAATGTGGAGTTTTTAGAAATGGCCCGCTGTGGCGACCTGGCATTTTTTGCGGACAAAGATGAGCGCATTAACCACGTAGGCATGTTGCTAGATAATAAGACCATTATACATTGCACCGAAGTGGTAGGGCGGGTAGTCATTGATAAAATTGACCTTGGGGGCATTATTAGTGTTTCCCTCAAAAAGCGCACCCACACCCTACGCTACGTTAAGCGCATGATAAACCTGGAAACAGCCCAGGAAAAACCAACGGGCGAAGTAACGCAGCTAACGCTGTAAGTGTATTATCCTGTTTACGACAATAATACCATCCCTTCGGGATTATACATTTTACACTTGTCTTGAGAAAATTCCTTTCAGCGATCGCCGTTTATTTAATTCGCCGTAAACACCATTGGTGTGCCCATTATATTATTGCCGCTGGCGTTTTTGGCGGTAGCTTCCAGTTTCTGGCCGCTGCCACCGTTACCAAATTGCCAGTAAGCTGTAGCTAATCCGTGGACGTCAGAAAGTATGTTGGCATAAGAAAGTGCACCACCACCAGATACTACCCTGAAGTGAACCATTACACCTGCCTGTCCGTTACCATTATTATCAACCACCTTTACTACTATTGGTTGTGGCAGGTAATTGCCTACAGAACCAGTTTGGTTATCTCCACCTGCTTTCAGCACCTGGTAAGGAGTTATCAGCACTGCGCTGTCGGCGTTCCAGGTTTTGTTTAGTTCTGAGGCGGAGTAGCTTATCAGTGCAGTATTTTCGTTTACTGTAGGTTGTAATACGGAGTGGCTGCTAAAATCCCAGTCGCTGGTTGTCGCAGAAAGGTTGGCGTTAATATTGGTATTTAAAGGCGTAACGTTCGATGAAATGATCTCGCCGTTCAATCGTACATTAAGCACTGAAACCAGGTTGCAGTTCATGTTTACCTGTGGCGATGAAGATGTATTGCCCGTAAGGCTTGCAGCTGCCCCCGATGTAGTCAGTGAGTTTTGCCAGTTGCCGGAACTGTAGCTTGCATTCATATCCATCGCTGCATTGTTGTGCAGGCTATAGGTATGGTTCTGCAAACCGTTGGTCGATCCGTCTGCAACGGCTACCAGACATATTTCGGTAGAAAGTATCATGGGTACTTTACCCACCATAATTTTATCTAACCGGCTATAGGTATCCAGCGTATCACTTACATGCACCAGTGATGCCGAGCTACCCCCTGCTACATTAATAGCGGCATCGGCTGAAAAACTTCCTCCCTTGCTATCTGCCACAAACGATGTTAGTCCACCGCTGTTAAATTGCATGGTATAGGCCCAGTTCTGCACGAGGGAAATATTTCCTGTTGCCAGGGTTATGTCAGTACCCAGGTGTTGGGAAAGTAATAAATTATTGAACTCGTAATTGATACCATTCCTGAAGTGCGAGGTGCCGGTTGTAAACTCAACTTTACCCTTTGCAACAACATCTTCCAGCTTGCCGAGCATAGTATTTACGGTAATGGTTTCTGATGTGCTGGTAACGGAAACAATTTTTCTTAAATAGCCCTTGCCTGTTATGCCTACTAAGGTAATGCCCGGCGCAAAATCGCCATTGTGTTGCAGGTCGGTTGCTGAAGCCTGGAATTTGTAAATGTAGGTTCCGTTTTTCAGCTCAGCGTTGGTGGAAATGAGTTTGTATTTTGTTGAATCAACCACTATCACGTTGTTCTTTACAACCACGGTGTCGGATGTTGGTGCAACATAGGTTGCTTTGCTTAGTTTGTTGCACGATGCAGCAAACGTCAATAAAGCCACAACCGGCAAAGCAAATAACGAAGCGCTGATTTTTCTCATAACAGGGATGCAGATGAATATGGTAAATAATATTGCCTCAGCAGGTACTAAAAAAACAGGGTGCTGAACCTGATGCCATAGCTAAAAATATGCTGTTCTATAGCACTGTTAGGTACAAGGCTGTTTATAGTGTATCCGGCGAAGGGGCCTATCATGTATATAGCACGGGGTGTTGTGCAGGTAATGCCAGCGCCTATGTTAGGCAGCAGCATATAGTTTTTGTAATGCCCCGTAGTATCGTAGGTAGTGGTAACGCCTTGCATGCTGTATACATCGTTCACATTAGTTGTGAAGCCTGTTGTAAAGCCGGCCTGTACATAATACCCGGTGGTTGCTTTTTTGCCAGTATTGTAACGGGTGCTCATTATCTGCAGGTTAACCGGTATGCCTACATACCAATAGTGCAGATTATCATAAGCTGTTCCGCCAAAACGGTCGGTAGATGAAGAGGTTGCATTGAAATTCCGGAGTTCCAGCCCCGCTGAAATCATGGTTTTCATTTTCATGTTCCTCGACTGTACAGCTAATGCGCCTTGTGCGCCAATAGCCCATGAAAGTCCATTGGCTTGAGTTGTTTTGCCGCTTGCTTTAGTCATGAGGCTTGTACCACCTAAATCAGCAAAAACAATGCTGCCAAATGAATGCCTTTTAATTGTAGAAGCGGATATGCTCGCCGCGCTATCAACCTCATCATTATCAGGGGCTACCTGCAATGCGTCGGTAGTTTCTTTCGATTGTGCATTTACCTGCAGCGAACCCATTGCAGTTGCAGCAACCAGCAAAACACCCTTTAAAAAAGCACTGAATGAAAATTGATAAGTCATTGTATGTAGCGCAGGTTTGTTACAATTAACCTGCTGCGTAGTGCAATAATAATACATTTTTCCAAATTCAACCCTAAAAATCTCTCCCTTGCACCGGTTTTACAATACAATATCTGGTAGCGAGAGGGCTTGCTGCTAATAGCTATTGAGTGCGGGAAGCTAAATTTATATTAGAAAATGATGATTCGGAAACTATCATTAATTTAGTGCCCGATGCCAGTTCCATCTCAAAAAAAAGTATATCAGGCCAACGAAGTGCCAAACGTAAAGGCGCAGGCTGGCATAGCAGCGGGTTTCCCGAAATGGGCACCCTGGGTAGTAGTGATTATTACGGCACTCGTTTATACCAATGCACTTGGTAACGGTTTTACCAACTACGACGATGATTTCTATATTATAAATAACCAGCTATTGCGCGATTTTAGCTGGCAGGGTATAAAATCGATTTTTACTTCTTTCTACGCAGCGAATTATCACCCGCTCACCACATTAACCAATTGGCTTGAATTTCATTTTGCCGGCTTGAACCCATTTTCATATCACTTATTTAATGTTGTATTGCACCTTGCCAATACCTGGCTGGTCTACAAGGTTGTAAAGCAATTGAGCGGCAAAGATTTTACTGCGCTCTTCACTGCCCTGTTATTTGGTATACACCCGATGCACGTAGAATCAGTGGCCTGGATAGCCGAGCGGAAAGACGTATTGCATTCTTTTTTCTTTCTGTTGGCTATTCATTATTACCTGCGCTACCAGCAGGAGGGCTTCAAAAGACCGCTTTATATTGCTACACTCGTGTGTTTTATACTTTCGCTGCTGTCTAAATCTGCGGCCGTTAGTTTGCCGGTGTTGTTGATAGCAATAGATATGTATAAAAGCCGGAAACTAGTTACCTCAGTATGGCTGGAAAAGTTGCCGTTTTTTGCACTTTCAATTCTTTTCGGGGTACTTGCAATACTATCGCAGCGCGCTGCGGGTGCTATTCATAACTTTTCCGAGACACACTCTGTAATAGAGCGTTTGTTCTTTTTAACCTATGGTGTGTCCTCATATCTCGTGCGGGCAGTGCTGCCGTTGCACCTCGCTGCGGTGCATAATTACCCGGTTATAGTGGGTGGCATATTGCCCTGGACCTATTATGCGTCCTTGCCATTTCTGGCTGCTTTATTGTGGTTGGTGGTGCGTAAATCTGCTTACCGGAGGGAAATTTTGTTTGGAGGCGCCTTTTTCCTGATAACCATTGCCCTAATGCTGCAAATTATTGGGGTAGGCTCTGCACTCACTGCCGAACGGTATACGTATATATCTTATATAGGATTGTTTTACATTGCCGGGCAGTACCTGGCAGGTCTATATGAAGGCAGGTCTGGTAAAAACATTTTACTGGTAGCAGCAGCAGTAGGTCTGGTATTTTCCGGACTTGCCTGGAGCCGCATAGGTGTATGGAAGGATGCTTATTCACTTTTTACAGATGCAATTGAGAAAAATCCGGAGCACTATTTTGCTTACTGGATGCGTGGCAACCAATATTATGCTGATGGGAAAAAGGATGTCGCTATACAAGACTACAATATGGCTATCCAGGCAAATCCTGATTTTGTAGACCTGTATTATGACCGCGGCCATGCGTTTTTTGAAACCAATAACCCGGCAGCCGCAATTGCGGACTACAACAGGGCAATTGAGTTGAAGCCTACAATGGCAGCGGCTTTTAACGACAGGGGCTGGGCTATTTTTAGAACCGGTAATAAAGATGTCGGGCTTAAAGACATTAATAAGGCCATAGCACTGGACCCAGCTCTGCCTGAAGCTTATAATAACCGGGGAACGGTTTATTATGAGAGTGGAGATATTAATGCAGCCCTGCCTGATTTTGATAAAGCCATCGCGCTAAAGCCTGATTTTGAGTTGCCTTATCTGAACCGTGCTGCTATTAAGGCCAATTCAAAGGATTTTACTGGTGCGTTGCAGGATTATAATGCAGTTATCGAAATGTATCCTAATGATAATGGCGCGCTTTATAACCGCGGACTGGTAAAACTGAACTTAAATGACAGGGCAGGTGCCTGCAGCGACCTTAATAGTGCTGCCAATGCCGGCAATGTTATGGCAGGCGAAGCAATAGGCCGTTTTTGCCAATAATGCGTTTGTAATCTTTTAAAAGTGCATTTTATGCATTACGAAATAAATAATTTAAATTAAGTTCCCAACGTTCTATGATTAAATGCTGTCTTAACTTATACCTAACGCTATCATAAATTGTTGTCGGCCAGTTTATACCTGCAGAAAAGCAGTTTACACCTGAAAGACTTTTAAAACAATTTACCTATCAAATTTCTCGTTGCCCTATCAGTCAGATTGTTTTTATTTATTTTTTTTGTAATTTAGGGCTCATTTTAAAGAACTTTTGTATTTTGTACCCAAGTCTTTTGGGCTTGAAATAAGTAAACAATAGCATACCACCCTAAAACACCTTTTGAAGAAGTAAAATTATTAATTAATACATAAGCCTCATAGTTATGAAGTTTTCACGTTTATCCCTGCTCGTTCTCCTTTTCTTAGGATTTAGTTTTGCATCTAAGGCGCAAATTGCGTGCCCGTCCAATATCGACTTCGAATTGGGCAATACCTCAATCTGGAGTTATTATGTTGGTAGCTGCTGCTCTGGTGGTGGTGCCGGCACAATGACGGGTTGGGTAGGTACAGCCGCAACACCTACAAGGCATACGCTTATGAGCGGAACCGGTACGGATGCCTATGGGTTCTTTCCTGTAGTAGCGCCCGGCGGTGGTTCTTACTCATTGCAGTTGGGAAGCACGCTTACCAGCTACCGTGCTGAACGTGCAAGGTATTATATACACGTGCCAACAACAACATCAAGCTACAGCCTTATTTATAAATATGCGATAGTGCTTGAAAACCCTACCGGCCATGGTGCTTCCATACAGCCGAGGTTTAACGTAAGCGCATACGATTCTGCCACCGGTAGTGCTATACCATGTGCGATGTTTAATTTCGTGTCTTCATCAAGTTTACCTGGCTTCTTTTTGTCTCCTATTACATCAGTATCTGCGGGTAATGCTGCATATTGCAAAAGCTGGACCAATGCCAGTATCAATCTTACAGGTTTGGGCGGTACAACAGTGGCAATTGACTTTGAGGCTGGCGACTGCGGTGCAGGTGGCCACTTTGGTTATGGTTATATTGATATGACCTGTGGTTTATTTGCGGTTTCCACTATTGGTTGCGATTCTACTTCAGCAACGCTAACGGCACCGCCCGGTTATATGAGTTACCATTGGTATGATTCGTCCACGTTTGCAACTATAATCGATACCATGCAAACGACCACTATAACGATGCCCGGGACCCCCACTACGTATGCGGTAATTATTACGCCATACACGGGTTACGGTTGCCCCGATACCCTTTACACGCATATTATTCCTTCAAGGCTTGCCATTCATAAAATGGCAGATACTACAATTTGTTTTGGAGGTAGTACGGTATTTTCACTGACTACTGGCGCTACCGATGTTACTGCACTTACTTATGCATGGTCGCCGGCAGCAACCCTGAGTTGTACCACTTGTGCAACCCCCGTGGCAACCCCAACAACATCAACCACCTATTACTTTACAGTAACCAATGCGGTCGGCTGTAGTTTCAGCGATTCCATAAGGGTATTCGGTACATTGGTTGCAGCAAGTATTTCAAGCACCAACGTTACCTGCTATGGCGATACCAATGGAACCGCGACCGCGACAGCAACTGCCGGTACTGCACCATATTATTACTCATGGAGCACATCGCCGGTTCAGCACACCGCTACGGCAACAGGCCTTGCCGCAGGAACGTATACACTTAATGTTACCGACAGTACCGGTTGCACGGGTGTATCTTATGTCACCATTACACAGCCTGGCCCTACGGTCATTACTATAACTTCGCACACCGACCCTACTACCTGCGGTGGTACTGATGGTACCATTACTATCAGCGGATTGGTCCCGGGATCTACGAATGTCTTCTCTTATGACGAAACACCATTTGGTGGCACAGCAACCAGCCATACCATTACTGTTACCGCATCAAGTTCAGGTGTTGTAGTACTAACAGGTCTGGGCGGAAGCACAATTCCTAACTATACTACCTATACCAACATAATGGTAATTACCAGCGGCTGCCAATACAATGTGGTAGGTCCGGTACAATTGCGCGACCCAGCGCCGCCAGCAGCGCCAACAGGCATTGACCCTACTTATTGCCAGTATGACTTCCCGTCTCCTCTAGGCACATCATCAGGCGTTAACTTGTTATGGTATGCTTCAGGCAGCACAACAGGCAGCACAACTGCACCAACGCCTTCTACAACAACTCCTGGTTTTATTTACTATACCGTTACTCAAACAGTTGCTAACTGCGTAAGTTTACCTGATACCGTAATTGTAACCATCATACCTAAGCCAAGTGTACCAGTAGTTGCTGATACAAGCTATTGCCAGTTCTCAACTGCGGCTATGCTTACAGCGGGTGGCACTAATCTTAAATGGTACACAACAGCAACTGGTGGCAGCGCACTTACAACAGGTGCACCTACACCATCAACCACTACGGTTGGCACAACAACATGGTATGTGAGCCAGACAGTAAATGGTTGTGAAAGTGATCGCTCTGCTATTACTGTAACTATACTTTATCTGCCTAGCTTCTCTATCACAGAAAGCCGCAGCTTTACCTGCCAGCACGATACCCTTACATTTAATTATAATGGTCCGTCGCTTACTGGTCCTGTTTATACATGGGTACTGCCAAATGGTGCAGATTTTGTTACCGGTAGCGCAACAACACCTGGCATAGTTGTTAGGTTTGATTCACTCTACTACCAGACAGTTTATTTAACAGTGGGCGACTACGGTGGCCGTTGTTCTACAACTGATACACTGAGGATACATGTAGTACCAGAACCAACTGCAAAGGCATACCTTAAAGAGAATATTTGCCTGGGCGATACGGTTACAATTGCATTAAGTGAAAGGGCTTCAAATGCTGACCACTTTACCTGGAATTTTGATGGCGCATCGGTAATTACCGGTAGCTCTAATACAGGCGGACCTTACAGTATTTGCTGGCACACACCAGGTATACACGTTGTTCAGTTCAAGGCTATTACTCCAGAAGGTTGCCAGGGCAGGGATATGTACGATACCATAAAGATCATAGGCTTACCTGATGCAAGAATCTTTACACACTCTGTAAACGGTACAATTTGCCTTGAAGACAGCCTTTACCTGAGCGCTATTGATAGCAATGAATATGGTAACTCTTACACATGGCAGCCAGCACATTTTTTCCGTAACACCAACCGTCCGGGCGTGTGGGGCAGAATGGAAACTCCAGGTTATGTATCATTACACGTTACCAATGCTTTTGGTTGTCACGCTGAAGACAGCGTATTGATAACACCAGATGCATGTTGCAAAGTCGCTTTCCCTTCAGCGTTTACACCTAATGGCGATGGTAAGAATGATGTGTTCCGTCCAATATTTGATGGCTATCACAGATTCCATAACTTCCGCATCACTAACCGTTGGGGACAAACAGTGTTCGAATCTGCGAACAGTGCTGTAGAATGGAATGGTACTTTCGGTGGCGTACCGCAAGACATGGGTGTTTACTTCTACTTCGTTAAGTTCGATTGCGGTGGAAAAACATACATGGAAAAGGGCGACGTAACACTGATACGATAAGCCACACACAATGCTTTTATACAAAGGATGCCACATGCGTGGCATCCTTTTTTTATGCGGTTCATCAGGGAGATGGTAATACCATTTAGACATTTAAATAACACCTTGCGCTAATTACACAGTCTCCTCCTTTTGAAGGAGGAGTACCCGAATGAGCGCGGCTCCTTCAGCTGCGTTCATTCGGGGGAGGTGGTTAATTTTATAAGCCATTTAGTGCAGATTTAATGTCTAATTGGTATAACTGTATTTTCAGTACTGTACTTTGACTATCAAAATACGGCATAGTCCGAAGGACTTAAATCGGAATAGCGGTGGGTGAAAACCCAGTGGACAGGTAAGGTACAACACCAACCCCAGCGGGGTTGAACGTCATATTTATGCCGTTTTGAAATGTTGAATTGATATAACGGGAAACTAGCCCCTGCGATGGGTTGTGGTCTTGAATTGCTTTCATTAACAAAGGTCCGGAACCTGTGCAATGACCAGTATCATTATGCGATTACAGCGTGCAGACACGAAATGTTAAGGTCTTGAAAGCCTTGCTGCGTGCGGTTTATAAGCCGATGGTGGTCGCGTATTGAATTTTCTTATTTTTTCATAGGAAATCAGAATGATTGCAGCTATGTATTATCTCCAATAAGCCCGACCTTTGCTGTGCAATTAAATCTAAATCAATTATGGCAAACAGTTTTGTAACAGTAGGATCTAAATTCCCTGAGTTCAACAAGAAATCAGTAGTATCCATTGAAAAAGGAAAAGAGTTTAAGAACATCAGCAACCAGGATATTGAAGGCAAGTGGTGTGTTATGTTTTGGTGGCCGAAAGATTTCACTTTCGTATGTCCTACCGAAATAGCTGAGTTTAATAAGAACTATACAAACTTTACAGATCGTGATACCGTATTACTCGGCGCATCAACCGACAACGAATACGTGCACCATGCATGGAGGATGAACCATAAAGACCTGAGGGACCTTAAATTCCCGATGATCGCTGATACATCGAAGAGCCTTGCTGAAGAGTTGGGTATTTTAAGTGAAGATGAGAAAGTTGCTTACAGGGCTACTTATATTATTGATACTGAAGGTGTGGTACGTTGGGTATGTGTAAATGACCTGAGCGTTGGTCGTAATGTAGACGAAGTACTTCGCGTGCTTGATGCTTTACAGACAGACGAATTATGCCCTTGCAACTGGAGCAAAGGTGAAGAAACTTTGGAGCCTGCAGTAGGCTAGTAAAAACGAAAAGAAGATAAGTATTAAAGGTGTGCTCGGTTTCTAACGCCGCACACCTTTTTTTTGAACAACATATTAAACTCAATACAGCCAAATGGAAACCGGTATAAATAATGAAACCGTAATTAGTTTATTACAAGATCTGGGAGTGGACCCCTTGTTTACCTCTCCAGGTTTAAGCAACCTTGCGGCAGTGAACAGCCGCTTTCTGCGCGACCTGAAACTGAATGTTTCAGGCATGATGGGCAGTAAGAATATTACCAAGAAAGAAGCAAGCTTAATAGCGTTATCGGTAGCCATAAACGAAAAGAATGACACGCTTATTTCTGCTTTCAGTACAATGGCGTTGAAAGAAGGCGCATCGAATGAAGAAATCGCTGAAACACATGCCTGCGTTTCTATAATGAATGTAAATAATGTTTTCTACCGCTTCAGGCACTATATGGGTGGTAATGAATACTACGATAAAACTCCTGCAGGCCTGCGCATGAGTGTTATGATGACACCTGCCATGGGTAAGGGCCTTTTTGAATTAATAAGCCTGGTAGTTTCGGCTGTAAATGGCTGCGAACGTTGCGTTACCTCGCATGAGCATTCCGTAAAAGAACAAGGTGCCGACGAGCCACGCATTTACGATGCTATTCGCCTTGGTGCAGTTATTAAAGGGCTTTGCGTTACATTATAAAATTACTTTGAAATTCTTTTGCCAGATAAAGGCACCTTGGTCCGTCATTTTGTTCCATGCTTTTAGATCAGCAATCAGAAGACCATCACAAATCACCAATCCTAAAGATTGGTGATTTGTGTTAATTGCAGGTAGTTACTACCGGCACCATCTAACAGACCGGTATAAATTACCGTATAGAATTTCCCTGCTTCCAGTTTACGGAGGGCGTATATTCTTTGGCTGGCATCAAAATGGTCAGGGTCATAAACGGTAAAGGTTTTTTCACCGGCTGATACTTCTGTAAACGCAGTTACCTGGGCAGGGTCTATCGCTGAAAAGATAATGTCGTTTTCTACTTTAAAGGTTACGTTGTTCACATCTCCTGTCAGGTTTACAAAGCGCAGGTGAGCATTAGAACCACTACCCCCGGAAAAAATATCTTCAACGAAAGAAATGGTTGGCGCTGTGGTGGTGCCCCCTGCAAAAGCGGAATAGTGCACATCATCATGACAAACATAACTGGTGCTCGCCAGTGTGCCACCGGAACGGTTAAAGGCAATGGGTGTTGCCGGGTATAAGGTATCCAGGTCAACATATACATAGCCGCTATTGCTGAATAGATTTACTGAACTGACCCCAGTAACTGCTTTGCCTGAAAAATACGGATTGACGGTAGCTGCCCCCGAACAGCCATTTACAAACATAATAGATGCCCGGTGTTTAGATACCGGTGCTACTGTAGTCGCGTCTTTAGTACACGAACTAAAGAAGAAAAGTGCAAACGCGGCAACCAATAAAAGAGGTAGTTTTTTCATAAAAAAGAAACTCTTAGGTTGAATTTGAGACAAAAATTGCAATAAAATCTTGTACCGCAAATTCCTTGCCGCAATTTCAGTTTTTCAATAAGTATATTTTACTAATCAGGACGAGCCGTAATTCATCCTTCTTTAAAATTCTCGTTTTGGGGTGAGGATAAGCCGGAGCGATGTGTTTTTAGTGATATAGGACCATGCCCAGTTTATGAAAATGATGAGTTTATTTTTCACGCTTAATATCAGCATCAGGTGCAGGAACATCCAGATAAGCCAGGCGACGACACCCTTTATTTTAATAAACGAAAGGTCTACCACGGCTTTGTTGGTGCCAATTGTAGCCATTGACCCCAGATCTTTATATTCATATTCTTTCGTCAGCTTGCCCTCTTCCATTCTCTCCATATTTTTCGCCAGGGTCTTTGCCTGGTTAATAGCAACATTGGCGAGTTGCGGGTGTCCTTTCGGGTAAAGCGGGGTTTCCATGTAAGCCACATCGCCAATCGCGAAAATGCTATCGCTTTCCTGGGCGCGGTTCATCCTGTTCACTTTTAAACGATTGCCTGGTGTGAACCATTCCTTAGGCAAGCCAGGGATAAGATTGGCGATAACGCCGGCTGACCAAATAACCGTTTTTGTGGGGATACTGTTACCATTTTTAAGGGAGAGCACATTGCCGTCATAGTCGCTAACTATTACCTCGGTAAGTATCTGCACGCCCATTTGTTGTAAATACATTTTTGAGGCAGCCTGTGCATTGCTGCTCATACTATTCAGCGTGTTTTTGCTGCCTTCAACGAGGTAGATATTCATCCTGCTGAAATCAATGCCGGGATAGTCTTTAGGCAAAATGTTCTTTTTCATTTCGGCAAACGAGCCGGCCAGCTCCACCCCTGTAGGCCCTGCGCCCACAATGGCTATATTCATCAATGCTTCCTTTGCTTCTTCCGGTGCAGAAATAACATCTTCAAATACCTGTAGAATATGATTTCTTATAGTAATGGCATCGTAGGTCGTTTTTAGGGTAAGCGAGTGTTTTTTTATATTCTCGTTGCCGAAAAAATTGGTGGTACAGCCCATGGCTAAAACCAGGTAATCATAAGAGAAATCGCCAATGGTAGTCGTGATGACCTTATTTTGCTGGTGAATGTATTGCACTTCCGCAAGCCGGATCTGGACGTTTTTCTTTTGCTTAAAAATATGCCGCAGCGGAAAGGATATATTGGAGGGTTCTATCTGAGATGTGGCCACCTGGTAAAAAAGCGGCTGGAACTGGTGGTGGTTTATTTTGTCTATCAGTAAAACGTCAAATAGTTTTTCGTCGAGCGCTCTTACTAATTGTATGCCGGCAAAACCGCCGCCCACAACTATAATTTTTTTCTTGTCAGCCATATAGATGCCTTTTGAAATGCTGCATGACAAGCATGCAGTATTAATGCTTGATAGGGCGTTATGCTAATCAGAAATCAGTAGCGCAAAATTACCAAAATCTAACCCGAACTATTATTGTTTTAAAACCCTGTTCGATATACGTAAACTATATAGCTGCCGCTTCATTTGTCAAGAAAAGATACCTGTATGGCATGCAGAAAGCACTGGCCGTCTTGCATTTAGAGCAAATTGAAAGAGTGTATTGTGGAGTGGATTGCAGGAGTTTTTCTGGTAACCTTTTGTATAGCACAGGGCTGCCTGTACATTAAAGTACCAGACACGTTCAAGGCATATTGGACCGCCAATGGTTAGGCGTTACCGCTCTCGTACTTTTTATTGATTTGTGCAATGCGTTTTTTGAAAAGATAGGAGGATACGAAGCTATAAATTACTAAAGAAAGCATCACCACCATTTTGGCGGTAGAGCCTTTTTCAAGGGTGAGCACGCTGGTAATAATACCTGCGGCAACAAGTATAGCGCTGACAATAGAGAGCCGGAATACTTTCCTGATCTCAGCACTCTTTTCGGTGTTTTCCATAAGTAAATTTACTGTTTTTCTTATTCAGAATGAAGCAGGTATTCGGGCAAGCTTGCATAGGTTTGCTATACTTCATATATCCCTTCCTCAAAATTCAATTTGAAATTTCAAATTGATAAGGCAGTGTTTCACTAATTGACCTATCCGGAGCGTCTTTAGATATTATGTTGCGGCTTATTGGCAAATTCTTCCTACTTATCAACTTAATAGCGGCTCATCGAATGGTAAATTGTTAAATCTTCATGTTGCTCTTTATACTATATATTGTAATGTGAAGGAAGTTGTTACTTTTGAGGGTATAATATAACCGCTTACATGTCATTATTAGATAAGAAGAACGATACCGCTGAAAACCTGTCCGGCAATGCCGGTAATAAAAAAGTTAAAGTAAAAAAGCCGGTATGGCGGGAATGGCTCGATGCGGGTGTCTTTGCAATTGTTGCAGCTACACTCATCCGCACATTTGTTTTTGAAGCATATACTATACCTACCGGCTCTATGGAAGGCTCTATGCTGGTAAACGATTACCTGTTTGTAAGCAAACTTTCATACGGCCCGCGCATACCTATGACGCCGCTGGCCGTGCCTTTGGTGCATAATACCATGCCGCTAACCGGTGGTAAATCATATACCGAAGCGGTGCAATGGGGTTACCATCGTATGTGGGGCTTTGGTTCGGTAGAACGTAATGATGTTGTTGTATTTAACTATCCGGCCGGCGATACAGTTATGGCGGAACGCCCTGCTGACGATTACTATAGCGCGTTGCGCAGCGAGTTTAACAATGACCGCGCAGAAATGATGGCCCGTTACAAAATTATTACTCGGCCGGTTGATAAGAAGGAAAACTACATTAAGCGTTGTGTAGGTATGCCGGGCGATAAGCTGGAAGTGAAAGATGCGGTGTTATACATTAACGACCAGCCCGCGCAGGCTTTCCCGCACATGAAGTTGTGGTACATAGTTAAGCCTAAAGGAATGGTTAGCGTACCTGAAATTGTTAATGATATTGAGGTAGAGCCAGTTGACGCTTCTTTACCAAATGTCTACTTCCTCGAAAATAACCAGGTTGATGAACTGAAGAAAACGCCAAACCTGTACGAGATAATCCCGTATATTTTCCCGAAAGGAATGGTTACAGAGTCAGGTGTATTTCCGCATGACACGACTAACTTCAAATTTAACCGCGATAATTTCGGACCTATTGTGCTGCCAAAGCAGGGTGCTACCGTGCAGATAAACGCACAGAATATTGCGCTTTATCGCAGGGTTATTCGCAACTATGAATTGAACAAGCTGGAAGAGAGAGATGGCAAGATATTCATTAACGATAAAGAGGCCACTTCTTATACTTTTAAAATGGACTATTACTGGATGATGGGTGATAACCGCGATAATTCTCTCGATAGCCGTTACTGGGGTTATGTGCCTGCCGACCACGTTGTGGGCAAGGCATGGTTCGTATGGTTCAGCTACAACAAGAGGGGCATTACCAGTGGTATCCGCTGGAAGCGCTTGTTCCATAGCGTAAATGCGCTCGAAAAATAAGATGGTTAATTCTAAACTAGTGAATCAGCTGCGGGGCATTTGCCTCGCAGCTTTTTTATGCCTTCTTAACATCCGGACTGGTAGAAATTAGATAGCCCTGTTAAAAGATCAGTTTGAAACCGCTCACGAATGTGCATTGATGCAGGCACTTAATTGATCTTTCGTAACTGGTTTGGCAATGCAAGCTTTTACGTTACGATATCCCTGCGCTTTCTCCTGGTCAATGCGGCTTACGGAAGATGTGAGTATAATTACTTTTACCTGGCTGTTTTGTGCGATCATAGCATCTAAAACACCCCATCCGTTTAATTTAGGCATGTTGAGGTCAAGGAAAATAAGGTCAGGTGCAATACCCGTTAAGTCTGCTACAGCTTTCTCCGGTTCAGTATAATCTACAATTTCATATTCGCTGTTTATCAGCTTCAGCAGGCGTATGAGAATGTAGTTAGCGACAGGCTCGTCGTCGATAAGAAGTATTTTCATTAGTTAGTTCGTGTCGGTTTCCTCAGTTGTTTTTATTACGTTTTTCAAGGTGTTATCCAGGTCTGTTACTGCATCTTCTATCATCGGCAGGCAGTCGCGGTTAAACTCTTCATCACCAATTTCCTTTTTCAGGAGCAGCAGCCCCGTAATGCGGGTTATCGGCTCCCGTAAGTTGTGTGCCTGAAACTGAACAAGATCAACCAGTTTTTTATTGCTTTGTTGCAAAGCCTCAGTACGGCTGGCAATGGTTTTTTCCTGTTCGCTTACCAGTTTGGTAATGGTGCTGTTCAGTTTTTTCTGGGTGCTGAAGTTGCGGTATAGCGCAAAAATAATGCCCAGCAGCAAACCAATGCCAATTATGAAGTAAACAATTTCATTGCGTTTCTGGCGCAGTTCTAACTGTTTTATTTTCAACTGCTGGTCTCTGACGGCCAACTCCCTGGCGTTTTCAAGGTTGGCGATCTTGGTGTTGTTTTCGCCGGAATATATCGAATCGCGTATGGCAATATATTCTTTGTACTTTTTTAAGGCATCGGTATAGTTGCCCGCAGCCTCGTAGGCTACCGAAATATCGTAAGCAACTGTATACATCCCCTCCCGATAAGATAGCGAGCGGCACATGGTTTCAGCTGTCTGAAAGTAAGAGAAGGCTTTCTGAAGGCTGACCTTCTTATTCTGAAGGCTATCAGGAATGGTATTGCGTAAGCTGTCAGTAACAGCTGACAGGTATATTTTACCAATGTTATCCATTACGCCGGCAATGTTCTGGCGGTCTGAAAATTGCTCGTAAATGGCCAGTGCTTCAAAGTTGTTTTTAAGAGCGGCTACATAGTTGTGCAACTGCAGACTTATCGTGCCCATATCGGCCTGCGCAACGGCTATACCTCCGGGATCCTTTTGCTCAGTAAACGTTTTCAGGGCTTCGGTATAACAGCCGAGTGCTTCCGTGTTGCGCCCCAATTGCTGGTATACCTGGCCTATATTCAGCAGGTTCTTGCCTTTCGCTTTTTTCTCGCCCGCGGCCTGTGCACTATCGAACGACATGCGGTAATATTTCAGCGCCTTGGTAAAGTCTTTCTGCCCATCATACACAATGCCAATGTATTCAAGTATGGCATAAATCTCCTCCCGGTTATGCAGTTCCTGCTCGGTTTGCAGTGCCACAAAAAAATATTTCAGTGCCTCGGGATAATTGGTTTCATCAACATAGGCAATACCCAGATTTTTATTCGCAAGGCCGGCTATTTTTTTATTGCCGGTTTGGGTGGCAATATCCAGTGCCTGGTTAAAATGTTCTTTTGCTTTTGTGTAATCAGGTACGCTGCATTCATTCTGGCCTATAGCCAGGTGGGCCGCTGCTACGCCATCCTGCCATTGTAACTGTTCGGCAAGGCCAAGCGCTTGCTTGCCTGCGGCAAGGCCCTTGTTGGGGTCATAATCAGGATAGCTTTTGGCAATGGTAAAAAGCAGTTTTACTTTATTGGTATCGTCATGGGCTTGCTGTAACTGGTTGCTGAGGCTATCCAGGTAGGTCTTTTTGTCTGCCTTCGCCTGCAAGCTGGGCCAACAGGCAACGATGCAGCAAACAATGAAAAAGTAAAGTTGAACAGAGGCTGCCGGTTTAACCATTCTCAATATTACACAGCCGATTTTTCAGCAGGGGCTACCTTGGGTTATTAACCAGGTCAGGTATGCGGTCCATACGTTTTCAGCTCAACAAATATACAATACCCCATGTATTATTGCTGCTTATTTGCCTTGAATTCACTGCGCAAAAGCGAATAGCAAAGGGAGTCTTCAATAATGCCGTTATTACAATAATGCGCCCTTAACAGCCCTTCTTTCGTAAACCCCTGCCGCTCAACCAACCTTTGCGAGGCTATGTTGTGGCTGCCGATAAATGCTTCGATCCGGTTGAGGTTCATGTTATTGAAACCGAATGCAACTACTGCCATGATGGCTTCAGTCATATAGCCCTTTTGTTTGTGTTCATTGCCAAACATGGCATACCCTATTTCAGCCCGGGAATGTGGTACATGCCACCAATGGAAACCAATGCGCCCTATTATATTGCCGCTGTTTTTTTCCAGCATAAGGAAATGCTTGAAAGATATACGGTACATAGTTAGGCCCTGTGTAAACTTATTTCGTTCTGTTTCCAGTTCTGCAATTGTTTGCAGGCCGAGAAATTGCATAATGTCTTCATTGCTGAATGTAGTATAGAGCTTAGTTATCAACTCCGGTGTCAGTTCCTTCAGCAGTAATCTGGGTGTTTCTACTATGGTAGAAGGTAGGGTAGTGTGTATGGCTTGCATGGCTTATTGTTTGCGGGGGGCGACTTTTGGGTCGGCCATTTTTCTTATTGTTTAATTACCAGCTCACTGACTATGCCCGACCTGGTTTGTACATTAATTAAATAATTGCCCTTGGGTAATGCGGTTAGGCTTGCTCTGGCTGTGTTATTCGTTGCTGCTTGCGAAAGCACCATCTTGCCCGTCATATCATAGAGCGTAATGTTTTCCAACTGCTCGCCTTCTACATTAACGAAATCTGATGTGGGATTTGGGTAGATTCGCACTACGGGTAGCATATCGCTTACCAGGTGCTGAACTGTGGTAGCGCCTGTAGCCACGTTACGGCGCGAGAACCAAATGTTGAGCACACCTGTTCGAACATCGCCCCACACTGCACTGACCGTATCTTGCGCCATAGCCACATTCATAAAGTCGTTACCGTTGCCGGAAAGGTAAACACTATCGTAAGCCACTATGGTATCTGATATCCTGAAGTTAGCCGAAAAATTTGCGGAGTCTTTCCGTTTTATGCTGCCCCATATTTCTGATGGTTGCTGGTAGCCCGGGCCCGATGCATTCCTGCGGTCGCGCCAGGCAGCCACTATATTGCTGTGCTCATCAAAGTCAGCCCATACCATATCCTGCATTTTACCGTTGCCAGCAGCGTCATTATTCACACGTGTCGGGCCACTCCATGCAGCCCCTGCGTTAAATGTTTCAAAGCAGCTGATGTCAATATCCGTGGTTGTATTCTGTAAAATGAAGAAGGCGTAGTGTTTGTTGTTTTTAGGGTCGCAAATGAAACGGCTGCCTGCCTTGGCCAGGGTATCCAGTCCTCCCGCTGATGCCGAAGCATAGACTACATTGTAGCTGAAAGCACCCGCTGTACTGCCTGCTGCCATAATATAGCGCGCATAGGGGCTTTCGGCAGGGTAGTAAGCCGGGTATATGCAATGGAATTTTCCTGCTGAGTCAATCGCCGGTGCAGCCATAGGTGCCTGTATAACATTGCCTACCCTATAACCCGTAGTATCTATATAGCGTATTACGGACCACGTAGCACCATTGTTGGAAGATTTGGTGAAGTAAGGCCGGTTGGGTGCCGCTATCCATGGTGCCGGCTTGGTGGTTACGTAGAGTGTATCAGGCGCACTGCCGCTCCCCTTGCCAATGGCAAGCCAGGGGCGGTCTATAGGCAGTTTACTGCCATCGGCATAAACGCTGACCGCCAGTTGCCCGGCACCCCAGGTGAGTCCGCCATCGGTGGAACGGGAAACATAAACACCGCCCGAGTCGGGGCTTTGACGCGAGTCAATATAACACGCATACATATCGCCCGAGCGGCCAAATGCCAGCGAAACATCAGCAGAAGTATATGTAGGAGATTGGTGTGGTATAACGGCCGCGCTGCTCCAGCTGGCTCCGCCATTAAAAGTGGTCTTTACTTTTATGCAAACACGCGATAGCGGTACGAAGCCCATCCATGCTACTGTAATATGCTGCGGGTTGGCAGGGTCGATAGCCATATACGGCTCGCCTTCAAAAATTAGTCCGCCGGAAATGTCGCTGTTTTGCCCAAAAGCAAGAGTATGCAGCAACATATAAACGGTGCATAAGAGAATTCGTTTCATGGTGGGTTGGACTTTACAAACCGTGCTTTGTTTAATACACAGCCTGCGTCACCACAAGTTAAGCAAAATGGCTGTTATTTATCCCTTACAACCCTGAAACCATAAAGGCCATAGGCAACATCAGGCAGGTTATGATCGCGGCTCGATTTGCGGTTAGAATTCGGGTCACTTACAAAAAAGCCACCCCGTAGCACCCGGTGTTGGCCGGCAGCAGGCCCCTTAGGGTCTGTTGTTTCTACATCTTCGAGGCTCTTGTAATAATCAGCATCATAATAATCGCTGCACCACTCTGATACATTGCCACTCATATCATACAGGCCAAGTTCATTTGGTTTTTTCTGGCCTATCGCGTGTATGTGGCTGTTGCTATTGCCATGGTACCAGCCAACTATATCCAACGTATCGCTGCCTGCGAACATGGTAACGTGGCCATCATTTCTTTTGCCGCCCTGGGCTGCAAATTCCCATTCTGCTTCTGTTGGAAGTCGGTAGTGTTTACCAGTTTCTTTGCTCAGCCACTCACAATACTTAACTGCATCGTTCCAGCTTACATACATTACCGGTAGGCTGTCTTCGTTTCCTGTTGTTCTCAGGTTGCCATACTCGTCATAATCCCAGCTTACACCTTCTTTTCTTTCCCAGTCGCCATTGCGCACATAGGCCCATCCGTTTTTCTGTGAGGTAGTAATGTGCCTGCTCGCCCTTATAAATTTGCGGAACTGAGCTACAGTTACCTCATATTTACTCATGTACAGGTCTTTCACTATCACATTATGATAAGGCTTTTCGTCAGGCTCACCAGGGTTGTGGCCCATGGTAAATATACCACCTTCTACCAGTACCAGCACTCCTTCAATACCGGTTAGCGTGCCGCTGGCTTGCTCCGTCTTTTTAGGTTGAGGCTGCGTTTGCGCGGTTGCGGTTGTTGGAGCTGTAGGTGTTGGTGTCGGTATAGCCGTTGCTGTTGCAGGTGCCGGTTTTTGCACAGGTGTTGCTAACGGGGTGTTGGTTATAGGGGGGAGCTCGGCTAGTTTTTCTTCGCCCTTTGGTTTTGCTGGCTGCGCTGCGGGCCTTATTACCGGCAGGTTACGTTTTATAGTACTCAGCGGAAAGTTGCCATTGCCGTAAAACACAACCGGGCGCACTTCCTGCTCGCTGCTGCGCAGGTAAAAATTAAGTTCATCAGCTGTAATTATGCTATCGTTATTCTTATCTACAGCCGGGTTTTTAAGTAAAGCCAACAGGTCAGAACTGCTGGTTTTTTCCCTGCTCATGGCGTTAACCGGGCTGGTGGTAAGCACCATGAAGTTAGTACCCGTTTTTTTACTCCAGAAGCCGTTTTGTTCCGCCTGCGATTCGTCTTTTGTCTTTTTAATATAGTTAAGGCCCGCCCCTGTATAGTTGGCGTCCAGTACCATAATTATGTTCTTGAATTTACCCGATTTTACAACAATTTCCGTGATCAGATCTTCGTAGGCGGAATAGCAGATAGCACAATCCTGATAGTCAAACGGCCATAAACCGCGCACTTCGCCATTGCCGGCAAAGTAGAAATAGAAGGTGGAGTTCTTTTCAGCCTTTGCACAGATATATTTCAGCGTATCAACAATGGCATGTTTCGCAGCACCGCGGCTGAGCAAAGTTACAATATTGCCCTTTTCAAGCGGGGAACCTACATAGTCGCTGACAAGGTAGCTTTTAAAATCAGCCGCAAATTTTTCGCAGTAAGTGAGTTGCGATGCCGCCACCAGGTTGTTATAATCATTTACACCAATAACCACAGCATAGCCGTTGCCTTCTGTGCCCTTTGCTTTGGCGCCGTTATTATTTTCACCAAACTCTTTTGCTGATAAGCCTGACAATGATAAACAGAAAAGAAGCAGGAAAATATACATCTTCATTTTCGCTAAATTAGCCGTGAGATTAACCAAATTATGTTGTTTAGTGCGTATTTGCAGACAAATATAAAAATATTTTCGAATAACGTCAATGGGTGCTGAATTAAATGATTGATAATGCGGCACAAGTGTAGCATATTGCTACAGCGAAAATCAGTCATAGCGTGCTCGTTGTGCATTAAAACCCACTGGAAGTTGCAGGGCTTTGCGTCAACTTTGCGTGCACTCGGCGCGCTTTGCGTTGAAAATTTTGTAGGGGAGTGATAATATTTAAGCGGTAAACAGGGAAGCCTTTTGCAAAAACGCATTATCTTGTTGATGCAAAACCTCGTACATGAACAAACGCACCTTTCTTAAAAACACATCGTTACTCGGGTTGGCCAGCCTGGGTGGCTTTTCATCATTAGGTAATGTTATGGATACTATCGGGGATATGCCACTTGCCGAAGCAGCCAATGATGAAGATTTCTGGGCAGGTATTCGCAGGCAATACAAACTGAAGCCCGATTATATCAACCTGGAAAATGGCTACTACTGCATACAACCCCAGGCAATACTGGACCGCTATGTGGAGCACATAAAAGAAGTAAACATGGAAGGCGCGCACTATATGCGTACCGTGCAGTTCGACAATAAAAAAATAGCTGCTACAAAAATCGCAACACTTGCCGGCTGCGAGCCCGATGAAGTTATTATAACCCGCAACACCACCGAATCGTTGAATATGATTATTGCCGGTTACCCATGGCAGCCCGGCGACGAGGCAGTTATGGCGGAACAGGATTATGGCGCTATGCTCGATATGTTTAAGCAGGTAGCAAAGCGCCATGGTATCGTTAACAAGGTGATATCGGTACCGAACAATCCTAAGTCCGACGAAGAAATAGTACAACTGTATGCCAGTGCCATCACTAAAAAAACGAAGCTGCTGATGGTGTGCCAGATGATAAATATAACCGGGCAGATATTGCCTGTTCGGAAAATATGCGATATGGCGCACAGCAAGGGAGTAGAGGTGATGGTTGATGGTGCACACGCATTTGCGCATATTAAATTTTCAATACCGGAACTCCATTGCGACTATTACGGTTGCAGCCTGCATAAGTGGCTGAGCGTTCCTATTGGTGCCGGTATGCTGTACCTAAAAAAGGAACATTTTGCTAAAATATGGCCCTTGTTCCCGGAACTGGGCAAGGCTGATGATGACATCACCCGCCTGAACCATACCGGTACGCACCCGCCGGCTGTAGACCTCACGATAGCAGACGCAATAGACTTTTACAATAAAATAGGTGCGGAGCGCAAAGAAGCCCGGATGCGTTATTTGCAAAATTACTGGACGGATAAGGTGCGCCACTTGCCCCACGTTATCCTCAACACCCCCGAGGACCCGAAACGTTCTTGTGCTATTGCGAACGTTGGCATAAAGGGCATGATGCCCGCCGATCTGGCTGATAAATTACTGAAGAAATACAAGATATACACAGTAGCCATCGACAATGCAAAAGCCAATGTGCAGGGCTGCCGCATAACCCCCAATGTTTATACCACCACGCAAGATCTTGACGCCCTGGTAGCTGCATTGAAAGACATGGGGTGAAAAAGTAAAAATGAAAAGTAAAAAATTAAAAAGGGTTACAGTGTAGCAGTTCTCCGTAGAGCCGTAATATCTTGCGGCCCCCAATAAAACGGTGCCGTACAGCATGCGTTTCGGTCCCAAACCGTAGAGCCGCAATATCTTGCGGCTCCCAACAACAAGAGCCCTTACACCATGCGTCTCAGCACAAAAACGTGTAGATGCAAAAACATGCGTCTTTAAATACGACTGATAACATTGCTATAAAAAACGAATGGGCGCGAATCCGCGCCCATTTATTAATCTTTGTTTACACAATAATTATTTTACTGCCGCATCGTAACGCGCACCAACTGCATCCCAGTTAATAACGTTCCAGATAGCTTTCAGGTAGTCTGGGCGCTTGTTCTGGTATTTCAGGTAATAAGCATGTTCCCAAACGTCAATACCTAAAACCGGTGTTCCCTTAACTTCAGCAACATCCATTAACGGATTATCCTGGTTAGCAGTAGACGATACCTGTAATTTACCACCAGCTACAGAAAGCCATGACCAACCGCTGCCGAAACGTGTAGCGCCGGCAGTACTCATTTTTTCCTGTAAAGCTTCCAGCGAGCCGAAAGTATCGGTGATAGCCTGAGCCAAAGCGCCTGATGGCTTGCTGCCATTGTTGCTCAGTACTTCCCAGAACAAAGAGTGGTTGTAATGTCCGCCACCGTTGTTGCGCACAGCGGGAGCATAACTCGAAATATTCGCCATCAATTCTTCAAGCGATTTGTCTGCGGCATCAGTGCCTTCCAGTGCCTTATTAAGGTTATCAACGTAAGCCTGGTGGTGTTTGTCGTGGTGAATCTGCATCGTCTGGGCATCAATATGTGGCTCCAGCGCATCAAATGCGTACTGCAAAGCAGGAAGAGTGTGTGACATAGTTGTTTCTATTTTAGTTTTTATGAAACCAAAGTTAAGGCATGACACTCATAACTAAATGTAAAAAAGACAATAGGTCTATTGGCGGAAAGAATTTATCCGGCAAATGGAAATATAGCGTTAAATGAGATTGAATTGGAAATGCTACCCAGGCTAATTAAAGGTTATTCCAGAGCTAGTAGTATTTGGGCTTCATGCTCGTATGTCTTATTCTTAATATTTCTATGAATCCGGGCTTGATGCGATAAGTAAATCTATATCGAAAAAGTGTAAATGCCCTGTAGTCATTATTATTCCTGAATTTATATTTATCAGGTGGGCAAATAGTGGGATATGCTGCAACTTTTTCGAGTTTTTCCAGCATTTTCCTATGAACGTCATAGGCGTTCTGAGAAGAGTCGTCAGCGATATAGTCGATAGGCGAATTAAATTGCCTGATTGAAATTGCAGACCATGCGATTTTATTTTCGTTCACTCAGATGCTTTTTAAAAAATTCCTTGGCTTCTTCATGTGTGTAAAACTCACCTCGCTCTATCTCTGCTTCGGCATCTTCAAGTTCCTTGTTATATTGTTCTATCGTATAAACCTCTTCTTCTTTAGCAGGAAGAATTGTTTTGATGAAGCCAAGTAAAGATTTTTTTTGCGCCAGGTTAAGCTGCTCAATATATGCGTACAATTTTCGGTCTACTGCACCTGTCATAAAATAATGTTTGTACAAATTTACTGAAAACCGACATATTCAACATTGTAAATCTCTGAACATAAAAGAATGCTGCGTGCACGAAAAATGACAAAGGCAATCGTCATTTCAAATAGATGTCAATAGCTTTCACGGCTTACCTAACAAATAAATTCCCTAATTTTAACGCATGTCTAACTCGCATGTGCGCCCGAAGGAGGAACTGAGTAACCAGGAACGTGACTTTGAAAATACCATAAGGCCGCAAAATATCGACGATTTCAGCGGCCAGCCCAAGCTGGTTGAAAATCTGCGCATATTCATCAAGGCGGCCAACCTGCGCGGCGAGGCACTAGACCACGTACTTTTTCATGGTCCTCCGGGCCTCGGGAAAACCACCCTTTCCCGCATTGTGGCCAACGAATTAGGGGTAAGCATAAAAGAAACCAGCGGACCCGTTATTGAAAAGCCTGCCGACCTTGCCGGCCTGCTTACCAGTCTGGAGGCCCGCGATGTTTTATTCATTGACGAGATACACAGGTTGAGCACGGTGGTAGAAGAATATCTTTATGCTGCAATGGAAGATTTCAAGATAGACATCATGATTGATTCCGGCCCTGCTGCAAGGTCCATACAACTTTCATTGAACCCGTTTACGCTGGTGGGGGCTACAACCCGTAGCGGTCTGCTTACAGCGCCTTTATTATCACGGTTCGGTATTAAATCGAGACTGGAATATTATACTGCGGAGGTATTGCAACGCATCATTATCAGGGCCTCAGGCGTATTGGATGTGCGCATAACATCCGACGCCGCAATGGAGGTTGCCCGCCGTAGTCGTGGCACACCGCGTATAGCCAATGGCCTGCTGCGCCGCATGCGCGACTTCGCGCAGGTACTGGGTAATGGCGTTATTGACCGCGCCATAGTAGAGCACGGCCTTCGTGCCCTGAACGTAGATGAAAGCGGCCTCGATGATATGGATAACAAAATACTCACCACCCTAATAGACAAATTTAAAGGCGGCCCTGCCGGAATCAACAACATAGCCACCGCAGTAAGCGAAGAAGCTGGCACTATAGAAGAAGTATACGAGCCCTTCCTGATACAGGAAGGCTACATTATGCGCACCCCCCGTGGCCGCGAAGCCACCGAAAAGGCCTATAAGCACCTCGGGCGGCATAAAGGGCCGGAAAATGGGACGTTGTTTTAGTGGAGCGGCGAAGAGGTAAATAACCCACCTATTTTTCCGGCACAGCAAGGTCATATTGGCTGCCCCAACGGATAATGTAGATGATATTGAGAATAACTGCTACCCATATTATTTTCTTAATAAGGGCGAATGGTTCTGTGGATAGCAGTACCCGCTTAATGCATTCGGCATCGCTGAGGCTTTCAAAGCCATCCCAGTAACTTTTGTGGTGTACCAGAAAGTAGAGGCTCACCGTATAGAACAGGGTGGCAAAAATGAGGTTAAAAATTTGAAAACTGGTGCGGTTGTAATTGTCTTTCCAAAATAATTGGTAGATGCTGACGATGGAAGTGACCAGTAAAATAAATTCCGAAAGGGCGATCAGCATTACTTCGGTACCCACATTATCGTTATGGCCGTCACCTGCAAAACACAATGCCGGTATCGCGCACAGTATCAATAATAAACAAGATCGGATTGCAGGAGTATTCATGGTAGTAAGTTTCTACCATTACATACGCACAGGCATTTTCCGCCTTTGTCATGAATATCATAATGTCACGGGCTTATTAAAGCGCTATATCCTCTTTATATCAGCACCCAATGCATTTAACCGCTCATCAATGCGCTCATAACCGCGATCGATCTGGTGAATGTTCTGTATGGTGCTTTTGCCAGTTGCCGAAAGAGCGGCAATCAGCAATGCCACCCCGGCCCTGATATCCGGAGACACCATGTTGATGCCGCGCAATGGCTGTTGCTTATCCAGCCCAATTACTACAGCACGGTGTGGGTCGCACAGTACTATTTGCGCACCCATTTCTATCAGTTTATCAACGAAGAAAAGGCGGCTTTCAAACATCTTCTGGTGCACCAACACGGTCCCCTTTGCCTGTGTAGCTACCACCAGCATAATGCTAATGAGGTCTGGCGTAAAACCAGGCCAGGGATGGTCGTAAATAGTAAGTATAGACCCATCAATGAACTTGGTTATGCGGTAATGTTCCTGTGCCGGTACATAAATGTCGTTACCCTTTACCGTAAGCTCTATGCCGAGGCGCTTAAATACATCTGGTATAATGCCCAGGTGGTCAATATCTACGTTCTTAATATTCAGTTCGCTCTGTGTCATAGCGGCAAGCCCTATAAAAGAACCTACCTCAATCATATCGGCCAGTAAGCGGTGCTCGCAGCCGTGCAGTGCCTTCACTCCCTCAATAGTTAACAGGTTCGAACTGATGCCGGTTATTTTGGCGCCCATGCTGTTCAGCATTTTGCAGAGTTGTTGCACATAGGGCTCGCATGCTGCATTGTAAATGGTTGTTTTGCCCTCGGCACATACGGCTGCCATCAACAGGTTGGCTGTTCCGGTTACTGAAGGTTCCTCCATTAAAATATTGGCGCCATGCAACTCTTTGCCATCCAGACTAAACATCTGGTTCTCTGCATCATAACTGAAAGCGACGCCCATTTTCTCAAAGCCGAGTATGTGCGTATCCAGCCTGCGGCGGCCAATTTTATCGCCACCCGGCTGTGGTATGTATGCCTTCTGGAAGCGCGCCAGCAGTGGGCCGGCCAGCATTACTGTGCCCCTGAGTTTTCCTGATTTTTTCTTGAATTGCGGTGTTGTAAAATAATCGGGGTCAATATTGTCGGCCTTTAAAACTACGGTATTGGGCACGGGGCGGGAAACCTTCACGCCCATGTCTTCCATCAGCTCTATAAGGGTATTAACATCAATAATGTCGGGTACGTTAGTAAGGGTAACCTGCTCATCGGTAAGCAGTGCCGCACACAAAACCTGCAGCGCCTCATTCTTCGCTCCTTGTGGAGTAATAGAGCCGCTCAGCTTATGGCCGCCCCTTATTTCAAAAGCATTCATAATGCCGGAATATTAGGTAAAAACAGAAAAAATAAGTGTAGTGCAAAAAAGCTCACGAGCAAATTATTGCGCAACACAATTACAACACTAAAATAGGCTAAAAAAGCAAAGCCGCAATAATGTTATTGCGGCTCTGCCTGCCAACCGGCAGAATTAATATTTTTATCACCAAAAACCAGTTACCGCATCAACTTTCAAGTTCATCTTCCCCGGCGTAATACATTATTTGTAACCTGGACTTTGGAATTTGTTATTTGTACCCTGTTATTTGTTATTTGATATTTGGAATTTCCCTTACTGTGGCTGCTGTGGTTGAGGTTTGTTATTGTTGTTCTTGTACTTATTCTTGTTTTTGTACTTGTTGCCACCAAAACCCGGATTGTTGCCACCACTCGCGGCATTATCCCTGTCACGGAAGTTATTTTGTCTTTGGCCGCCCTGGTTATTGGTGTTGCCGTTTGCGCCTTTAAAGTTGCGGTTGTTACTGTTGTTGCCGCCCCTTTGCTTAAAGTTATTATTGTTGTTATTGGTGCGTGGGGTATCATATTGCACCCTGTAGCCGCCGGTTTCATAAGTAAGCAGGCCACCGCTTATTTCCTTCAGCTCGTTCTTGATCATGTCATCGTGCACAGGCTCTTTATGCCAGTTGCCGTATGCCAGCTTCATGTAGTAGCCAACGGTTTGGGTAAGACCATGCTTCTTGTCCGGGTCAGTTTCTACCATGGCGCGGTCGAGCAGTGCGGTAATATTATGGCCAAGATGCCTGTGTTCCAGCCTTTTCTGCGGATAAGGCAGCACTTCAGGCTTCTTAAAAATAGCCTCTGCTGTTGGTGCTGGGTATGGCGAATCAACCTCAAGGCTGAAGCCGGTCATCTGGTAAAGATGGTCCCACAATTTATGTTTGTAGTCTTCAATAGTCTTGAGGTGCGGGTTAAGTGTGCCCATCAATTCTATAATAACTTCAGCGTTTCTAAGTCTTTTTTCCTTGTCCTCAACCGTTTTCAGGTACTCGATCATCTTCTGCACGTTACGGCCATACTCGGGCATGAGTAGTTGGGAGCGGGTGGTATTGTATTCCATCATCAAAATTATAGTAGTCTGTTGTTTACAGGTAGTGCATAGCAGCAAATGCCTGGTGCAAAAAAAAATAACCACGGTTCAGTACCGAAAAATGTACTTGTGGCAGATATGCTTAAGCAAATATAAGGTAATTTCCATAATTCGCAATTAAGGGATTGGGGAATTAGACAATTCGGTAATTAGACAATTCGGTAATCGTTTATTTGTAATATCAAGCCTTGCATTTATGCCCATCTCTTCCATCCAGATTAATGCAGAATACCGGGAAGTACATTAAAGAAAAAATGCAATTTAGTTGACGAAGTCAACCAAATTGCATTCAAAGCATTTATATAAGCGGCAATTCCCCAATTGTCGAATTGTCAAATTGTCGAATTACTTCTTCAACCCGATCTCTCTCAGCCTTTCGTCAAGATATTCGCCGGCAGAGTAGTCTTCATATACTTTAGGATGGCTTTCATCTATGCAGCTATCCAGGCATGCAAGGCTCATATTGCTCTTCGGGTGCAGAAAGTATGGTATAGAATAGCGAGGTGTTGACCATTTTTCTTTTGGCGGATTCACTACACGGTGTGTGGTAGAACGGAGCCTGTTGTTGGTAAGGCGCTGTAACATATCGCCCACATTGCAAACTATTTGCTCTGGCAACGATGTTACTGCTACCCACTCATTCTTCATATTCAATATTTCCAGTCCATCAGCTGATGCGCCAACAAGCAGGGTAATCAGGTTAATATCTTCATGCTGTTCAGCACGTATGGCTGATTTTGGCTCACTGGTAATTGGTGGGTAATAGATTGCCCTGAGTATGGAATTGCCATTGTGCACATGGGTATCAAAATAATGTTCTTCAAGGCCAAGGTACAATGCTATAGCACGTAACAAAGCGTTGCCCGATTGCTCAAATGCCCTGTAGGCTTTCAGCAGGGTAGGTGTGAAGGGTGGCACATCATTCACCATAACATTTTCAGGATATTCATTTTTTATCGGGTCGCCATCTACCACTTCCTGGCCAAACTGGAAAAATTCTTTCAGGTCCGGTGCATCAAACCCTTTGGCGTGCTCCTGCCCGAACGATGTATAGCCACGCTGGCCTGCAAGGCCCGGTATTTCATAGCTCTTCTTCACATCAACCGGTAGCTTGAAAAATTCTTCTACATGCTGGTACAATTCAGCTATCAGCTCATCTGATATGCCATGGTTTTTAACGGCTACGAAACCTGTTTCTTCAAATGCTTTGCCTAATTGCCCTACGAATGCCGCTTTCAGGTTAGGGTCGGCACTGTTAAAATCGGCAAGGTTAACTACTGGTATGCCCATAATTCAATATTATAAGTGACAAAATAAGTTATTAATTTTTTGCGGTGTGTTAGTTTTTAGGGTGCGTCGGGACATTGTCAACCGCCCTTATTCAAAGGTATATGATTTCAGGTATTTCATAGAAATAGAGTTGTGCAAGGATTTTACGATCATATACTCATGAAATATAGTGTCGCCGGGATATCTGAACCCGATCTGGTAAAAATAAGGGGTATCGGTTTTTACCAGCTTTAACGTATAGTTTTTTAGTCCCTTTGGCATCGCGAATTTGCCATCGGCAATATTGGTGCCATATTCCGCGTGTATATCGTAAATGCCGTCTTTTATACTGCTGTCAGCTTTAATAGTTACATAAGAAATGCTGTTGTTCAGCGCATCTTCCACAACTGGTTCACCAATGCTGTCAATCAGTGTGCCGGGTAGGGGCAGATTATCGGCGACTATTTTGCCATTATTGCATGCTGTTACTAATAACAATGCTGCTAAAGCAGCGAGATAGCTAAGAAATTTCACGCGGCAAAAATAAGGAGAAATGCCAAAAGAGAAACAGTGCTGCAGTAAGAAGCAGCACTACGTGGCGCAACAGCATTTGAAGCATCGGGGTTTGCAGACATTAAATCCGCATTCAAGCTCGTGTACGCTGCATAACAAGCATCAATAGTCGCCATTGCTGCAATGTTTTTAAGCAGTGCCGGTAACTGAGGTGCCGAATATCTACCCAGCCTTCATACATGCTAATCCTGCATCCTTCCCATTCTCGTTACAAACCTAAATTGTGCCAGTAGGTTGTATTACTCCGCAGGCTTTAGGGCTTTAGAAAATGCGTCTGCTAATTCACAGATGCTCCGAAGCAGCTAACAAATGTCTGGCGTACATTTTGGTATACTCGTTTAAAGCTGAGATGAAGGGTATTAAAAAAAGTGTAGCGTCGCGAGACGATACACTTTTTTAAAATGCTTTTGAAACGTATTTTACAATGTATTAGGCAGCAAGACTGATTTAAACTTTTTCGGGTCAAATAACCTAAGGTAAAAATAGCCGGTGCCGGCAAGGCCCATTAAAAGGCCTGGTGTTTTTTTATTGGTGTTAGTGCCGCTGGGCCACGGTATGCGGGGCGCATCAAAATTCTGGATGCCGTAAAGGCCAACCCCTTTTGCAAATTCGAGATAGTTCGCCTCTCCTGAATCCAGTAAAATATCCGCATTGCCTGCTGCACCGTGGCAAAGACTGTAATTAGGTGGTGCTGCCGGATTCGTGAACATGTTTACCGAGCCCCTGTGCGTGGTGGCCATCGCAATTTTCGATTGTTCGTCCATCGCAGCATCAACAGTAGTATCGAAGGTGTACTTCCTCGAAAGCGCTATGCCTGGTGCTCCATGGCACCAGGCCAGTCCGCAGCCAGGTACGGGTGGTAATGGCCCCATGCTATCTCTCAGGTCCGGCCAGTTTTGTTCTGTAGCGTTAAAGCAAAATTGCTCGTAAGCAAAAGACTTCATAGCCGCATCAAGGTATTTGCTATCGTTGGTTGCTTTATAAAGGTCTACGAGGCTGGTGGCCATGCCCGCAGCGCCATGCGAAAAGCCGGTAAGGCTGCGTGTGCTCTGCCCTGTATCCCATGATATGCCAATAGGTTCTGTTTTGGCAAGCTTCATCAGTTCATCGCCTAGTTTTACTGCAAGGGCGGTAAGTGCCGGCTTATCATATTTGTTGCCTAGCTGCAGCAGTATCGGAATGGTGCCGGTAATGCCGCTTATCATATCTATTTCGAAAGGCGCAATGCTTTCACTTTTCAGATTGTTCAGCAGATTAAGCCCGGCATTTATCCATGCTTTGTTATTAAACTGTTCACCGGCTTTTACCAGTACAAAGGCAATACCCGGTTTGCCCGAATAAAAGCCATGATCAAGCGTATTGCCGGTTTGCGACAATACCTGTGCTATAGCGCCATTAAAAGTGCGCAGTAGTGCTTCATCGGGTCTTACACTATAAAGCGCCATTAAAAAGTAAGCGATGCCGGAGGTGCCGGAATAAAAGTCTGCGCCAAACGTACGGGTAACAGGCAGAAACTGCCCGTCAATGGCTTCAATCCAGTTACCCTGCCATGTACACCTTTCATTGTTATCCCAAATGGCATCCCTGACCAGTTCCTGCCCTATATTCCATGCGGTGTCAAAAAAAACTGAATTATTATTATCCATTGATTGTGGCATTTTTATTACAGATATCTAAAGTGCGGGTGTACGATTTTTCATTCAGGAAGGGGAGGTTGATATCCACATTATTAGCATTGAATATATCGGTTATCATACTCATCCGGTCTTCCACACTTGTTTTATTAAGGTAGAAAGAATTGAGCAGCCCTGTGGTTACCATTTGCATACGGTTCATACCAAAGCTGTTGCCGTCTATCGGGCTTTCTGCTATGCCAAGGCCCGGCATTAACTGGTGGCTGAAAAGCGAAACATCCTGATGCATAAAGGGAGTGACGGTTTCGTTAATAAGCGGCAATAGCCTCAGCACCTGATCAAAATACCGTTGTTGCAGGTATAGTACACAGCAGTCGCGGCGGGTAAAATGGGTGGGGTCTATAAGGCATTTAAAGAGGAAAGGTATGCGGCGGTCGTTCAGGTGCCGGCTCACCCCCGAAACCACTTCCGCAGCGCCTTTTGCGGAGATATTCCAGTAGAACCTGATTATGGTTGCTGTGTAGTCAAATACTTCATTGCCATAAACATAATAAAAGCCCGGGGTAGGGTCGCCTGTTTTGGTTTTAAAGCTAATGATCTCGCCAACCTGTGGCTTTGCACCGGGCACTTTCGGCTGGTATTCTGCGGCGCGTATAATGCGGGTGTTGCTCCCTTTGGCAAGGTGAATGTAGTTACTGTCAGCCACAGACGTTACCGTCCAGCCGGAATCAGAGATCCCTTTCGAATGATTGTTTGCTATGAGGTTTTGAAGGTATTGTGTGGCATCGCCCACACCTTCAGCCAGCGCATTCAGGCCGGCTGTATCGTTCGGGTTTTGCTGGAAGTGTATTTTTTTAGCATAGCATTCACTGTACATAACAGGTATCATCATGTTGTATACAGCTGGTATGCGTTCGGCATCAGTTTGCAGCGCAGGGCTTACCGTATAGTCTTTACCCCTGAAGCTGAAGCCTTGTGGTATGGGTTGAACTTCCTGAACAATGGAAGATAGCTCGGTCATGCTTTTATGAGTCATTGTCAGTAGTTATAGTTTTATGCCCAGCAGATCTTTTGCGGCGTTTTGGGGCGATTTAAGAATGTTAAAGGCCAGTTGCAGGCTGCGCACATTGTTGGGATATATCTGGGGGTTATACACCACTCCTTCTATTGAAGTCTGTACTATCCTGGCGGCGGCAAACCTCAGGCATTTGTAAAGCGATGCTGTCGCGGTTGCGCTATCGTGCTGCATCAGGGCAGCATAGGTTTTCCAGAAGCTGTTGATGGATGCCTGCATATTGGTAATGTCAAAGCCCTTCATGTTTTCTTTAAGGTCTTTGCTGCGCGGGTCAGCATTATCAAAGCTGAATACCCATGTGGAAATGTAGGATTGTATTAGCCCTGCAACATCCCAGGCCGGGTCGCCTATATCGGCAAGCTCCCAGTCAATAAGGCTTTGCTTCATGCCATCGGCAGCGGGGTAAATAATAAAGTTCATCCACTTGATATCGCCATGTATCAGCGTGGTCATTTTATAGTCGGCTTTAAGTTGGTCAAAATGGCCTTTTAGTTCGGTATTTCCGTATACCATCGACATAAGTTCCTCGTTAGCCTTTGAGCCCGGGAACATTTGTCCTGGAGGGAAATCAAATATCTGTAATGCCCATGGCAGTGTTTTCGGGAAGATAGAAGTATCAGTGCCTTCAGGTATTGGGGTGTGGTAAGAATGCAGCAGCACTGCCTGTTGCACAGCCAGCTCCGGAAAATAGCTTTTTTGTTTTACAAAATATTCATGTATGCTTTGTGCTCCGGGAAAGTATTCAACTGTGAGGGTATGGCGTTGCCTGTCATAGTCAAAGAACGTGGGCAGACCTGAAGCTACCTTGGGATACATGCTCCCCTGCGAAAGGAAGCGGTAGGTGTTGGCTTCGCGGGTAAGCACGCTTGTGGTAACGGCATCAAATTTCGAGGTTTGTTTTATAAAGAGGCTCTTGCGCGATTTGCACAGCACCTTAAACAGGTTGTTACGGCTGCCAGAAATGGGCAGCACCATATAATCGCCATCAACAAGCACTTTTTCTTCAATAGTTTTTCTTTCCAGCAAATAATAGCAAAGGTGCTCCTGTGTCAGTAACATGATTTGTGCTTGATAAATGAATTGAATAGCGGGTCGTATTTTTCAGGCTCAAGTTATAAAAAGCAGCAGTATAAAAATACTGCTGCTTTAAAATTATGCTTCATTTAAAATGTACTAGCAAATGAATGGAATACCTGTGCAATGTGCAGTAGGTATGCAACCCGGTATGCTTGGTATGCCGCAATTTAGCGTCGGTACAACAACTGTCGTAGCCTGGGTAGCGCATGCCGCAACTGGTAGAGTTGGTGTAGCAGCATTAGCGTTTGGTGCTGGCGGGCAATTGTGAACTGTAGGGCAGTTTGCAGGCACTGATATAAGGCAATGCGCAGGGTTTGACGTTGGCGTACAACCTAACCAGCCTGTTACACCTATAGTCTGTGGTGCAGCAGCGTTAGCGTTTGCTGCTTCGTTGCCTGTTGGCATGCAGCCGGCAGGTAAAGTAGCCGGGCATTGGCCTGGTTGTGTCGTCATGCAGAACGGAACGATGGTCGGGATGCAGAACGAGTTCATTGTAGGTACGCCTGGTGCGCTTGTAAGCGGGTGTGCGGCATTAGCTTCTGGTGTTGACGTTACACCTGTGCAACCCATAAGGTGAGTTGGAGTAGACGTTGCAGTCTGGCAACCCAATAAAGCTGTTGGTGTGCCTGTTGCACCACCACAACCTAACAAATGCGTAGGAGTTGAAGTTGCAGTCTGGCAGCCCAATAGGTGAGTAGGCGCTACGCAAGTGTGCCATCCTGTAGGGCCCACCTGTTGTGCATTTGCAGCATTGCAACCAGCCAAAGCTGTTACGATACATACCGCTGGTATAGTGCATTGTAAAGTTGGGAACGACAAATTAGCGTTTGCAGCCGGAGTAGAAGTCGCAGTCTGGCAACCCAATAAAGCTGTTGGTGTGCCTGTTGCACCACCACAACCTAACAAATGTGTAGGCGTAGAAGTGGCAGTCTGGCAGCCTAACATTGCTGTCGGAGTACCTGTAGCACCGCCACAACCTAAAAGGTGTGTAGGTGCCATGCATGTGTGCCATCCTGTAGGTCCAACCTGTTGTGCATTTGCAGCATTGCAACCAGCTAATGCAGTTACGATGCATACTGCAGGTATAGTGCATTGTAAAGTAGGGAACGACAAATTAGCATTTGCAGCTGGAG
>CANFKC010000030.1 GCA_947447265.1 Chitinophagaceae bacterium
ATAGGTGCTTATTTTGAAAAAATCAACGGAAAACTTGTCCTCAAAATTGCATTAAGCAAAAAAAGACGAGCCTGGTTCTCCGGCTTATGGAATTACTCAAAAGAATTTGAGTATCCTTTTATTTTGTCTAATGCGTAATCTGGGTTAAAGCGGGCCACTTGCTATGATCTGGAAAATAGAATGCCGGCTATCGAACGATAGCCGGCATTCTATTTTGATGATTTACTTACGGAGTAAATTATCTATTGCGTAATTAACTTCACCGCGTCTTCCACACTAATCATTTTCTGTTCGCCGGTAGAAAAATTCTTAAGGCTTATTAAGCCCTTTTCGCGTTCTTCATCGCCCGGCAATATTACATAAGCCATGGCGCGCTTATTAGCATACTTCATCTGCTTGTCAAACTTAGCTGCATCGGGGTAAATCTCCGCCGCAAGTCCGGCGTTACGCAACTGCTGCATCACTTTGAGTGCGTACGTTTCATTTTCGCCACCAAAGTTCAGTATCATTATTTTGGCGCCTGATGCCAATTGTTCCGGCCATACTTCCATTTGGGTCATTACATCATAAATACGATCAATTCCGAATGACACCCCTACACCCGAAAGCCCCTTTAACCCGAATAAACCGGTAAGGTCGTCATAACGGCCACCTCCGCCAATGCTGCCCATGGTCACTTTATCGCTGGTACAAACAACTTCAACAATAACCCCTGTATAGTAGTTCAAGCCACGTGCCAGGCTGATATCTACATCAATACTACCCTGCCAGCTACCATCAGCAAGCGTGCTGTAGTATGCCAGTGTTTTACTTACCTCATTAATACCTTCCATGCCAATGGCGCTGTGCTGCATAATATCAGCATAAGCGGCAAGCTTTCCATTATTGTCACCGGTAACATTTATTACTTTTTCAATCTGCCATATACCTTCTTCACTGATGCCACGCTCCTGCAGCTCCTTCGCAACCCCTATCCAGCCAATTTTGTCCAGCTTATCCAGCGCAACAGTAATGTCTATCAATTTTTCCGGCATACCGCATAAATCGGCAAGCGCGGCCAGCAGCTTACGACTGTTTATTTTTACGGAAACAGGAATCTGCAACTTATGAAAAGCACCCTGGTATATGCATAGCAGTTCAGCTTCGTTAATGAGCGAAGTGCTACCCACCACATCTGCATCGCACTGCCAAAACTCTCGGTAACGGCCATTAGCAGGCCTGTCACCTCTCCAAACCGGCTGCATCTGGTACCTGCGGAACGGGAACGCGATATCATTCTGGTGCATTACTACATAGCGGGCAAACGGAATGGTAAGGTCATACCGCAAAGCACGTTCCGTAATAATGGGCGAAGAGTGTGGCTTTTGCAACATTTTCTCCCATTCTGCGGTCATTTTTGCTTTGGCGTCGTCGTTTTGAGCGTTTATTCCATTATTCAATATTTTGAATATCAGCCTGTCACCTTCCTCTCCATACTTACCGGTAAGTGTTACCAGGTTTTCCATAGCGGGTGTTTCCAGCGGCTGAAAGCCATATAATTCAAAAATGGTCTTCAGGGTATTCAGTATATATTGACGTTTGCTCACAACGGCCGGCGAAAAGTCGCGCGTGCCCTGTGGCACTGATGGTTTAGACATAAATTCTTTGTTTGTAGTTATCAATAATGGCATCGCAGGCAGCATCAATCATCTCGTATGCATGATGATATCCGTCTTAAGCACCATAATAGGGATCTGGCACCGATTCGTTCTTATTAGGATGCAATTCATTCATGAAGTAATCGACCTTTGTCATATCGGCGTTTTTACCGCCAATTCGCTGAATTTCAGTATATACATCATGGGCAAGCGCATAAATTTTATCGTAAGCCGCAAAATCGGCTACCGAGAACTTAGTTGCACGTTGGTACGATATATCAATACCATGCTCCCGGCAAACCTTTTGCGAGAGCGAATGCGGCGCTTCACCTACGTGATAACTTTCGGTACCGGCTGACTCTACTACCCAATCTAACCCATGTTCTTTTACCTTATGCCGCATAACACCCTCAGCTATTGGCGAGCGGCATATGTTACCCAGGCATACCATTAATATTTTCATTGCCCGGCAAAGCTAAGGAATGATGATAAAATAGTTCCTAACTTTGTTGCCTAACAATATCCGGACGTGATGCCGGTAACTTCAAACAATAAAACAGGTAATATTAAAAAGGCAAAAAATTATATTAAGAAGATTGGCCTGGTAGGTTTTTTATTCTTCCTGGTTAAGGGGCTTATTTGGCTTTTTGTTTTCCTGTTCATCAAATCGAAGGTTTAACCTGGCCAAGTGGGGGCAAAAACCACAAGCACATTGCAGAATAAATACACCACAGGGCCGGATACGAAATAATAAGAATAAAAAAGCATTGACGAAATATGCATTCTTTATAAATTGCGGTAGCAAACACCCGCACTGTGAAAAAAGAAAAAAAAGCTCCAAACAAAGAAAACACTCCTGCACCCGCGATTGAACCCACAAACAACAATCAGGACGCAGTAACAACAAGCAGCCCGCTATTAGCTAACCTTGCTGTAGGCACACTCGCCGTTTATATCACTAGCCTGCTGCTCTGGCTGCTGAATAAAGTCATTCTGGGTGTTTATCATCCAGATATAGCTCCCGGCTTAATAAGCGCCAACAAAATAACCATTAAGGCCATGGATGAATTTTTCCCTGAGCCGGTGGAACGCCTGCAATACCAATTGTCACTGGTTGCGCTGCCTGTGTTTATCTATTTATCTTATGCAATTGTGGCCCGTTTACGGGACTGGTTCATTACCCATAAAGCGGCATCGAATGCCACAGTGATTGCTGGCTTTCTAGTGCTGCTCGCCTATATAACCATGGTTATACCAACGCGAATAATGTACATACCGGAAAAGACCAATGCCTATATTTTCGCCTACAACACCATAACACTCTTAACGCCGGTAGTCGCCCTGCTGCTATATGCGGCATTTACTTATTTCTTCTTTTACCTGAACTCGAGGTTAGAAGAGAACCCGGGCAACCTCAAAAAGATCATTTCCGGTATCTGTTATGCTGTTGTCGGGCTTGTGCTTGCAGACCTCTTCTTTTACAACATTTTCCATCTCGAGCTGCAGGATGTCGGGAAACGTATGGAAACGAACGCCTCATTTTACGCAGTTACTCAGGTATATGCGGGCAAGTCCCTCCTGGTAAATCTTAATGACCAATATGGGCTATACCCCTGGTTTTTGAAACCTGTTTTCCTCATTATTGGCCTTAGCACCTACAAATACGGATTGGTAATGGCCATATTAAATGTGCTGTCGTTCCTCTTTTTCTTCCTCGGCATTAAAAAACTGCTCAGGAACGATTTTTTATCGTTACTGGTTTTCCTTGCGGTAACCTGGTGGTTATACTGGGTAGTGAGGATAGAGTTCGAAGCCATACCCAGGGTATATTATCAGTTTCACCCTATCCGTATAATTTTCCCTTCACTTACTTTTTACCTGCTGGTATTATATCAAAGCAGTGCCGAAGCGCGCAGAAAAAAACTGTTGCCTGCCCTCACGCTGGTTGCAGCATTTGGTGTCCTCTGGAATATGGATTCCGGCCTGGTATCGTTCGGAGCAACGTTAATCGCGCTGGTAAGTTCTACATTAGGAAAAGGTCCGCTGAAAGATAGTTTACGGGCCGCCGCAAAGTATGTGGCTTACCTGGTTGGCTCATTGTTAGCGGCATTATTACTATTTGCACTTTCTACCAAAATACAATCCGGCAGCTGGCCCAACCTTGCATCTATCAGCGACTTCCAGGTCATGTTCTACATTACCGGTTATTTCATGCTGCCTATGACGGCGATGCACTTCTGGAATTTCCTCGTGCTCATGTATATAGTTGCGGGAGTTTATGCGCTCGGCATGCTTAAAAAAGGACAAGAATGGGATAACCCGGTTATTGTTTACCTGTTTATACTTGGCGCGGGTATCTTCTCCTACTTTCAGGGGCGCTCTTTCGATACTAATGTAACGTGGGTAACCTATCCTGGTATAATATTGCTCGGCGTATTATGCAATAAACTAATTGCAAATGTGCCTGCAAAACTCAGTGCCATAAAGCTCAATGTAAGTTACCTGGTCTTAGTGTCAGGACTTTTCTTCATAGTAGATGGTGCGTTTTCTATGGTGTACCACATCCCTGCCATACATTCTTTTGCATGGGCCAATGCCAATAGCGAAGACGAAGAAAAAAAACAATACCTGGCGAAACGAATCGGCTTTTTAAAAGCGAATCTGCACGATGGGGACACGGCTATTATATTGGCGCAAGACTATGAGTCATACTACTATGCATCGGGGCATTATTACAACCCGGTACCCATACCCGGCACCAGTGAATGGTTCCTGAAAGCAGAAGTATATAGTCTGGTCGATTATATAAAACAGGAAAAATACCCTATCATCTATGATTACGTATACGAGCTATGGTTGCAGCGCGATACCGTTGTAAAAACTCTGGCACAACATTACCACCGCGAGAAGGCGCTACCCGACGGCAGCATGCTATTCTTAAAACCCGGCGCCCCGAAAGAACAACCTAGGCTGCACGAAGACAGCAAAACACTCTACTATAGCAGCGTTGATAATCTTGCCCAGGTGGTAAAAAAAATAAACTTTCCCGATACATTTACTATTGAATTTTATGCATCGCTTGATACCAACCGGCTGGTTGCGAATAACCTCATTTTCGGCAACGTAGAAAACGGCGTACCTTACAAGGGCCTGGTTATGGGGCAATTCGGAGAAAAACTAACACAGTACTCCTTTGCCTTTGGCGATGGGAAAACCTGGGCCCAGGATCTATCGTGCAATTTGAGTTGCAGTGTCGAAAATCATGTAGTTATTAAAATGCATGGCTCTCATGTAACAATTTACAATAACGGGGTCTTATGTAGCCAGAAAGAAACCGGCATGCGCCTGGTAAACAGCGCACGAGATTTCTTCATAAACGTACGCTATGCGGGAATGGTAAAAGAACTAAAAATATCGGCCGAACCATAAAACATGCTAGTTGGGCGTAAACCCTAACTGAAAATTAATGTTTCGCAATATATTTAAAGAGCCGGATAGCCGTAGCTTTGCGGTATGAAGAAGGTAGTTTTTATTATGGCTATGGCAGGTACATTGCTGCAACCAATGTACCTGCTGGCATGGGGAAAGAAAGGCCATGCACTGGTAGCAGAGGTGGCTTTTAATTTGCTGGATGAGCATACCAAAGAAGCGGTGCATAAATACCTTGGCAGAATGACCATTGAAGAAGCTGGCAATTGGATGGATGATATTAAAAGCGACCGCCGCAACGATTACATGAAGCAATGGCATTATGTAAACGTAGCGCAAGGCAAGCTCTATGAAACCAGTAAAGAAGAAAATATTATTACCCAACTGACACGTGTGGTAACTGAGCTGCAACATAAAGAAAGTATGAGCGAGGAGGATATTAAAAAAGACCTGCTCATCGTTTTCCATTTAACCGGAGACCTGCACCAACCACTGCACGTAGGCTACGGCGTTGACAAGGGCGGCAATGACATTCATGTAAAATATAAAGGCGCACAAACTAACTTACACCGCCTGTGGGATAGCGAAATAATAGAAGGGGAAAACATTAGCCTCAATGAGTGCCTGCAAATGAAAAAAACGTTTGACAGAGAGGACATGGCCATGCTTTCAAACATTAATGTAGAAAGCTGGATGCGCCAGCCCCGCAGTCAACTGACAGGTGTGTATGGCTTCACCGATAACACTATTGATGACGTCTATATTCAAAAGAATAAAAAAGTAATTGAGCAGAATATCTTTATTGCTGGGGTAAGACTCGCTGCAATATTGAAAGATGTTTTTAAAGCCTAAAACGGGTATCTGTTTTAACTTCACATCATAACCGTAAAATCCTCGTTTAGTCAATTACGCCCAAAGCTTTGAGCCTGTCTTTAATTAAATAAAGTGGCGATACAATTGCATTAGTGTATTGTATGTTGCCATGGCGGTCATCTTTAATGGAGAACTGGATGCCGCTGGCCTCGCTTTGTATGCCATTGGCGGAATACTTGCCGTGGAGGGGTTCATAAGTAATATAAGGGGCGCCCGATGAGCCAAAACGAAAATAGCCCTTTACCAGGTATCGGTAGCCATCAACTATATAGTTGCCACCAATGTCATCGGGGAACATGGTAAAATAGTCAAGTATACCCTCAATGTGCGCGTCATTGAAAAGCCGCCCGGCCGGGCTGCTTGGCGAACTTTGCAGACAATGAAAATTGCCAGGATCTTCTTCCAGGAAATCAAAATTCATCTCTATCTCTGGAATTTTATTAATAATCTCCTGCGGCACACCAACTACCTTATAGAGCGCGATATCAGCATTATAAAATGCTTCAACCAACTCCAAGGGCAACATAAAAGTGTGTTTCTTTGGCTCTGGTTCATATAACACACGCTCAGGCGGGAAATGGCTGGCCATCTCTGCATCGCCATAAAAACGGTCGCCCTTAAACTGTATCAGTGCATAGGGCACACAAATTTTCTTAGCGGCAAGCGTTTCCCAACGGGTATCAAAGCGCTTCTGTTTCAGTATGGTTGCGATGCTTCTCAGCGACTCCGGATTGTCGTTGTTCAGGTATAATTTCCGGGTATAATCGTCAGAAAAATAGTTATCGTCCATGAACAACTTCTGGGAGCCATCCAATTTGTAGAGAATTTCCTTTTGATATATAGCTTCATCAAGCGACTTGTAGAAACCAGCCTGCGTCCTCAGGTTGTGTGCTACGCTCAGAAAGTACCCATTACCGATATGAAAAGCACAGATATTATTTTCAAACGACCTTCGCTGTAGCTCTTCAGGATTATAGACCCACATTATACGATGCAGCGGAGAAGTTTGTTCGTCTATTAGCTGGCGCTTGCTCGTTATCATAGAAATGGTGCTTAAGAATGGGTTATAAAGTTAGTTGTTAACTGTGCCTTTTAAGCGCATCTAAAGTAGTAATTTTATCAAGATGCAACTGATGTTTCAAATCATCTAAAGAGGCGAATTTCTGTTCATCGCGGAGGCGGCTTACAAAATACAATTCCAGTTCGTGGCCATATATGTCGGCATCAAAATCGAAAAGGTTTGCCTCAATCTTAATTTCCTTTTTGTTGGTTACAGTAGGGTTATAGCCAATACTCAGCATACCGTCATAATATTCGGTGCCCAACCTTGCTTTGATAGCATATATACCAATTGCCGGAACTATCTGGTCTTTATCAACCGGTTCCAGGTTGGCGGTAGGATAACCAATAGTGCGGCCCAGTTTATTGCCATGCACCACTGTTCCTTTCAGAGTATACTTCCGGTTGAGCATTTGCGCGGCATCTTCCACCCTCCCATCGCGTAAAGCGTGCCTTATGCGGGTAGAACTCACCGCTGCGGCGTCTATCAATTGAGCTGGTATTTCCACAAGCTGGTAGAGGTGCTTTGCCGCATAGTGGCGCAGCATATTGATGTCGCCGAGACGATCGTGGCCAAACCGATGATCGTACCCGATGATGATACTGTGCGGGTGAAAAACATCGACGAGAAAACGCTGGATATAAGCGGTCGCTGAAAGATTTGCAAATTCCTGGGTAAAAGGCATTACCACGGTATGGGTTATGCCTATATTCTTAATCAGCTCCAATTTTACGCTGAGCGGAGTAATAATACCCAATGGCTGATGTGGAAACAAAAACTTCCGCGGATGAGGATCGAAGGTGATCAACACGCTTTCGCCACCCGCAGCTTCCGCATGCTTAACCACTTCATTTAAAATGGCAACATGCCCTTTGTGCACCCCATCAAAAGTGCCAACCGTTAAAACCGCCTTATTAAATTGTGGCGGAGTATGTATGTCGTAGAATACTGCCATCGGTAGGTTGGCAAAGGTAATGGTTTCCGATTATTATACTGCGCAAAAGGCAAATAAGTAGTCTGGGACGTGAGCAAGGGAGTAATAATGCCCATCAACAGCTTATATAGAATATTATTTTAAATACCTAAGTGAAACAGCAGTTAACCTGTCGTCTAAAAAAGGCGCAGAAGAAAGCTCTAAGCGCCATCTGACAAGATTGGGTATTGTTGATGAATTTAAAAAAGCAATAGCTTTGCCCTGATTTTAAAAGGAAAAGCCTTGGTTAACATCCTGATAGTTGATGACGAAGAAAAGTTAAGGGCCCTGCTGAAGCGGATCATTGCTTTGGAAGGTTACAAGGTTACTGACACACCTTCTATAAAGGGTGCAAGGCAGCTATTAGAAAGTCAGACTGTAGATATTGTACTCTGTGATGTAAAGTTGCAGGACGGCAACGGTGTAGACTTTACGAGGGAAGTGAAAGAAAAATATCCTGGCATCGAGATAATACTGCTCACCGCTTACGGCAATATTCCGGATGGCATTCAGGCCATCCGGAACGGAGCTTTTGACTACATTGTAAAGGGCGACGATAACGATAAGATCATCCCGTTGTTAAGCAGGGCTTCTGAAAAAATTGCACTGCAGAATAAAGTAAAACGTCTGGAAAAGCAGCTAGGCAACCAACTTAGTTTTGATGGCATTACCGGCAACAGCGCTGCATTACAAAATGCCATTCAGTTGGCACGAAAAGTTGCTCCGACAGAGACAGCGGTGTTACTTACAGGGGAAACGGGCACAGGCAAAGAAGTGTTCGCACAGGCTATACATGCCAACAGCCTACGGGCCAGCCAGGCATTTGTGGCATTGAATTGTAGCGCTTTCAGTAAAGACCTATTGGAAAGCGAGCTCTTTGGCCACAAAGCAGGCGCGTTCACCGGGGCGAATAAAGACCAAAAAGGGTTGGTAGAAGAAGCAAAGGGCGGCACACTATTTCTTGATGAAATAGGAGAAATGCCGCTGGACCTGCAACCGAAAATACTCCGATTGCTGGAAAACGGCACTTATATAAAAGTGGGTGATACAAAAGAACAAAAAGCCAACATCAGGGTAATAGCCGCTACAAACCGTGACCTGCAAACCGATATTCAGAAAGGCCATTTCAGGAGCGACCTGTACTACCGTATCGCGGTTTTTAGTATAGAATTGCCGCCACTCCGGGCACGAACAAAAGACATACCCCTTCTGGCGCAACACTTTTTAGAAGTATATGCCGCCAAAACCAATAAAAATATCAGGTCTATCGCCAAAGATGCAATTGAAGCACTGCAGCAAAATGAATGGAAAGGCAATGTGCGGGAGCTGAAAAACGTAATGGAGCGGGCCGTAATAATGGAAGACAGCGATATATTGCAACTACAAAGCCTTCCGGTGGATATACAGCAATGTAAAGGATACGACCAGGCATCATTTCACCTTTCTACTGTTGAAAAATGCCACATCCAGAAGATGCTGCAATACACCAGGGGAAATAAAGCGGAAGCAGCCCGGCTTATGGAAATAGGCCTCGCTACTCTGTATAGAAAAATTGACGAGTATGGAATAAAATAGCGCCACTCTCATTCTGATAATTAACCTTCTCGTTTTGAGAAGGTTTTTTTATGCCATTTTGTGGGCACTCGGGCTAAACGCCGCACCTGTAAAGGGTTTCAGATGGTTAGCTTATTACTGGCACATTGTTGGTATTGATAGGGCAAAACCTATTCAAAATGATCAATCAACTCGAAGTTCCGATGTATGTAGAAGAAGCGCTACCTGAAATGGCAGCTGACTTATTAAAGGCCGGAAATAAGAATACTCCTTACGAAATTATGAACTCGCTCACAACGTTCACCAATAGAAATATTCAGGAACACAACTATACAACCGTTAAGCGTTGTTTTGTTGTTGCCGACAAACTGTATAGTAAGGGTAACGGTGCTGTAAAAAACGCAGTTGAAAATGTATTCATGTTTTCCTTAACCAGCATGCTGATGTGCAATGCTGTCGATAAAAAGAAAGTATTGGCTATCATACCGGTCACCCTATATTCCCTTTACATGTCGCAGTTATATCACGGTGGATGTTAACCCGGTTTTCTCATTTTGATAATTCCTTTTCTCAAAATGAGAAGGTTACCGCCCATGGAGTAGTAACGGCAAAATGAAAAGACCCTGCAAACATCAATAAAATCAAGGCTTTAGCAAAAAAAAAGCTGAGCAATGAACACAGGGCACGCAAATTGAACAATGCCTTTGTGACAACCGAACCGGGCAAAAATTACAAGTGAACGGCTTTCGATATCGGACACACTATTCAAAACACTTCTTATCAACAGTAAATATTAAAAAAATGAAAAACACATTAAAACTGGCAGCCCTGAATTCCCTTTTGATTTTATCAATGAGCTCTTTTGCCAAAGAGCAGTCAGGCATCTACATGACCGCTAACGATTTTGTAAATAACAAAATCTCCTATAGTGCCCATCCTAAAATACATCCGAATAATTCAGTTGCCAACCTGCCGTACATTACGGTAGTCGAAAAGGGAACTACCCATAAACTGGAAAAGAGTAAGATATTCGGCTATGTTGATAACAGCAAAAAAGCATACCGGTTATTCGAAGGTGAAACATATCAAATTCTGGAAGCGGACAATGTAATCATCTATTCACAAACCACACACGTCGCACAAAGCAAGGGTTATACAGTATTGAACAACTACTTTTTCAGCACAAAGGCTGATGGGAAGATCATCCCGTTAACACTCAACAATTTGAAAAACAGCTATCGTGGTAATGAGAAGTTCATCAGCATGCTCGATCAGTTTTTCAGCGGTAGCGATATAGCAGAGTATGATAAAATACATAACAGCTATAAAGTGAATTATGTATTTGGTAAAGCAGCTGCCCCAGGTAATTGAGGCTGCATTTTAAATCAAAGAAAAAATAGAAAAAATGCTGGTTATAATTTTGGTATCAGGGGTTTTGGTTGGCTTTGCCATCCTGTTTAAGTCAATAGACTGGTTCGAAAAAATTTAATTTATGATAGCGCTGCTCATTGTTTCCCTGCTGGTTTTTGCATACATGCTGTATGTATTGATCAAGCCTGAAAAATTTTAAAAATACTTTTATGAATGCTGAATTACTCGGAGTAATAGTGATGTTTGTGGGCACCTTGCTGCTGGCGTTACCCTTGGGGCGCTATATAGCTAAAGTATATGCCGGCGACGGTGTATGGACCGATGCCATATTTAATCCAATAGAGCGCCTTTTCTTTAAAATATCAAGGATAAACCCGCTGAACGAAATGACATGGAAGCAAAGCCTTAAAGCACTGCTTACCATTAATCTCATTTGGTTTTTGTGGGCTATGTTCTGCTTAACTAATCAAAGCTGGCTGCCCTGGAACCCCGACCATATTGCGTCTCAGTCACCAGACCTGGCATTTAATACCGCTGTTTCGTTTTTGGTGAATTGCAATCTACAGGATTATATTGGCGAATCCGGCGCTTCTTACTTTACCCAAACATTTGCTTTAATGTTCCTTCAGTTCGTATCGGCAGGTACCGGTATGGCGGCAGCGGCAATCGTATTTAATGCGCTGAGAGAACGGACTACCGACAAACTGGGCAATTTTTATAATTACTTCCTGAAGAGCTGCACACGTATACTATTGCCAATCTGCATATTCATCGCAGCCATACATATTTTCAATGGCACACCAATGACCGCAAAAGGCATGGACACCATGATAACCATGCAAGGCGATACTGTGCATGTAAGCCGGGGGCCTGTAGCCGCATTTGTGGCAATAAAACACCTGGGCACAAATGGTGGAGGTTTTTATGGCGCCAATTCAGCGCATCCGCTTGAAAACCCTAATTATCTCACCAATATGGTGCAGATGATATCACAGATACTCCTACCATTTGCAATGGTATTTGCAATGGGTATCTATCTAAGAAGGAAAAAACTGGCATGGGTTTTCTGGAGCGTTATGACCATAGGCTTCCTGATGCTGGTAGTGCCTACGATGATAACCGAGATCAACGGCAACCCCGCCCTTGCAAAAATGGGCATAGCGCAGCCAGGAGGTAATATGGAAGGTAAGGAGGTAAGGTTTGCATCTTATGCCACAGCATTCTGGAGCATTGCAACCACTGTGATCTCCACTGGTTCGGTAAATGGTATGCACGACAGCTTTATGCCGCTATCCGGCATGAACATGCTGCTGGGCATGATGATCAACTCTTTCTATGGTGGTGTGGGCGTAGGCTTCCTTAACTTCTTTATCTATGTGATACTTGCGGTGTTTATAGGAGGGTTGATGGTGGGGCGCACGCCTGAATTCCTGGGCAAGAAAGTGGAAGCTAAAGAAATGAAAATTGCCATGATAGTGGCGCTGCTGCATCCCTTCCTTATACTGGCATTCACAGCAATATCCAGTTACCTCGCCGCGCACGATGCCAATATGGGCTGGTGGTTTACCGATGCGGCCGGAAAGCATAATGCAACAGGCTGGTTCAACAATCCCTCCTACCATGGCTTCAGCGAAATGCTGTACCAGTATACTTCAGCGTCGGCCAACAATGGCAGCGGCTTTGAGGGTCTTGCGGACAATAACCCATTCTGGAACATCAGTGCGGGTATTATATTGCTCTTTTCCCGTTACCTACCCATAATAGGTCCCGTCGCGATAGCTGGCATAATGGCGCAGAAAAAGTTTATACCCGAAAGCGGTGGTACCCTTAAAACGGATACAGGCACATTTGGATTACTAGTATTCGCGGTAAAAATAATAATAGCCGCACTAGCCTTCTTCCCTGCACTGGCACTAGGCCCGATCGCCGAATGGTTCTCTAAATAACAAAATCTTACTAACGACCTGAATTGAATAATTATGAAACGCCAAGATAAATCTGGTCTTTTTCAAGGAGGAATAGTAACGGAGGCATTGAAACAATCCTTTGTTAAACTCAATCCCAAAATACTGTTCCGTAACCCGGTAATGTTCACTGTGGAGATAGGTATGTTCATTATGCTGGCAGTATGCATCTGGATATTGACCGGGGAAACACACCAGGGCTCATTTGCGTACAACTTTATCATCTTCATTATACTACTACTTACCCTGCTATTTGCAAATTTCGCCGAAGCGCTTGCGGAGGCAAGAGGCAAGGCACAGGCAGCCTCCCTTCGTAAAACAAGAGAAGAAACTCCGGCAAAGAAGGTAGTGCTGATGGGCGATATTTTTTTAAATGAGGTGCAAATCATTCCCTCTTCGCAGTTAAAAAAGGGCGACTACTTCATTTGTGAAAAAGATGATATTATACCTACAGATGGCGAAATAGTAGAAGGCATTGCAACCATAGATGAATCAGCCATTACCGGAGAATCTGCACCGGTAATACGCGAATCAGGCGGAGATAAATCGTCAGTAACTGGTGGTACAAAGATACTCTCTGATAAAATAAAAGTGAAAGTAACCACAGAACCCGGTGAAAGCTTCCTCGATAAAATGATAGCCCTTGTGGAAGGTGCCACCCGCCAGAAAACACCTAACGAAATTGCGCTGAACATTTTACTTGCAGGCTTTACGCTGGTGTTTGTAATTGTGTGCATCACGCTGCATCCATTCGCCGCCTATTCAAAAACGCCAATTGCGATATCAGCTTATATCTCCTTGTTTGTATGTCTTATTCCTACTACTATCGGCGGTTTGTTATCTGCTATCGGCATCTCTGGGATGGACAGAGCGCTGCGCGCAAATGTGATCGCAAAATCTGGCAAAGCAGTTGAAACCGCTGGCGATATAGATGTGTTGCTACTAGATAAAACAGGCACTATTACGATAGGCAATCGTAAAGCAACACACTTTCATACGGCACATGGAGTTGATGAAAAATACTTTATTAAATGTGCAGCGCTCAGTTCTATGTCAGACGACACGCCAGAGGGTAAATCAATTATAGAATTGGCCGGAGTTAACCCACAGAGCTACAACGTTGATAGCCCTACGTTCATCAAATTCACTGCCGAAACCCGCAGCAGTGGTATTGACTTTGGAACAACAAAAATCCGCAAGGGAGCCTATGACACCATGAGGAAAATGGTGGAAAAGGCTGGCAATGTGTTCCCCCCGACCACAACCAACGATGTGAATAAGATTTCCATGAACGGAGGTACGCCATTGGTCGTAATTGAAAACAACAGTGTTCTTGGAGTTGTAGAATTGCAGGACATTATTAAACCCGGCATTCAGGAGCGTTTTGAGCGCCTGCGTAAAATGGGCGTAAACACTGTGATGGTTACAGGTGACAACCCGCTAACCGCAAAGTACATAGCAGAGAAAGCAGGTGTTGATGATTTTATTGCAGAGGCCAAGCCCGAAGATAAGATGGACTACATTAAGAAGGTGCAGGCCACAGGCAAGCTGGTTGCCATGATGGGTGACGGCACTAACGATGCACCTGCACTTGCGCAGGCTGATGTAGGTGTGGCTATGAATAGCGGCACAGCAGCAGCAAAAGAAGCAGGTAATATGGTGGACCTGGACAATGACCCTACCAAGCTGATTGAAATAGTAGAAATAGGCAAGCAATTACTGATGACACGTGGTACACTTACCACCTTCTCCATAGCCAATGATGTCGCTAAGTATTTTGCTATAGTACCTGCTTTATTCATTGTATCGATCCCCGCGCTAAAGGGCCTGAACATAATGGGTCTGAAAAGCCCGGAAAGCGCTATCCTCTCAGCAGTAATATTTAATGCCATCATTATCCCTATGCTGATCCCATTGGCACTAAAAGGAGTGGCTTACAAACCTATCGGCGCAAGTGCACTGTTGCGCAGGAACCTTTTCATATATGGCATTGGTGGTATCGTATTACCCTTCATCGGGATAAAACTGATAGACTTGATCGTGGGGGTATTTATGTAATTACATTAACTATAATGACCATGCAAAGCAGCAATAATAACATTCTTTTCCGCGTCAATTTTATAGATGAGCCTGTGCTCGCCGGTTATTCTTCGCGACCAATAGCCTTTATAATCGTGCTTAAGCGGCTCTGGCTTTCCGAGTCCGTCAAAAGGATGCTTTATAATGTCGTCGATGAGCTCGAATATCTTTTTTACCAGTTGTGGGTTAGTTGCAGCAAGTTTGCGCAAAGTTTCGATGGTACTATTTTCAAAAATTACTTTACTCATGGCTCGTTTAAAAGCTGTCTTTTAAATTCCTCATATTCGTCCAATGTGAAGTACGTAAGATTGCGGTTAAGCTCTACGTTTTCAAGAACATTTTTAAAGGGAAGGCTTTTATTGATGGAGATCGTGATCTCTGCATCATTTACCAAGTTTATGAGCGATTTGATCCGTTCAAACAACTTTTCATTAAACTCATCGGGCTTGATATGAATTACAGCATCCATTGGACAACAATTAAGATTGTTAACAAAATTATCGAAATAAAATGAAAAAAGAACTATTACCATCGCTGCTGCTTACTGTACTTTGCCTCTTGTTTTTTTCTGGCGTTTATACGCTCATTGTATGGGGCATTGCGCAGGTATCACCGAACAAGGGCGACGGATTCATTACGGCAGCCAATGGCAAAACCTATTATACCAATATAGCCCAGAAATTTACAGACGACAAATATTTCTGGAGCCGGCCTTCGGCAGTGGCATACAATGCTGCAGGTTCGGGCGGGAGCAATAAAGGACCTAATAATCCTGATTACCTCGCCGAAGTGCAAGGCCGCATTGACTCCTTCATGGTTCACAATCCGGGAATCAACAAAGCTGATATACCGTCAGATCTGGTAACGGCAAGTGGTAGCGGGCTTGATCCACACATAAGCATTCAGGGTGCTACAATACAGGTAGTACGAATTGCAAAAGCGAGGGGTATCGCAGGCACAAGAATAATAGCATTGATAGAAAAAAATGCGGAAAACCCATTGCTCGGTATGTTCGGGCCTACAAAAATTAATATACTGAAACTGAATATTGACCTGGATAACCTAAAATAAAAATTAATTAAACACACTCAAAAAGCGAACAACATGAGAAGAACAACAATCGCATCAATGGTTATAGCGGGCCTGATGTTTACACAACAAGCTAAAGCACAATCAACCTCCGACAACAGGGAGATATCCAATGAAGAAACACCGAAGAAGGAAGTGAAGACGCCGAAATCTCAAATTCCATTTGAGGGTCTTGATCAGTCGTGGTACAATGGCGGCGACCGCCGCGATTCATCGGTGCTAACAGGTAAGTATATAACCTGGAGCATTATGTTAGATGCCAATGTGAACCATTCCTTCAATAACCCGATTGACCATACAGTCGTAGGGTCTACTGCAGTGGCGCGTACTGATGAAGTGCAGGTTTCGTGTGCGGCAATTGGCGGCGACTTCGTTTTTAATAACGCGCATGCCAGGATAATGACACAATTTGGTACCCGCTCCACTGTAATCCCCCGCAATGACCTAAGCCCATACCGCGGCCAATATAACCTGGCTGATGTTTACAGGTATATAAGTGAAGCTTATGCAGGCTATCATTTTGATGTGTTGCACGGTATTAATGTAGATGCAGGTATGTTCATGTCCTATATTGGCCTTAACTCTTACTACCAGGTAGAAAACTGGGAATACCAGGCCTCTTTTACGTCTGATAACACCCCTTGGTTCTTTAACGGTATCCGAATCCAGATATTCCCATCTGAGCATTTAAAGATAGAACCATGGATTATTAATGGCTGGCAGAGTTATGGCTCATTTAACCAGTTACCTGGTGTAGGTGGCAATATTACCTGGATACCTAATTCCAACATTAAATTATTGACGAACGATTACTACGGCACCGATGCACCTGGGTTAGTGGGCAGGAATAGGTTCCATTCCGACAACAGCTTTTTATGGAAATACCATAATGGTTCAAAAACAAAAGGGATTAATAAATCGGCATTGTCATTAACCGGAGATTTCGGTTTTGAAAAAGGCGGCGGCGTAAATGGCTTTACCGATGATATTGGCGGAAAAGGCCCTGCTCAGTACTTCGTAAGCCTGATGGCCTACAACCGGATGTGGTTTGGTAAGAACAAATGGGCATGGTGTATAGGTGGTGGATGGATGAAGAATCCGGGCCGCTATCTTGTACTCTACCCTACCGGCGACGCAAGCCCACTACCTAACCAATACAACCCAACACAAACAGCTGGGACGCACCCATACAGCGCTAACCCGGGCGATCAGTTTAGCGGATGGGATGCCTCAACTAACATTAGCTGGATGCCTAACCAGAGCATTGAATTCCGACTGGAATATGTACATAGGGAAGCTGACAACCCATACTTTGCAGGCCACGGTGGTGTAACATCGCCAAGCGGCTATACTTATACGCCGGTGCCAGCCACCTGGGCTCCTGACCTTGTAAAATCAGAAGACCGGGTTATCCTTGCTTTACTATTCAGAATGTAAATCAGCATGTTGGTTAGCAACAAAAAGATACCAAATTTTCATAGTGCAGTGTGTTTAATAAGAGTGGTGCGGCCCGTTTGGCCCACCACTTTTTACCATTTTATCATTTAACCTGTAATAGCACAACATGGGTATGGCTGACGATAAAGAAAAGAGGGTACAGCAATTTCTAAACCTTAACCGAAATGAAACAAAGGGGAGGCTGAAGATCTATGTGGGTATGAGCGCAGGCGTAGGTAAGACTTACCGTATGCTGCAGGAAGCACACAATCTTTTACGTAATGGGAAAAACCTGAAAGTCGGCTATATCGAAACTCACGGCAGAAAGGAAACGCAGGAGTTGGTAGAAGGGTTGCCAGTTATCCCCCGCAGGGAGGTATTTTACAAAGGTAAAAAGCTGGACGAACTTGATGTGCAGGCAATTCTACTTTTGCAGCCTGAAGTAGTAATTGTAGACGAACTGGCACATTCCAACATACCGGGCAGTAAAAATGAAAAGCGCTGGCAAGATGTGATGGATATTCTCGATGCCCGGATAGATGTAATTACAGCAGTTAACATCCAGCACATTGAAAGCATTAATGAAGACGTAAAAGTAATTACCGGGATCGAAGTGCAGGAACGAATACCCGATAAGATATTGCAGATTGCTGATGAAGTAGTGAACATAGACCTTACAGCAGATGAATTGATAACCCGATTAAAAGAGGGTAAAATATATGATCATTCCAAAGTGCAGAGTGCACTGCAAAATTTCTTTCAGCCCGATAAAATTCTGCAACTCCGCGAGCTGGCGCTTAAAGAAGTAGCAGGCCAGGTAGAACGGAAAGTAGATTACCAGATAACAGCACGACAAACCCCATTCCGGCACGATAGATTCCTGGCATGTATATCGTCAAACCACGAGGTAGCCCAAAAGATAATACGCAAAACGGCTCGCCTTGCATCGTATTATAACAGCCAATGGTATGTTTTGTATGTACAAACAACAAAAGAAGCAGACGATAAAATATCTTTGGCAGCGCAACGACATTTAATTAATAACTTTAAGAACGCAACTGAACTGGGTGCAGAGGTGATTCGTAAAAAGCAGGAGAACGTGGCACATGCTATCATTGAAACAACAGAAGAAAAGAATATCACGACTATATGCATTGGCAAACCGCACCTGAACCTTTTCCAGATCATATTACGTACAGGCGTTTTTAACCAGCTACTGAAGACACTATCAAAGAACAACATTGACATAATAATACTATCCTGATGGCATTATCAGTAGGGAATAAAATAAGGCTGGGCACAATTTTCCTGTTTCTCCTGTTGTTGTTAACGGGCGGCGCCGGCATCTATTTTACGGCCATTATGAAACGTGAAGCCAAAGCTGTGCTGCAGGACAACTATGAGTCGCTCGCCTACTGCCACGAAATGCAGCAGGAACTGGACAGCCTTGATATTAATTATGCAGTTGCGTTAGTGCGATTTGAACATTCCCTTGCAGCTCAGGAAAAAAATATCACCGAACCCGGCGAGCGCGAATCAACACAGCGGTTGCGCCAATTGTTTGACCAAATGAAGAGCGGGAACCGGGAGAAGCATGTCTTATATAATCATGATATACAGGAAAGTATACAACGCGTACTTGCGGTAAATATGTATGCCATTCACAAAAAAAATGGGCGCGCAGAAGCAACTGCAGAAAATGCACTTACTATTATTATAGTCCTGGTCTTTATTGTATTTCTCATTTCATTTACTTTTTCGGCAAACTTCCCTTCTATAGTCACCAACCCAATTTTGCATTTATCATCGGCAATAAAAGAGATCACCAATAAAAACTACAGGCATCGTATCCGCATTGATAATAAAGATGAATTCGGCGACCTTGCTGAGGCGTTTAACAGCATGGCAGAAAGGCTGGAGTATTTTGAGAGCAGCAATCTGAATAAACTAATGTTTGAAAAAAGCCGCGCCGAGGCGGTGATCAATAGCTTGAAAGACGCCAGTATAGGTATTGACAAGAATAACATTATTTTGTTTACCAATTTCCAGGCACTGCAATTATTAGGCTTAAAAAAGGACGAAATAGTGGGTAAGACCGTTGATGAGCTGAGTCGACAAAACGACCTTTTTAGCTTCCTGGTAAACAATGAATCTTCGGCACCGTTTAAAATAGTGGTAGAGAACCGCGAGAATTACTTTACGCGGGAGACAATAGACGTAGCCCAGGGCGAAGGAAACAGCAAAGTAATTGTGCTCCGGAATATCACTTCATTTAAAGAATTAGATGCTGCAAAAACCAATTTCATAGCCACCATATCACACGAATTAAAAACACCTTTGGCTGCATCAGATCTCAGTTTAAAATTGCTGGAAGATGAGCGGATAGGAAAACTCTCCGCCGACCAGAAAGAGCTGATTCAAAACCTGAAGCAGGATAACCTGAGAATATTAAAAATTCTCAGTGAGTTACTTAACATGTCGCAGGTAGAGGCAGGCCGTATTCAGCTCGATATTCAGGAAATACATCCATCGACAATCATTGAAAATGCCATGAAAACTGTTGCATCCAGCGCAAAAGATAAGAACATCAATATTATTGAAGCGGCTGGCGATAAGCTTTCACTGGTTTACGCTGACGCGGAAAAAAGCACCTGGGTTTTAAATAATCTGCTTACGAATGCAATAAAGTACTCAACAGAAGGAAGCGAGATAACATTGCAAGTAACCCAACAAAACGACACCCTTGTATTTTCAGTCGCAGATAATGGCCCCGGTATTGCCAGGGAATACCTGCCTCGTTTGTTCGAGCGATATTACCAGGTTCCAGGTTCCAAAGCCAAAGGCACAGGTCTCGGCCTGGCCATTTCAAAAGATTTCATCGAAGCGCAAAAGGGACAAATATGGGTAACCAGTGAATTGGGGAACGGTTCTGTATTTAGCTTCTCATTACCATTAGCAAAATAAGACGAAACCAATCTTCCAAACATACCTTATATGCCTAAACCATAAACAAATAGCTGCGGAATATCCGCAGCTATTTGTTTGAAAGTGTATTCCTAAAACGGTGCTGCTACTGAGTAGCGGCAGGTTTGTGGCATTACATCACTACAACCTTTCTATAGTAAGTTGCGTTGTTAACGCTCACTTTTATCATGTAAACGCCAGCGGCGGTTTTACTAAGGTCAACTGGTATTTCTGTTGCTATTTTATCGGTAATGTTTAGACTCTTTATCACCTTACCATTCACATCTATAATGCTGATGCCGGTCGGCCCATCATGAGCCGGCAACGTAATAACAAACAAGCCTGTGTTTGGGTTAGGCGATACTACTACATCTTCAGGCATTGGCCCTCCAATGTGCGTTACTTCGTCCGGACAATCAGCTGCAGGCCGAATGAACATATTAAAGGTTGAAGATGCTGAACCACACAGATTGGTATAGGTGTAAGTGATAACAACAGCACCGCTGCTGAGACCCACTATTACCCCACCCGAATTTACTGATGCAATAGAAGTGCTGCCGCTGGTCCAGGCTCCGCCAGAAACCGTATTGGTAAGGGTAGTTGTTGCGCCAATGCAAACACTGTCGGTCCCCGAAATAGTGCCCGCATCAGGTAGTGGATTTACTGTTATGGTAAAGGTGGTATCATCAGCGCCGCAGCTATTAGTAACGGTATAGGTAATTGTTGCTGTGCCTGTGGATAAGCCCGTCACTACACCACCTGATACTGTTGCTATAGATCCGCTGCTACTTGTCCACGCACCGCCAGCTACGGTGGTTGTAAGGGAAACGGAGTCTCCAATACATACTGAAGATGCTCCTGTAATAGCTCCAGCAACTGCAGGGACGAGTACATTAACGATGTGATAGGTACTGGCTGAACCACACACATTAGTAACGGTATAGAATATGGTATCAACTCCGGCACTCACACCGGATACTAAACCTCCTGCAACAGTTGCCGCAGCGCTTGAAGCCGACCATGTTCCTCCTGACAATGATGGGAAAAGCATTGCAGTTGCACTTACACATAGCGTTGTAGCGCCAGTGATGGTGCCGGCAACGGGGTATGCATTAACTGTAATTGTTGTATGGCCTACAGCAGTTCCGCAGGCATTGCTTACAGTATAGAATACAGTATCTGAACCAACGGCCATGCCAGTAACTGCACTGCCTGAAACAGTTGCAATGGTGCCGCTGGTAGACCAGGTGCCACCAGAAGTAGTTGATGTCAGTATAATAGTTGCACCTATACAAACGGCAGATCCACCCGATATCGTTCCGGCTGACGGCGGTGAAATAACAGATACTGCAGTCGGAACGCGGGCTGTGCCGCAAGTATTGCTAATTACATAGTAAATAGTATCGATACCACTGGTTAAACCTGCAACTACACCTCCCGATACTGAAGCGATGGTACTGCTGCTTACGGACCATGAGCCGCCCGAAACTGAAGGAGTGAGCGTGATGGTGCTGCCCACGCAAACAGAAGTAGCACCTGTAACGACACCCGCATACGGAGCTGGGTTCACAGTAACGACCGCGCTTGAAGTTGCGGAGCCACATGCATTGGTAAGTGAGTACACGATAGTGTCAATACCCCCGCTGATCCCGGTCACAAGTCCGGATGCAGATACAGATGCAATGGATGGGCTGACGCTGCTCCACGTTCCGCCTGGAAGAGACGCTGAAATTGTAAACGAGGTACCGGGGCATAACGTGGTAGTAGTGCCAAGGGTTGCGGCCGAAAGGTTAGTATCTACAAACATCGCGTAGGCATCAACACCCGTACCGCAAATATTGGATGAATGATAATAAACAGAATCGGTGCCGAGTGCGTGTGCTGTTACTAACCCTGACGACGAAATACTGACAATTCCGCTTCCCGTACCAGACCAAGTGCCGCCGGATATAGACGACGTAAGCAGGGTTGTACCACCCAGGCAAACGTAGTGGCTGCCAGAGATCGCCCCATAACCCGGAGCAGCACGGACGGTAATGATCTTATAGGCAGACTGGTCGCCATAAACAGTGTAAACAACTGTGTCAATTCCCGGGCTAACGCCTGTAACCACCCCTGTGGCACTGACAGTTGCGTGAGCGTTGGTAACTGTCCATACGCCGCCGCTGAGATGGTTGGTCAACGTTATGGAACTGCCACCGCAAACAGTATCAGGGCCGTATACCATGCCTACTGTGTCCTCAATAGTATTAACTGCAGAATTAGTGTATACAGGTGGATTGTAATCAAAATAGATGCCGGCATAGTTGGCAATGCGTGTATTAGGTGCGAGTCCATCATTTGGTACAATTGTGAATGCAACATAGCCGATGCTGCCAATTGGGTCGCTGGCACTGTCGGGAAGGTTAATGTCGTTAAACCTGAACTTTACAACATTGCCCGGAAACTGGTAAACCAATACTGGAGAACTGGAACTTAACACAGAAAGCGTGCTTAGGTCAAGGTCAGTGCTCAACGAATCACTCACTGTAATATTTCGTGCACGTGCCGTGCCAGTGTTCTGGAAGTGAATGATATAGCTCAAGGGAGTACCATTAGGTATGTATCCCTGCGGGCCATAACCTTTTGGAGAAACTTGTTTTTCGTTAGGATCCCATGATGAGGTCACCGGTTCCTGCCATACGAGAGTGTTGTTTGTAAGGTCAGGATCTGTGATGCGGGATGGATCAACATGCAGGCGGTTATGCACAGTATCAAAAATAGTGGCAGTTGTGTGGCAGCGCACTTTTACATAAGCGTTGAAATCAAATAAAGACGAGTCCGAAACAAAATGCCAGCGCAAGGTATCGCCTGATATGCTTGTTGGTGCGGGGCCACTCCACATGCCAACATAACTAACTATAGTATCAAGTACCAAGGTAACTGTAGAGCTTAAGGTATCGCACATGTAACCCCACGAATTGCTCGACCATACTCCAATTACACTTGTATCGCCGGGCACAAATCCCCAGCCCCAGCCAGCGACCTGCATATCTACGGCTGTTGGTGGAATGCACGTGAAGCCAAAATCCTGCGTATAGGTCCCTCCACCGGCTGTAATAGTGTAAATACCAGTAGAAGGGCAGGAAATTGCCAGTGATGCACCTGCGGTACCGTAATGAAAATAACTTGTAGGGTCCGGAATCATTGTATAGCTATAACCATTAATCAACTCCAGGGCATAATAGCCTGTGTCATTACACCAACCATAGGTAGTATCCCCCAAAGTATTATTAATAAGCGCATAAGGCCAGTATCCGAGTTTTGTTTCTGACATCTGCCGCACGCAATCAGCGTTTGAATCAATGTATAGTACCCCGGTAAGCGGGGAACAACTGGAGCCAACAGTAAAAGTTGTAGAGCTGGCGCTCGCAGTATATGTACTTGCCACAGCTGTAACGGTGGGTGTATACAAACCGGCAAATACGTATGTGTGCGTAAGCGGGCTAATGGAATAGGTATAATTCCCTACGCCTGTAGAGACAACAGGAGCTGTTGCAGTAACTATTGTTCCATCGCCATAATTAATAGTAATGTTAACAGAGGTTGCCAACGCCGCCGAATCTCTCAGGGTGCCTGAAATATTAAACCTGTTTGTAAATGGAAGTGCGCAGTAGGTAGTATGCAATGCGGTGTCCGACACAGAAAGACTTACCGAGCCATGGGCGCAGGGTCCGGTAACAAATGCCGATGAATAATCTTCCTGGTAATACAGTCCCGAAGCTGTGATGGCCCGTATAAAGGTATGATAGCCTCCGGGAGTAAACGTAAGGGTAGCGGTGTCATGAAAAAAGTAAGTCGAACCTGAAAGTACATAAGGCACCTTATGCATTAAAAATGTTGTATCGCCAATATCCTCGCTATATACTATATAAGCAGAGTCGCCTGCTGATGGAGTACCTGTAACTTTGCCCCATATATTATACTTCACGCGCCATGGTACACTGCATATTGGTGAAACCAGGGTGTCGGCAGTTGAATCGATTCTGATGCCGGTAATACCGCTGCCGCAAACACTGCCTATGTTTCGGGCAGGAGCATTGAAGACATCGTTATATCCGCCGACAGTTGTTATAGTCACTTTCGGTTGGTATTTGCCGGGTATGGTATAGGTAAAGTCGCCAAGTGTACTGAAAAAGTTCCCAAAACCGTAGGTGGAAGTATACCAGTAAGGAATTGTATAGTGCCTTATAGAGTTTGAGCTAAACTGGCCATAGTCGATTGTAACATGCAATGAGTCGCCGGATGCCGGTGTACGGGTTATGGTACCATAAATTCCATTGTGTACCCGCGCCGGCAGCGTGCATGCTGATGTAGCGATACTATCGGATACTGAGAATGAGTCTATTCCCGAGCTCGGGTTCGCAATCTTATAAGTCCATCCTCCACCGTCGGTATAATAGATGTTTCCACCTTGATCAACAGTCATAAGCTGGGCTGAAAGTGAGGCAGTTTGCGCAGGAGTGGAGGTTGCCGAATGCCCGGCTGAGCCGCAACCCGTATAGCAGCCCGCAACCGTATGAATGACACCTGTTGCGATGTTTATCGATCGAACTACTTTTGCACTTTCAGATAGGAAGTAGATGTTGCCGGAAGTATCTGCGGATAGGCCATCAGGAGCGCTGAGATTTGCTGAGGTAGCCTGTCCACCATCGCCTGAAGATGCGCCGGACATACCATTTCCTCCTATCGTCGTTATGATACCGGACGGATTTATCCTCCTTATTCTATAGTTGGCATCATCAACGAAGTAGATATTGCCTGCGGCATCACCTGTAATAGAAGAGCCGCCGTTAAAACTAGCCGCCGTAGCAGCGCCACCATCGCCCGAAAAACCAGAGGTGCCTGTGCCGGCGTAAGTGGTAATAATGCCCGTTCCTGCCGTAACTTTCCTTATCCTGTTCGTGCATCCGACATAAATATTCTCGAAAGTATCCACGTACACAGAATGAAGTCCGCTAAGCCCCGCACTTGTAGCTGGCCCCCCATCTCCTGAAAAAGTGGTCGAACCGGAGCCAACTACTGTGCTTATGATTCCGGTGGTATAGCTTACCTTCCTAATCCTGTTGTTATCAACAATGAAAACGTCGCCGCCGCGATTTACACAAAGGTAACTAGACCATCCTGTAGCAAGTTTTGCAACAACTGCCGGCCCACCGTCTCCTGAAAAACCGCTGGTGCCATTACCCGCAATTGTCGTGAGTATACCTGTGGCAGCATGTACTTTTCTTATCCGGTAATTGAAAATGTCGGAAATGTAAATATTGCCGGCAGTGTCTACGCCAACCCCATAAGGTCTGAAAAAGCTGGCAGCCGCTGCTGTAGCAGGCCCGCCATCCCCGCCAAATCCAGCCCAACTGGACCCGCCTGCAACAGTTGCAATTGTACCGTATTGAGCAAATAATGGAGAGACACCGAGTAAAATTGCGAGCAGTAAGAATATTCTTTTCATAAACGACAACAATGTGCAATAAAATTACATAAAATAAATTAGATATTCCTTAGAAAATATCCGTCAGAAAATAGACGCAGAATGCCGCGCCAATCTACCTCCGCTCATTCATATAAAACACCAATTCACCTCCGGCCAAGATATCATTGTGTGTAATGGTGTGCGCGAGTGGCTTGCCATTCAGCAGGGCTTTAGAAACGTATATGGCCGTCTTACTTTGGTTTACAGTTTTGATGGTGAATTTTTTGCCGTTCTCAAGATTCAATACCGCTTCCTTTATACATGGGCTGCCCAACTGGTAGTCTGCTGAGCCAGGGCAAACGGGGTAAAAACCGATGGCGCTGAAAATATACCAGGCGCTCATCTGCCCGCAATCATCATTGCCGCTCAGGCCGTCGGGAGTGGGGTGGTACATTTTCTCCAGTATCATACGCACTTTTTCCTGTGTCTTCCAGGGTTTGTCGGTCCAGTTATAGAGGTAGGCAATGTGGTGGCTGGGTTCATTGCCATGTACATAATTACCTATAATGCCATCGCGGGTAATATCCTCGGTATGGGCAAAGAAGCTGTCCGGCAGTTGCATGGAAAAAAGCGAATCGAGATGGGGTACAAAGTGCTTATTGCCGCCCATCAACTTGATTAGCGCAGGCACATCATGCGGTACATACAGGCTGTAATTCCAGGTGTTGCCTTCTATAAAGCCGGGTTCATCGGTATTTAGTACATCAAATTCTTTTTTGAAGCTACCACTGCTAAGGCGAGGGCGCATGAATCCAGTACCCTGATCGAAGACATTTTTAAAATAGCCAGCGCGCTGTTCGAATTTGTCTGTTTCAGACGAGCCAAATTTCTTACAGATTTGAGCCAAGCACCAGTCATCATATGCATATTCCAGCGTCTTAGATACTGACGAGCCACTCTTATCTTCTGGTACATAACCCAACTTTACATACTGCTCCAAACCGTCATTCCTGTTATTTTTGGCTGTAGCGTATGCGGCAGCAAAAGTAGCTGCATCATTTTGCGTAATTGTACCCTTTACTAAGGCATCAGCAATTGCCGATACGGAATGATATCCTATCATACACCAATTCTCATTCGCTGAATTACTCCATACCGGCAGCATATGTTCGGGGCTTTGCTGATAGTGCGCAACCATAGAGGCTATCATATCCGCATTGCGCTTCGGGCATATTACATTGAATAACGGATGCAGTGCCCGGTAAGTATCCCAAAGGGAAAATGTAGTATAGTTGGTAAAGCCTTCAGCTTTATGCACATTGCGGTCCAGCCCCATGTATTCACCATTCACATCCATATATACAGAGTTACCAATACAGGCATGATACATGCTGGTATAAAAGTTTTGCATGGTTTCATTATCCGCCTTTATTTCTATTTTATGCAGCTCCTTTTCCCATACTGCCTGCCCCTGCTTTTTCACCCGTTCAAAATCCCAACCCGGTACTTCAACCATAAGATTCTCCTGCGCATTTGCCATGCTGACCGGAGAAATGGCTACTTTCATTTTTATTTTTTCGCCTTCTGAAGTATTAAAGTCGAACCATGCCTTTATCTGCTGGCCCGCAATTTCGGGGAAGTCGTGCGTTTGGTCGAATTTGCGCCAGAAGCCTTTATACACCTCCTTTTTTGAATTATCCTGGAAGCCATGGTGTTTAAATGGCTTCGAGAAACTTATGGCGAAATAAACTGCCCGGTTTTTAGCCCAGCCATTGGTTAGCCGATAGCCGATAACGAGTGTGTCATTTACCACCCGAAGGTAAGTCCATACATTTTTACCGGGATAATTGTAGATGCCATACATCATGTCGAGGATGATGTGCGCACTATCTGATTTTGGAAAAGTATATTGGTGAAAACCCACCCGTGTTGTAGTGGTGAGCTCGGCTTTTATATTGTAGTCGGCCAATTCTACTTTATAGTAATTGGCTTCGGCTATTTCGGAGGTATGAGAAAATTGGGAGCGGTAGCCACTTCTTTTTATTTGCGCGCTGCCGGGATTAAGTAACAGTTTACCAGTGGTTGGCATTATAAGTATATCGCCAAGGTCGGAATGCCCGGTGCCGCTGAAATGGGTGTGCGCAAAACCTACAATTATTTTGTCTTCATATTGGTAGCCTGCGCAATATTTGTAAACGTCTTTATTGTATTTCCCGTCTAGTTCATATGAAAGCGTATCGGTTTCCGGGCTCAGTTGCACGCTTCCGAATGGAACCGTAGCACCCGGATAGGTATGCCCCATGCGTTGTGTGCCCACCAATGGTTTTACGTAGGAGATAAGTGGGGTTTGGCCGAATGTGATTAGCGGGAATAATAAAAGAAAATACAAAATTGCATTTCGTAGAGACGCAATATTTTGCGTCTCCACAGCGGATGTATATCGGGCATTTTGTGAGACCGCGATTTGTAAGGTGTTATGTGGAGACGCAAAATATTGCGTCTCTACGTCAGGATGTAATTTGTCAGCAATTCTACTCTTTATCCTTATCATAAAATTTATCCTTTTCCCAATTCTGAGGGTTTGAATTATATAATTTCTTATTTTCAAATGTTCTTCTTCATTCCTGATAATGTGCTCATGGAAACGAGGTTGCCATTTGAAATCTGCATTGCAAGTCTTGCCGTACTTCGTCACACCAATTTTGAATCCCCGGACAATAGATCCAAGATTCAAGGATTGAGGCCCAAATTTATTGGGTGTAATTGTGATAGCTTCCTGCAGAGGCGCATTTTCATGTGCCCCTGCGTCAAGTGGTAATTTATCAATAATAATTATGCCATGTACATGATTGGGCATTACCACATATTCTTCCAATTTCACAAATGGAAAATGTATCGGGATTTCCTGCCAACAAGCAGCAGCAACCTCTCCAAGGGCAGAAAGGCACATTTCCCCGTCTACTATTCTACCAAAATGATGTTTCCTATTCCGAATACATATCGTAACAAAATAATGGCTATTACTACCGTAATCCCACATTGGTAACCTGGCTGATTCAATCCGGTACTTATTGCTGAATAGAGACATGGTAAACGCTTACTAACTTATATGTAATATTATGCCTTCTTTACAAAGCCTCCAAACAACAAATGAGCCATTGAGCGATTGCGTTATTCAGCCATTATCTAAAATACTTATCCACACACCTCCCACAAAACACTTATTGAGCCATCGCGCTATTAAGCCAGTGCGCTATTTAAAAGTTACATTTGCACCACATGGCAAAGGCAGCAGAAACCCCGTTAATGAAGCAGCACAACGAGATCAAGGCGAAATATCCTGATGCAGTATTGTTGTTTCGCGTGGGCGATTTCTATGAGACCTTTGGCGAGGACGCGCATATTGCTTCGCGGGTATTGGGGATAACCCTTACCAAGCGCAGTAAAGATTCAGCTTCGGCAGTTGACCTTGCGGGTTTCCCATATCACTCCCTCGACACTTACCTGCACAAATTGGTGAAAGCCGGTTACCGTGTTGCTATTTGCGACCAGCTGGAAGACCCCAAAACAGTAAAAGGCATTGTAAAACGGGGCGTAACCGAATTGGTGACTCCCGGTGTTGCTACCAGTGATAAGCTACTGGAAAACCGGACCAATAATTTCCTCGCTGCCTTGCACCTTGGCGACAATATGTGCGGCGTTGCCTTTCTGGATATCAGTACCGGTGAGTTTTACGCTGCTGAGGGCAACATAGAGTACATGGATAAGCTGCTGCAAAGCTTTCAGCCTTCAGAGGTTATCTTATCCAAATCGCAGGTAAAACGCTTTCGCGAACAGTTCGATACCAAGGTGTACACCTTTCAACTGGACGAATGGATATTTAAAGACCAGTATTGCTATGACTTGCTGTTGTCACACTTCCAGACCGTTTCCATGAAGGGGTTTGGCATTGAAGACCTGCGTTCAGCAATAATTGCCTGCGGGGTGGCACTCCATTATATAAAAGATACCGAGCATCTTGATTTAAGGCATATCAACTCATTGCAGCGTATTGTTGCCGATGAGTTTTTGTGGATGGACCGGTTTACTATCCGCAACCTGGAATTACTGAATAGTGGCTATGAGCAAGGTTCTTCACTGCTTTCGGCCATTGACCATACCCATACGCCCATGGGTGCCCGCCTTATAAAAAGGTGGATGATATTTCCGCTGTTCGATATGCACCGCATAGAACAGCGCATGAACCTGGTGAGCTATTTTATACTGAACCACGACCTGAGCCAAGACCTAACCAAACTCATTAAGCAGATAGGCGATGTTGAAAGGCTGATAGGCAAAATTCCGCTGAAAAAAGCTAATCCACGCGAAGTGCTGCAACTGGCGCGTAGCCTCAAGTTTATGGAGGAAGTACGCGATAAGTGCATAGTGAGCGGCGATGAATCGCTGGGCAGACTGGCGCAACCGATACAACCACTTACTGATTTAAGTGCCCGCATCATTACAACAATTGTGGAAGACGCCCCGGTACTGGTAAGTAAAGGTGGAGCTATCAGGGAAGGTATAAACGAAGAACTGGACCACCTGCGGAAAATATCGCGCAGTGGCAAAGATTTCTTATTGCAGATACAGCAGCAGGAAGCCATACGTACCGGCATCTCTTCGCTCAAAGTTTCTTACAATAATGTATTCGGCTACTATCTTGAAGTAACCAACGCACATAAGGATAAAGTACCCACCGACTGGATACGCAAACAAACCCTCACCAATGCAGAACGCTATATAACGCCGGAGCTGAAGGAATATGAGGAAAAAATATTGGGGGCAGAAGAAAAAATACTGGCCATTGAAACGAGTATCTACCAGGAACTTCTGGTTGGAATAGAGCCTTTTATTGCACCAATACAAACCAATGCACAAATTATTGCACAGCTGGATTGCCTGCTTTGTTTTGCGCACAATGCCATAGCTTATAAATACCACCGCCCTACCCTGGTGCTGGACCCAATACTTGAAATAAAAGAAGGCCGCCACCCGGTTATTGAACAGCGCCTGCAGGCGGGCGATTCGTATATCGCTAATGACATTTCGCTGGATAAAACGGAACAGCAGGTTATTATACTTACCGGGCCGAACATGAGTGGTAAGAGCGCCTTACTGCGCCAGACCGCCATTATTACCCTAATGGCGCATATGGGTAGCTTTGTGCCTGCCGCGTCGGCAACCATAGGCCTTACCGATAAGATATTTACCCGTGTTGGTGCGTCGGATAACCTAAGTGGTGGTGAGAGTACCTTTATGGTGGAGATGAATGAAACAGCCAGCATTATTAACAATATTACCGAGCGCAGCCTGGTATTGCTTGACGAGATTGGCCGTGGTACCAGCACCTACGATGGGATAAGCATAGCCTGGAGTATTGTAGAGCATCTGCACAACAGTCCCGCCAAGCCTAAAACACTTTTTGCAACCCACTACCACGAACTGAACGAATTAGAACATCAGTTGCCAAGGGTGAAGAACTACCACATTACCCACAAAGAAACAGGTAACAAAGTTATTTTCCTTCGCAAGATGGCACCGGGCGGCAGCAGGCATAGCTTTGGTATTCAGGTGGCGCGCATGGCAGGGATGCCTAACAAGTTACTGGACAGAGCGAATGAGATCCTGGCTCTGCTGGAAGAAAAGCACGCCAGCACCGGCGGAGATACTTTACAAAAAGTAAAAAGCATAAAACCCACCCCAAATTACCAACTGAACATTTTTGATGGAGTCACCGAAGATATCCGCCGCATTCAGCAAATGCTGGAAGATACCGATATCAATACGCTCACACCCGTTGAGGCCCTGCTTAAACTGAATGAGTTGAAAGGGATAACGAAGAGCTACGCTAAATAATGGTGAATGGTAAATTGTTAATGGTGTTTGTGGGATGGAGTTCTATTGGGATGGAATGCACATCGTTGGCGAACCATGACTAAATAAGTATCTTTGCTAGCAAAATTCAACTATCTATACTCCCGTTTTTATAACCGAATGCCAGCAGTGTGATAAAAATATTAACCTCATTTTCAATAATTCTTTTCATTTTTCTGCTGCCACGGCGTTGCTATGCCCAGCAGGAAGTTAATTGTCAGCCGGTATGCGTGCTGGGCGATTCCGTGAGCAATAGTATTACCACAGCCCAACTTTTGAAGTTGAAAGGTCCACGGCTCATTTTTCCGCAATGTGATACCGTTCGTAAAGATGTTTATCTGAAAACATTTACCGTCTATTGCCTCAGGGAATCCGAAATGTTGTGGGTAAAAACATGCACTGGTAAAAACGCCGGTTTTGATAAACAAACGCTTGATGTTATTAAAACCCTGAATACTGGAGATACCATTTACCTCAAAAACATTTATGCGGCCACCGGAAATGTGGATGAGGCACTCGCGCCTGTAAAACTGCAGGTAGCCGGAGATGGCGTGGTAGAGAAGAAAACCCTGAAGAAGCGGGATGGAACAACATCCGTTACACGTACGATAACCATTGCGGATGCAGTAAACGGAGTGAAGAGAAAGGGAATGACAGTTGCCAGAGACACCACCCTTGCTGTCTCCTTAGTGGAGCAGGTGAAAAGCGGGGCATTAAAAGCCTATCCGGCTTTGAATTTTGAAGCGGGCAATCCATTATCAACCACTGAAATTACCCGCATGTTTGCAATGGCGCTCGATTCCATTATGGTAGAAGATGTCGATGGCACATTGATAAAAAAGACATTGAAGCGACCATTTGATTACTGCAGCATTAGCAGCTTTAAAGTGATGCAAGAATGGAGCCCGGGAGAGGAAAGTGATGAGGACAAGGTCGTTATTCTTGCTATTGCGCCGATAAGCGATTATTACGACGAAGAAGAAAATGTTTGGGCACACAGACCCTTATTCTGGATAAAATACGAAGATGTAGCAGGCATTATAGAAGATTTCGATACCGAACATCCAAAGAGTACTTTTTCAAAGGCCGTCTGGAAAGACTTTCTGAAGGCTAAGTAGGGCAATAGCCTACCATTCCACGCAGAGGTGCAATGCCGCAGTTTACAGCTTATTCAAGATTTCAAAGGCGCAATAAGTAGGTTGTCTGTACTGTCTAAGACATATACTATGGCAGAGTCAATAGAGAACATAAAAAATCAAAGGCCGCGCAATCGCTTATGAGATTTCTTTCAAGCCGTACTGCCCCATTCCCAACCGTTACTCCAAAATGTTATATTTGTGATGTTGTTAATCAACATCATCAAACACCGCACTAAATGAAATTACTGATAAGGCTGTTTTTCCTGCTTGCTATTGTGCTCCCCGGTGGCAATTCTGCTTTCGCACAACGGTATTCTATATCTACGAATAGGGGTCCGTTACTTGCTGGCAAGGATAATACGCTTACGATTACCGTGCCCAACAAAAAGTGTGCGGACCTTCTAGTAACCACTGACAATGGCAGCATTGCAAACGATAGCTGCAGCTTCACACTTATTCCCAGCAGGGCTGGCGCCTGTAAACTGAGCATCTCGGTAAAGACGAAAACCGGTGTTCAGAAAATTTGCGATACAACCCTGCCAGTTGATAAAATTCAGTGCAACCCAGTGTGCGATCTGGCGGGAGTGAATTTTGGTAATATCCCTTACAAGAAACTAACCAAAGCAAAAGGCTTACGTATAGGGTATGCCAACTGCAACTGGGAAGAGAGCCCTTACTTTATAAAACGGTACAAGCTTTTTGTTTTAAGGAAGTCGGAGGTCATTTTTATGAGGGATTTTGTTGGTCATAATCCTGATTTCGATGACGAGACGCTTGGGTTTTTAAGTACATTACAGACCGGCGACGTACTTAATTTTAAGAATATAGACGTTAGTGATGGAAGTGCCGCGCGGAGCTTTGGTGATTTGAATTTCCGTGTAATTCGCGACCCGGAGGAGAAAGAACCAGAAGGCGACACAGAGTGGCGCATCAGCATAATTTCACGTAAAATAATAGTTGGAGATACTTCTGAAACTGTAAAGAAGACTTCATCAACCGTGCATGACACACTGCTCGCGGAAAAAATTATAAGTAAAGTTAAAGCTGGCAAACTCAAAGCCTATACTTCATCAAACTATAACTCACCTACTCCGCTCACGAAGACAGAAATTAGTAAAATATTCAAAGCTGATTTGGACACCATTGAAGTAGAAGATGTAGATGGTACTGTGCTGAAAAAAATAACGGAGATGCAATACAATTTCAATAGCATTAATAGCTTTAAGGTTATTGAAAAGTGTAAGTACAACCGCAGGACAGGAAAGATGGAAATCAGTATCCTGAGTGTAGCTCCCTTAAGGGATTACTATAACGAAATCGGCACCTGGATAGGCTATAAGCCATTATTCTGGGTCGATTATACAGATGTGAAAGCTGACATAAATTACTACGACCACGAACACCCCGATCATAATTTTGAACGTGCTATCTGGGAAGATTATATGAAGAAGTGGAACGATTAATTGCCTGATTACAAAGTCGGCTATCATTACAATGCTGTATTCCTTTTAATCTAAAAATAAAGTATGAAAAACCAACTTCGTGTAGTGCTTTCCGCAATTGTTGTACTTGTTTCACTGAATGCCGTTTACGCACAGCGTTTTAAAATAGAGCAGCTCCAGTATCGGGTAATCGAAGGTAAGAGCAATCTATTCAGGGTAACGGTCGCAGACAAGTCATGTAACGAAATAGTTGCAACAACAGATAATGGAACAATACAACAAGACAACTGTGTATTGCTATATACTCCTGCAAAACCAGGTAAGGCCAGGCTGTCGGTTGCCATAAAAAGTGGGAAGGAATTAGAGAAAATTGGCGATACTATTCTGTCTGTTGAGCCTAACCGGTGCAGCCCGGTGATTACCTTGTTGGGGCGAACGGGTAGTGGCATTTCGGCAGAAGAGTTAAGCAGGGCCGTGCGCCTGGAATTTATTTATCCGGGATGCAGTGACCGCGCCCACAGTGAGTTCAGCGTAAATCAGTACTGGCTGTTTATAAGGCGAGGAAAGGAGTTGATCTATAGTAAATTGAACGTGCCCGGCCATACTGATTTTGATGTAAAAACTTTAGCGCTATTCAGAAACCTGGAAGTCGGCGATACGGTTATGTTTGCATCAATAATAGTTATGGGTCCTGATAAAAAGCACCGCAATATGGGACAGATAAAATTTGATATTGCTGACTATTCTACTCATCGCAACGACACTAACAATTCGCCTAATGTGGGTGCGCTATCTTCAAGAATAATTTCACTTAGCGATACCGCTAAAAGCCATGCACTTGCCATGACCTTAATAAACAAAATAAAAGCAGGGAAGATAAAGGCTTACCCATATTTAGATAGAAATAGCAGTCCGCTTTCACTGGAAGAAGCTAATAATATATTTGCCCCTACATTAGATACTATTGAGGTGGAAGAAATAGATGGCGGATTTACTCACAAGGTTATAAAAACAGATTTTTCGTTTAGCGCACTCAATGGTTTTAAGGTTTTAGAATGCACAACCTTCAATTCTCAAACAAATGCGACTACTGTTAAAATTGTAAGTGTGGCACTTTTAACCGATGGAATTCTTGCAGACGATTCTTACGGCTATCAACCCTTGTGCTGGTTAATATATGACGATATACAAGAGGACATCAATACATTCGATCACAAGCATCCTGCTGGTGGCTTTGGGGATGCCATATGGAAAGGGCGCAATAAACGGTAGGTAATGGACTTTAATTTAACACCCTTACCATCCTTAAACAAAACAGATTATTGAATTGCCCCTGGTTGCCGTAGCTATATCCATACGGTATGCGCTCAGGCGGGCGGATGGAGGTAAGGGAGTACTCGTAACGAACATTTACAAACCACTTATCGTATAGCTTCCTTGTAAAGCCGCAGGCAAAATCGACATCAGATGTGCTGAACATGTTACGGATAGGATCTATGACCACAGGCTGATCTGCAATCACATCTTCCTTACTGCCCACCAGGTAGTTGTAAGATGCTCCTAGTTCCATATCGTACTTACCATAAATGGCATGAAACATAATTGGTACTTCCACATAATTCACATCCATGTAGTAACGGGCGAAATAGGCCCCCACGTATTGCGAATTGGTTTCGGTAACGCCCCTGCTCCCCTTGCGCGAATACAATAATTCCATGCTTATACCTACAGTTGGGGTAAAATGTACATAAACCATTGCGCCGGCATTCAGCGCTACTTTATGGTAACCGTAGTAAGAATCACCATCTACTTGTGAAAAGTTCAGCCCTGCCAGTAAGGCACCTGTAAACGGCTTTGGGTCATCGCCATACATATTCTGGGCATGTATGCCGCTGCAACTTAAAGCCACTAAATAGAACAGGAACCATTTTTTCATTCGCCAATACCAAAACTTAATAACTGCAAAGGTATCTTGTTTAGTGCATGGACCGCTGCTTTTTCGTTCCGGCAGGCGGTAATGGCGGCCGTCAGCCTTCAATTGCGCGATTTTTATATTTTATTTTTGATTTTACGCCTGTTTCAGTAACCGTTAGGCATTAACTTTGCCAGCATATAAATGGAATTTGAATTAGTCGCACAGGATAGTGCATCATCATCGCGCGCGGGGGTTATTACTACCGCACATGGCAAAATAGAAACGCCTATTTTCATGCCCGTGGGTACTGTAGGTAGCGTTAAGGCTGTTACTCATGAACAGTTGATAAAGGAAGTTAAAGCCGAAATTATTTTAGGTAATACTTACCATCTCTACCTGCGCCCCGGCACGGAAGTGCTGAAAGCAGCCGGTGGCTTGCATAAGTTCAGTGGTTGGCCACGTCCTATACTTACTGATAGCGGCGGTTATCAGGTTTTTTCGCTGGCAGCCAACCGGAAGATTAAAGAGGAAGGCGTTGTTTTCCAGTCGCACATTGACGGATCAAGGCACCTTTTCACACCTGAAAACGTAATGGACACGCAAAGGGCCATTGGTGCAGATATCATCATGGCTTTCGATGAATGCCCGCCTTACCCTTCAGAATACAGCTATGCCCAAAAATCGATGGAATTAACCCACCGGTGGTTGGCGCGTTGCGTAAAGCATTTAGGTGATACGGAGCCGCTGCACGGTTACGAACAAACTTTATTCCCTATTGTACAAGGCAGCACATTTCGCGACCTGCGCCAGGCTTCTGCGGAGTTTATCGCCTCCATGGGTTGTGATGGCAATGCTATCGGAGGCCTTTCCGTGGGCGAACCAGAAGAAATGATGTATGAGCTTTGCGCCCTCAGTTGCGAGTACCTTCCGAAAGAAAAGCCCCGCTACCTGATGGGTGTTGGAACACCATGGAATATTCTCGAAAATATTTCGCTGGGCGTGGATATGTTCGATTGCGTTATGCCAACCCGAAACGGGCGTAATGGAATGCTTTTCACCAGCAATGGTGTTATTAATATTCGCAATAAAAAATGGGCTACCGACTTTAGCGTGGTTGATGACGGTATTGATTGTTATACCAGCAACTATTACAGCAAAGCGTATCTGAGGCATCTTTTCATTGCAGGAGAGATACTTGCACTACAGATTGCGAGCATACATAACCTGGCGTTTTATTTGCACCTGGTGAAACAAGCCCGTGAACATATTATTGCAGGCGACTTCGCCTCATGGAAGAATGAAATGATTCCACGGCTGAAACAAAGGTTGTAGTGGACATTAGAAAGTAATTAGTAGAAAGTAGAAAGCGGGCCTTGCAGATTCTTAATTACTATCTATACTAGTTCAAAAAATATACGACTTACGACTTACGACTTACGACTTACGACTTACGACTTACGACTAAACATGGCTTACAACTTCGGAATAAAAAAACTAGATTGGTACATTATCGGGAAGTTCCTCAGCACTTTCTTCTTCGCGATATTAGTGCTGGCGGTTATTTCGTGTGTAATTGACTATTCCGAAAAAGCAGATAATATTGTTTCAAAAAAAGCACCGCTGCTGGTAGTGCTTAACTATTATAAGAACTTTGTTCCGCACATTACCGCACTACTGTTCCCGCTTTTTATTTTTATTGCCACTATCTTCTTTACTTCGAAAATAGCCTATAAATCAGAGATCATTGCCATACTATCATCCGGCGTGTCTTTCCAGCGTTTTTTAAGGCCCTACTTTATAGGTGGTGGCTTCTTATGCCTTATTTCCCTTGTTTCCAATCACTTTATTATACCCGTTGCCGATAAACAAAGGGTTGCATTTGAAGACAGGTACATTAACGACGCTATGTATATAGCACCCGGCGAAAATGTGCACCTTGCGCTGTCAAAAGATACCTACATTTATATACAAAGTTTCAACTTCAACAATGGTAGCGGCAGCCACTTTACTGCAGAAAAAATGCAGAGCACACGCCTGACCGAAAAACTGATGGCCGAGCAGATCGGTTATGACAGTATAAAGAAACTATGGCATCTGCATGGCGTAGTCATCCGTAAAAACGATACACTACGGGAACAACTGACTACAGTAATGGATACCGATGTAAACTATGCCTTTGTACCTAAAGATATTAACAACAATGAAGCGCAGAAAGAAGGGCTAACAACCCCACAGCTACGAAGCTTTATTGCTACTGAGAGTTTACGTGGCCGCAGCGACCTGAGCGCATTTTATGTAGAATTGCACCGGCGCACCGCACAGCCTTTTGCCGGGCTCATCCTCACCATTATCGGTGCATGTATTGCCTGCCGTAAAATAAGGGGTGGCAGTGGTTTCCACCTGGCACTGGGAATTGCTATCAGCGCCATTTATATCATGCTTATGCAGCTGTCAACCACATTTGCAACCAAAGCCACACTCGACCCTATGATCGCGGTTTGGATACCTAATGTGATTTTCGCTGGTGTGGCCTATTACCTCTATCGCAGGCAGGTTAGGTAGTTTTAAATGATGCGTGAAGAACTTGAAGGGTTAAACAGGCGGGTTGTTATTTTATACCCATATCGTAGGTATGTGTGGAGGTAACATTTACCACCGATGCCCCTTTTGAGTTTTCAAAAATAGCCTCTCCGCTGGTTATCTTTACAGATTTGAAATGTTGGGGCGCTATCTTTCCTATCTCAGTCGCAATTCTTTGCCTTACCTCCTCGCTCGAATCGTTGTAACTGGTATTAGTAAAAGTCACTTCAACTTTTGAACCGTTGGATATACCTGCTGATAGACTGACATCCGGATACATAGCTTGTACGGTGCTGGCAAATTCGCTGATTTCCTTCACGTCAACATCAAAAGTGTGGCAAGAACCTAACACGAGGTAAGATAACAAGACTAAACTCCGAAAATTTTTCATATAAGTTACATTTACTCAAATATAAAATAAAACTGAAGAACCCAAAGTATTTTATTTCGGCCTAATTTACACTGACGTTGAAAAAAGAAAGCCTTGCTTCCAGTATGAAAATAATTACACGCACTATATGGGTACTTTCCTTCGTTAGCCTGTTTACAGATGTGGCCAGCGAGATGCTATACCCCATTATGCCCATTTACCTGAAAAGCATCAACTTTTCAATAGTGCTGATTGGGATACTGGAAGGCGTTGCGGAGGCAGTGGCTGGCCTTAGCAAGGGTTACTTCGGCAAGCTTTCTGACAATACCGGAAGGCGGCTACCGTTCGTGCGCTGGGGCTATTTGTTAAGTGCACTTTCTAAGCCAATGATGGCGCTATTTACTTTTCCGGCATGGATATTTGGCGCCCGTACTATCGATCGGCTGGGTAAAGGTTTGCGTACCGGTGCGCGCGATGCCATGTTATCTGACGAATCAACGCCGGCAACAAAGGGACAGGTATTTGGCTTTCACAGGAGCATGGATACCTTCGGCGCAGTTGTTGGCCCCTTATCAGCATTAGTATTTCTCTATTTCTACCCGGGCCAATACAAAACACTCTTCTATATAGCGTTCGTTCCTGGCATTGTTGCTATTACTTTGACCTTTCTGCTTAAAGACAAAAACCCAACTCCGAAAGAAAATATTGTCACGACCCGATTTACCGATTTCTTAAAGTACTGGCAAAATGGTCCGACAGCTTACAAAAAACTGGTTGCAGGCCTGCTGCTCTTCACACTCTTCAACAGCTCTGATGTATTTCTGCTGCTCAAAATAAAAGAAGCAGGGAATAGTGACCTCGTCTGCATTCTAATATATGTGAGTTACAACCTTGTTTATGCTCTGGCATCTTACCCAATTGGTATTATTGCAGATAAGGTAGGCCTTAAAAAAATGTTCATTATAGGTTTGCTGCTATTTACGGGCGTTTACCTGGGCATGGCGTTAACCAGCAACCTATATGTGTTCTTTGGAATTTTTGCTGTTTATGGTATGTATGCTGCCGCAACCGAAGGCATAGCAAAGGCATGGATATCGAATGTTACCGACAAGAAAGATACTGCCACTGCAATAGGTACGTATAGCAGTTTCCAGAGTATTGGTACAATGGTTGCCAGTAGTCTTGCTGGTTTTATCTGGTTCAAATTTGGAGCATCGGTTACCTTCATCGCTACTGCGATTGTTACTGGCCTGGTGGTTGTTTATTTTATGGGCATGAAGGCGGAGAGAAAATAATGTAGATTGGCAGTGTATCGTGTCGCATTACGCATTACATTTGTGTATGATTAAGAGCATCCGACATAAAGGTTTGCGACACTATTATGAGGAAGGTGCTGGCAATAAATTACCGTTTGCTCATTTGGTCAAAATAAGAAGATTGCTGACTATGCTTGACGCTGTAACATGTGAAGATGATATTAAGAAGATGGGGTCTGGCATTCATATACTGAAAGGAGATTTGTCGGGCTTTTGGGCTGTAACAGTATCCGGAAATTATCGTATTATTTTCAGGTTTGAAGCAGGAGATGTGTTTGATATTGATTATTTGGATTACCATTAAAGAAAAGTTATGCTAAAAAAAGGTCTTCCCCCTGTTCATCCGGGCGAAATTTTAAGGGAAATGTTTATAAAGGAAAACAACCTAACCATTACAGAAGTTGCGAAGGGCTTGGGTATTGCTCGGGCAAACCTGTCGGCAGTTGTGAATGAACATGCGGGAATCAGTCCGGAAATGGCTATCAAATTATCAGAAGCTTTTGGAAATACTGCACAATTTTGGATCAACCTTCAAAAGAACTACGAGTTGTGGTACGCAGAACAAAAAGTAAATCGTGCTGTTATCCGGCATTTTTACACCGTTGCAAAAACCGGAAGTTGACTCGTCTGATATCAATCCCCTTGGTTCAAATTTGAAATATCAGCGACCTTCATCGCTACCGCAATTGTTACTGGCCTGGTGGTTATTTATTTTATAGGAATGAAGGATGCTAAAAACTAGACTCTGTCGATTTATAAAAAAACTTGTGGCGCACCCAAAGAGTGCGCCACAAATATATAATCAACTTATTTTTTAAATTTCAGATTCTACGCTTCCCTTATGGCATCAGTAATTTAGGCCAGTTATACGAATCATCTTCGTTGAAAAGTACCCCAAGTTCAATATCAATAATGCGGCCATATTCCACGTTCAATACGAGCCAGTAGTCTTCAAAATTATATACCTCCAGACTGCCATAGTCTTCAAGGTCCCAATCGCCTAAAGCGGGAAATGCCGTATTCAGCACATCCATTATAGGCTCGCCTACCAGCTTGTGTCCATGGTAAGTAACCGCAGGGTCAGATGTTCTGATATAACCCAACTTACCCGACTCTTCTTCATAGAAAGTGAGCGACATCCTCCTGTCAAAATATTGATAGATCACTTCCGTTTCACTGTCTTCCTCGGCAGTAATTTTATCTGGCTCACCCAACATATCAGTGATGTCAGATTCTAATAAACCAAAAATAATCTTGTCTATTCCTATCCCTAATTTCAGTTCCATGGCTGCTCTTTTTGCTGACCTAAAGTTACGAAATTGCTTTTAAAAGCACTATTTCTTTGGCTTCCGCTTTTGCGGCTTACCGTACTTGGCCTTCATTTTATCAGAGTGTTTTATTTTAACCGGGCGCTTCTGGTTTTTGGCCGACTTTTCATGAAAAGCAGGTCCGGAAAGTTCGCGCTTAGGCAACTTTATTAGGAATTGCTTCATTTTTACTTTAGGCAACTCATCATCCGTCAGCACTTCTGATATAACAAGGTCTTCAGGCAACGGCGACATCGGTATCTTGTAGTTCATTAAACCTTCTATCGCGGCCAGTTGTTCCAGTTCTCGAGGTGTATTGAACAAAATTGCATCGCCCTTCTTGTCCGCACGGCCAGTGCGGCCTATCCGGTGCATGTAGTGTTCGGGTATTTCAGGGGTGTCAAAATTAATAACGTGACTCACTTCTGCAATATCCAAACCACGAGCTATAATATCAGTAGCTATAATAAAACGGTATTCGCCACTCTGAAATTTATTTACGGTATTGAAACGATGGTTCTGTTCTTTATTAGAATGTATAACGCCTACCTGCCCAGGGAATTTAGGTTCCAATTCAGAATAAACATCATCAGCAAGACTTTTGGTAGCAACGAATACCAGCACCTTGGTCATGCTTTCATTCTGTGTTAGCAGCAATTCCAGCAGATTGATCTTGGTGTAAAAGTTAGGCAGTCTATACATCACCTGACTTATGTTATCAAGCGGAGTGCCTGTCGGCGCCGCTTCAATAATTGCCGGAAGATTAAAATAATCGTTCATCATTATTTCCACCTCTTCTGTAATAGTGGCCGAGAACATAAGGTTCTGCCGCTTGGGTGGTAACAAATCGAGCAGATTATTGAGTTGCAACCTGAATCCAAGGTTCAGCATTTCATCTACTTCATCAATAATCAGCTTTTTTATCGCTTTCAACCGGAGGTGGCCGTTATAAACGAGATCTAACAAACGACCAGGTGTTGCCACCACTATATCGCAGCCATTTTCGCATGCGGCAGCCTGTGGCTTCATGTTTACACCACCATAGGCAGCAACCACTTCAAGCGTCATGTAGGCACTAACCTGCTTCACTGCTTCAGCAACCTGTACCGCAAGTTCGCGGGTAGGCACAATAATTAAAACCTGCGGAAAACGGTCTTTTGAATGTTTCCATTCCCGCAACACAGGCAGCAGATAGGCAAAGGTTTTGCCGGTACCGGTCTGCGCTATACCGCATACATCCTTACCGGACATAATAACGGAAAATGCTTTATGCTGTATGGTTGTAGGGTGTTTGTAACCCATATCGTCCAATGCATCGAGCAATGGCTTATTCAAATTCAGATCGCTAAAATTCATATTACTTCACTTAACTGCGCGAAGATACTTTAATATTGGGGGAACACCTTCGCGTATTAAAACGAGGCGCAACGTACAGCCATAGGAACAGCAAGTTTGGACCAAAATCAGAACTAAGTTGCTACTGGCTAAGTCTAAAAAATTTCCGAATGAATCACCATTGCGGCAACTATGCCGCTACTGCTTGTTTACACAATTGGTATAATCTGTGGCTGTTAGTTCGCCGGTACCGCACCAGTAGCATTGCCAATTGCGGCGCAAGCTGTTTACGTGCCTTAAATTGCTTACTTCGTAATACTTCATAAATGAATTCTGAGAATTAACATCTGACGCTAATTTTGAGCGTAATGCATCTAAAGAAACCGCATTGATACCACTAATACCATACTGCTGACCAAAATCATATTCCAAAGCCCATGCAGTCGCCGAATCAGTGGTTGTAGCGTTCAGGTAGTAGGTTTTATAATTAGTGAGCGCATAGCCGCCGGTACTGTAGCTGAATACCTGAAAACCAGGGTAATTGCCATTGCTCCGCGATATAGACGGCGTTATGCGAACAAATGATACCGGCTTCTTTTCAGCATTGTACAGAACCCTGAAATCGTCCATATGCGTATGCCCGGCAAAATTGGCTGTAATGTTTGCGGAATAGGTATTAAGGAAGCCAAGGAAACGGCGGTTATAGCCGCTATCCCACATTGGCGAAACAATGCCCGGCCGTGTAGAGCCATACACATCTATACCCGGAGGTATGTGGTATGCCAACCATAGCTTATTGGCTTTTGCACCTAATGTAGCATTTGCCTGCAACTCATTTTCCAGCCATTTCATTTCATTAATGCCACCACTGGTAGTGCTGGTATCGCCACCCTCACAAGTATTCATATACTTGCGGGAAAAGAAAATAGTATTCAGCATCAGCAACTTATGACCAGGATCTCCCTTTGGAGTGAAGGAATAGTAGCCCCCTCTGGAAAACTGCGCAACGAACATGCTGTCTTTTGCCTTACTGTTATTGCGCTGCAAAGGCACCCATGCTTTTGCAAACATGTTTAAAAACGGGTTTTGCGGCGACATATCATAATCTCCGCAGTAAGAATCGTTGTTACCCAGCACCGGCAGTATAACTGTGTTTGGGAAATACTTATTAAACATATAGGCGGTAAACCTAATAGTATTGTTTATAAATGCCTTTTGCAGACTCGTATCCGGAACCTGGTTAACTAACTTACCTGTAAAATTATGCGCCAGGAAATCGCCGGTTACTATTATGTACTGTGGTTTCGGATTAGTTTTACGCATAGCGCCGAGGGCCGATACAAATAATGCATAATTAGCGTCGGCGCCATCTTCACTTATCGCCTTGCTTGGTGATAATTTGAAGATAGAATCCCATTTGGTGTAATCGGTAACCATAAGCGATAGTACCAGGCTCCCGTCGTAAAAGGGATTGAAGTGAATATCAGATGTACTGATAAATTCAGGTTGCTTACTTGACGGACGCTTTGCCTGAGCAAAGGCGGCCATTCCTGAAAGTTGAACAAAAACAAAAGCGAGCAAGAAAAACTTAATTCGGGTCATTATAATTCATTTGCTTCAAAAGTATAAAAAACAAAATAAGGATGCAGCAAATTGTTCATTTGCTGCATCCTTGAAAATATTTCTTTACAATGCTGTGCTTAGCGCTTCTTTAGCTCGTCCCTTATTTCCATCAGCAATACCTCTGACGCTGTTGGTGCCGCAGGTATGGTTGGTGTTTCCTGTTCTTTACGCTTCATTCTTTCAAGTGCTTTTATCATCAGGAAAACGCATAAAGCTATAATCAGGAAATCAAATACTGTTTGTATAAAATGACCGTATGCAAAAATGTTTGCACCAGCCTTCTTTGCTTCGTCTAGCGAATGGTATACATCGCCATCTTTAGCAGGTTTTAAAACCATGTATTGGTCAACGAACATTTTACCACTTGGCGCTACCATACCAATTACAGGCATCAGCAGATCTTCAACAACTGCGGCTACAATTTTACCAAACGCAGCGCCAATAATAACACCCACCGCCAGGTCCATAACATTCCCCTTCAGGGCAAACGACTTAAAATCACTGATAAAACCCATAATTATTCTGTTTTTTGAAGTTAAAATTTATATGTTAGCCCTAAAGTAAATATTTCTTTGAACTGTACCCAGCCCATTCCCTCACCAGGTTGGTTCTTATCGACCGGCAGGCCGGTTACTTTATCAATATAAGTGCTGCTGTAAGGGTTGTCGTTATTATAAGCTACTGTGCAGCCAAAGGTGAGCCCTATCCATTTACAGGCCTTCCATGTTATCAGGTTGTCCCACATTACCTGAATGTTCCTTGGGTCGTCGCGTTTAATAACACTCCCTGTAATGTCTTTGGTATCTTTTGCCAGGTAATTTGTGTACAAATCAAGCCGCGTACTGTAGCTAATAACTTTAGTCAGGTTTGCATTATACCTACTTGAAAAGTAGGCTCCCAAATCGTATTTTGATGTTTTGCCGTATGGTATACCAAATGCGCCCTGCGGCCCAAGCGAAGTGTATTTTGCACTGGCATAGGTAGCCCTCGCCGCAAGTGGCGAAAGAAATAAGGAAAGCACATTACCCTTACGATATTCTAAACCCAGTGCTAGTGTTAAGTAGGCTGGCGATAATGTACCCGAGGTTGGCATAGAATCCCAGTTTGGAACCGAATAATCAAAGCCCTTGGTAAACTGAGATTTCAGGTTGAAAAGTGCAGTATAAAACAACGACTTTTCACCCTTTACCCCGCTGCCATATTTCGATGTAAAATCTATGCGGTCGTCAATTTTACGGGGTACAAAATTATTAGAATAGACATAGTTGAGACCGTAAGTGAGGTCAAGATTGTTACTCCATACCACATTGTGATTATAATGGACAAGATAGCCGTTGAAAATTCCGTTAACCGCCAACGATGCAAGTTCGCCCCCGGCAGCCCAGTTATGCAGAAAACCCTGGTTAATGCCGACATTGATTAAACCGCCATGCATCCACGCTACCGTATCTCTGTTTTCGCTAAACAGCAGGTTCTTTTTTACGTCTTCGCATTTGGTTACCTGTCCTTTTAAATGAAATGCAGTAAAGCATAGCATCACAAATAGCAAATTCTTTTTCATTGGCCTGATTACAATTGAGGAGTTATTTTTTGCAAAATTAACCGGATTATGATGCAATGTTGCCCTGCCGACGACAGTTACACATTACTTTTTTATTTTTCGGGGGCAAAAAAATAATAATATTAGACCAATTCAATTGTAGAATTTATTTTACAAAGCCATAGCTATCAACACCTTAAATACTCAATTTTCAGGCAGTAACGTTTTAAGCAATGTATTAAAATGTGCTACGCCACTGCCCTGCTTGGCAAAGAACTCGCTGTCGAATTTTTCTACTGTCTTTACCGCTTGCCTTGCCATATCAATGCCCGCTGGGGTAAGCGCAACTGTTTTGGCACGGGTATCGGTAGCATGCTCCTGCCTGCTTAACAGGTTCTTTTTTTGAAGTGTCCTTAATACCGTCGATGTGGTCATCGGGTCTATTTTGGTATGGTTACTCAGCAAAACCTGCGTAATCGGTTCACCTGATTGAGACAACCATAATGTACTGGCCAACAAAACAAATTGGGAATGAGTCAGATCATATTTAGCCAATGCCGCGCGAATTTCGCGTTGCCATAAGTTGGTAACCTGCCAAAGCAGAAAACCCGAACTTTCTTCGGGTGTTTCTACGCTGAATGCTTTTTCTTTCTTCATAATTTGCCTGCATATTTTACCTGCGCAGCCATCTCGACAGGCAAACCGTCTACTATGTTCTGCGCCACCAGTTTGCGCCAAAGGAAGCCTAAAACACCCTCCATGGTCATAGTAGTGGTTATTTTAAGTCCTTCCGGCGTATCTTCAAAAGTATGCGTTCCGCGCATAGTTGCCAACGGAAAATTGGTCTGGTCAGTAAACTTCCTGTTTTCAACTGTTTCCACCAACTTGATTTTTACTTCCGGGGCACCCTTAGGTTTTAGCAAAAAGAAGTTCCCTTCTTCAAACCGGCCCTCCATCCTGGCATACTCAATGCCGGTATCCCACTTATACCAGTTATTCACATCGGCGAATAGTTTCCACATCTGTTCTTTGGTAGCTTCCTTGGTTACAATGGTGTGCGATTTTGTCCACATAATTTCTGTTTTTTATAAGTTCATTTATTGTAAGTGCAAATATAGTAAGTGCACTTACAAAAACAAAATTAAATAAAAAAAGCTGCCACGAACGGCAACTTTCAAATTTGATATATTCAAACTTACTTCTTCAATTTTTCTTTAAACACCTTCTGAAATTTTTCCACTTTTGGCCTGATCACAAACTGGCAATAGCGTTGTTCGCCATTTTCATTGTAATAATTCTGGTGATAGTCTTCCGCTTTATAAAAGGCAGTGAAGGGTGCAATCTCTGTTACAACCGGATTATCAAATACCTTCTCCTCATTCAGTTTCTTTTTATAGGCATCCGCTTTCTGGTGTTGCATCTCGTTATGATAAAAAATGGCCGACCTATACTGTGTACCCACATCTGCACCCTGCCTGTTTAAGGTAGTAGGGTCATGACACGTCCAGAATGCGGCCAGCAATTCGTCAAAACTGATTACCGACGCATCGTAATAAATATTGCATACCTCTGCATGACCGGTTGAACCCGTGCAGACTTCCTTATAACTCGGATGAGGCTTCTCGCCGCCTGCAAAACCGGACTCTACTTTTTCCACTCCTTTTAACTGTTGGAATTGCGCTTCAGTGCACCAATAACAACCCGCACCAAAGGTTGCTGTATCTATATGGTGCCTGGCTTCTTTTGCCGGTGTATTCATCTGCTTAAAAGTTTTTGATTTGGTAAGGTTTTCATGTTGTGCAAATGCGGTTACACCAATCATTTGCAATACTGCAATCATTATCTTTTTTACTGTGTTCATTATTTTTTGTTTGTAATCATTTACGAGCCAAACATTCTTTTGGATTGGTGTGTTTTGGGTTTGTAAATTTAAATTTACCGCTTTCCACTATAACTAGCCAAAGTATCGCCTAATTTTATGATTTCTAGTCGAAAAGAATAAATCGGCACCAGACTTGGCCATAAACGGGAAAAACCAAATAACAGCATTAACCTCGACGCGCGCAATAGCAGCAATAATGGTATTTATTTACCATTATGGCAGTTGGGCACAACCGTTTATCAGTATGAGCCCCAAAAACCTAATTCGCAACGGCAACATTGCCGTTAACTACTTCTTTGTACTGAGCGGATTTGTATTATACATTGCCCATGCCGGTAAGCCGCTAAACTATTTACCGTATATTGTAAAACGGCTGGCAAGAATAGCGCCTTTGTATTGGGTAGCGCTGGCAGCAACACTAGCTATATCATATTGGTTTAACTACGCCCCAATAACAGCCAATGTGGTGCAACAAACGCTTTACAGTGCACTCTTCCTGCAATCATATATACCGAACTACGCACTAACGCTGAATATACCTGCCTGGTCGCTTTCAATTGAAATGTTCTTTTACCTGGTATTTCCCGCGCTTTTGTTTGCTGCACATAAAAAATTTAAGGTATTCGCAACTGCCGGAATTATACTTTATTTAGCGTCGCAGCTCATTCATTTACACTACTACCCTATTCGCGGCCAATTAGGTGATAACATCCTCGACACGGTTTTCTTCAGCCCCATAATCCACATCAACCAGTTCATTATAGGTATGTTGGGCGGGTACATTTATCAGAAAACCATCGATAGACCATTAAACATACCTTTTATTCCAGCGGCAGTGTTAGCAATAGTTGCGCTGGTATTAGCGTGCAAGCCACCTACAATTAGCATGCAGGTTGGGCTGCTATCTCCGCTCTTCCTGCTCATGATCATTGCGCTGGCAAAGCGCAGGTCTGCCATATTGGAATGGCGCCCGTTAGTTTACCTCGGCGAGATTAGCTATGGCATTTATATTCTGCAGTACCCTGTATATGGTGCATTGTATCTACTGAACAACCACTATTTTAATTTTAATGGCACCATCCTTTTTTATGCTGGTCTTACCATGCTGATACTCACTTCGGAATTGCTTTACCGTATAATTGAAATGCCCGTAAATAACTGGGCTAAAAGGTTTGGGAAATAAAGTTGGAGGGCATTCCCATTGATGCTCTATAAGCTTTCGCGTTTTTTTTATGAAACACAAAGGGTGCCACGAGGGCACCCTTTGTAATTTTTATTTTCAAGCGAAAACTACCTGTTTGCATTAACGTATTCGTTCAACGCCTGCTTATCAGAATCGAAACTGAATACAGAATTTACTTTAAAGTAGTTGTTGTTGTCAACTGTCTTCTTAAACGCATATTTCGCAAATGCCAGTTTGCTATCAGAGAAACTAAACAACCTGCAGATTTCTATAACCTGGTCGGTAGTGAAATAGTTATTATTAGCAATACTTTTTGCAGTTGAAAGCCTGGTATCATCGAAAGAACTACCCTTTATTGCCTGCTTGGCAGATGCAAATGTCTGCATATCCATTGGGGTTGGCGCTGGTGGTAGTGGCGGCGGAGGAGGTGTATTGTTTATCTGCCTTGGTGTGTGGCCACGATCTTCGCCATAATGCATAATATATTCATTGCGCTCACCCCTGTAATCACGCTCTAATGTGCTCAGCTTATGAAAAGCAAGCCTTGGTCTGTTGTTGCGGTCACGCTCCAGTTTAATAGTAAGCGCTACAGCTTTTCCTTCAACCGGATCAACAAAAGTGATGCGCTTAGAAATTGCAGGAGTTACATTGTCGTCAAAAATGATCTGGATATCGTTAGTCACCTGCGGTAAACCTTCAATACGAACACGGGAATCAGCATACATATTTTGCTTTACACCGTTTATCATCAGCAGGAACCGCTCGCCATTTTCTGAGAAAATGGTAAGTGCGCTGCCGGCTTCGCAATTAGCATCATAACCGTTGTAGCCGTTTCCGCCGCGGCCATCGCCGCGATTATCGCTGTAGTTGTTTCTTTGGCCGCCGCCCTGGTTCTGGTTGTAATAGTTTCTCTTATTTTGCCCGAAAGACATCAAAGGCAAAGCGACAATAAGAAAAAGTAATGCGCTACGTTTCATAAAAACTGTTTTGTGATACAAGAAAAATAAAAAAAACATTTAATTAGTTCAAATAAAAGAGCAATATCATTTTGCCTGCTCTACTGGCATTGCTTCAAAAGACTTTCTGTGTGTAAAGAATGTATGCTTACAAGCTGCACAAAAAAGCCATCGTGTCTTCATTATCTGCATAGTTGCTGAGGCCCGGCTTCTGCGAATCGCCAAACGGAATAAATCCCTTCCCTACAATTGCCTGTATATCTTCACTCTCCTTCAGTTGGGCCACCAGTTGCGCCTTATCATCATAGTACTTATAGTGCAGCACACTCACTGCCGAAAACGGCATATCATTTTCCACCATCAATATCGACTCATTACTCATATAGGGCACCCGGTTCAGCAAATAAATAGCCAGGTGGTAGTCGTAGTTATTTTTGTATTTGTTCAGATCAGCATAATCATTATGCCTGCTGAAGACCCGGAGCAATTGTTCAAAATTGTAGTCTCGTGGCACACATACCTGTGTAACATTCCGGCAACCAAGGCCATAATACAGGTAAACATCGTCTGCAAGCAATGCCAGTTCTTCATCCGTTTCGTTACCGTCTAAAATAGCAACCGACGTCCTGTTTTTGCGAATGATATGCGGGTATTTTCCAAAATACTGTTCAAAATAGCGGGCGGTATTATTGCTTCCGGTCGCAATGTATGCATCGCAATTGTTCAGCCTTTCTTCAATAGCCACCTGCTCCAGTACTTCCGGCTCCCATTCGCCCATTTTGCGCAGCAGAACATTTAGCAGTACATCATCTTTCGATGATAGTTTCAACCTTAAAAAATGACCGCTTACAAAACCGCAAACAAAATCATGAAAACCTACCATTGGTATATTACCAGCCATCACAATCCCTATACTTTTCGGTTCGGTTGACAGCTTATAATTCGCAACCCAGGCCGTTAACTTAGCTTCCTGTAAAAACTCCCTTATAATATTGGCGGCAGCCAGTTCTATGTGCTCAATGGTGAACCAGGGATTGGCGCCTGCTGCACGTTGTTTAGCTTCTACCCATGGTGTATCATTCAATTCCATCCATTTGCCGAGGCTATCTAACAATGCAATCCGTCTTGTAATATCTATGGTCATTTTATCCTTACTTATTGCCCTTCCGGACTATGATAATCATTATACTAAAAGTGTGCCAGTTTTAATTGAGCAGCAAAAAAACGCGAACTTAAAAACAAAAATAGCGATGAAAACACGAGCCATTCATCACTTAATATCTCCCTCATAATTTCCTCACCATTTCCCACAACACAACCCCTACAGCAATAGAAATATTAAGAGAATGCTTTGCACCCCATTGCGGTATTTCAAGGCAACCGTCGGCTGCCTTAATCGCTGCTTCACTCACGCCTGCAACCTCATTACCGAACACCAAAGCTATCTTCTCGTTCTTATAGTCCACCTTTTCAAGACTGGTGCTGTTATGTGCCTGCTCTACTGCCCAAATTTTATAACCTGCTTCCCTTGCCGATTTTACGGCATCAGTCGCTGTCGCGAAATGTTTCCACTGCACGGTATCAGTTGCACCCAGTGCCGTTTTATGAATATCGCGGTGCGGCGGTAAAGGGGTATAACCGCAAAGATAAAGTGCAGCCACTGCAAAGCCATCGCTGGTGCGGAAAACAGAGCCCACATTGTGCATGCTACGCACATCGTCAAGTATCACAATAATGTTGTGCTTTTCCGACTGCTGCATCTCTTCGGTGCTCAATCGGCCAAGTTCATCCATTGTTTTTTTTAATCGTAAATCGTCTGTCATATGCTACTAGCGGCAAGGTGATCGTAATGGAGTGAAAATCGCTCCATTTCTAAAACGAATAATCCCGCATCGGTGCGGGATTATTTCAAATATTGTTTAACAGTTTCCGCGATTCAGCACTGCTTATTCAGCAAGCCTGAAACCCAGGGAAATGCTCTTTTCATCAGGCAGGTAGGCGGAACGGCGGGTTACAGACAATTCTTCTTTTTCACTCCTCCACGAACCACCACGAACCACTTTCGAAATGCCACCATCTGGTCCTTGCGGATTAGTTACATCTCTTTTGCTGAAATAATTTTTACCATACCAATCGTTCACCCATTCTTCAACGTTACCGGTCATATCGTGTACGCCCAGTTTGTTGGCGTCCTTTTTACCTACAGGATGCACATGATCTTTCGAATTACGCTCGAACCAACCGATGTACTGCACTACAGCGCGGCCGCTATGCCTGTTGCCGATCACCTTATCATCGCTGTTGTAGCGCCAGTGTTCCTGCATGCCACCGCGTGCGGCAAATTCCCACTCTGCTTCAGTTGGCAGCCTGTAGTGGTGGCCGCTCATGCTGTTCAGTTTTTCAATAAATTTCTGCACATCATTCCAGCTTACGCCGGTTATAGGGCAATCATCGCAATAAGAATACTTAGAAGGCATGGTACCCATAACAGCCATCCAGGCAGCCTCAGTAACTTCGTATTTACCAATAGTGAAGTCTTTCAGGATAACGGAATGCGCAGGCCGCCTGTCGGTAGCGGCACTATCTTCACCCATATCAAACCTGCCCCCTTTTACCTGGACCATCTCTATAGTAACCGTCTTTGCATCTTTATCATTCTTATCTGTTGCGAAAGCAGGAGTAAGAGCCAGCATTAAAGCAACGGACGATAATATTTTCTTCATAGTTTTTGATTCAAAATTCAAAAGTCGTGAATGGTAGATTGAGGCTAAAGTTATAAAAGTTTTTACATCTCTGCTATTTCTGCGCTAAAAAACAATGTGTATGGAAAAAGTTTCACGCAAAGGCGCTAAGACGCAGTTCCCTATTTTATCTAGCATTCAAGATTTAAGAGGCGCACTCAGTACTCTTTATAAAATTTCGCTTAAAAGCGTTAAGAGGCCAGTCCATGGCGTTAAACAACACTCGAACATTAAATGGCGCACCTTATAGCTCAACTACAAATTATTCACAATTCTTGTTATACCATTCTTAATTAGAAGCTCCCCAAAATTTATAAGCAGCCCAAGTTTCATTCCGTTTAATTTCAAATAGGTCAATAATTGCTTAGAATTAATTGGAGCGACCAATTCAACTGATTTCAGTTCTAGTATTACTTGCTGCTCAACAATTAAATCGGCCCGAAAACCAATATTCATTTTAATACCATCCCAAATAACCGGAACTTCTTTTTGTCGTTCAACATGCAAACCTAGCTTCGTCAATTAATAATGTAAAATCTCTTCATAAACTGATTCCAATAACCCAGGTCCCGTCTTTGAATGTATCTGAAACGCAGCATTAACTACTATTTTAGCTATTTCATTTTCATGCATGGCTCTTTTGTTTGCGCCTCTTAAATCTTGAATATCAACCAACTCAAAATAAACCCTGCGGCTTGGCGACTTTGCGCGAAACCAATAATCAACGCTTACTTGCGCCTCTTAAATCTTAAATAGCAACCAACTTAAACTACACCCCGCGGCTTTGCGGCTTTGCGCGAAATCCTTATTTAACCTACTATCTCCAGAATTTTTGTTGGTTCCATATTGGCGTTACGCATGGCTACGCTGCGGGCTACCGCTTGCGCCAGCGTGCTGAATGCATGCTTTGTTATTGGTTCATCATCAACCGATGCCGGTATTCCTTTGTCTCCCCCTTCTCTTATGCTCTGCACCAATGGAATTTCGCCAAGGAATGGCAAATCAAACTGCTCCGCCATTTGTTTAGCGCCACCTTTACCGAATATGTAATATTTATTTTCTGGCAATTCTGCAGGCGTGAAGTAAGCCATGTTTTCAACAATACCCAATATAGGTACATTAATTTGTGGCTGCTTAAACATCATGATGGCTTTGCGTGCATCTGCCGCTGCAACCGCCTGTGGTGTTGAAACGATTACGGCACCAGTTACCGGTACTGTTTGTACTAAAGTAAGGTGCACATCGCCCGTGCCTGGTGGCATATCAATAACCAGATAATCGAGTTCACCCCAGTAAACATCAGTAATAAATTGTTTTATCGCAGAACTGGCCATGGGTCCGCGCCAGATGACAGCTTGCTTTTCATCGATAAGTAGACCTATAGAAATTGCCTTAATACCATACCTTTCCATTGGCACTATCATGTTTTTGCCATTGATATCGGTCATTTTCGGGCGTTCTTCGCGCAAGCCCAGCATTATCGGTATTGAAGGGCCATAAATATCAGCATCCAGCAAACCAACAGATGCACCTTCCTGCGCCAAACCTATGGCAAGGTTAACTGCGACCGTCGATTTACCTACACCACCTTTGCCAGATGCCACCACAATAATGTTTTTAACACCGGGTAACACCGACTTATTGTCTTTACGGTTATTGGTCACATTAGCCGTCATATGCACTGTTACCTTGGCTTCTTTATCCACCAGGTGGTGAATGGCGTTCACACATGCCTTTTCTATCATCTCCTTTAACGGACATGCCGGCGTGGTCAATATTACCGTAAACGCAACATGTTTACCCTCTATACGTATATCGGTGATCATGTTCAGCGTAACCAGGTCTTTGCCCAGATCAGGCTCCTGCACATTGCTCAACGCCTCTAATACTGCTTCTTTTGTTATCATGTAAACCTTTGTTAAATATACCTTTATTCAGGTGCAAAAGTAAGTCAAACCCAGTTACTTTGTTGGGAGTAATATTGATTTTAGCTACAACCCTATATAAATTTATTTATTCCCTCATAAGTAGCTTCTCTGCTTTGTTTATTAATACGTAACTTTGATTGGTATGCGATTAAATGCAATTTTACAATGCCTGTTTTTTCTTTTTTGTGCTTCCGGCATATCAACTGCAGTTGCCCAGGCCTCAAACGAGAACATAATACAGATTAATGGCGTTGTAATGACTGCCGATAGCCTTCGTGCTGTACCTTATGTAACTGTGCAGGTAAAAAGCAAGAACAGGGGTGTTGAAGCCGAATATAATGGTGTTTTCAGCATAGTATGTTACAAGGGAGATACCCTTCAGTTCAGCAGCCTGGGTTACCGACCGAAAGAATTCGTAGTGCGCAAAGATCTTAAAGGACAGTTTTTTTCTGTAATACAGCTTCTGGTTCAGGACACTTTTTACCTTGCTGAAACTATTATACGCCCTTTGCCTACAAAAGAGGGTTTTGACTATGCGTTTCTGCACTGGCACATCCCTAACGACCAGTATGAAATGGCCCGTAAAAATACCGATGTGTATATGTTACGCGCGTTAGCTGCTACCCTGCCAAAAGATGGCCGCGAATCGCAAACCGCATTATTGCAACAGCAGGCGCGTGATGCCGTTTATTATGGCCAGAACAAACCAATGAACATCCTTAACCCACTTGCCTGGGCTGAATTCTTTGATGCCTGGAAGCGTGGCGATTTCCGCAAGAAGAGCAATCCGTATGTTGATGGGCAATAATAATTGGGCAATGGCTTAATTACACGATGGCTCAATGTTTAACTATTTGTCAGCGATTAATTTGAGCGTGTCGAATAATTATTACGGTGCGAGAATTAGTGAGGCGTTCTCGTGTTCGTAAAAGTGAGCAGGTTTCTAACCGGCATAAACCGAAAATTACAATTCATCATCTTCTGCCGCTAAAAAAGACACTTCAGTCAGAATTACCCTACTTAATATACCTTTTCATCTCCCTTTCTACTTCCCTATTCTTGGTGGTTTCGCGTTTGTCGTGGAGTTTTTTACCCTTGCCGAGGCCTATTTCTAATTTGGCAAGGCCATTGTCGTCAATGTACATACTGAGTGGAACTATGGTCAGACCCTTTTCTTTAACCTTGGTTTGCCATTTATTGATCTCTTTGCGGGTTAGCAAAAGTTTGCGGTCACGTACTGATACGTGCCCGGCATAGCCAGCATTTACATATTCGGCAATGTGCAGGCTTTTGATCCACATTTCGCCATTATCTACCAGGCAATAACTATCATTGAAACTTACCTTGCTGTTCCGCACCGACTTTATTTCAGAACCCGTAAGCACAATACCCACCTTGAGTCTATCCTCAATGGCATACTCAAAGGTGGCTGGGCGGTTCTTTATATAGACGTTAGTGTCGGACAAGGGTTAGTATTTGGTCGTTAGTACATAGTATTTAGTATCCGATGCAGGATACATGCAAAGTAGCAAATGAATTGGGCAACAATAATAAAACGCTATTCGTAAGCAGTACTAACTACTATGTACTACATACTAATTACTACCCTTCATAAACCACTCAATAGTAGATGCAAGTTTATACTTCAGGTTTTTACGATTAACTATATAGTCAAGAAAGCCATGTTCGAGCAGAAATTCCGACTTCTGGAAGCCTGCAGGAAGGTCTTTCTTAATAGTTTCCTTAATAACACGTGGGCCGGCAAAACCAATCAATGCATTCGGTTCGGCAATATTTACGTCGCCCAACATAGCATAAGAAGCGGTAACACCACCAGTGGTAGGGTCCGTCATGAACGATATGTAAGGCAATTGAGCCTTGGCAAGTCGCGTTAATTTAGCCGATGTCTTAGCCATCTGCATCAATGAAAACGCACTCTCCATCATACGTGCACCACCCGATTTTGAAATAATGATCAGCGGCAGTTTATGTTCAATACAATAATCGATCGCCCTGCATATCTTCTCCCCTACTACTGACCCCATAGAGCCGCCAATAAAGTTGAAGTTCATACATGCTATAACTGCGCCCTGTTCGTTAATGTTACCTACACCAACCGTCATAGCATCAGTAAGCCCTGTATTTTTTTGTGCCTCTACCAACCTTGAACCATATGGCTTCATGTCCATAAAATTCAACATATCCTTAGGCATTATATTAGCGAACAGTTCTTCGTATTTATTGCCATCAAATAATATCTCGAAATATTCTACGGCATTTATACGGTTGTGATAGCCACAATGCAGGCAAACGTACATATTGTCGCCCAGCTCTTTTTTAGTGCTGGTTGCCTTACATTCCGGGCATTTATGCCACAGTCCGTCGGGGGTTTCCTTTTTTTCTTTCGTAGATGTAAGTATACCTTGCTTACTACGTCTGAACCAGGTTGAAGACATAATTATTGAAATTAAGAAGGGGCAAAGATAGGTTTTGTTTGGCATTGCCAACCGCTATTTGCGAATTTTACAAAACCTTTGGTCGTTTTATGGCCTAACGCACATAAAGCAGCACTTTAATGCGCTACCCTGCCGGCTTCCCGATGCAGATTTACGATAAGAAATATTATCCTCCATTTTCAGCAATATGCTTTACCAGCACACGCTTTGCAATGGGCAGTAAGGTTTCATTCAATGGCACAGCCAGTGGAAAATCGACCATAAAAACCGCTGGATTAGGTAATGCACGGTATTCGCGAATCACATCAAGCTTTATTTGCTGGTAGGTGTTAGCTGGAGTTTTGGTGCGGGTATCCATATATTCCATCCTGATACCCTTATACCTGGCATTGCGATGCTCAAAGAGTGTAATTGTATAATTATATATACGCACTTCAAATTTATCGCCATAATGCAGGAAAACGTAACCCTCATTCTTGTACAATGGCATAATACCAATTGGCTGCACCTGCAGCTTTTTCTCTACAAAATCGAAAATTTCAGCACCCTCTGTTATCGTGCCCTTCATTTGTTCCAGGGCATAATCAGTTATCTGCTCCAGTTCCTGCATTACTTCCGTGTCAGCAAGCATTTTTTCGAACACCAGTTCCATTTTCTGGGCATTTACCTGGTCAAGCCGGCGAGGAAACTTATCCTGCATCAGCTTCTTATTTTCCCTGAACGCCAGCAAATTTTTATAATGAGCAACAATTTCCGAAAGCTGCGGGTAGAGCTTTGTTGCGTTAAAACTGTTCTTAACTTCTTTCAGGTAAGCAAGGAGGCGGTATTTCTGCAACTCGAAATCTATAAAGCCCTCCATAAACCATGTTTCACTGAGTACCATACGCTTACATTTATCACTCTAAGTTAACCAAACAAATCAAAAAATACAACAACCATTAATCCAATTAACAAATAATTTAGAATACCATGACAAACAAAGATTTATGCGAAACCAGCACACTACAAACTTTAGGCATTTGTTGACATTTACCTTATTATTTTTGCTAGGCTCGCAAAAGGTATGTTGGGTAAACGGATCTTAAAAAAGTTATGAATGAAATATAAACAGCTACTTTTCATTTTTATTGTATCAAGTATGCTCACCGCCTGTAGTAACAGCAGTCGGAAGTTTATTATTTCAGGCACCATCAGCAATATGCCGGAGCAAACAGTTATTTTAGAACAACTGAATGCGAATGATATCATCACGATTGTTGACTCGCAGCGCTCCACCGCAAAAGGCACTTTTGAAATAAGCGCAACAGCTCCTGAACCGGGACTATACAGATTACATTTCAAAAAGAACAGGTTTATACTCCTGTCAATAGACAAAGGAAATATTACCGTTAATTCAGCGTGGGATTCTATTGAAAACTATACTGTTACCGGCTCTCCGGGTTCCACAAGTTTGCGCTGGTTCATTTTTTCTATCCGCGACCACCTACGCGACATTAATACACTAAGCATTGTTCAGGATACTTTACGCGCGCAGGGCAAGGATAGCTTATTGGCTGTAGCCGCGAAAGATTTCGATGATCTGCAGTTTGGTTTTACGCAGTTCGTTGAAAACTACGCTGACTCCACCCGTTTTGAACCTAATGCCATTTTAGCTGCACGAATGCTCAATGCCGCATCTGAAGGGCCGTTTATGGAAACATTTGCGCAAACCCTGAATAAGCGTTTCCCGGGTGTTAAAATGACACGGGACTATGCGGAATACTATAATAAGATTGCTACAAAACTACATTCACCAATACCTGAAGCAGGCAATGTTGATGTTGGCCAGAAAGCACCTGAAATAACACTGAATACTCCAGACGGCAGAACCATCAATTTATCTTCTTTCCGTGGCCACTATGTATTGGTAGACTTTTGGGCGTCATGGTGCAAGCCTTGCCGCGCTGAAAACCCGAATGTAGTGCGGACCTACCAAAAATTCAAAGACAAGAACTTTACTATTTTCAGCGTATCGCTGGATAATAAGAAAGAGGAATGGGAACAAGCCATTAAGGATGATAAACTCGACTGGCCTAACCACGGTAGCGACCTGAAAGGCTGGAATGCTGATGCAGCTAAGGCTTACGGTATACAATCTATCCCATTCAACTTCCTGCTTGACCCAACTGGTAAAGTTATAGCCCGCGATCTTCGCGGCGATGCACTGGAAGCTATGCTGAGTGGATTATTGAAATAACAATTTCGCTAAACATTGTTGCACCTGTTTATTGGTCGTCGGTCTTCAAACTTAGGACATTTTGCCCCCTTCTCTGGGCTTTGTATTTTCCTGCACAATACGGTAGAATGGGTGGCCCCTTACAATCATTGGCTAATTGAACCTGTCACCTCCTTCGGGATTATACAGCTTACTTTGCGGCCAATTCTGGCAACAAGCTTGGGTTGTTTTCTTACTTTTTTTGCTTTGTCATCCGGAGTCCCTTTAAAGCGCGCCGAAATCAACATGCAATGACATTCTGCATTTACGTGGCGCCCCTGACTCTCTATAAACGGTCTCCTACTGGTCGAATCATTCGCTTCGTCCACCTAATCCGGAAGCATTGGCTTCCGAAAACACAAGACCAAACCTGGCGGAGCATTTGCTACACGTCACTGCTCGAAGCAATCTCAAAACAGCAGGAGAACTTCTAAAAAGTGAACCGCTCGTGAGATTGATTTCTACCTGCTGTTATTATCAACCGCAAGCACCGTTCTTAAATTAAGGTCGTGAGCAGCACGCATAACGGCAACAATATTATCAGCAGTAGCCTGCTTGTCGGCATTAATAACGACGGTCGGCTCAGCGTCATTAGCCTTAGCTATCACGGCACCAATAACCATCTTTAATGAATCGACAGCTACACCGGTAGCACCTACAAAAAACTGTTGCTTATCATTTATCGAAACTACTACCGTTTGCTTCGCCTTGGTATCGCTTTTTGCTTTTGGAATGCTGAGCTTGACCACATTCGGATTAGCCAGTGTAGATATAATAAGGAAAAACAGCAACAGAATAAACAAAATGTCATTCAGTGCAGATGAGTGCCCAGCCGGTTCTTCGCGTAAATGCCTGCGTATATTCATGCTTACTGGTGGCTTGTTTCCATTATGATATCCAAAAATTCAACCGATGCGGCTTCCATACGGTTTACATTTTTATTGATCTGTGCATTGAGGTAGGCATTTCCTACATAAGCTAACAAACCTATTATAAGCCCTACCGCAGAAGTCACCATCTTTGTATAAATACCACCCGCAATCGTTTCCAGTGAAAAGCCCTGGTGCTGCACATTAAAGAACAGTATAATCATACCGGCAATAGTACCCAGGAAGCCGAAAATTGGCGCGATGCCAGCGATGGTTGAAAGAATGGAAAGGTTACGCTCCAGCTTGTATACTTCCAGTTTGCCGGTATTTTCCATTGATTTTTCTATAAAATCATACGGCTTATCAACCAGGTTAAGTCCCTTATCTACCATGCGCGAAACAGGAGTATCGCTCATTTTACAAGTAGCCCGGGCGCCTTCTATATTGTGTTTTATAATTTGCTCGCGGATATTACCCATGAACTTATCATCAATATTCCCGGCCTTACGGATCATCATGAGGCGCTCTACAAAAACATATACCAATATAATAGAACATAGTAACAACGGAATCATCAACACCCCGCCTTCCTTTAGCAAATGGAATAAAGAAATGGTTTCAGCCGGAGCCGCAGCAGGCTTTGCCATCAATTTCATGGCAGTATCGGCAGCCTGAAGTAATAAGTCAGAAAATAAATGCATGAGTCGGTTTTCGGAGGTAAAAGTAATAAACTAAAGTATAAAACAGACAGGGCCTAGTACAAGCAAGGTAACGTGAATTTCACGTTTGTATTGCAAACTAAAAAGTTAAAATTATGGTTGAACGTGTACGATTACTGCAGATAATTACCTGCGTCGTTCGTAGGTCCTTTTCCCTCGTGCTGAAACTTTGATATCGTGGGTAAAATGCTGCAATAAACTTCCGGCAGGCAGGCATCATAAAAAAAACTCCTTTTTCACATTAATTAAGCTAAGAAGCGGGCAAGGCATTGCCGCTTTGTATATATTTGTGACATGAAAGTAGTAATTTTCGCAGGCGGACGAGGTACCCGTATCTCCGAAGAATCTTCATTAAGGCCCAAGCCAATGATAGAAATAGGTGGCAAACCTATTTTATGGCACATTATGAAAACATATGCCGCTTACGGCCATACTGAATTTATTATTTGCCTGGGTTACAAAGGCTGGATGATAAAAGAATATTTCGCCAACTATTTTCTGCACAATGCAGATATAACGGTAGACCTTGCCACCAACTCGCTCGAGGTACATAAAACGTCGGCAGAACCCTTCAAAATATCACTTATTGATACCGGTTTAGACACTATGACCGCGGGCAGGCTAAAACGCGTACTGCCTTACATTGGCAACGAACCGTTCATGCTTACCTATGGCGATGGTGTTAGCGATGTGAATATAGATGAGCTAATCGCTTTCCATAAAAACAGCGGCAAAGTATGTACCATGACGGCCATACAGGCTACCAGCAGGTTTGGCGTTATCAAGATTCAGGAAGATGGCACCATCGATAGCTTCGAAGAAAAGCCGGCTGATTCGGGTACATGGATCAATGGCGGCTTCTTTGTGATAGAACCAGAGATTGCTAAATACCTGCACGATGATGCTGACGATATTATGTGGGAGCGCCAGCCGATGGACGACCTCGCTAAAGACACACAAATAGGCGCATTCAAGCATAATTCGTTCTGGAAATGCATGGATACATTAAGGGATAAAGAAGAATTAGAACACCTCTGGCAAACTGAACCGTTATGGAAAAAGTGGTAACCGCTGATTATTTACGGACTGCCTTCCAGGGTAAAAGGGTTTTCCTTACCGGACATACCGGCTTTAAGGGAGCATGGATGCTGCAAATACTTACCTGGCTCGGCGCCGAAGTAAAAGGCTATTCGCTGGCACCGGAAAAGGAAACAGACCTGTATAACCTGATAGATGGTGATAAGCTATGTTCCCAGTCAGCAATCGCTGACATCTGCGACCAACAAACACTTACTGAAGAATTAATAAGCTTCGAGCCGCACTTTGTATTTCATTTTGCTGCACAAGCCTTGGTAAGGCGCGGATACGAAAAACCCGCGTATACCTTCCTGGTCAATGCTCAGGGCACTGCGCATGTATTACAGGCCATAAGAACCCTGGTACCTGCATGCGTAGGCGTGATGATAACTACAGATAAAGTGTACGACAATCCGGAAAGAGGACTACCGTTTAAAGAAGACGATAAACTAGGTGGTTACGACCCTTATTCTGCAAGCAAAGCAGCAGCCGAAATAGTTATTGATTCATATCGCCGTTCTTTTTTCAACCCTAAAGATTATTCTAACCACGAAAAAGCTATAGCTGCTGCACGTGCAGGTAATGTAATTGGCGGTGGCGATTATAGCGATGACCGTATAGTACCCGATATTGTAAGGTCTATTGCTTTTGGTGAAACGGTTGGCTTAAGAAATCCACATTCCATCAGACCATGGCAACATGTGTTGGAACCATTGGGCGGATACCTCCTGCTCGCCGCTAAAATGGCAGAAAACCATACTAAACACAGCACTGCATATAACCTGGGCCCTAACCCTGACGATATGCTTACGGTGGAAGACCTTACCAAGCTGTTTATTGAAAGCTATGGCCATGGCAGCTACAGATCTTTCGCCGAAGAAGGTGCGCCACACGAAGCAAAATTGTTATTGCTGGATAGTACCCGTGCTAAAGAAGACCTGGGCTGGGAACCATCGCTTGACGCAAAAACAGCCATTAAATGGACTGCTGAATGGTATGCCGATAGCAGCCATAGCGCCCATGAAAAATGTCTTGCGCAAATAAAAACCTACTTTGGCGAATAACATTTGTTGTATCTCCAAAGTCAGCACCAAATAGTAGGCTTTGCGCTTTCTTTGCGAACCTCCTTAGCGCACTTTGCGTGAAGCCATAGTAATGTAGTTGAAATAATACAAAATGACCGTTAATGCTTATTGAGTCTATTGCACTGGAAGGTGCTAAATTAATTACGCTACCCTTTTCGGCCGACAACCGCGGATCATTTGTAAAAACGTTCCACAATACGTTGCTGCAAGCCGGCGGTGTTGATTTCACATTACGGGAGAGCTATTTTTCGTTGTCCAATAAAGATGTGATAAGGGGCATGCACTTCCAATTGCCTCCACACCAACACAGCAAAATAGTATTCTGCCCGCAGGGTGCTATCCTGGATGTGATTGTAGACCTCAGGAAAGATTCCGCTACTTTTGGTCAGCATTATGCACACATCCTTTCTGCGGAAAATCATAAAGCATACTTCATACCCGAAGGTTTTGCTCATGGTTTTAAATCACTGACTGATAACGCGATGACGTACTACCTGGTTTCTTCAGAATACAGCCAGCAACATGATACAGGCATCCGCTACGATTCCATCGGGTTCGATTGGGAGGTGCAAAACCCGATTATCTCTACCCGCGATCTTTCCTTTAAAACACTAGCTGAATTCGACAGTCCGTTCTGAGATAAAGGACTAATTGAAACAATCGTTTGAAAATAACATCATCATATTTCTACCAAAACAGGCTGCCCATTCGGAGCAGCCTGTTTGATTATTGGAGTATTGTGTTGATGCTTATTCTACCTTCATCAACCTTGATGTTTTCAGCAGGCTGTTGTCGGCTGCATCGTATACCAGTATCATGTACATACCATCGGCAAAA
>CANFKC010000031.1 GCA_947447265.1 Chitinophagaceae bacterium
ACTTTCACAACAAAATATTCAACAGCCTTGATGACGTCGAAAATACTCTGAACAATGCACTCGCTCAATATCACATTAGCGCTTCAGATATCAAGCAACTGTCTAAAGGATATGCTTTTTAATAAAATTGATAGCGGTTTATTATTAGAAAGCAAATTTCGGCATGCCGAAATTAACGCAAAGCGTGCGGAGTGTTCGCAAAGAAGGCGCTAAGCCAAAGAGATCTAAGCCGATTTTTGAAGTTCAATTAGTATTACAGGAGCATATAAAACGTATAGCGTTTCGGAAATGCGATGCCCTATTAAATTATCCCTTCTCGCATCAGGTCGTGTATATGCAGCATGCCGGCGTATTGGCCTTCTTTGGTTACTACCAGTTGCGAAATATTATTGGCCCGCATTAATGCCAGCGCCTCAGTAGCGAGTTCGGTAGCATCAATTGATTTTGGGTTTATTGAAAGGATGTCTGCAGCGGTGATTTGTGCGGGGTTTTCATTCTTTTCTAACATGCGGCGGAGGTCGCCATCTGTAATAATGCCTGCTATAGCGCCATCGTCACTAATTACCGCGGTTGCGCCCAGGCGCTTGCCCGATATTTCATAAATTATTTCGCGCAGGCTGCTACCGGTTTTTACTTTTGGTTGTGCGTTGGCATCGCTCATGTCGTCTACCCTGAGGTACAGGCGTTTGCCCAATGCGCCACCAGGGTGGTAGCGTGCAAAATCTTTTTCAGTAAAGCCCTTGAGGTTAAGCAAGCATACCGCCAGCGCATCGCCCATTACCATTTGTGCGGTAGTGCTGGTAGTGGGTGCCAGGTTGTGCGGACAAGCTTCTTTTTCCACGGTAGTATTCAGGAAAATATTGGCCTGCGTTGCTAGGTACGAAGTATCATTACCGCAAATGCCGATAACGGGATTGCCGAAGTTTTTAATAAGCGGTACCAGCACCTTTATTTCAGGGCTGTTGCCGCTTTTGCTTATAACAATTGCCACATCGTCGGGCTGGATCATACCGAGGTCGCCATGAATAGCATCGGCAGCGTGCATAAAGAGTGACGGTGTGCCTGTTGAATTTAACGTAGCCACTATTTTCTGGGCTATTACGGCGCTCTTACCGATGCCACTTACCACTACCCTTCCCTTGCTTTCATGAATGGTGCGAACCGCCTCAATAAATGAAACGTCAATATATTTCATAAGCATGGTCACCGATTCGGCCTGAAGCCTGATGGTTTCGAGTGCATTTTCGAGTACTGATTCCGCTGAAAACATGGGGCAAAGGTAAATTAGTGAATTGTAAATTGTGAATTGTAAATGATAAATTGTTTACTGCAAGGAATGGCGGGAGAACTTGTGTCTGTGCCGTTGCGCAGGTACTACGAATAAACATTAAGTTAATGACATTGGTGTGTGACAAGTAACCCTAGCCGATGCGAAATAGAAATTGCCCTATCTTTATCGCTTCAACACCTTGCAATTGTCGCTATCAGTCAAACAGTTTTCAAATACCCTCCAGCATATAATTATTTTTATACCTGCCATCGTTTTTTTCGCGGTAGTAAGCAGGTATGCATTGAATAGACCTTCTGTTGACGATTTCGATGCCATACTGGCCTTTATGTGTAGGTACAGGCAAGCGCATGGAGCCGACCGTTTTTTAATGTTATTTGAGCAGATGAATGAGCACCGGATATTTTCATCGCGGGTAGTATATGTGCTTTATGATGCCTTAACGGGTGGCATAAATTTCAGGAACCTTATTTTCCTGGGTAACCTGGAGTTGCTGATCTTCTTCGTAATACTTGTTGCGTTCATAAAGAAGGCTATTCCGCAATATTGGTTCGTCGCTTCGCTGGTTACCGGTATTGCTCTCTTTGACCTGAACAGCTGGGAAAATATGAATTTCGCCACCGGTTCTATCCAGAACTTTGGTATACTCTTTTTATTTACGGCCGCACTGTTTTTCTACAATGCGAAGGGGAAATGGCAAGCTGCACTAGCTGTATTACTGCATATTACCTGCACTTTTTCCAGCGGCAATGGGTTGGTTGCGTCTGCGGTACTGTTACTGTTCAATTTTTTTAATGGCAACAGGCTCAATATGTACCTGGGCACGGCGGTCTTCGCGTTGTGTTGCCCGCTTTACTTTTTGCACTATAACCGGGTGGAAGAAACGATGGTGATTGCGCCTGCCGGCCACATTATCCAGTATTTTTTCCAGTTTGCCAGCAATCACATTTACTACGACAACAACAATACGCTTTCGGTTACGGTGGGTGTAATTATTGTGGGCGGAATTGTTGCATTATTACCGGTTACGGGCAGGTTTAAATTAAAGGAACATACTACGCCATTGGTCTTCCTGCTGGGGTTTGTGCTGGCTTCGATGGCGCTCATAAGCATATTCAGGGCAAATTTTGGTTATTACATACCTAGCCGATACTTGCTCTACCCCAATACATTACTGGCCCTGCTGTTCATTTTTATTCTGCTTAAAGCGCCTGTGAAAATAGCTAAACCTGTCGCGGTTGCTTTTACCTTGCTGCTACTGGTCACTTACAATATGAACTTCCGGGGTAGTATTGAAAAGCTGGCCACATTACGAGCCAGAATAGAAAACCCTGAGCTTGATTATCCTAACAAAAACCGTGCTATTGCTGTGTTGGCAGAAGCATGTGCATTGAGGATATATTATTTAAGAGAGCAATGATGGGGTGTTGAAAGTACTTAGTTGTGTGACACCTCTGTGTGTTATGCTGTTTTGTTGGGTGATCACTTGGATAGACTGTAGCGTGCATAACAAAAGGCTTTCAGGTTTCGCTTTGACAACTTTCTAAAAAGTTGTCAAAGCGGTTGATGTGCGGGGTAAATTGACTGCACAATTATTTCCCGCTTTTCACCATCAATTCTGTATTCATCACCTTTACCATGAGGTAGGGGTGCGCTATTTCGCGCTTGTGCAGCAAAACAACAAATGGCTTATTGAACATTAGCAATTTGGGTTTCTTTGCCGGACGATCTTGTTCCATCACGGGAGCCGCCGGAGCTGCTGCAATCTCAACCACAGCAACCGACTCTACTTTTGTGCCATTTTCGTCGAGAACGAATGCGGTAGACTGTTTTGCTTTTACAATACTGACAGTGTCATTCTTCAGAATAATAAAGGTGTTCAGGAAATCGGAATATGTTTTTTCCAGATTGAAGCGCAGCTTTGGTATCATGACTTTATCCTCCTCATCAAAAAAATACCTGTCGCGCCTTGCTTCCATTTTTCGCTGTGCATCTCCCAGCTTCCTTGCTTGGGCTATGTCGGTTAAGATAGCTTCGAGACTGCCAGCGCGGTTGAACCCTTTTGCAAGTATTATTTCCTGTGTTGTATCCTTAGGAGTAATACTGAGCATGAACTTTTCATCACTTTCGTAATACAGTATGTTCATTTTCGCCGCTATCTTTTCATTGAACCATGGCATGCCAAATGCGCGAACCGGGGTGCCATTAAACAAAAATTCCTGCTCCACTGTATCCAGTATTTCCTCGAAAGGGAGCGCCTTCTTAAATGACGCAGTAATTCTTATGCCCTCATTGTCGGCCGGTTCTACTAAAACATCATATTCACCCTTGCTGAGCGAGCCTTTGTAGGAGGTCGCTTCATCTACTTGCTTCAGGGCGATACATGGCTCCACCAGCCTAAACGGATTGCCTAATTGATGGTGCAGTTCTTCCCACGCAAACAGGAACGCAGGTGCATAGATAACATTGTCGCCAGGTAATACAGCATTAGACACAGCAGCTACCATTTCTGTCGCTTTTAAACTACCTATACTTTTCACGGCAGGGAAATCTGCATTTTTCTCCGGAACAGTTTTAGGGGCGGCTGGATGTTCGCTTTTCGGCGCCTGCTCTTTGCATTGTGTCAGTGAAGCAAGTATAGCAGCGCCCAGCAGTATGTTGAGGACATATTTTTTCATAATGGCGAGTTTGCAATGGAAAGATACTCATTTTTTAAAGCTGAAGTGTGTTGGTATGCGCTCACTTTTTCACCATCAATTCTGTATTCATCACCTTTACCATGAGGTAGGGGTGGCTGATTCCTTTTTTGCGAAGCATGATAATAAAAGGTTTATTGAGCACTAGCGCCTTTCGCTTTTTCTTCAACGGCGCTGCAACGTAATCAAGCTTAAAGGTTGCTTCCGATTCTACCTTCGCTCCTTCTTCGTCGAATAGGAAAGCGGTTCGTTGAGAGAGTTCTTTTAGTTCGTGCTGTTTATTGCCTGCGGTAAAACGGGTAGTAGCATATTCTTTGAAATCCTTCAACAGATTGAATCTTATTACGGGTATCAGTAGTTGGTCGCCCTGGGTTAAGTCTAGCCGCCCGCTAATGCCCTTTTGCAGGGCTTCCTTGCCAATGCAATTGTCAATTGATGTCAGCGCCTTATCCAGCGATCCGGCAGCGTTAAAGCCCATTGCGAGTACAATTTCCTGCAAGGTGTCTTTCGGGCTTATTTTAATAATGAATTTATCATTGCTTTCATAATAGAGCACACTTGTAGCTGCCGCGAGCTTACTCTTGTAATACGGCATACCGAATGCCTTTACCGGGCTGCCCATAAACAAAAACTCGTCTTGTGCGGGTTCCATCTTATCTGCAAACGGTAACGATTTTTGAAAATATGCCGAAATATCTGCCTGGCCTGTGACAGGGTCAATCGTCACTTTGCTATCGTACTCACCCCTGGTCAGTGAAGCTTTGTAGGAAGTAGCATTAGCAATGGTTTGAAGTTCATGTGCCGAATCAGGAAACAGGGTTTTTGAGCCGAGTGTGTTGGTCATTTCCTCCCATGCAAAAAGTATGGTTGGTGAATAAATGACATTTGTGTTCTCTGCCGGAGGTATTGACAATTCTGGCACAAAGCAGGTTTTCTTAAGGTTTTCTATCTCAACTACTTTCGGAAAGTCCCGTTCGCTCTGCCGGCATTGCGTAATAGTAACAAGTATAGCAGCACCCAGCAGGTAATGAAGGACATATTTTTTCATAGTGGCGAGTTTGCAATGGAAAGATACTCATTTTTTAAAGCAGAATCCGGACCTCCAATTGCCACGTGGCTTTAGCCCCGGAAATTAATAGCAACCCACTATCTCAAGCCGGACCAATTCAAAATACGATTGGTTTTACCGCCTTTTAGCCAAAAAAAGCTCAAAATCACACCTGCTCCACAGAAATGCGGAAGTTCCGACAAATTATTTTTTACTTTTGGATAGTATTATGACAGAGCAACAAAGGGTATTTCTTGCAAAAAGTGATGTAAAGGCTAACGACCTGGAGCATAAGCGTAAGATCGCCTTTAATATTGATAAGTATAACGATAGCGTAGTAAAGGGTAAGCAGCAGTTTGATAACCTGGATATCGCCCGCCGGAAGGCTAAAAACATAAAGTGGAAAACCATTGAGCACCTGGACCAGTACCTGGAACAATTCGAGAAGAATTTTACAAGCAGGGGCGGTAAAGTAATATGGGCCGAGACCGCTGAAGACGCACAGCAGGCTATTCTGCAAATATGCCGTGAAAAGAACACGAAGCAGGTAGTTAAGGCCAAATCGATGGTGACAGAAGAAATTCACCTGAATAAATTTTTGGGCGACAATGGTATAGAATCGGTAGAAACAGACCTGGGCGAATACATACAGCAACTGGATGGTGAAGCTCCCTACCATATTGTAACCCCCGCCATGCATAAAAGCAAGGAGGATGTGGCCCGCGTATTTTTTGAGAAATTAGGTACGGAACCCAACCTGACACCCAATGAAATAACGAGCATAGCCCGCCAGAAGCTACGCCAGAAGTATATTACTGCAGAAGTCGGCATAACAGGTGGCAACTTTTTACTGGCTGATGTGGGTGGCGTTTGTGTTACTGAAAATGAGGGTAATGCGAGGCTATCTACATCTTTCCCTAAAACGCATATTGCTATAGTGGGCATTGAAAAAATGCTGCCTTCTATTAACGATCTGCATTTGTTCTGGCCATTGCTGGCTACGTTTGGTACAGGGCAGCAGGTAACTGTTTACAATACCATTTTTACTGGTCCGCGTAAAGAAAGTGAAACCGATGGGCCGGAAGAGATGTATGTTATAATACTCGATAACGGCCGCACCAATCTATTGCGTAAAGAAGTGCGCGAGAGCATGTACTGCATCCGCTGCGGCAGTTGCCTTAATGCCTGCCCTGTTTATAAGAATATTGGCGGCCATGCCTACGGTGCTACTTATAGTGGCCCTATTGGTGCGGTAATAACTCCGCACCTGGAAGGCATGAGCGAGTTTAAGCATCTGAGCTATGCCAGCAGCCTATGCGGCAATTGCACCGAGGTGTGCCCGCTGAAAATAAACATACATGAAATGTTGCTGGAAAACCGCGCTATTGCAGTAACCGAAAACTTAAACGGCTTTAGCGAAAACAGCGGCTGGAAGCTCTGGAAAATGGCTATGCTCAATCGCAGCATTATGAACATGGGTGGCCAGAAAATGAAGGGTAAATTGGTAAATTCGATATTTAAAGACAGCTGGGTAAAACACCGCAGCGACATACAATTCGCCGATAAGTCGTTTAATGCGATGTGGAAAGAGCGGAGGTAGTTAGCAGTCGGTAATTGGCAATTTGCAGTCGGCAGTTTGCAGTCCCCATGCCTATCTTTGTAGTTCGCTATTAACTGTACTACTCCGTTAGGAGTTACCACTCTGTAGCAAGATGTGCAATTATAGGACAATGCTCCGTCAGGAGCTACCCTTTGATTAAATTGGGTATACCGCTGGATGGGTAACCTAACTACAACTATCCAATCATTTTTTACAGGCATTACAAACTCCCTTCCGTTAATCCTTCCCGCCAAATGAAGCGGGCCAGGCTGTTACAAACGAGGGCGAGGTAGGCTGGAAAGTAAATACCATAACGCGATATTCCCCTCCTGCTGCTGTGCTATTCCATTTTTTTAAGTAATTTCAGTCAGATACACACCTGATTGTTATCTTTACCTACCTTAAGCCTCTTAACATACTTTTGACCTGTTTGTTATGCAGGCCGTTGATATTATTTCAGTATGGATGCAATAGTAGTATATAGCCCCGTAAGCAGTAACCGGCTCACTTATGTGCTGGACTGGCTGTTTAAGGAACGGCTGCAACTGCCATACCGCATCAGCCATAACATCAACGATCTTGGTACGGCGTCTATTATTTATGACCCTATCTTTAATTTGCCAGCTGTCAATGGCATTTTCATGCCGGCATCTGGACTGCTTTCCGAAACCGACATTAAACAATTTACACCCGATACCGGCGAATGGAACGGGATGCCTACACTTTTCGCAACCAGAGCACCCGGCTATACCATCAGTTTTGATTTGTTCAGTGCTATTTTCTACCTGCTATCGCGCTACGAAGAGTATTACAGCTATGTACCTGATAAGCATGGCCGATACCCGGCCGCTGAAAGTATTTTATTTCAGCAGGGCTGGTTGGCCGAACCAATTGTTGACGAATGGGTAACTGCCTTCGGCAAACTGATAACCAGCAAGCTGGGAATTGTGGTAACCGCTACGCCTTATTGCTACCTGCCTACATACGATATTGATATTGCCTACTCCCATGCCTACAAAGGCATTGCACGCATAGCAGGCGCTTATTTACGGGCATTATTAAAGGGAGATGTGCACCAGATAAACGAGCGTACCCAGGTACTCAAAAAGAAGAAGACCGACCCTTACGATTCTTTTGCCTGGTTGCGGCAACTGCATTACGACTGTAACTACCGGCCCGTTTATTTTATACTCAGCGCACTTAAAACGTCTGCTTTCGACAGGAATATCCATCCGCTGCACCCTGCCATGGTGCGGGTTATCAAGCAAATGGATAAAGATGGCGATAGCGGCATTCACCCCTCTTATTTTGCTACTGATAAAGCGGTATTTGAAAAGGAGAAGTCCACGCTCGAAGATATTACCGGTCATAAAGTAGTGCTATCGCGCCAGCATTACATAAAGCTAAAAATACCGGCTACTTACCGGTTGCTCACACAATGTGGTATTGCGGCTGATTACAGCATGGGTTATGGTGCTCACCTGGGTTTCAGAGCCGGCACGGGTAGTTCATTTTTGTGGTATGATATTGAAAATGAACAAGTATCGCATCTGCGCGTGCATCCGTTCTGCTTTATGGATACTACGGCGCACTTTGAGCTCGGGCTGCCTACCGAACAGGCGTTTGAAGCGCTGAAAGGCATGGGTGAACAACTAAAAGAAAACAACAGTACCCTGATAACCATTTTTCATAATTTTTCGCTCGGTACAGCCCGGGAATGGCACGGCTGGCCAGAAGCGTATAAAAAATTTATGATGCAGGAAAGTGGATTGTTTCCAAAAGATGTTTAGATAGTAAAATATTGTCTGGACATTGAAACTATATAGTAATCACCCCATCCTTACCGAAATTCTCCGGGATTTTGTTTCAGTTGACAGGTAATGCACTCCAGCTATACTGCACAATAAAAAAGCGGTTGTCCGTGAGACAACCGCTGATTTTTCGCCATTACTAAGATAGGGGTTTATGTACTAGGGGGTTTATAGCATTGTAGTGTTAAGTGATAAGGGCTTACAGGGTTATTGTTCACAATGCTGTAAGTAAAAGTTAGCAGGGTTATAGCGAAGGGTTTAAAGGCTAAAGAGGGTTTATAAAAGAAATGATAGGTAAAAAAGAAAGGGTAAACAGGTAGTTTATACTTCTAAATGATAGTAGGTTAAAAATTAAGTAGGGTTTACTGGTAGGGTCTATTGAAAAAAAGTAGGGTTCAAGGTTCGGTTTAGCGTTAGGTGCTCATAGCTGATAGTTTGGTTTAGAGGTTAAGAAAATAGGGCTTAGTGATAGGGGTTATATACAAAAGGTTCAATCATTATCTTACTATTGTTTTCCGGGTCTGGGCGCCTTTGTTGTATTCTGTTTTTTGACAGCTTACCATCATCAACACCACAATCCCATATATCGCTAATAAAATACCGAGTGTTCTTTTCATACAAGGGTTTTAAAGGGGCTGGTAGTATATATGACGAGGTGTTGAGTGGTTTCGTTAGGAAAGTTTGAAAATATTTTTTGGGATTCCTTTTTCACTTATGGTGGGTTCCAACTTTCGTTAGCCTTTCTGCAGCAACTTTCGTGCCAGATTATAAAAAAGTGCATTATTTGTGCTAGTTGAAGCGCTGGTATTGCTTTGGTATTAATTAAGAGTTAGTAATAGCTGGTTATGCTATCTTTTTTGCCGCAATTAAATTTTGTTTCATTATCTCTACCTCGATTCAACATTTGTTAAAGTGTTATCTTTTTTGGCTGGTTATATACTAATGCAGCACCAAATGCGTTTCCAGATAAACGCCTTTATATGAAACGCATTCTTATAGTTTTTGCGATGCTCTGCATCAACCTGAGTTTACTGGCTAATAACGGACATAGCGACAGTGATTTTAGCCGACTGAAAAAGTTGTTGCCAGGTAACGTAACACGGGCCGAACTGAAGCAAATATTCGGTGAGGCAGCCACTATAAATATTAATAACGGGACAGGTGAAGAGAATTGGCAATACAGCATTGGCGAACCCAGTATGGCTTTGCGCTGGGATACCAGGAATGAGCGCCTTAAAGATTTTAGTTATTCAGTAAAGAACAAGAATTTACAAAACTGGTCGGCCAACTATGGCGCTTCGCTTGAAACCGGCACCAGCACGCTTAAACAGGTATTAGAACTTCTGGGCGAACCTACCAATATGCAGGTACGAACGGACAACCAGCAACTTAGCTACGTATACGCCAACACACGTGTTGATTTACAGTTCGCTGGTGGCGTGCTGAGCGCTTACCATGTTAGCAACATAAAAAAGTAGCACAAGTCATACAATGTAATTAGGTTAGGGTAAAAGCGGTGCAGAGCTGCAATTAAAAACCTAAACTACGAAATTGGTAAGTAATGCATAAAAGGGTGTTCGGTGTTTATAGCAACGAGCACCCGTTTTATTTATACCGTTATTTTAGTGGCAGCATGAATTATATTTGGTGAAATTATACCATGAGCACTGTTCCGACTGCCAGAGCGAGGGAGGAAATACTGAAATTGGGTAGCGACCGCCAGGCGCTGCCACTGCTGGTATTAGAACAATTTGACTCATTTTTTGCAGCAAATGATTATGCGGGGTACTACAAGTGGAGCAATGCAGGTGGGGCACACTACTTCATTTATGATGGTAAGGGGAAGCTCAATAAACAATACCGGATAGTGATAGAGATGTATTGGGACGAGATGAATTTCACGATCGAAAGGTCACTCAACAAATGGGAAAAGTTCACTGATTTTTTAAGGGTAGTTGGCACCTCGATATTCTGCCTGTTCTGGATATTTTTGCTTGTAGCTTCTTTTACCGGCGGCAGCGGCGGTTCCTTGGATATTCCTAGCGGCGGCTATGAGTCTAAACGCAAAAAGAAAAAATCTGCACAGGGCCTGAAGCCAAACAAAAAGCAGGCATCACCACGAAGTTTTAAGCTGAGTAGTAGTGCTCGCGATATTGCGCCGGACACGGAGCTAACTAATGCCATTACACCGGCTACTTACGAGGCAGCAATAAAGCAGCACCGAGCCTTCTTTGAGCAGTATTTGCTGCAGTCCATTCGCGGAGAAGAGTGGATGGTATGGCGAGAGGGATATGTATCCTGAAAATGATTTAAACCCACTGGTTGCTAACAATTGCCACGGCTTTTTCACTGGTTGAGTTGCGCCTTTGATACCTTGAATATGCTACAGATTGCGTCTTCGCGACTTTGCGCGAGCCTATTTATGCTTGACTTAATGACATTCCCTTACGTACTTCGTGGTAAAGAACTCCACAACGCCACAATAAAAAATGCCACCCGAAAGGATGGCATTTTGAAAAATATTATTTGTAAATATTAGTTGTTGCTTGGTGTTGGTACAACATAGCTGGCAGAAATGATGCCGTTTACGAAGTGTACGCCTGCAAGAGATTCGATAGTGTTGATATCAACCTTATGCAATTCTAATTTGTCGTTAGGATTGTATGGTTCGATGTTATGGAACTCATAGCACAGGTATTCGTCAGTGCTAGGGATGTAGATCACTTTCCAGCAATATTCAGGAACGATGATGTTGTTGGTTGCACCAATAACCCAGTTACGGCCTACAGTACCAGCAAATACTTTTATCTTCTTGAATTTTTTAGCCTTTATTTTTTCCTTTTCATGTAATTTTTCCCAAAGGTTTTTGTAGAGATTCTTTGGCATTGGCATTACGTTAGTGTAGTAGTAACTTTCGCGGTATGCATCTTTATCGCAGGTGTTTTCTTCAGGCGACATCATTTGCGCATGATCGAACTGTGTGAAAGTATAATCGTCTTTTAACGCAGAATATTCAGGCAGCTGAGGGTCAGTATCTAAACGAACGCCATTTTCACCTTTTTGTTTGCTGCAATTGAACAACTCTGGGGTAAGGGTATAAACCACTAGTACAGGAAGATGTTGGGATTTAGAGAAATAAGAGGTGAAATTCTGGTTTCTTACTTTAACTATATCCTGTGCATGAGATTTAAAACTTAAAGCAATGAATAACATCATCACCAGTTTTGCAGAGCGTTGTAGCATTCCCTTTTGCATATTTGCCATTTATTCGGTTATTAATTTTTATAAGTAACGGATTGTTGCAGCGATAAAATTAGAACTTTCACCCAATTTTTTATAATTAAAACTGCTTTTTTAATTGCAATGATACAATTTTTTAGCTTTATTGCCGTCTCTGGCTGCTATTAGTTGCAAAATCATAATAAAATCAACAGTTGCGAAGCAAAAAAGTACCGTGTTTTCACTCTTCTTCTGCCTGATTTTCATCTTCGCCGGCAAATCGTATCAATTCTGCTTCCATTTTATCGTAAACCAGTTTCTTAAGTGCTGGCATCTCGGCGACCGTCATGCCGGCTACACTAACCGGTTCCAGGAATTTTATCCTATTTCGGCCCGGCCACAATTTCCACCAGCCGCTGAAGTGCCAGCGTGCACTTGTATCGGGTAATATCAGCGGCAAAATATCGGTGCCGGTAGTTAATGCCAGGCGGAAGGCCCCATCGTAAAAATCTTTGAGCGGAGCCGGGGTTTCGTTAAAGGTGCCTTCGGGAAAAATGATAATATTGCCTTCGTGCTTTAATACGCGCCACATCAGCTTCATGCTTTTGGCGCGGCTTTGAGCGCTGCTGCGGTCAACCAGTATTACTATCTGCTTGTAAATAAAGCCGATGAAGGGGATCTTCACTATTTCCTTCTTGCCCAGCGGCCTGAAGTAACTATTTACCGCTGGAAAAATAACCAGCGTATCCATGTAAGAAATATGGTTAGCCACAATAATGTACCTGCCTTCCGGCATCGGGTCGCCATCATTGGTTACCCGCATGCCAATTAACCACAACCAGGTATAGCTCCAGCCCTTTATAATGCTATGTATGGCATGGCGTGCTGCCGGTTTGCCACTGGTGCTTATAAGGGCTATAAATGGCAGAACAGTAACAATGCTTATAATGAAGGAGAGCGCAACATAAATTGTATAAAAAGGCTGCAGTATTTTGCGATACATGGCACGTAGGTCGTATTAATAAATAAGCGGGTATAATTGAAAGTACTGGATCAATACCCTATTAACCCTTGCTGGCAGCAGTGGTAGTGGTAGAAACCGAACTCATGGACGGGAACAATGGCCTACCCACATCTTTTTTACCTGGCCATGGTGTTTGTGCAATGAAAATGACCAGCGCAATGAAAGAGAACCAAAACAGTCTTTTAAACTTAGGGGCGCTATCTATTATCTTCTTGGTTACATTATAGCCCATGTGTACTAACACAATAGCGAGTATCATGCCAATAGGGTGCTCAATGGTATAAAAACGGCTGGCATGCGTTTCGAATGCCATGCCTTTTTTAAGCATAAGTATATGTCCGTTAAAATAATAGACGGCCAGGCCGGCCAGTAACTGAAGGTCGCAGCTGATCATCATGAACAAAGCCATTTTACGGTTGGTTTTCGCAAACTCTTTTTTGCCCAGCATACCCATGAGGCTCTGTACCACAACAATAAGGGTGAAAATCAATAAAAAATATCGTAATATACTGTGTATATTGTTGAAGTAAACTATGTATGGTGACATAAACTTTTTTTATTTACAAATGTAGTGTTCCCAGTTCAAAAAAACGTGTAAATGCGCGTTAAATGTAGGCTTTACCAGTCCATGCGTTGCCTGAGCCTGTAAATATGCTCGTAATGGAGCCTGCTGTGCCATGCATACATGGCCAGCATCTCCCAGAGCGGCACATACCTGCCATGTTCGGGATGGTAATAGCTGCGTTCCCATTGTTCAGGTTTCATGGTGCTGAATATGGCTACCATGCGGGCATGCAGGGTGTGCAGCATGGTTACAGAAATATTTACCGGAACTGCCTGTACATCATCAAGCTCGGCCCAGAGTGCTTCGGCATAAGGTTTAATAGTTGGCGCATCTTCAGTAAGCGCAAGCTTCAGCCTTATATATGCGTTTACATGGCTATCGGCAACGTGGTGGACTACCTGCTGAATGGTCCACCCGCCTTCGCGATAAGGTGTTTGCAACTGCCAGGCATCAAGGTTTTCAATACAACCGTCCATCCAGGTGGGTAGTATTTTTATTACGTTCAGCCATTCTGCCAGTTTTTCGGGCGTATAGCTTTCCTGCTTCTGGTACTTACCTATAGGGTACTTCAGTTGTTCTATATCAAGGCTCATAGCTAGTTATTTATTTCGGTAAAGCTGGTCGTAAAAATCTTCTTCGGTATTTGTGGGCAAATAGATTTTCTTCTGGCGGGAAAATTTGTTGCGCTGCGAAAAATACTGGTCCAGTATATCACCACCGTCGGTGCAAACTATTAACAGGTCGGCTTCTACGTATCGAGCTTTTTCGCGGTATAACGATTCAAAATCGTCCATTGTATAATGCGGCATACCTGCATTAATAATTTCCTTATCGGGATACCTTTTTTGCAGAAGCGCGGTAGCGATAGCAGAATTTTCCAGGTACTGGTTAAATATTTTATCGTCGCCTAAAATAAGTATGTGCTGCTTTCTTTTCGGGAAGGTGATATTGTGGTCCATACGGAAACCCTGTGCGTTGCCTTTAAGGCGGAAACGGGTTGTTTTTTCTTCATCCTGTACTTCATCAATGCCGGGCGGAAGATCGCCGAATACCGCGGGTTTAGCCTTGCCGGTAGGGTCTTTCGAGCTTCTCTGTTCGCTGTATTTGTCAATAATTTCGCCGAGCAGATCAGCAATGTAAGCAGCACCTGTTTGTGACCATATTCCTTCTTCAGGGAAGAGGGCAATTTCACCGATATCTTTTGTAGCTAACTGAGGTGAAAGGTCGTAACAGTCGAGCCCCAGGTTATCGCAAGCCTTCAGTATAAAGGGTATACCATAGGTATTGGCAAGGGTAATATTGCGGCCAACCTCTGGTGTCATAATAACTACAATGAGTTTAGTGCAATCGTAGTCGGTTTCTGTTTTTAAAGCGATGAGTGTGTTTTTATAGCTGAGCTGCAATTCGCCATAGACCCGGTTCCCGGCCATTTGCTGCAATATCTCGTCATGCGGCACCTTGGGGAAGTCCTCAATTATCTTTCTTTTGCGCGCATCGAAGGCCATTTCATTAATGCTTTTATGCTTGCCTTTACAACCGACGAGCCCTATGGCAATAACAACAGCCATAGCTGTTATAAATACCCCTTTAAACCCCCAATTGCCCAACTTTGTAAAACTCATTAATTGTTCTTTAACCTTTCGTATGTCCGCTATAGTGCGGGTAAAGACCGAGCCTTAAAGTTAGTTATAAAAACGAAAGTTGCCCGTTATCGTATACAACAGCGAACAGATTGGGTAAATTCAGGTGTTACGCGCATAGTCGCCCAAGCCTGGCGGAAAGTAAAAAGGCAGACCGACCGGCCTGCCTTTTCTAAATTATCTTCATCGTCATACGCTCTGGAACTGCCGCAGGAAGCGCACATCGTTCTGCGAATACAGGCGGAGGTCGTTAACCTGGTATTTTACCTGTGTGATGCGCTCTACACCCATACCAAATGCGAAACCGGTATAGACTTCGGGGTCAATGCCGAAGTTGCGGAGCATATTCGGGTGCACCATTCCGCAGCCCAATATTTCAACCCAACCGGTATGTTTGCAAAGGTTGCAACCGCTGCCGCCACACACTGTACACGAAATATCCATTTCAGCACTTGGTTCGGTAAACGGGAAATAAGAAGGGCGGAAACGCACCTTGGTATTTTCGCCAAACATCTCTGTTACGAAATAGTAAAGCGTTTGCTTAAGGTCAGCAAACGAAACATTTTTATCAACATAAAGGCCTTCGCACTGGTGGAAGAAGCAATGCGCACGGGCGGAGATAGTTTCGTTACGGTAAACCCTGCCCGGGCAAATTACCCTTATTGGTAAGGGCTGGCTTTCCAGTATGCGCGCCTGGGCTGAGGATGTATGCGTGCGCAGCACCCAGTCAGGATTAGTGGAAACATAAAATGTATCCTGCATATCGCGTGCAGGGTGGTGCTGTGGCATATTCAGCGAAGTAAAGTTATGCCAGTCATCTTCAATTTCAGGGCCTGTAGCAACGCTAAAGCCTATACGTTCAAAAATGGAAATGATCTTATTTTCGACCACCCTAAGCGGATGGCGGGTACCCAATGGCAATGGGGTGCCGGGCAGCGTATTATCAATAGCCGGACCTTTAGCCGCCGCAGAAGCCTGCAGGCTTTTAAAAGATTCGTACTTCTCTTCTGCAAGAATTTTAAAACCGTTCAGCAACTGGCCTGCCTCCTTGCGTTGGTCGGCCGGAACGGTTTTCATTTCACCGAATATCATTTTTACAATACCCTTGGTACCCAGGAAACGGATACGGTAATCTTCCAATTCAGCGGCATTTGCGGGCACAAATGAATTGATCTCTTGTTCGTATTGTTGTATTTGCTCTTGTAATGAAGCCATGGGGCAAAGATAATTCGACAATTTGGTAATTCGACAATTATGCAGTTGGCAATTTGCAGTCCTTGCGTGCTGAGTTATTCAAAATTGTAGAAACAAGGTTCTTGGCCAAAAATTAGTCTTCAATAGAAAATTCGCAGTTAAGCAGTTAAAAACAAGCACCAGAACATGGACTTGTCCATCCACGAATACTGCCAATTACTAATTGTCTACTGCAGACTGCTTAGATTTCTGCCTTCTTATTGAGATCGAAAAAGCCGGCTTTTATGGCGTAAATAGCCAATCCGGTGCGCGATGTGGTTTGCAGTTTGGCAAAAAGCGCCTCCCTGTAGCCATCAATGGTGCGGGGGCTTAGGAACATTTTATCAGCAATTTCTTTATACGTGAGCTCGGTGCAGCAGTAGTTAAGAAAGGTGGTTTCCCTATCATTGAGGTCGAGTTGAGCTTTAACATTGGGATCATGAAGCAGGTGCAACATTCGGCCTGTTACCAGTTCAGAATGATAGAAACCATGCTTGTACACTTCCTGAATAGCTATTTTCAGGTCTTCGGGGTCATTGTCTTTAAGAACATAGCCGTTAGCGCCATTGCGCAGCATTTTTATAATATTAACCTCGGTGTCGTACATGGAAAGCGCGAGGATCTTTATTTTAGGCCAATTGTTTTTGATAGCGTTTGCGGTATCGTAACCGTTCATTTCCGGCATGTTAATGTCCAGTATGCAAACGTCTGGCAATTCGGCCGCGGCTTCCAGTTTTGTTATAAGTTCTTTACCGTTACTGGCCTGCATTACGACAGTAATACCATCAAAAGCCGTCAATATTTCAGCAACACCCTTGCGCAGCATTGCATGGTCATCGGCCAGCGCAACTTTTATTACCGGAGTTGTTGTTTTCATTTGCGAGTCGTTTATGCCTGGGCGGTTGTCCCGGTTCCCGGCGATACATTCTTAATTTCAAGCGTTACTGTGGTGCCGGCATCTTTTTTTGAATTTACCCATATTTCGCCTTGCAGCAGGCGCGCCCTTACCTGCATATTATTGAGGCCCAGGCCTGCATTGGCAGCATCGAATACATCGAAGCCGGTGCCATTGTCTTTTACTTCTACTTTGAAAGACGATGGGGCGTAGTGCAAGGAAATATCAATTGCCGTTGGTGTGGCATGTTTTATGGCATTGGCCATAGCCTCCTGCACAATACGAAATACCAGCAGTTCTTTTTCATTACCCAGGCTATACTCTTCGCCAGTTGTATGCAGATTGCACTGAAGGTCTTTGGCAGAGCAGATATAATCGAGGTCTTTTTGAATGGCTGTGGCGAGGCCTGCATGATCAACAAAGGCACTATTGAGGGTATGGCTTATGTTGCGCAGGTCGTTAATAGCCTTGCCGAGTATTTCATTGCTTTGGGTGGCCTTTCGCACTATATCAGGTTCGCAGGAGTTGTTTTTTATATTGTAGAGCTGCATTTTAACCATGCTCAGCAATTGCCCAATATTATCATGTATCTCTTCGCTGAAATATTTAAAAGATTGCTCCTGCACCTCAAGCCGGCTTTGCAAGAGTTGGGATTTATATTGTTCCTGTAGGTTCTCTGTTTCTAATAAATACATTTGTTGTTTGCGTTTGTATTGCACAACAAACAATACCAGTGAGCTGGCAAAAGCGATAATTATCAGGGTGCCTAAAATGAAGATGAGAAAAACTTCATCGTGTACCATATTTCTAGTATTGCACTAAAATATAGCATCAACAATGAATATTCAAATTATTACTAAATATTTATTTCGAATACTTTCTTTCAGCCAGGAACGCCCACGTAAACAAAAGTGATTGAATTATATTACAACAGCTATTGATCATCCATAAACCGCTCATCAACTCCTTTCTTTTGAATCCCCACATTAATTCGTGGCTACTAAAATAGTGCCCGGTAGAATACAGCATGAACATGCCGGTGAAGTATATAAATAAAGCTATTACACAAAGGAAAAAAGAGGATTCAAAAACGTTTTTTATTTGAGTGTCGACCATTATTGCATGCAATGAAAGGACACAATAAATGATGTATGAAAATGATAAAATTGCAGCGCTAACACTACTAAAAGCAAAAAGGTTGCTGACTAAAAATGGTATTGCGATTAGAAACGAGGCTATACCGATAAGCATTACCCACCGGGGCTTTTTGTGAAGTTTACGATAGAAATATGCACTAATTAAAAAGTACTCCAGAAATATGTAAATGTTGGCAAATAATTCCTGGTTCGGAGATTCTTTAAAAAGTCGGCCTATTAATATATTAAAAACCAGGCCAAATGCGACATAGCACCACATCAGGCCTGGCTTTTTTTTAATACCTGACAGTAATGGTACTACTGGCGAAAATGTAGATATAGTTCCAAGAACTTCTTTAATCATTATGGATAGAGTTCGCTTAACTCGCCTAGATACAAAACGTTATTCGTTGCATTTAGAGCAACTATTGCAACAGTGAATTTACCATTGTCGATTGCTTTATAAAAATGAAATTTTACAACATCGTTATTAGTAATTTGGTTGATTCCACGAAAAAGATAAGCAGAGAATACTGGTATAACCTGCGCAGGTTCTCCTACAATTGTCATATCATTTGTAGTTTTATTTAGTTCGTCATATTCAAAATTTATTTTGCCAGTATTTGCAGCATCAAGTATTATCTGGTTCATCTCGGCAAGTAACCTTACTTCAGGAGATGGTACTGGAAATGGATGAAAATATGCTCCTACCATGCTTTGAAATTTCAGTTGTGTAATACTGTGCTGTCCTGCAATTAAAGCCAAATTTGGAGGGTCATCAGTAACTGCGCCTGACGGGTGTTCGGCGCTGAGCACATAGTCTCGAAAACCTACAAGAAGGCCGTCTTCCTTTGCTGGGTATCGTCCCTTAAAATCAACATAATGGTGTTCAGGAACAATTCGTGTTCCGCATTTGTCGTGGCTCATTACTATGTTCTTTTAAATTGTTTGATAATAATTAAAACTGAAAAATAAATAATCCATTGTACATTTTATAATCTTTATCAGATTAATGATGTAAAAGTAATACGACTACTGGCAGTAGCTCCCCGTATTTTCCCCGTATTTCCTAAAAACAAACTGTCCCGCACCACGGGCGCAGGACAGTTTTTACTTTTAATTTTTGATTTCTAATTTATCAAGGCACTTCCACCACGTTCAAAATCTCGTTCAGAATCTGCTCGCTGGTGATATTTTCGGCTTCTGCTTCGTAGGTGAGGCCAATGCGGTGGCGCATCACATCGTGACAAACTGCACGGATATCTTCCGGTATCACATAGCCACGGCGCTTTATAAAGGCGTAAGCTTTAGCAGCCAGTGCCAGGTTTATACTTGCACGTGGCGAGCCACCATAACTAATGTATGGTTTCAGCTTAGCCAGCTTGTATTCTTCAGGGAATCGGGTGGCGAAAACGATATCCAGTATGTACTGTTCTATTTTTTCATCCATGTATACTTCACGTACTAACTTACGGGCCTTCAGGATATCCTCGGTTTTTACAACCTGGTTTATTTTGGCCATACCGCCCGGGTTAAGGTTGGTACGTATAATGTGGCGTTCTTCTTCTTTTTTAGGATAAGTGATTATTATTTTCAGCATGAACCTGTCCACCTGGGCTTCCGGCAGTTCATAAGTACCTTCCTGTTCAATCGGGTTTTGCGTCGCCAAAACCAGGAAAGGCTCTTCCAGCGGATAGGTGTTATCGCCAATAGTTACCTGGCGCTCCTGCATGGCTTCCAGTAAGGCACTTTGCACTTTTGCAGGGGCACGGTTAATTTCATCTGCAAGAATGAAGTTGGCAAAAATCGGACCTTTACGCACAGCAAATTCATGTTTCTGCGGGTTGTATACCATGGTACCCAGAACGTCGGCAGGCAACAAATCGGGTGTGAACTGGATACGCGCGAACTTTGCATGAATAGCGGATGCGAGCGATTTAATAGCGAGCGTTTTCGCAAGACCGGGTACGCCTTCCAACAATACGTGGCCGTTTGCAAGCATACCGATCATAAGGCGCTCCACCATTAGCTTCTGGCCTACAACGGCTTTGTTGAGTTCCATGCTCAGCAGCTCAATAAATGCGCTTTGCTGGTGTATGCGTTCATTTAATTCTCTAATGTCAACTGATGATGATATTTCCATAGATATTCAAATGTGAAAGTCAAAAATAAACAGGACGTAGTTATTTATCAATGCGATGCGAAGATTTTAACTTTTTTTAAAAAGCCATTAAAATTGCATTCTGAAGCACTAAGTGCAATGATAAACTATTAAGGGTTAATTTTACCTTTTCTAACAAAAAACCACCCTGCCCTGCAACTTGCAACCGGGCCCTGATAATATGGATAATTTTGAACAACGCTGGTTAGATACACAAAATATGCTTCGGGAACGTTTTGGGAAAGTGCCCGATATGGAAGGCGTACTTTACCTGATAGGCTTCAATGAATTAGGCTCTCCCGACGAAAAATTTTCGAAAGAACAGAAGCAAGACCTGATGCACATTGGTGTTTGCACTTTGCTTAGCCTTGCAGGTTATTACGAACCGGCCGGTAAAGATGTAGATGGTTGGCCGCATTTCCATAAATTAGAAGTGCCTGCGCCAACCGGCGTTAATGAACAGGAGAAAATACTTAAGGAGTGCGCCATTACGTACTTTGGAATGTAGGGTGAAAATTAAAAAGGAAAAATTTAAACTAAAAAACGACCATTTACTGCTCACAATCCGTGATGGTTTGTGGGGTGCATTTTTTCAGTAATTCTGAGCGCTGTTTTGGGTGAGGTACATCTGATACAGTCGTTTCCAATATCTGCCAGGGAAACAGATAAATATTTGTGTTTTCATATTAATTCAAATGTACAAGACCTGTGATTTCATAAGCCAACTGTAGCGTATTTTTACAACCTTCTAAAAATAATTGTACAATAAATTGATTGATTATCAACTAGTTGCAATGATGCCTTAAAAAAAACTAATAAAATATTTGGTGTTGTTGTTCGCTGCTTTTACCTTTGCCCTCCCTTAAAACAAGATCAGTTCTGTTTTTATGGAATAAAATTAAAAATAAGTAAAATACAGATTTAGCAAATGAGACACTTAAGTTTTAAAACACAGTCTGCAAACGAAAAGATCGTAAAACGTGACTGGTATGTTGTAGATGCAACCAACCAAACGCTTGGCCGTATGTGCTCAAGGGTTGCTGCCACGCTTCGCGGTAAGAACAAGGTTTATTATACACCTCACTTCGATTGCGGCGATTATGTAATCATCATTAACAGCAGCAAAGTTGTACTTACCGGTAACAAACTGGAAGATAAAGAATACCAGACGTACTCTATGTACCCAGGTGGACAGAAGATCGAAACTGCAAAGGAAATGATCAGCCGTCGTCCTAACCTTATGATTGAGCGTGCTGTAAAAGGTATGTTGCCAAAAAATCGTTTAGGTCGTGCTATGTACAAGAAATTGTTCGTTTATGATGGAGCAGATCATCCACATAAAGCTCAGGCTCCTAAAGAAATGAAATAATTCCGGTAGCAATCGGGTGTAGGTAAAACAATAATCTAAAAAATAATAAAACCATTCATAAATAAAATGGAAAAACAAAAAAACGCTGTTGGTCGCCGTAAAGAAGCCGTTGCCCGTGTATATCTGAGCAAAGGAACTGGCAACATAACAGTTAACGACAAAGAATACAAGAAGTACTTTTCTATCATGTACCTGCAGAATCAGGTAGAGCTTCCATTGAAAACAGTTGATGGCATCAGTTCTTTTGATATTGTAGTTAATGTACAAGGTGGTGGAACGAAAGGCCAGGCAGAAGCAATTAAGATGGGTATTTCCCGTGCATTAGTTGAATTGAACGCTGAATACAAGCCATTGTTGAAAAAACATAGCTTGCTTACCCGTGATAGCCGCTCTGTTGAACGTAAGAAATTCGGTAAACGTAAAGCACGCCGTAGCTTCCAGTTCTCTAAACGTTAGTATGTGGGTAGTGGTGCGAACTATTGCACAGCTATCGGAAAAAGTATTTTTAACCAACAAGAAATTATTCAAATGGAAGATAATAAAACGTTACACCAGCAGCTGCTTGAAGCTGGCGTTCACTTCGGTCACCTGAAGAAAAAATGGAACCCAAAGATGTTGCCATTCATCTTTGCTGAAAAGAATGGCATTCACATCATTGATCTTAACAAGACCATTGAAGGTCTTGATGAGGCTGCACAGGCAATGAAATCAATCGCTAAGAGCGGTAAGAAAATCATGTTTGTTGCAACCAAAAAGCAATCAAAAGAAATAGTTGCGGAAGCAGCAGCTAAAATAAATATGCCTTTCGTTACTGAACGTTGGTTAGGTGGTATGCTTACCAACTTCCAGACCATCCGTAAGAGCGTTAAGAAAATGTTGAGCATCCAGAAAATGCTTGAAGACGGTACTATGGATAGCGTTACCAAGAAAGAGCGTCTTACCCTTACCCGTAGCAAGGATAAAATGGAAAAAGTATTAGGTGGTATCTCTCAGATGGGCCGTACTCCTGCCGCTTTATTTATTGTGGATATCAGCCATGAGCATATTGCACTTGCAGAAGCTAAGCGTTTAGGTATCACTACCTTTGCGATGGTAGATACAAACAGCGATCCTACTAAAGTTGATTTTGCAATACCATCAAATGATGATGCTACAAAATCAATCTCTATCATAACTAACTACCTTACTGCAGCCATCATGGAAGGTTTGCAGGAGCGTGCATCAGTAAAAGACGGTGACGATGAAACAGCTGAAGAACTGGCTGAAAGGACTCGTGGCATGGAAATTACTGAAGAAGATAACGAAGGTGGCCGTGGTCGCGGTGGCCGTGGTGCTGGCCGTGGTCGTGGTGCAGCAGCAGGTGGCCCTGGTGGCGCACCGGGTGGTGCAGGTCGTGGCCCTGGTGGTCCTGGCCGTGGCCCAGGTGGCGGTACCGGTCGTGGTGCGGGTGGCGGAAGCCGTCCTGGCCAGGGCGGTGGCGGCAACAGGCCGGGTGGCGCAAGTGGCCGTCCGAACCCAGTAAAACGCTAATTCAGTCGGCAGTCAGCAATTTGCAGTTGACAGTCTTCGTAGGGGTTCAAAATTTTGAATCCTGTTTGAAAAAAGGCTTAACACTAAAGATAACAGTTCATTAAAGCCCCTTTTTTGGGGCTTTAATAATAAAATACGAATTTTGCAACCTCAATATAAAAATTGACAAAAGAAAAGATTTAAAATGAGCACAATAACAATATCAGCAGCTGAAGTTAACAAGCTGCGCCAGCAGACAGGAGCAGGCATGATGGATTGCCGCAAAGCACTTACTGAAAGTAATGGTGATTTTGAAGCAGCTATTGATTACCTGCGTAAAAAAGGCCAGAAAGTTGCTGCTAACCGTAGCGACCGTGACGCTAAAGAAGGTGTGGTTATAGCACGTTCTAACGCTGAAAACACTTATGGTATCATCGTTAACCTTAGCTCTGAAACAGATTTCGTTGCTAAGAATGCTGACTTTATCGCTTTCGCTAACCAGATCGTTGAAATCGCGATGTCAAGCAAAGTAACTAATGTTGAAGACCTTAAAGCTCAGCCTATGGAAGGCGCTACTGTTGGTGACAAACTGATGGAAAACGTTGCTAAAATCGGCGAGAAGATTGACATCATCCGTTTTGAGCAGGTTACCGCTCCTTCAGTTGTTGCTTATATCCACTCTGGTTACCGCATTGGTGTACTGGTAGGTATGAACCAACCAGCTACTGAAGAGTTAGTTAACGCAGGTAAGGACGTAGCGATGCAGATAGCAGCGATGAACCCACTTGCTGTTGATTCTGACCAGGTATCTGAAGAAATGATCGCTCGTGAAAAAGCAATCGCTATCGACCAGATCATGGCTGAAGGTAAAACAGGCGAAATGGCTGAGAAAATAGCTGTTGGTAAACTGAACAAATTCTTCAAAGAAAATACTTTATTGCCACAGGCTTTCGTAAAAGACAACGGTAAAACTGTTGGCGATTACTTAGGTTCAGTAAGCAAAGGCTTAACAGTTGTTAGCTTTAAGCGTATTGCTGTAGGTGGATAATTTTTAGTTGACAGTTATTTAGTTAGCAGTTGACAGTTGAATATTCAAATAGCCGGTATCTTTTGGGTGCCGGCTATTTTTTGTGCCACAATAGGAATAGCATCGTTAGTGTATTCGCGGTGGTGAGTGACTAATGTGTGGTTTTCGGGTGCAATCTGACCGGCAAAAAATACCATGCTATAATTTGAGCTCGCCTTTTCTAAGTGTGGCAAGCCAGTTATTCGCCGGACGGATTCCGGCTACCTTGCACGGCGTAGCTATAAGCTACGCCGAACTACCGGGTACCCTCATTTTTCACTTTATTTAACCTTCAACGCCTGCAATAACAAAACTTTCCCGCCGTTTTTATATGGTTATAACAAAAACCTGTATTTTAGCGCATCATGAAGCTTGACCTGTCCATAGTTATACCCCTTTTTAATGAAGAAGAATCCTTGCCTGAATTGGTAGAATGGATAGAAAAGGTATGTAAAGCGCATAACTATGCCTACGAAGTTATAATGATAGATGACGGTAGCAGCGACAACAGTTGGGATGTTATCGGGAGCTTATCAGCACGTTTCCCTGCTGTAAAGGGCATAAGGTTTCAGCGTAACTATGGCAAAAGCCCGGCATTATACGAAGGCTTTAAAGCTGCACAGGGCAATGTCGTGATAACCATGGATGCCGATTTACAAGATAGCCCGGACGAGATACCGGGATTGTATGAAATGATTATCAATGACGGTTACGACCTGGTAAGCGGCTGGAAGAAAGTGCGTTATGATAATGCAGTAACCAAGAACCTGCCTTCAAAGCTTTATAATGGCGTAAACAGGGCGCTTACAGGTATTAAGCTACATGATATGAACTGCGGCCTGAAATCGTACAAACGCAAAGTAATTAAGAGTATTGAAGTATATGGCGAAATGCACCGTTTTATACCGGTGCTTGCAAAAAATGCCGGTTTCAAAAAAATAGGCGAAAAAGTGGTGCAGCACCGCGCCCGCAAATATGGCACATCGAAATTTGGCTGGGAGCGCTTTATTAATGGCTTTCTTGATCTGCTTTCCATACAGTTTGTAAGCCGTTTTGGTAAAAAGCCCATGCACCTTTTCGGGTTCTTAGGTTCCATTACATTCCTAACCGGTTTCATTATTACCATCTGGCTCATAATAGAGCGTTTCCGTGAGGGCTCGGGTTTCGGCCTCACCAATAAGGTGGGTTTCTATATGGCACTGACTACCATGGTAATGGGCACATTATTCTTTCTTACTGGTTTTATAGCGGAGCTGGTGGTGCGTAATGCAGCCGACCGCAACCACTATTTAACCGAAGAGAAAATAGGGCTGGACTAAGCCACGCGCCTACTCCTCGCCAAACAAATCACGTTCCAGTATCTCCATGCTTATAATGTCTACTGCCTCTATCATTTTAGGCGCAACATTCAGCAACAGGTCTGTTTCATTGGCTTTTAATGCAGCTCCTACATTGGGATTGATGCCTGTAAAAACGAGCGATTGCTCATTGCTATAGCTATCTTCATGCAACTGAACAAACACTGCGAGGGCGCTTTCTTCTACATCAGTAATGTGTTGAAGGTCAATAATCAGGTTGTTACTGCCGTTTAGTCTTGTTTCATTGCACTTATTAACTACTTCTTCTGCTAAATTGGCATCTAATTTGCCTGTTACTGGTATAATAATTGCAAAAGCATCTTTGGTATCAATTTTGAAATCCATTGTTAAGCTAATTTATTTCTCTAAAAATAGTACTTCTTAGCTTTTCTTACGTAATTATACATACAGATTGTTTCAGAGTAGTTTTTTAAAGCGATAGGCTAAGCAAATACCACTATTAAAAGGTATAAATAATTGACCTTAACAGGATATCTTTGAAATCGTTAACTTTATAATTAAAACAGGACTTAAACATGGATTCTAATTTCTCGCCTAAAGTAAAGGAAATCATATCCTACAGTCGTGAAGAAGCCCTCAGACTGGGGAATGACTTTATAGGCACTGAACATTTGTTACTGGGTCTCATTCGTGAAGGAGATGGCATGGCGCTTCGGGTACTGCAAACGATGCAGGTTGACCTGTTTGAACTTCGCAAAGAGCTTGAAGTAGCTATAAAAGATAAAAACAACAAGCCTTTGGCCAATATCAATAGTCTGCCCTTAACCAAGCAGGCGGAAAAGGTAATAAGGATAACTGTACTTGAGGCAAAATCACTGAAAAGCCCGAGTGTGGAAACTGAACACCTGATGCTATCGATACTGAAGAATAAGGAAAATGTTGCTACCCAGATACTACACCATTACGATGTAGATTATGAGCGCTTTAAGAGCGAACTGAGCATACTGCAGGGCAATGCACCATCAGCTGATTACAGCGATCCGGGATCGGAAGACTTTGATGATGAAGAAGAGCGCCGCCAGTTTCAGCAGCAACGCAAGGCTCCGGCCGGTGCGGCAAAATCTAAAACCCCGGTGCTTGATAATTTCGGCAGGGACATTACCAAATTCGCTGAATTAGGTAGCCTTGACCCGATTGTAGGCAGGGAAGAAGAGATAGAGCGCGTGTCGCAAATATTAAGCAGGCGTAAAAAGAATAACCCTATACTTATTGGTGAGCCAGGTGTTGGTAAAACCGCTATAGTTGAAGGTTTGGCACTACGTATTGTTCAGCGCAAAGTATCGCGTGTATTGTTTGATAAACGTGTAATAAGCCTTGACCTCGCAGCATTGGTAGCCGGTACAAAATACCGTGGCCAGTTTGAAGAGCGTATGAAGGCTATTATGAACGAGCTGGAAAAGAACCGTGACGTGATATTGTTCATTGATGAAATCCACACCATAGTAGGTGCGGGCGGCGCATCTGGTTCGCTTGATGCTTCGAACATCTTTAAACCGGCACTGGCACGTGGCGACCTGCAATGCATTGGCGCATCAACACTGGATGAATACCGCCAGTACATTGAAAAGGATGGTGCATTAGACCGTCGTTTCCAGAAGGTATTGATTGAACCACCAAGTGTGGAAGAAACCATTACCATACTTAACAACATCAAGTCTAAGTACGAAGATTTCCACAACGTTATTTACGATGCAGAAGCAATTGAAGCTTGTGTGAAGCTAAGTGACCGGTATATGACTGACCGCCTGCTGCCAGACAAAGCCATTGATGTAATGGATGAGTCGGGTGCACGTGTTCACTTGAAGAACATCAACGTTCCGGAGGCTATACTTGACCTGGAAAAGAAGATAGAAGACATAAAGCAGGAAAAGAATAAAGTGGTGAAGAGCCAGCGCTTTGAAGAAGCTGCGGCACTGCGCGACAGGGAAAAAAGGTTGGGCGAAGAGCTGGATAAAGCGAAGGCTGATTGGGAAGAGGAAGCTAAACACAAGAAATACCCTATTAACGAAGAGGCAATTGCTGAAGTGATACATATGATGACGGGTATACCTGTTATGCGTATGGTAGAAGCTGAAAGCCAGAAGCTACGCCGTATGGATGAAGATCTGAAGGGTGTGGTTGTTGGCCAGGACGAAGCGATAGCGAAAATTGTAAAAGCCATACAGAGAAACCGCGTAGGTCTGAAAGATCCACGTAAACCAATTGGTTCCTTCATTTTTCTGGGCCCTACCGGTGTAGGTAAAACAGAATTGGCGCGCGCCCTTGCACGCTATATGTTTGACAGTGATGATGCGCTGATTCGTGTTGACATGAGTGAGTACATGGAAAAGTTCTCGCTCAGCAGGTTGATAGGTGCGCCTCCGGGATATGTGGGTTATGAAGAAGGTGGCCAGCTTACAGAAAAGATCCGTCGCAAGCCTTACTCAGTAGTGCTTTTAGATGAGATTGAAAAAGCGCACCCGGATATATTCAACATACTGTTGCAGGTATTGGATGATGGTCAGTTAACTGATGGTTTAGGCCGCAAGGTTGACTTTAAGAATACATTGATCATCATGACATCGAACATCGGTGTTCGCCAGTTGAAAGATTTTGGTGCAGGCGTTGGTTTTGCTACAAATGCTAAGGTGAGTGTTGCAGAAGAAAGTAATAAAGGTGTAATTGAAAAGGCGCTGAAGCGTACCTTCTCGCCTGAATTCCTCAACCGTATTGATGATGTTATCATCTTCAATTCATTGGAAGAAAGCCATATTGGCCAGATCATCGAGATCATTATGAAGGATGTAATGAAGCGCCTGAATACATTAGGCTTTACCATGACGCTTTCAGAGGGTGCGAAGAAGTTTATTGCCGAAAAGGGTTATGACCAGCAATTTGGTGCAAGGCCGCTGCACAGGGCGATACAGAAATACCTGGAAGATCCGCTGGCAGAAGAAATACTGAACCACCGCATAAAATCGGGCGACAGTGTAACAGCCGACTACAGCGAAGAAGAAAAGAAAATAGTTTTCGTTTACGACCCTACCAATAAAAAAGAAGAAGTAAAAGAGTCGTAATAGCAAGAGATAAAGCAATAAATTAAGGGCTGCATGTTAACATGCAGCCCTTAATTTTTATAGCTATTTAGAAAAAGAGTTACAAAACCCTTTGTTGATCAATGGAAACGGCCCCTTCTTGGGTGCGGACGCATGCCATAGCGGTGTTTACTCCAGTAACGTGCGTGCCTGTCCCAGCGGCGTGGTGCACCCCAGTGGTGATGCGACTTGTTAGGAGGCAAAACAAAAGCCCTGTGTGGCCTTGCGGGAGTAGTGACCCTGCAGCTGCAGAAAGCCAGGAAAATAACAGTAATAACGAGTATGAGCAGGTGTTTCATTAAGTTCCGTGTGTTATAAATTAGCGTTATGTTGTCCTTTGGAGCGGCGATAAAATAAGATCCTCCATTTTGTCATTGCCCCTTAGCCACAAATATACCATATAAACGGTTAAATTTTCAAATAGGTGTCGATGATAAATTACTGGCTTGTTTTCAATCTCCTTAACTTTGCGAACTATGAATACTTCCACCGAGGCAACACTCCGCAAACTGCTTAACGAGCGAATACTGATAATTGATGGCGCAATGGGTACCATGGTGCAGCGTTATAAGTTGCAGGAGCCTGATTACAGAGGGGAGCGGTTTAAGGACTGGCACACAGATGTAAAGGGAAATAACGACCTTTTGTGCCTTACCCGGCCCGATATTGTTAAAGCGATTCATAAAGAATATTTACAGGCTGGAGCCAACATAATAGAAACCAATACGTTTAACGCTCAGGTAATTTCTTTGGCCGACTACGATATGCAGCCATTAGCGTACGAAATTAATGTAGCAGCAGCTCAACTGGCCCGGGAAGCTATAGCAGAATATAAGAACGAAAGTGGTAATGCCAATGCGGACTGTTTTGTTGCAGGCGCGATAGGCCCAATGAACAAGACCCTTTCATTATCACCTGATGTAAATAATCCCGGTTATCGTTCGGTTACATTCGATGAAGTAGCTGATGCTTATTACGAGCAGATTAAAGGGCTGGTTGATGGTGGCTGTGATATTTTGCTGATTGAAACTATTTTCGATACCCTTAATGCAAAAGCAGCTATCTATGCTATAAATAAATATTTTAAAGATACTAAAACAAAAATGCCCGTAATGATATCGGGCACCATAACTGACGCATCAGGCAGGACGCTGAGCGGACAGACACTGGAAGCGTTTTATATTTCGGTGAAGCATATTCACCCGATAAGCATAGGCTTAAATTGTGCATTGGGTGCGAGCCAGATGCGACCGCATGTGGAAGAACTTTCAGAAATAGCCGGCTGTTTTGTAAGCGCATATCCGAATGCTGGTCTGCCAAATGCGATGGGCGAATACGATGAAAGTCCGGAGGAAACGGCGGCAATAATTGGCGAATGGGCCGAAGAAGGTTGGGTTAATATGGTTGGTGGTTGCTGTGGCACTACGCCAGCGCATATTGCGGCCATAGCCAATGCAATGAAAAATAAATCGCCGAGGCATTTGCCGGAAATAGCTGCAACTTATGCGGGTTAAACCTGCTGGGTGTATTTATTCTATAATATCAGTTCAGACTGATTGCAACACCTTCAGGAGTATCTCAAAATAAATTTATTATACTGCAATATAACCTGTTTTAGACACGGGGATGAGCTTATTGCGTTCAAAAACCATCCAATCTCGCAATATTTTGTATCGTTTTAGTAAAAAACACCACATAATTTTCTATAAAGCATAGATTATTGTCGGTGTTTTGTTATTTTTATCGCCCTAAAGCCAACTTTTTTTAAAAATCGTATGTCTTTATGTACAGTAAACCCACACTTTGCCCGGAAACTGCTGTTTATTTATCAACACAGTTTTCACAAATGGACCACTTAGTGAAAAATAGGCTCATAATCAATGAGTTAACTTTTTGAGTAAGAAACAGCTTAAATATGAAACAACGGCTACAATTATTAAGTATTTTATTTCTTGGAGTTTTGATTCTGGGTGGCAGCAGGGCTTCGGCACAGCTGGTAGGTGACTGTGTGTTCCTGAAAGGAAAATACGTTGAAATTGGCGTTGCGCCGAACGGTGGTTATGGCAGCACCCTTGCAGCACCATCCGGATTCCATCCGAGTGCCCCAACTTTTGGGTTCTGGGATCCGGGTTCAGGTACTACCGTCACCACCAATCAGCATCTTGGTTTCGTTGCTGACTATGGTCGTGATGGCTGGACAACCGGTACACCGGGATATTTTGGCGATTATTACCTTCCAGGTACTCCACAGGAGGGCTGGGCTATTCAGATAGCAGGTGCAGAATCAGACGCATATATTCCTATTTACCAGACTGCAGGAACTTCAGGCTATTTCCCTGCCGGTTCCATGACAGGTACCAGCACCGGCTACTCAAATTCAGGTGGTGTAAGCAAGGCAGTTTGGAGAGGTAATAAAAGCGGTCTTGTTATCAGGCAAACTACGACTCTTGATACCAATAAATTATACTTTACCGTAAATGTTGTGTTGATTAACACCACGGCTACCACACTTAACAACATATATTATATCAGGACCGTGGATCCTGATAATGACCAAACTAACTCAGGTTCTTACAATACGTGGATGACAATTGATTATCAATTGCCTAATCCAGGTAATAAAGTGCTTGTATCTACCACAGGCGTAACTTATACTAATGCTTATCTCGGTTTGGGAACTAAGGATTGCAGGGCAAAATGCATGTTCTTCCAGGTCGGTGGCGGGTTGAGTCCCAGCTATCCGCTTGACCAGATGTGGGCAGAATCAACACCATATACTTATACACTTGGTGCAACGAGGAATGATGACGTTGGTATAGCCCTTGATTTTAACATTGGCAACCTTGCTCCCGGCGATAGTACTTCCCTTACATATGCTTACATTCTGAATGCAGCCTATATTGATAGTGCGTTAAATGCAACGCAACCTGTTTTTCAACTTAACGGTGCGCCGGTTCTTTCAGGTACTACCATTAACTTATGTACTTATGGTAGCGCAACTGCAGATTTCAGTATTGACAATGGTGGTTTCTACCATTGGGACTGGAATCCAACTACAGGCGTACCTAACCCTACAAGCAGCACCAATAGTATTCCGGTTGCGCCAATTGTTGACGTAACTTATACTGTTACCGGTGTAAATGCTTCTGGCAATTGCGATACGGTACAATATTTTATACGCCTTAAAAAAGATACGTTCTCTATCCATCTTGCAAACCCTGATACTGTAATCTGTTATGGTGATTCGGTACAGGCAAGGTTAACCGGCCCGCCATTGATCACTTATCGATGGAGGCCGGCAGCTGGTGTTTCAGATACTACAATCATGAACCCTAAATTCTCTCCGAACGTAACAACTACCTATCGGTGTTATGCGTTTGCAGATACTACCTGCGATACTGTAACGCAGAATTTCACGATAACCATAAACAGACCTAAAATTGATAGTATAACGTTCACCAACCCGACAGTCTGTGGCTATCTGGATGGAACCTTCACCCTGCATGGGCTGGAGACCGGCTACCTCGATACTTTGCATTACAGCTTTAATGGTACACCGCAACCACCGCTACCGGTAGGGGTGTCGTCAGCGCATACTATTATTAAAACGGGCCTCGGCGCGGGTGTATATAGCAATATATGGGTGAAAGTGGGTCCATGCCCTACTAACACTGTTGGACCGATCACATTGACCGATCCGGCACCGCCAACAGTATCTGTTGATTCTCATTATGTAAAAACATGCGTTGGCTTGTCAACTTTGATGAATGCATATGTAACACCTACTGGTATTGCTATGAACTATACCTGGACTCCGCCGACAGACCTCAGTACTTCTACAGCGGCAAGTACTATCGTTACGCCTTCAGTAGCTGGAGATGTTACTTATACTATTACCGTTAACCCTGGAACAAACCCATCATGTAACAGTTCTGATACTATACATGTGCATACACTTGCTCCATTTGTACTGAATAACAACGATACTACTATATGCCTTACCAGGAGTGTACAGGCGAGGGTTACCGGTTCTAACGAATACGTTTACCAGTGGACGCCGGCAACCGGAGTATCTAATCCAAACATAAAAAATCCATTAATTACACCTCCGCTTTCTCAGGAATATATAGTTAAGGCTTCTTACGCTAATTGTCCTGACCAGCTGGACAGCTTCCATATTCAAGTAGATACTCCAGCTATAGCCAGAGCCGTAATTGACACGATATGTTTGGGTATGAGCGAAAGCTTTGACTTTACCGTTCCGGGTACTGCTGGTACATCAGCATATACTTACACCTGGACCACTGCGGTTATGTCAGACCTTAGCAGTTCAACCGTTCCGAACCCAACAATAACACCTGCCACGGTAGGTACAAATTTCTATGCACTGGATATTCACCCTACGGCCCTCAACTGTGCGGTTACCAGCAGTGTTACACTCTATGTTATTGATACTAACATTAGCATACGCCCATCGCCAGATACTTCAATTTGTTTAGGTAAGGTGGTACAGGTAGTTGGTAATGGTGATCCACTGTTTAGTTATCAGTGGTTGCCTACAGCAGGTATCGCGATTTCAAATGTGTTGAATGCATTGATAGCGCCTGACACATCAGCCCGCTATGTAGTGAGTGCAAACTATGGTCACTGCCCTACTATTTACAGGTCGTTCCAACTGAACGTAGAACCAAATCCTGTTGTATATGCAGGTGGAAACAGGTTGTTGTGCTCTTTCGACACACTGCGTGTTACCGCTAACGTAATACCAACATGGTATACCGGATATAGCTATACCTGGACTCCGGCTGCGGACCTGGATAACACAACAACAGGAACCGTTATCTATTCCGGAGCAACATCGACCGACCTATATGTAACTGTTACAACACCTTCAGGCTGTACTTCTAAAGACTCAGTTCATGTCACTGTATTCCCTGGTAATTTCGCAACCATTACACCAGATCATTACAGCTTCTGTCCGCATGATGCTACAACTCCATCGGTAGCTATTTCGGGCGGTGGTGCAGGTTCTACTTATCGCTGGTATCCTGCGCGTTATCTGGATGACAGCACCAGCAGTGCACCGGTGATTACACCAGTATCTACACAAACGTATACTGTTATTGTAACTACTGCTAATGGTTGTAAAGACACGCTGAACTACTATGCAACTGTGTTCCCTGCCGCGCTTATTTCAATTCCAGATTCAGTTACACTGTATCCTGGTGAAAGCTATCAGATTGATCCGCTTACGAACTGTAATAGCTTTAAGTGGTTCCCGCCAGCAGGACTGAATGCGGATAATGTTTCTAACCCGATAGCAACGCCTGATATAAGCACCAGGTATATTGTTCACGGTACAACTTCAGACGGATGTATTGCAGTTGATTCAATCGATATTAATGTTGAAGCAAGTTCTTTAATAGTATTGCCGAATGCATTTACTCCGGGTACTGGTGCTAACAATGAGTTTAAAATCATTACCAAGGGTATGACAACACTTAACTTCTTCAGGGTATTTAACCGTTGGGGTAATCTGTTGTTTGAAACTACTAACCTGAGCAAAGGATGGGATGGAACCTTCAATGGTGCACCTCAGCCATTGGGAGTTTATGTGTACCAGATAGAAGCAGTTGGCGCGAATGGAATGTTGTTCCATAAACAAGGTAACGTTACCCTATTAAGATAAGAAATTTTGACAAGTTGCATACTCAATATGCAACTTGTCAACACTGATAAAAATTGAAAGTATTTAAAAAGTAAGGCTTACAGAATAGATCCTATCAACCTCTTTTGTTCTTTTCTGAAATACCGGTTGCTGCCAGTGGCACTTTAGCGAAGCTAAAATGCCGGCAAAGTCCGATATGAAGAACATGCAAACCAAAGTATCAGGATTTATTGTGTAAGCTTTACTAATATGTTAGATTTTAGTGCCACTTTAAATATTTTTGCAACTAATAGTTAAAAGAACAAATATTTATTTCAGCACTTTTTAAAAAAATAGGGTTTTTCGCCTTGTTTTTAAGGTTTATTTGAAATGAATATGTACATTAGTATTTCTTAATCCCGGAATAATTAAAAGATTATGAATAAACGTTTAGGTTTTCTGTTTCTGGCAGCGTTGATTTCAATAGGTAATATTGTTAAGGCACAAATTGTTGGTACGAATTGTTTCGTTCAAGGGCTGTACCTTGAAACGGGAATTCAGAGGAATGGTTCTCTGGGTGCACCAAGCTCGCCGTCAACATATCACCCTCACAGTAGTGCTTCTATGTGCAGTTCTTCATCAAGGGTTTTGGCATCAGTTTACGACTGGGGTCACGATGGATGGACTACAGGTACACCAGCCTACATGGGTGATTATACGCTACCAGGCAGCCCTTGGGAAGAGTGGGATATTGAGGTCGCGGGTACCAGGGGTACAGGCAACAGTAATACCTGTGGTTTTTCCGGCGCAGGTGGCTTAACAGGAGGTTTTACAAGTTGGGTAAGTACCGGCACAGGCCAGTTGGGTAATTGGGCCGGTTCATTTATGTCCGGCGGTTTAGCACTTACCAAAGAACACCGTATTGATACACTCGGTTCTGCCCTGGTAGTAACTGTGAAATTTACTAATACTACAGCTACTCCAATGAATGACGTGTACTATATGAGAACATGCGATCCGGATAATAACCAGTCATGGAGCGGTGGTTCATTCACTACACGTAATGTTCTTGCTTACCAGAATGACTATTACCATAGAGTAATGGTTACTGCTATTTCTACCGGTTCAGCTTCCGCAACTGGTACGCCTCCAACTGAATACAGTCTTGGTACAAAAGATTGTCGTGCAAGAGCTGTAATCTATAATAGCTGGCCTATGTCTTCAGGTTGTCGCCTTGCCAACGTTTGGGCAATGTCTGCTTCTTGCTTAGGTACTTCCTACTATTCTGCGGGTACACAGGTAACTGGTGACATCGCTATCGGCCTTGTATTCAATGTTGGTAGCATCCCTCCGGGCGATAGCGCGTTTATATCTTATGCTTACATTTATAATTATAACACGGGTATTGATAGTGCATTCCCAGAGCCTCAGCTGAATGTTGGCGGCTCAGTAATAGATTCATTGGATACTATTGTTCTTTGTTCCGGTGGTTCTTCAACTATTAATCTTGACGTATTACATGGATCTGATAAATCATGGACCTACAGTGATTGGGATTGGGCACCAGCTACAGGCCTTTCTTCTGTTACAGGCCTTTCCAGCATTTTAGATGCTTCTGCACTTACAGGTACTACAACATTTACTATTACCGGTACTAACCCGAGAATGGGCACCTGCGTTTCAAAAACATTCCTGGTTACTGTTATTCCAGTTTCCACTACACCGCCTACAACGGTTGATGCTTCATTTTGCCGAGGCTTAACGTCTCCTCCTTCGCTGGCTACATTTGTAACTACAGCAAGTGGTACTTTACTCTGGTATACAGCCGCAACGGGTGGAACCGGTAGCACTACACCGCCTACCATAATTACTTCTACTGTGGGTTCCACAACCTATTATGTTTCACAAACGAGTCCAGGCACAGGTTGCGAGAGTGCAAGAATACCGATAACTATAACTATATTACCTCCTCCGGTGGTTACTTTAAGCAATAACGGACCGCTCTGCCCAGGTGATGCATTAATCGTTACCGCATCTGATACACTTACTACTACATCAATCACATACGCATGGAGTGGCCCTGGTGGTTATACATCAACCAGCGGTAGCGTTTTCAGAAATCCTTGCGTCTATGCTGACTCAGGCGTGTACTCTGTTGTACTTACATATAGTGGTGGTTGCACTACTGACCCTGCTACTACAGTAGTTGTTGTCCATGCAACACCAGGCTCACCAACATTTACAAATCCTACTTATTGCCAGTATGTAACGCCTTCGCCATTATCGGCTACAGGCACTGCAATATTATGGTATACTACTCCAGTAGGCGGAACCGGGTCAACTACCCCACCGCTGCCTTCAACTGCAAGCCCAGGTACATTCACCTACTATGTAACACAAACAGTGAATGGTTGTGAAAGTGCAAGGTATCCTGTTGTTGTAACTGTTAACCCTAAACCATCACCACCATTGGTTTCTAATGTTCCTGGTGAGTATTGCCCTAATGAGCCATTTGGTACATTCAGCATTGGTGCAGGTACAGGTACAGTAAAATGGTATAGCGCAATGACAGGTGGCACCGGTTCAACAACTGCCCCTACCATGAGTACTGCTAACCCCGGAACTTATTATACTTATGCAAGCCAGACCGTATTAGGTTGCGAAAGTGACAGGACACCAGTGCCTATAATTGTAGATGACAGCGTAAAAGCACACTTCATTGCTACATTGCATCGTGGTTGCACAGAAGATACTGTTATCTTCAATAACTCATCTTATGGTGCAAGCAGCTATATGTGGGATTTCGGTGATGGCATTTCATCTTCAGCGCCTAATCCGTCACACATTTACCCTACCCAAGGCATCTATATCGTTAGGTTATATGCTCACAGCCTTCATTGCGTTGACAGCCTTATTACAACTATCGATACAAGGCATCCGCTTGCTGCAGGCTTTACAATAGCACCTGCAATAGTTTGCCAGGGTTCTCCGGTAACATTTACTGACATCACCACTGCTACTTCGCCAACATATTCATGGTTGTTTGATGACGGTACTTCAAGTACTGCTGTTAGCCCTTCACACATCTATACCAACACTGGTACTTACCACGTAAGGCAGGTTGTTAAAGATATCGTACCATGTTATGATACTGCTTACGGCACCGTTACCGTTGATTCGCTTAGCCCGATATCAGTAACACTGAGTGACAGTGTATTTTGCTTAGGTAGTTACATTACACTTACTGCATACTATTCAAGTCTTGGCCATACGCACCTGACATGGGATTATGGTAATGGTGATTCATTACTGGATACCAATCCTGCAGTATACAATTACCCTGCTACCGGTACTTATAATGTAACAACTACAGCTTATTACAGGGTTTGTCCTCCGGCTACTACGCATCATACTATATTGGTAGTGCCTGTTCCACGTATTGACCTTGGTCCTGATACTACAATATGCCTCGGCGGTATTTCGTTGGCACTTAGCGATTATATTAATGCTGGCAGCAGTTTAGCGCATTGGGCTTGGAGTACCGGCCAGACAACTTCTGGTATCACCGTTACAACAGCCGGATCTTACGCTGCTACTGTTACTATCGGTGGTTGCTCTGCTACAGATTCTGTGAACATCATTAATGATTGCCATGTAGTATTACCAAACTGCTTTACACCTAACCGTGACGGTATCAATGACTACTTTAACCCTAGAGAGTATTTTGAAAAAGGCGTTCAGACTTTCTCAATGACGATCTATAACCGTTGGGGACAAGTTGTTTTCGAAACAAACAGCACATTCGGACGCGGTTGGGATGGTATGTATAATGGTACAGAACAACCAGAAGGTGTGTATGTATATACTGTGAAAGCAACGTTTGTTGATGGTCAAAATCTGACTAAAACAGGCAACCTTACGCTTATAAAATAATTAAATATAATAATAGTACCAACTAATTTGACATTAAAGCTGTCTTATATAGTGTAAGAATTTTAGAAAATCCCTTATTTAGTATATTTTTATACCAAGTTTTATGAAAAGACAATATTTATTTTCACTCGTGTTCCTGGTTTGCGCGTTTTTCGCAAAGTCAGTTTCAGCACAAATTGTCAGCGGAAATCTCTTCCTGCAAGGAAAATATTCAGAGATTGGCGCACAGGTAAATGGTTCTTTAGGAGCACCATATGCGCCTACCGGATACCATCCGCACAGTGGCGCTTATGTTTGTAGTTCATCGTCAAACACCCTTGCAATGGTGTTTGATTACGGTTACGATGGCTGGACCACAGGCTCGCCTCCATTCATGGGTGATTACACCTTGCCAGGTAGCCCTTGGGAAGCGTGGGCAATTGAAGTAGGTGGTACCGCATGTTATGCACACTCTACCTCTTGTGCTTTCACAGGTTCTCTAACCGGTTCATGGACTTCTTACACCAATACTGGTGGCAGGGCCCTTGGTTACTGGACAGGTATCACGGCTTCAGGTGCACTTGCGATAAAGAAAGAGTACAGAATAGACACATTGGCATCTTGCCTGGTTGTTACTTGTGTATTCACCAACACAACAGCTTCTACTTTAACCGGCATTTACTATCTGCGTTCTTGCGATCCGGATAACAGCCAGTCATGGGGCGGTTCGTTCACTACAATCAACAATATCGTTTACCAGAACGATTACCTGCACAGGGTAATGGTTACTGCTACTGCAACAGGTTCATCAAGCGGAACTCCTCCTCAGCCATTGAGCCTTTGTACTAAAGATTGCCGCGCTAAAGCGATCATCTATAATGCATGGCCTATATCAAGCTCTTGCCTGCTTTCTAACCTTTGGTCTGGTAGTACAAGTTGTGTAGGTACTATGTACACTGCAACCAACTCTCCAGTAACAGGTGATATCGCAATTGGTCTTTTGTATCATGTGTGCGATATCCCTGCTCACGATAGTGCTTCTATTTCTTATGCATATGTATTCAACGGTTCAGGTGGTGTTGATAACGCTTTCCCTGATCCTAAAATGGTGGTTAACGGTGCTACTTACGATTCTGCTGCAACGCTTACTGCGTGCACAGGCGCATTCAGCGATACTTTACCTGTTAACATAATTAATGCTATTGATAAGAACTGGAAAGGCAGCACATGGACATGGGCGCCTTCAACGGCACTTACTTCTACTACAGGTGTTACTAGCAGTGTAATAATACATAGCCTTACTGGTACTATTACTTACACAATTACCGGTTCTGATACAGGAAGGGGTTGTGGTACTTGTAACCGTAAAACTTTCTACCTGACTATTATCCCAACTACATTTGGCCCTCCGGGAGTTGCTGATGTTTACTATTGCCAGGGTGACTATGCAACGCCACTTACTGCTACCGGTGTTAACATACTTTGGTATACCACTGCAACAGGCGGTGTTGGTTCGGCTACTCCTCCAACTCCATCGACTTCTACTCCAGGTAATACTACTTATTGGGTAACGCAAATGCCTTGTCCGCCTACAGAGAGTGCAAGGGCTGCGATAACAGTACACGTAACAGCTTCTCCGGTAGTTATAGCTGCAAATAACGGACCTATATGCGCAGGTGATACCTTAAAGTTATTCGGTGTCGATACGTTTACAACCGGTACTATAGTGTATTCATGGAGCGGACCAGGTGGTTTCACATCTACTTCACACAACCCGGTAATACCTAATGCTGCAACAACAGATTCTGGTGTTTACACAGTGGTTCTTTCAGTAAATGGTTGCGTATCTACTGCTTCTACAACATTAGCTGTAGTACATTACACACCGCCAGCACCAACTGTTTCTGCTGTAACTTATTGCCAGTATGAAACTTCAGTGCCACTTACTGCAACTGGTTCAAACATTCTTTGGTACTATCCTACTGCTACAAGTTTATATGCCGGAACACCAACGCCTTCAACAGCTGCGCCCGGTATATTTAACTACTATGCTACACAAACTCAGAATGGTTGTGAAAGTCCACGTGCTGCATATATTGTAACCGTTAATCCTAAACCATCAATACCAGTATTGGGTGCTGCACCTACATATTGCCAGTACGATTATCCATCACCACTTACTGCTACAGGTTCTAATCTGCTGTGGTATGGTCCGGGTACATTCGGCAGCACTACTGCACCAACACCAAATACTTCTACTGCTCATGTTGACACTTATTATGTAACACAAACATTGTTAGGTTGCGTAAGTGACAGGGCTATGCAAATTGTTACTGTAATTGCTAAACCAGCAGCTCCGGTTGTTAGTGACACCAGCTATTGCCAATTCGCTACTGCTGCACAGCTTACAGCTGGTGGTTCTAACCTGAAATGGTATACAGTTGCTGCGGGCGGTTCTGCTCTTACAACAGGTGCACCTACGCCATCAACTACTACTGTTGGAACAACAACATGGTATGTTAGCCAGACAGTTAACGGTTGCGAAAGTGACAGGGCTGCGATATCAGTTACTATATTGTATCTGCCAAGCTTCACTATCTCTGAAAGCAGGAATTTCGTTTGCCAGTATGATACTTTAAGTTTCAACTATAACGGTCCAGGTTTAACAGGCCCTGTGTATCATTGGATCATGCCAAATGGTGCTAACTACATAAATGGTGACTCTACAACGCCTGGTGTTATTGTTAGGTTTGATTCATTGTACTTCCAGACTGTAATATTGAGCGTTGGTAGCTATTCCGGAAGGTGTACTACAACTGACACAGTTCGCATACATGTAGTTCCAGAACCAACGGCTGATGCTTACATTAAGGAGAACATCTGCCAGTACGATACTATTACCATTGCATTAAGTGCAAGGTCATCAAATGCTGATGCATTTACATGGGACTTTAATGGAGCAAACATAATAACTGGTAGCTCTAGCACTGGTGGACCATACAAAATTTCATGGACCACACCTGGTATTAAGATCATTAAATACCATGCTATTACTGCTGAAGGTTGCTTAGGTAAGGACGTTTTTGATACTGTTAAAGTACATGCTATACCAGACGCAACTATCATTACAAGTGCTATCCACGGTGTTATTTGCCTTGAAGACAGCGTAAGTCTTAGCTCTAAAGCTGAAAACCCTTCTTACACTTATTACTGGACTCCTGAACACTTCTTTAACAACAACAACAGGCACAATATCTGGGGTAAAATAGAACGTGTTGGTTATGTTAAGCTTACTGTTACCGATGCATTCGGTTGTAAGGCTACAGATAGCGTATTAATCAGCCCTGAATCATGCTGTAAAGTTGCCTTCCCTACAGCGTTTACGCCTAACGGTGATGGTAAGAACGATGTATTCCGTCCGATATTTGATGGTTATCACAGGTTCCATAACTTCCGCATAGTTAACCGTTGGGGTCAGACAGTGTTTGAGTCAACAAACAGCAGGTGCGAGTGGGATGGTACATTCGGTGGTACTCCTCAGGACATGGGTGTTTACTACTACTTCATTAAATATGATTGCGACGATGCTGGTGAATCAGACCGCAAAGAGCGCATAGAAAAAGGTGAAGTGACTCTTATCAGATAATCGCTTAAACTCAATATAGAAATGCCATTGTTCGAAAGAGCAATGGCATTTTTCTTTTTGATTCGGGTGTCATTTATGTGTGCGACGCATTGAAATATTAAGTCACTTTCTCTTATTTTTGATTGATGCAATTTCCACAGAAACACTCGGTTACAGGGACAAATATATTTAGTGTAATGAGCGGCCTTGCTATGCAGCATGGCGCCATCAACCTTTCACAAGGTTTTCCTGATTTCCCGATCGACAGCCAGCTGGCCGACTTTTTAGGAGAAGGTGCTTACGGTAGTTTCAATCAATATGCGCCAATGCATGGGCTTCCAATGCTTCGGCAGGCTATTGCTGACGACTTTAAGCGGAGGTATAATGTAGTGCTCGACGTGGAGCAGGAGATTACCATTACTCCCGGTGCTACCTATGGCATATACACTGCATTTTCAACCCTACTGCAGGCAGGTGATGAGGCTATTCTGCTGGAACCATCGTACGACAGCTACATACCCAATATTGAGATGAATGGCGCAAAGGCAGTGCCGGTGGCGCTTGTCGCACCAGACTTTCATGTCGATTGGAATAAGGTTCGGGACGCTATTACTCAGCGCACAAAGGCATTGATACTAAATACCCCGCACAACCCAACTGGTGCAATGTGGACCCGAAAGGATTGGGATACGCTGGCTGAGATAGTCCGTGATACGGACATTGTAATACTATCGGACGAGGTATACGAACAACTGGTATTTGACGGCGAGAAGCACTACAGCGTGTTGGAACACGAAGAGTTACGGCAGCGTTCGTTTGTTTTATTCTCGTTTGGAAAAGTGTTTAATAATACCGGCTGGAAGATGGGCTATTGTATTGCGCCACCGGCATACACAAAAGCCTTCAGAAGCATACACCAGTTTCTAAGCTTTACCGTAAACACACCGGCACAATATGCTTTGGCAAGCCATATTAATTCAGGGCTGGCTAGCGATGTAAGGGCCACAATGGAGGGAAAACGCAACTATTTTCTGAAACTGATGGCAGATACTGCCTTTACCATACATAAGCCCAGCAAGGGCAGTTATTTCCAGGTGGCGAGTTATGAGCGCATCAGTGATATGGGTGATATGGATTTTACCCGCTGGTTAACCATAGAGCATGGGGTTGCCACAATACCCGTAAGCGCCTTCTACCACAATAAAAAGGATGATAAGCTTATTCGCTTCTGCTTTGCTAAGAAGGAAGAGACGCTGGAGAAGGCGGTTGAGTTATTGAAGAAACTGTAGCATTTGTTTGCCGTGGTTAGTATTGACAACTCTCTGAAGCGTTGTCAAAACCGTTAGTGCAACGGTAGTACCGGTGGGTCAAGTTATACGTATCTGCTTAAATTAATAATGGCTACCCAACAGGATAGCCATTATTAATTTGTTTATTAATTCTTATTTTATTGATAGTCATTACTTTACACCTCCCTCTATACGAGAGTGGGCTTGGGTGGGGCTTTACACACCAACCATCAACGGCATAAGCAGAGTGAGCAACTCTTCGTTTTCAACCACCTCAACAGGCTTGAAGATACCTGCACGGGTTGGGCTGCTGAGCTCAAGTTGAACTTCAGCGCCATCCAGGTTGTTGATCAGTTCTATCATCAATTTGGCGTTGAAGGCTATTTTCATATCCTCACCACTATACTGGCAGCTGAGCATTTCCTTGCCTTCATAGCTGAAGTCAATATCCTGCGCGCTTATCTGAACGGCATTGCCATTGATATCCAATACTATCTGGTTGGTAGTTTTATTGGCGAATATACTTACACGGCGCAGCGCGCTGATAAAATCGGCACGGTTAATGGTGAGCCTGTAAGGGTTTTCGGTAGGGATAACGGCTTTGTAATCAGGGAAGCGGGCATCGATAAGACGGCAGCTGAGGCTGAATTTTTCGCCGGTTACGAAAAGGTGGCTGCTATTGTAAGCCAAAGTAAGTTGCGAAGCATCTTGCGGCAGGGTAGCGCGCAACTGCTGCAATGGCTTTTTAGGCACTACGAAACCACCATCTTCAGGGCAGTTAACATCGGTGCGGCGGAACTGTACCAGGCGATGCGCATCTGTAGCAACGAAGGTGATGTTATCAGGCTTCATTTCGAAGTAAACACCGGTCATGGCAGGGCGAAGGGTATCGCTGCTCACTGCAAACAATGATTTATTGATGCTTTCCAGCAAAGAGATAGACGGCATGGTGAAGGCCGAAGTATCTGACGGAGCCGGTTCTTTCGGGAAGTCATCAGCACGCTCGCCGGTGATGCGGTATTTACCGATATCGCTGGCCATTTCGATAGAAAGGTCTTGCTCGTTAACGGTAAAATTTATTGGCTGCTCAGGCAGATTTTTAAGATATTCGGTAAGTATTTTTGAAGGTATGCAGATGCGCCCGCTACCATCGGCATCATTCACTTCCATCTGCACACGCATCATAGTTTCCAGATCGGTGGCAGTAAGGGTAAGCGTGGTGCCGCTCAGTTCGAATAAAAAGTCTTCAAGTACTGATAATACTGTATTAGAACTGATTACCCCGCTGATTTGCTGCAGGTTTTTAAGAAGAGTGTTTGATGTGACAATAAAACGCATGTAATTGATGTTTGTGACAAAGATACGCAATTGGATGCACGGCAGCGGTGCTATATAGGGGTGTGGATAAATAAGGTTTTTGTGTGAGTTTAGTCGTAAGTCGATAGTCGTAAGTCGTAAGCTGTTTTTGGGGAGTCGTGAGTTGTAAGTAGAAAGTCGTTAGTAGAAAGCGTTAGTGAGTAGATAGTAATTAGTATTTAGTAGATAGTCGTAAGTCGTAAGCTGTTTTTGGGGAGTCGTAAGTCATAAGTAGAAAGTCGTTAGTAGAAAGTAGAAAGCTTTGGTGAGTGCATAGTAATTAGTATTTAGTAGATAGAAGTTCGTTGTAAGTGGTTGTTAGGTATATGGTGTTTAGCGTTTTGTGCGAACTGTGTCACCCTTTCAGGGGTTTGAAAAATATCAATAGCTATTTTCTCTATAATAATGTCACCTCTTCGAGGTTGGAAGCCGGGAAGGGGGTGATATTTTTTTGGTTATGCGGTTGTTAAACGGTGCCTGCAAAATTGAAAAACGTTTTGACAAGTTGCGGGTATTTTGATTGGAGGGTAGTGCGAATTGGGTATAATTTTTAGTTAGGCGATTGTTAAGTGCTGCCTGAAAATTTGCAAAATAGTTTTGGCGCCTGGCTAGTAAAAGGGGTGTATTTGTGCCGGTTGTAGTGGGTATTGGTAGTGCTTGCATGGGGCATTTTTGTGTAAAGTTGACGGGTTTTTATGAGGTGGCAAAACGTTATACCCACGATATGCAAATGTGATTTGGAATGAATGTGTTGTGGGGTGATTTAGAGGGGTTTTTGTGTGAGCAATAGGATAAATTGCCAATGCGGGAGATACTTTATGGGCGACAAAGTTTGTGGCACGTACGGGAATCGAAACTCCGTGATACTTAAAACAGAACAGGAATACATAAAATGCATTCCTGTTACTTGTAGCGAGGACAGGGATCGAACCTATGACCTTCGGGTTATGAGCCCGACGAGCTACCGCTGCTCTACCTCGCGCTATGCGGCAAAGGAAAGCTTATTTTAATAACTAAACATAACTTTTAGCTGCGCTTAACAATTGCGATAAAATGCTTTAAATATTGTTATTTTTGTTTCCTAAATAAAATTATAATAATGGCAAAATTTATTACGGGAAAAGAATTGGAAGATGCAATTTGTAGCATTATTTGGGATGCCAAAGAGAAATTAGTTATCGTTTCCCCTTTTATAAAATTAGATGAGTACTTTATTCAGCATTTTAATCATCATATAAACAATCCTAGTCTCCATTTATTAGTTGTATTTGGTAAAAATGAGTACGATAAGAGTAAAAGCCTAAATTCCGCCGATTTTGAATTCTTTAAGCGTTTTCCAAAAGTCAGCATAGTTTACGTTGCAAATCTTCATGCTAAATATTATGGAAATGAAAGTAAGGGTGTCATCACGTCAATAAATTTATATGATCATTCGTTCAAAAATAATATTGAATTTGGTGTTTTTTCAGAAGTCACGATACTGAACAATTTCACTAAATCAACAGATATGGACGCATGGAATAAATGTATTGAAATTGCTGATGCTGGTGAACCAGTTTATATTAAGAGACCAATCTATAAAAAGAAACTAATTAGCCTTCTAGGAAAAGACTATACAAGCTCTTCCGTGATGTTGGACAATACTGAATCATTCTTTTCTTTTGGCAATAAGCAGCATACTAATAAGAAACTCACCGACTTCGCTGATGAATTAGATTTTGCAGAGATAGCTAGCGCTCGTCCAACAAGGGAAGATGTGAATCAAAACCAGGGCAAAAGCAGCCAAACTGAACAAACAAACCAAACTGAAGTCCCATATTTTGTTTCTAATAGAAATGATGCAAAAGTGGAAGGTTATAATGGATTTTGTATAAGGACTGGAGTTAAAATTCCGTTTAATATCAAAAAACCGATGTGTTATGAAGCAAATAGAACATGGAGTTCTTTTGGTGATGAAAATTACCCTGAAAATTTCTGCCACTTTTCAGGCGAGCCTAGTAACGGGGAAACAAATTATGGAAGGCCTATCTTAAAGAAGTATTGGAAAAAGGCACAGGACGTGCATGGATTCAAATAAAGAGTGTATTTTAATGGTTAGTTTTATTTCATTGATACCATGCAATTAGTTAAAAGTCCCTGGAGAGAATTATTTTATGACTTATCTGCTTCTTGTAAGAAGTCAATAAAAATCACATCCCCTTATGTAAAAGATAATGTCGTGTCGCATTTAATGGTATCTAAAAAAGATGCTGTAAAAGTATCGCTGTTGACATCATTTAAATTAATGAATTACTATTCTGGTGCTTCTGACTTAAACGCACTTGAGCATGTTTTAAAAAATAGTGGCTCTGTAGGTAACGTTCAGAAGCTGCACTCAAAAATTTACATTTTCGATGATGAGAAAGCTGTAATTACTTCGGGCAACCTTACCAATGGAGGGTTATCAAACAATTATGAGTACGGTGTGTATTTCGATGAAAGTGATATTGTTGCTAAGATACAACACGACTTTGTGTTGCTTTCGGAAGATGAAAACACTGGCAAAATTTCAATGTCAGAAATCAACCAAGCAAAGAATATTCTCTCCAATGTTCCAAAATCAAAACCAATTACTTTACCTGACATTGAGATTTATACAGGTTCGGATGACGTAGAAATATTTACAGGAGGGGTCGATAGCATAACGTCATCTTTAACTGGATGGAAGCTTGAAGTTTTCAATTGCCTTTTGAATATAAAAGGAACTGAATTTACGATTGCTGATATCAACTTATTTGTTCCCGTTCTCAGTAGGAGGTTTCCTGGGAATAATAATATCGAAGCTAAAATAAGACAGCAGCTTCAATATTTAAGAGATATTGGCTTGGTCGAATTTCTAAGCAAAGGAAAATACAAAAAGCTTTGGGTTTAGAATGTCAATCAAATCCCTGACTAAAAAACTCCTCCATTGTCATATTAAATGCCGTCACGATTTTCAACAAGGTTGAAAATCGCAAGTCTTCGCCATGTTCATATCTGAAGTATTGACTGCGGTTGAAGTTGTGTTCGTATGCGAACTTTTCATGGCTTGAGTATCCTTTTTGTAGCCTTAATGTCTTAATTCTATTTCCCAATTTTTCCATGACGATTTCATTCCCGCTCGGAGAAGTATCGTTTCCGCTATCTTTTTTGGTACTCATGAGTGCTAAAATAGGCATTTTGTAAACGTTCGTTTACCACTAATAAACATACTGCTAAAATAAATACTGCTAAAAAGGATCTTTTTTTGAACGCATTATCATAATTTAGATCTATTCTGCGTCTGCAGATGGGTCAAAAATGTCGTTCGAGTTTTTCAAATCAACTGATGGTAATTTTACGCTCCTGCATGGTGATACCATGCAGGTGTTGCCGCAGTTTGACCATAAATTCGATATGGTTTTTGCTGACCCGCCTTACTTTCTTTCTAATAACGGCCTGTCTATACAAAGTGGTAAAATAGTGAGCGTGAATAAAGGGACCTGGGATAAATCGCAGGGGTTTGACTACATCAATGCCTTTAACCGGCAATGGCTCAGCCTTGTGCGCGATAAAATGAAGGAGAACGGCACTATATGGATTAGTGGTACTATGCACAATATATTTTCCGTAGGGCAAGTACTTACTGAACTGGGCTTCCGAATATTGAATGTGGTTACCTGGACAAAAACCAATCCACCTCCTAACTTTTCCTGCCGCTTTTTTACCCATAGCACGGAGCAGATAATATGGGCGCGCAAAACAGAAAAAGTGCCGCACTATTATAATTACGAACTCATGAAAGAGCTGAACGGCAACAAACAAATGAAGGATGTTTGGGAATTGCCGGCTATTGCCCCGTGGGAAAAAAAGCAGGGTAAACACCCCACTCAAAAGCCGCTTTCGGTGCTGGTGCGTTCTATACTGGCCTCCACGCAACCCAATGCCTGGATTTTAGACCCGTTTGCGGGCAGCAGCACTACAGGTATAGCAGCTAACTTGCTAGGCCGCCGTTTCCTGGGTATTGATATGGAAGAGGAGTTTTTGAACATCAGCCGGAACCGAAAGCTTGAAATTGAAAGCCCGGTTACCCAACGTTTATTCAAGGAGAAGATTAATGGATTTAAAACAAAGCAGCAGCTGGAATTATTTTTACTAAATGAGCCAGCCAGCGCTTATAATGATGGTTTGGTGCTATAGGCTATTGGAATTACCCTCCGCTTAATTAGACGCAAGGCATTGCGTCTATCCGCTGTTTGTGTTTAGAATTGATGGGGCAGCTACTCCAACTCTTTGAAATGGTTTATACCCATTGAACGTCAAAAAACGGCACAGATATGATGTTCAACCCTTTCGGGGTTGGCGCTATAATTCCTCATCCCGTGGGTTTTACCCACGGCTATTCCTATTTAAGTCCTTCGGACTATGCTGAATTTTGATAGTCTAAGTGGTTTAGGAATTACCTGCCGCATGTACAGCCGCAAAATATTGCGTCTCTACGATGTTTATGTTTTGTGTTGAGGGGGTTATTCCACTTCATTCTTCCTGAAAAGGCCTAAAACGATGGAGATTACTGCGAGAACGAGCAGGATGTGTATGAGCTGTCCACTGGTTTTGAAGTAGAAAAAGCCTAGTAACCAACCCAGTAACAGTATTGTGGCTATAATGTAAAAAAGGCTCCTTAAAATCATAGTTGTTGTTATCAGGGTAAAGATAGGAGAAAAAGACCTCACCCCAACTGTGTATAGGTTTCAGAGTAAATTTTTTAATTGTTTTCACAAATCGGGGAGGTTCACGCAGAGGGCGCAGAGGTTTTCGCAAAGTTCGCGGAGGATGAAGGGGTAAGCACTTGCGGTTGCCCTGGAGTGGTGGGCGTTTATTGATTGTATTATGTCGACCATGTTGTTGTGAGGTTGCTTCGTACCTCGCAATGACCATGATTTTTATTTTGTTGCAAGTGCCCATGTTATGAAGGGCGACCGCAAGGGATCGCCCCTACGCTGCTCTAAAGAGGCGGGGGGGGTATTGATCGTATTATGTCGACCATGCTATTGTGAGGTTGCTTCGTACCTCGCAATGACCGTGATTTTTATTTTGTTGCAAGTGCCTGTGTTATGCAGGGCGACCGCAAGGGATCGCCCCTACGGTGTTATGGGGCGAGGCTGTTTTTTACACATCGTCAATTTCTATGGTTTCGTCTTCTTTGGGGCGGACGAGGGTGTATTTGCGGGCGAAGTTGCACCAGTAGCAGTCGGGTTTGCCACAGCCGGTATTGAATTCGTGGTTCATGATGCTGGTGTAGCTTTCTTTCAGCTGCTGGCGCACCGTGGTTTCATCTTGCGGAAATACGGGAACAGTGATTTGCTTGTATTCGCCGGTTTTGCTTTTTTGAAGATAATCGAAGCGGCCGGTTGTTACTTTCCAGTTTTTATCGTCGTTGTTTTCCAGCAATAGTTTGTAGAACACCATCTGGCGCCAGTAGTCGCCACCGTTGGGTTCTTTTTCGTTGGGTGGCGATGTGTTTGCGGTGGCCGATTTATCAGGGTCGCCGGTTTTGTAATCTATAACGTTGCAGCTGTCGCCGTAAATCTCAATTTTATCAATTTTGGCGGTAACCGGTATGCCATCAAGGTTGTACCGTTTTACGGTATATTCTATCTCTACATTTTTATGCAGACTGTTTATGTAATGGTCGTAGTATTCGCCAAGCAGGGTAATGCCCTGTTCGGTACGGCGGTCCATCTGTATGCTGTTAAAGGCTGATGATTCAATATACATGCCGGTCTTGAACAGTTCGAGGAATTGTTCTTTGGTCGGGAACTCGCCCTGATTGGCTTTCATATCGAGGAAGAACCGCTCGAGCGCATAGTGCACGGCACTACCAAATGCAAGGGCATCATTTTTCTGGAAAGGCACGCGCAGCACCTGTTCGTAATAAAACGCCAGCCTGCACCGCAGGAATTTTGATAGTGTGGTATAGCTCATGGTGAGCTGTTGCAGTAAGCGGTCTATCCATTGCGCATTGCCTGTTTTAATCACCACATCAGGAACAGGTTGCAACGCCCATTGCAGGTGCTTTTCAATCTCGCCAACAGGCACTGATTGCCTGATGCGCTCTTCGGGTTGCGATATCTCATCAATAAATACAGATGGCTCTATGGGTTTGCCTGCATTATCGTTAGTGGCGTAAGATACGTATAGGTACTTTTTGGCACGGGTAAGTGCCACATAAAACAGGCGGCGCGCTACTTCGGCTTTGTAGGTTTGCTGCGTGTCTTCCTCGGTTGCGGTAATGGTATCGGGCATGCGGTAGTTGCCGCCGCCTGACTTTTTATCTTCCCAGAAATTTTTGGTGCAACCCACCAGGAATACGTATTCAAATTCGTTGCCCTTGCTGCTGTGCGTGGTGTAGAAGTTTACGCCATTGTCGTTCTGTATTACGCGCTGAACAGGCACGGCAATACCTTCATCGTTCATGCGCTCTACCATTTGCAGCAGTTGTACCGATCTTATTTTCGGGCTGCGGTCGTGGGCGTCCTTGACAAATTCGAAAAAGGAATTGAGCACCTGCATGAGCCATACGTGGTCGGTTTGTTGCAGCAGGTAGCCGACAATGCCGCTTTCGTAAACTATCTTTTCAATGAGCAGCGGCAGCGGATTGGTTACCTGTTCGCGTTCCCAGTTTTCGAGGTTGTTGCTGAGCCTGCGGATGGCCTCGGGGTTTTCGAGCTCAATAGTTTCCAGCGTGAGGTGGTTGGCAATGAGCATGCGCCATTTGATGGCACCGCCTTTGCGGTTGGTTTGTATGTACAGCGCCAGTTGTGCAATATCGGTTGGCGCTATACCGAACCATGGGGCGTGCATCAGTTCAAACAACAACTCTTCGCCACTAAAGGTCTTTTGCTTTTCCCGAACGAGATAGGATAGTATATTCAGGAGTTGTTCTGCCAGTGGCAGTTCAAGTATGTTTACTGCTTTCTTTACATTGTAGGGAATGCCTTTGCGCTCCATCAGCGCAATAATATTAGCGGCCTGTTTGTGCTGCGCATAGAGTACCGCAACTTCTTTTAGAGCTATGCCTTGCTTTTGCAGTGCCTCTATCTGCATGACCACATCGGCTTCTTCCTGCAAAATGTTATTGTACATTTTAACTACAGGGTGCACCGTCAGTCCCGGGTCTTTAAACCTGTCGTTGGCAGCGACAATCTGCTTATCAAGGTTTAGCTCTGAAAGTTGGTTTATGAGGCGTTGCTTGTTGTATTGTATGGTAGCCATGGCCTTATCAATTATCTGCTGCGATGAGCGGTAGTTGTGGGGCAGTACTACAATTTTAATGGTCTCTTTATAGCGCTCGTAAAAGTCGATGATGTTACGGATACGTGCGCCCTGAAATTCGTAGATGCTCTGGTCATCATCGCCTACAACAAATATGTTGGGGTCTTCCCAGAAGGAGGTGAGCACATTGATGAGTTCGTTCTGTGCACCGTTGGTATCCTGAAATTCATCGACCAGTGTGAACTGGTAGCGCTCCTGGTAGCTCTGCAGCAGCCATGCATCGCGTTTAAAAGCTTCGAGCACCCATAGTATCATATCGTTGAAGTCGTACCTGCCGGCCTCCTTCATCTTTTGTTCGTATTGGGTGAAGAGTTGGGCGGCTGCGCGTGTGGTTTCCATGCGCTTTATTTCTTCATCAATTTTATCTTGCTTCAGGTCGCCCTTCTGGTAACCCTTTCCGTTTCTTTTATAGACGAATTCTTCGCGTTCCGGCAGCGCCCCTATGTAGGTATCAATAGCCGCTGATATGTTTTCCGGCGAAAGGTATTCGCGTTTCATAATATCGAACAGCTTATTGAGTTTGGGTACATCGTAATAGATGTTGCCGCTGAGTTTGCGCAGCGAATGGCCCGATGGCAGGTTTTCGAGAATGCTGTATAGAAGGTCGGTGCGCTCCAGGTCGGTTATAGGTTGCAAAGAGCGCAGGCTAAAGCTTTCACTGTTGTTTTGTATTATGCTATTACAAAAGCCATGGAAGGTATGGATGTTGACCTTGTGAGCAGCTGCACCCATTATCTGCACCAGCCGTCGGCGCATGCTGTTGGTCGCTTCATCGGTATAGGTAAGGCACAATATTTCGTGGGGCTGCACCTGCGCATCGGTGCGTAATAGCGATGCAATACGCATGGAGAGCACTTCGGTTTTGCCTGTGCCCGGGCCTGCTATTACCATTACTGGTCCGTAGATGGTATCTACGGCTAGTTTCTGGCGTTCGTTGAGTTTATTATATCGTTCTAAGAAAACATCTTCGTTGATGGTCATGTACTGCTTATTGGGAGGTATGAAGGTAAGGAATGTTTGTCTTTGTGAATTGCTGTTACAAACCTTCAACTTTGAATAGACACAGGTCGGCTTCGCACTGGCCGGCGCCGTTGACGAGGTGTTCATAAATTTCGAAGGGTGATATTTTATTTCAAGATGTGGATTTTATGTCGGCACGCTATTGTTTATACCGATGAAAACGGGTATATTTATGGAGAAACATTGTATTATGGAACTACCCGTACTCACTGCCGAATTTGGCAACATTGAGGATAAGCAAGGAAACAGTTATGTGACTCGATCAGTCCTTGATATGAAGGGGGTTGACTTAAAAAGTGGTTCTCCCGAATTAATCATCGTGATGCTAAATCCGGGTAAATGTGAAATTAGAAATAATAGTGTCAGCTATGATTCTACGTTACATCGAATTAAAAATGTCATTGGAGGAAAAATTCAGTGGATCCGAATTATCAATCTTTCAGACGTTAGATGCCCAGAGAGCAAATCTTTCTACGAACTCGTGGAGAAATTACCCCCAGAGCATTCTATTTTTAGCGAGGTTCGAGCACTTGAATTAGATGAATATTTAAAGGGTTGCCAAAATGTCTATTTCGCTTGTGGCACAAGTAAAAAGGCGAACGAATTATTGTTACTTGCAAAAAATTCTATAGAAAGCCGAAAGTTGAGGATATTAAATGAATCAGATGACTATTACCATCCGCTAATGAGACCAAACGCAGTAAGAGGAAAGTGGGAGAGCCAAGTGCTCCTTGCACTAAAATAAGGGCTAGAAATTCAAATTGCCCCTGATGGATGCTATAAGAACGTCGGTGTCAACTATAAACATCCTTCCGCACGTTTTATTGTATCATTTTTACGCATTGCTTTAATATCCATATCCCAGTCAGGTAGCGTATTAAAATAAGATAGATTGTTTGATTCAGAGGTTGCTTGACTAGTTTTTTTCTTGCGGCTTTTCACAGCTTTGACAGAGACGAAATCCAATTGCTTCAAGAAATTGATTACAAACTTTTCTTTGCCATCCTTTATTTCCAGTTCAAATATCATATTATAAAGGTAAGAAATTCCACTCAAAATCAAGGGAAATGCATTTAAGAATTGGAATTGTGCTATAGAGCAAAACAACTAATCATTATCCGGTTCCAACTCAAAATACTTCATGGCAATGGGTATGTCGGTATCGGCTATAAATTGCTTGAGAATGGCGGTTAGGTTTTTTTCTATTTGGTATTCTGGTTTCGGGGATGTTCGGGCTGCTTTCGATGATTCTTCTACTATGTAGTGTACACCGTTTTTGTCGGTGAATTTTACTGTCTTCACCTCGCTGTTACCGTGTGTCCACATTACTACATAACGGACTATGTCTTTGTAGTACACTTCATTTAGCCTGTAACGTTGTATGATGTAGTTTTTGAGTTGCTTTACGACGACCTTGTTTTTGTAAATGGTAACGGAAAGGTCGCTGGCTGCAAGTAAACATACTACCCAGGTAACAAATACCATTTCGCCGATGCCCAAAAACAAGATAAGTACAGCTTCAAAAATAGGTCTGCCTGTGAATGTTATTTGTGAAAATAACATCAGGATAATGGCAATATTCAACACGATTACTGCCATGCCCAGGTAAGGGCCCATAATAAAGTAGATCATTGTTTTGCAGGTAATAATTGGTTCGTCTTTTATAGGTGAACCCGGGTTGTTTTCTTCACTTAATTTACCTGTAACATCCGTTGCTAGTAAATTTTCCAGGGTCTCTACAAGTTCATCGAAACCGCTGGCAGTCCAATGTTTTATCAATCTGCGACTGAGTTTCATTTTGCTGCCATTGGCCATGTGTAAGGTAAGCGAAATGCAACCTGCTGACCCATATACACTGGTTTGATGGCTGATATCCTGCACCAATATGTTTTGTACAATGCCAGGAGCAGTTAATCGGCCTCCTACTTTTTGAATAGAGATGTGGTCCGGATAAACTGCCAGTTCTATTTTTTTTGATGCAAGCCTGAGCGATAAGCAATAACATAGATAGGTGACGCACGGCCAGAACAGGAAAAATAAAAGAACAGAGCGATTTTCCTCCGGATCATTCCCCAGAAGCAGCAGCAGCAAGCAAGTAAGTATGAAAAAAAGAGCCAGGAAAAGAAGGAATGCTGGTAACCTTTTTATGATATAGGCATGGTGTGTTTTCATGGGAGGTGCAAATATAGTAAAAGTTGTTATTTGGTTTTAGTTATGGCCATTTTCCGCATTGTAGAAGGAGAAATTCCCGATTTGAAAACAGTTGTAAGGCTATCGGGGTGTTTCTTTGCATCCATTTTTGAAAAGAACATGAACAAGAAACTACTTTCAGCACTACTTATTACTTCGGTCTTAATTAATATACATGCTAATGCACAAAAGACACCCGGCATTAAACCATTACAGCAGACGCCAGCACAGCAATTAATTGCCAGTACCGGCGAAGACTCTCTCAACTCATACGGCGCAGGTCATTCGCGCACGGTGATCTCCGGTTATGGAGAGGTGCATTTTCAGCGGGATGTGAATGCGCAGGAGTCGATAGCAACACTGAAGCGCGCTGTTTTATTTGTGGGTCACCAGTTTACCGGCAAAATTGCGTTTTTCTCTGAGTTGGAAGTAGAAGATGCTAAGGTAGAAGGTGGTGGCGCAACCGGGGAGGTATCGATGGAGCAGGCTTATTTGAAATTCAGCCTTAATCCACGTCAGTACATTATTGCAGGTTTAATATTACCAAGAATCGGTATTGTAAACGAAAACCACCTGCCGATCAACTTTAACGGTGTTGAAAGGCCATTGGTAGAACAATTGGTGATCCCTTCAACCTGGAGAGAGATCGGTATTGGTTTTTACGGACAAACAACGGCACTGCCGCTAACCTACAGCGCAGCAATACTCAATGGACTAGATAATTCCGGCTTTGAGCATGGCAGTGGTTTTAAAGGTGGCCGTGCGGAAGGACAGGATGCGAGAGCCAATGCCATGGCGGTAACCGCAGCAGTACAGTATTTTGCAGGTAACTGGAAATTCCAGGTATCGGGTTATATGGGTGGTACAACGCAGTTGAGGCCAAAGGCAGCAGATACGCTGCAGCTGGAGTCAGGTATGTTTGGTTCGCCGCTTATACTTGCCGAAGCCGATGTGCAGTACAGCAACAAGGGCATTTCATTCAAGGCATTGGGTTGCAATGTTTCCATACCCAAGGCGGAAAGTATTAATAAGGCGTATGACAATAATACCCCTTCGCAGATATTTGGCGGGTATGCTGAACTGGCCTATAATTTGCTGGAAACAGCAAAGAAAGATAAGTGGAAAAGCAAGCAGCTTAACCTTTTCGCACGTTACGAGATGCTGGACCTTAATGCGGGCATACCTACCAACGGACTTGCCGATGGCACGTTGCAACAAAACCACATAGTAGCAGGATTGGGCTTCTTCCCGATACCGCATGTTGTGGTGAAGGCTGATGTAAGGTTGCTGCATACGGGTGACCAAAATCCGGCACTGATAGTGAACCCGGTACCTAACGCAATTGCTTATAAACCCAACAATACGTTTCTTAACCTTTGCATAGGTTATTCGTTCTAAAATGGATAGAAAAGAATTTTTAAAAACATCGTGCACCGGTATGTGTGTCGCCCTGGGATCGGGCTTTTTAATGAGCGCATTACTTACCGCTTGTAAAACGCCTCTGGGTGTTATTAAAACCAGCGCGAAAGATGATATTGTGAGCATTCCGCTTACCGAGTTTGCGCAGACGGACTATAAGCTGATACGCGTAAGCAATTATAATTATGACCTGGCTATACAAAAGCAGCCAGATGGCTCCTATTTAACCTTAGTGCTGAAATGCACCCATGCCGCCCAGCCGCTTACCAAAACCGGCGATAAATACTATTGCACGCTGCATGGCAGCCAGTTCAGCCACGGAGGCGCCGTAATGAAGGGGCCTGCGGATAAAAACCTATCGCAACTTGTCACTAAAATTGTTGGCAACAACATCGCTATACGTCTGAATAACTCGCTATGAAAAAATTAATTATTGTAATGGGGTTGGTTTTCACATTTTTTGCATGTAGAAAACCAACAGAGAATACCATGCCTGTAACGACCGTAACCAGCCAGGCTGTAATTACAGATTTTGTGCAGAAGGTGGCGTTACCGCAGTATGCCGGCCTGCTCACCAACGCCACATTGCTGAACAATTCGCTTAAGGCACTTAATACAACACCCAACAACGCCAACCTGCAGGCGGCACGCGATGCATGGAGAGCTACCCGCCATTCCTGGGAACAGTGTGAGGGCTTTCTGATAGGGCCGGTAGAGGATAATAACTACGACCCCGATATGGATACCTGGCCGGTAGACTACCACCAGCTCGATTCATTCATTACCACCAGCACATCATTTGACGTTGCAACAGTGCACAGCCTGGAACAATCATTGAAAGGCTTCCATCCGCTTGAGTTTATATTATGGGGTAGAAATGGTGATGCAACCGTTGACTCTATTACCGCAAAAGAAAAGCTATACATGGTTTCTCTGTCGCAAGACATACAGAATTCAGTTGACAGCCTGAATTACAGTTGGGCCAGCAATGGTGGAAATTTTCAGGCATTACTGCTTAATGCAGGTAGTGGCAGCACAAGGTTTACAACACGGCAGGAAGCAGTACTCGCTATTGCAGCATGCATAACTGATATATGCGATGAGGTAGGTAATGGTAAATTATACGAACCTTTCAGCCTGTATGATTCTACTAAGACGGAATCACCATTTTCGCATAATTCTATTACCGATTTTACAAACAATATGATAGGGGCGCAAAACGTTTACCTCTGCACCTATAATGGGCAAACCGGCAATAGCCTGAGTAACCTGGTATCGGCAAAAAACCTGGCGTTAGATACTAAGATAAAAACACAGTTTGCTGCTGCTATAAGTGCGCTGGGTAATGTTACGCTCAATTTTGAACCGGCTATTTATCTGCAACGTACCCAATTGCAAAATGCGATGACTGCTATTACAACATTGCACGCAACACTTGATGGGGAGTTGAAGACTTTTATACAGACATACGTAAAGGATTAATTTAGTTTATGAAGAAGGTTTTTGTGATAGGTGGAATGCTGGCGCTGGTTATGTGCTGCGTTATGTGCCGTAAGGCAGACCAATCCGCACTTAGCGACGATAGCAAATTTGACGCTCGCTTATCTGGCGGCGCTGCTACATTTTTCGATATTAGTTCGGGGACATTTGGTACGCCAATAGCAGGGCTAAACGAACGTGACGCCTATGTGCATAACCTTGGTGATAAGCTATTCGAACAATCTTATGTAGCTGCCCCGGCTCCGCGTTTTGGTGGGCTGGGACCAGCATATAACAACTCATCGTGCGTTAACTGCCACCATAATGACGGCTTCGGCGTGCCTTCATTTGGCGCATTGGGTTCATCTTTATTGATGCGCATAAGCATACCGGGTACTGATGAGCATGGTGGGCCAGCAGTGGCACCTGGTTTTGGTGGTCAGCTGCAGAATTTAGCCATATTCGGAGCCAAGCCTGAAGTAACCGTGAATCTTACCTATACGGAACAGGCATTTAACTTTCCTGATGGTGAGGCGGCATCATTAAGGGTTCCGCAGTATGCGTTGGTAAGCCCATACCAGGCTTTGCCTGCGGGGCACATGCTATCGCCACGGCTTGGGCCGCCGGTTTTTGGGTTGGGCTTGTTAGAACAAATTCCGGAGAGTACCATACTGGCTTTTGCTGACCCTACCGATGCAAATGGTGATGGCATAAAAGGACACGCCAACTATGTATACAATCCGTATACTAAAAGGACAGAATTAGGCCGTTTTGGAATGAAGGCTAACACATCAGATCTTTTGGTGCAGGTAGCAACCGCTTTTCAGCAGGATATGGGCCTCACCAGCTATGTGCAGCCTCAGGAAAGCGTTCACGGGCAGTCACAGATGAGTGTTGTTCCTTCAGTTACAACTACCGATCTTGCCGACTCAGAAGTGAATGCCGTTGCTTTTTATGTGCGGACACTTGCAGTGCCGGCACGCAGAAATGTAACCGAAGCAACCGTGCTGAGGGGCGAAGCGCTTTTTAAACAACTGAATTGCAGCGGTTGCCACATACCTACCATGTATACCGGTGTTTATGTGCCATTGCCTACCCTGAGTAACCAACGCATACACCCCTATACCGATATGCTGCTGCACGATATAGGTGCAGGACTGGCAGATAACCGACCTGATTACCTGGCATCTGGCACGGAGTGGAGAACGCCGGCTTTGTGGGGCCGTGGTTTATTTGAGAAGACCAATGGTAAGCCTTTCTTTTTGCATGATGGCAGGGCGCGGACCTTTACTGAGGCCATATTGTGGCATGGCGGCGAGGGTAAAGCGAGCCGTGATAAATTCACCCAGCTTCCTAAGGCTGACAGGGCGGCGTTATTGGCGTTTTTACAGTCGTTGTAGGTTGGAGAGTAAAGCGCGTTTTTGTGAGTTAATAGCGACGGCTTGAAAGCCGTGGTGAAGTTGAACAGATTTGCGGCGTTAGCCGAAATTGGCATTCGGGAATTGTTTTATGGAGTTCGGCTAAAGCCGTGTTTCTTGTTATAGCTACCACGGCTTGAAAGCCGTGGCTATTCGTTGGCATCGGAGTAATTAACAGGGAAAAGGATGGTGCAATAAAGAGTTCAACCCTTTCAGGGTTGGTCTTATAGCCTCTATTTACCGCGGGTTTTCGAATTTAAGTCCTTCGGACTACGGTGATTTTAATAGTGGAAAGGAGAAGGCCAATTAATAAGTGCCATTAGTGTTTGGCTAAAGCCGTTTTTCTCGTTACTGCTACCACGGCTTGAAAGCCGTGGCTATTGGGTTGGAAGTGGGTTTTGAAGAATGTATAGTGCGGTGTATTAAAAAGTTCAACCCTTTCAGGGTTGGTGCTGTAATATCCATATCCCGTGGGTTTTCACCCACGGCTATTTATATTTAAGTCCTTCGGACTACGGTGATTTAATAGTGGAGAAGAGAAGGCCAATTAATAAGTGCCGTTAGTGTTTGGCTAAAGCCGTGTTTCCCGCTACTGTTACCACGGCTTGAAAGCTGTGGCTATTGGGTTGAAGGTAGGTTTTGAAGAATGTATAGTGCGGTGTATTAAAAAGTTCAACCCTTTCAGGGTTGGTGCTGTAATATCCATATCCCGCGGGTTTTCACGCGCGGCTATTTATATTTAAGTCCTTCGGACTATGGTGATTTTTGATCGTCATAATAAACCGCCATCAAAATTATTAAAATAATAATTTACTATCTTTGGTTCAAATAGGGAGCTATGCGAACCTTACAGTTGGTAAATCATCTTACAGATGTTCAATTAAAAGAAAGGCTTGCCTCAACAACCGGCAAG
>CANFKC010000032.1 GCA_947447265.1 Chitinophagaceae bacterium
CAACAGCTCAAGAATAGAGCTAAAGGGAAACTCAAGAAGAACAAAGAAATAATTACCTTAGCTGTATCATCAAGCTCTTTCATTTACTACCAAACTCACAGGTGGGTCAACATCACCGGAATAGTGGGTCAACATCACCGGAATAGACAGGGCTCACCAATGAATTGATCACAAAAAAACCACCCTCCGGGTGGTTTGTAAAATGGTAAGAGGCTATAGAAATTAAGTCACGTATACGTCTTTAAAAGGCCGCTACTTATATTACTGTTTGTATGGAGAAACGAGTATGTCGATCATGATGGATGCAGAGTAACCCAATACCCTGTAGGTATGAATTGCTATTATTGCTCCTCAATTGCCTTTATATTTCTTAACGCCCAAATTACTAAATAGGCGCAGGGGCGCAAAACGTAAACACACACGACTATCCCTATAAACCACGTAAAAAGTAAATCAAAAATAGTATCACTTGTCAATTCACTACTCAAGTAATAACTTGAATGCTCCGCATTCTCTTTTCGCTCCGCGACCAGGCTTCGCCTGCTCTCTACAATTGAGGCGTCGTAATACAAAAAACCTTCTTTAATATTATCGGGCGATATAGTAGCTATTTTTCTTAACGCATTTAAATAATCAAGGTCTTTCAAATGCTCTAAAAATTCAGAAAAATACATCATATAAAATACCAAATCACCATTACTTGCTGCTTCATTTAATTGCTTTATTATTTCAGGATCAGTTACTCTTACTGCTTGCTTATCAAAATCATTTCCAAAAGATGTTTTTTCTGAAAAAAATGCAGCCCTCCCCGCAGGAAAATACTCAAACCCTTTCTTGGTTGGAATAACATATTTTGCTGAAAAATGTTGCTCTTTAAAAACAGCCTCTTTATTATGAAGTACCAAAATCGTATCTTGACCATCAATATATTTGTCGTAAAATTTATCCTTTATTTCAGTGTATAAATTACCATTGTAGTCTCTAGGCAACCCATTTAGCTTTTTATCTGTCATTTCAACCTTACGAGATGCAGACTCACCACGGTAAGAATAGTAATTATTCCTTGCAATTAAAAAAACGTAAATAATTACGATAAATAAAATACTACTAAAAAATATCAACACCTCTCTAGCTACCGATTTCTTTGAGAATTTCGTCTGCATATCAATAAGAATAAATTACCGTATCAATCTTATGAAATTTGCCAGATATATAACTTGGCATTATTTTGGTTATTCTATTACTCGCATCTGCAACGCAACACGCTAGAATCATTCGTCTCATTCGTGGTAATTTTGGAGGTTAAAATAAAAATGACGTAACCATTATTTAATTCTGGAAAGGAATGTCTGATTGAGTATTTTGTTTTCTACATAAATCCTATTATGCAACAAATGTAATAAGAATTTACTTAATAATATTTTCACTATTTTTATCCTCTCAACTTTGCCCTTTGCCGAATTTACGCGGATTACTTCTTGCTATATTATCCTTGTAGACTGTACATTTCCTCACCCTCCAAATAAAACCTCATTCAACTGCACATCATGCGGCTCAATGGGCACTTTATCTATCAGCTGGAAAGGATACGCAACAGCAACTTTATAAGCATCAGGATGGTTGCAGAGGTGATTATCGTAATAGCCGGCACCATAACCGAGCCGGTATCTGTCACTATCAAATGCAAGCCCGGGAACGATGAACAGGTCAATTGGACCGGAATATTCTTCATTTCCGCCTGGATGTATGGTGCCCCACATACCAGGTTCCAAATCAGTGACGGAATGCAGCACCAGGTTTTGTAATTGCCTTTTAGGCAATGTTTTGGGCGAAATAACTTTTATCCCTGCACTCAATAGCTCCGCCAGCAGCGGGAAGACATTTACCTCGCTACCCATCGGCAGGTAGCAATGTACTACCCTTGCATTTTTCTCTTTTATAATGGCTGCAAGTCGCGTCCTTATGTTTTTGTCCATCTCCCGCTTAACGGCAGGCAACATAGCATCGCGCAGCTGCAGCATTTGCTGGCGGAGGTCTTTTTTATGTTGTGTTATGTCGTACATTTTTTTAGTAGATAGTCTGTAGTATTTAGTAGATAGACGTGTTTTGTCGATCATTCCAGTAGAGACGCAATATTTTGCGTCTCCACATAATGTGTACATTTAATCCGGCGGGCGCAAGCATTGCGCCCCTGCGTAATTTTCCCATTTCAAAAAAAACTGTCCAAAACCGTGTAGACGCAAGATGTTGCGTATCTACATAACACGGGCATTTCAAAACACTAACCCAAACCGTAGAGACGCAATATCTTGTGTCTCCACATAATGTGGGTATTTAATCGGGCGCAAGCATTGCTCCCCTACAATTCTATTTTCTTCTTTAATTCATCCCATTGTTTCAATAATTCCGAAAGGGATTTTTGGGCATCTTGTACTGCGGTTTCGGCCTGTTGGGTTGCGGGCATATCGCTTTCCTGGAGCAAGTGCAGAAGGCTCATAAATTTACCTTTCAGCGTTTCGAGACTTTCTTTTTTACTGTCGGCCTGCGTCTTTTCAATTGCCGCAATTTTTGGTGCAATTTCTTGCATAGCCGCATTGTTAAAGGTCGGGTTTTGCAGTTTACGGTTAATGTCTTCTGCAACTGCGTGCACCTGTTTGGCCTTCTCTTCAATCAGCTGCACATTGCGGTAACACTGCATGGATAATGTAAACAACTTTTTAAGTTCAACATCCGGCGTTTTTACTCTCGGGTCTTTTTTAATGGTGAGTGGCTGGGTGTATGCCTTGCCTCCCGCTGTAAGCCTTACGGTATAACTGCCCGGCATTACCCATGGCGAAGAATCATTTGGTGCAGTTTGTCCGTAAATAGCGGCGATGGCATAAGCCGGAGTGACGCTGATAGGTGTGTAGTGCATATCCCACACAAAACGGTGCGCGCCCCTGGTGCCCGATAGTATTTCCTGTGGCCTTATCCAGTATTCGGGTATGTTCACTTTGGGAATGCTATAGGGTTTATCCAGGCTACTGTATGCGCGTATAACTTTGCCGGCGGCATCCAGAATTTCCAGCGTAACCGGACTTTCCATGGCTTCGGCCAGGTAATAATCTATTATAGCGCCATCCGGAGGATTTTGACCTGCTGGTTCTTCTTGCGGTAATGGCGTGTCGGTATTCATGTTCCAGCGCACTTTGTATGCGGTGCCGGTTTCGAATAAAACAGTCTTCTTTTCGCCCTTCATTTTCGCAATATGCCGCAACGCCGCCATATCATCGAGTATCCAGAACGAGCGGCCGTGCGTACCAATAACAAGATCGTTATCTTTTATAACCAGGTCGCGAATGGAGGTGCAAGGCATGTTTAAACGGAGCGGTTGCCAGTTGTTTCCATCATCGAAAGACACATAAACCATGCGCTCAGAGCCTGCGAATAGCAGCCCTTTACATTTCGGGTCTTCGCGCACCACATTTATTGGGTCATCGGGCAGGCCGTTGGTAATTTTCTGCCAGGTAGCACCATCATTATGGGTGCGGTAAATATAAGGGTGCTGGTCATCGAGCCTTATGCGGTTTACGGCTGCATAGGCAGTATGGTCGTCGCTATTCCCGGCATCAATCAGCGATACTTTGCACCATGATGTCAGGTCTGGCGGAGTTATATTTTTCCAATGCTTGCCGCCGTCATGGGTCATGTGTATCAGGCCATCATCAGTACCCGCCCATAAGGTATTGATGTTTTTGTGCGAGGGGGCCATGGTATATACTACACCGCGTTGCGGCATAGTTTTCATTTTTTCATCGCGGTAAATGCCAATGCATTCCGCCACATCATAGGTTGGGCGGGTAAGGTCCGGGCTAATTGTTTCCCAATTGCGGCCGCCATTCATGGTCTTGAAGATTACATTACCAGCATAATACAAACTCTTGTTATCAACCGGCGAAAACAACACTGGCGCCGTTCTTATAAATCTGTACTTGCCGCTGCGGGTAGCCTCCGGAGCAATGTTCAGGCATTGCCCAGTGCGTTTATCGAACCGGGATATTTTACCACCATAAACGATGTTAGGGTCCAGCGGATCGGCAGCAACATAGCCATATTCTTCAGCGCCCACGGGGTGCCATTCCCGGAAAGTTACTTGTCCGTCATTGCCACGGCTGGCAATACCCACCGAGCCACTCTCCTGCTGTCCGCCATATACATTATACGGAAAATCGTTATCCGCACTTACATGGTAAAACTGGGCTGTCGGCTGGTTGTACCACGAGCTCCAGGTTTGGCCACCGTTAACGGTAACAATTGCACCCTGGTCGCTGGCCAGTAAAATAATATCCGGGTTAGTCGGGTTTATCCATAAACGGTGGTAATCGTCACCGCCCGGCGCACCCCTGAATGCCGTAAAATTACGACCACCATCAGTTGATTTCCAGGTAACTACATTGGCTACGTAAACAATATTATGGTTCTTTGGGTCAACCTTACATTCTGCGAAATCCATACCTCGGTCCCACAGTCGGTTGTCGGCAGACCGCATGGTCCAGGTTTCGCCTCCATCATCAGATCCGTAAAAACCGCCACCCTTCGCCGCATCTACACAGGCATACAAATGCTTCGGGTTACCCGGTGCAATGCTAAACCCTATCCTACCCAGCCCCTCTGCCGCGCCTAGCAAACCTCCGGTCAGCTTCTTCCATGTTTCACCGCCGTCTGTCGATTTATACAAACCGCTGCCTGCACCCTGCCATATCCCATTCTCCCATGGTGCCAGTCTGCCGGCCCACATATCGGCATAAATTATTTTAGAATTCTTTGGGTCAATGGTTACCTGTATAGCGCCGGTATTTTCATCAATATATAATACCTGCTTCCAGGTTTTGGCGCCATCGGTAGTGCGATAAATACCCCGCTCTTTATTGGCACCATAAGGATGCCCGAGTGCGGCAACAAAAACTACGTTTTCATTTCTTGGGTCAATGGCTACCCCACCTATCTGTTGCGCCTCGGCCAAGCCAGTATTTACCCATGTTTTACCTGCATTGGTCGAGCGGTAAACACCATTGCCAACCGAAAGGTCCGGCCGCTGCAACCCTTCCCCGCTCACAGCATATACCACATCAGGATTCGATGGCGCAACCATCACATCGCCAATGGAGCCGGTAGGTTGTTCATCAAAAATAGGTTTCCAGGTGCGGCCGAAATCGGTAGTTTTCCAAACGCCACCATTATTAACACCTATATAAAAGGTATTGGGCTGCTGCACAACACCAGTTGCCCCTACTGTCCTACCCCCTCTGTGCGGACCTATCATACGCCATTTCAGCATACTATAGTAACCGGTATCTACCACCTGGGCAGTAACCGAAAAAGATAAACTGAATAGTAAAAACGCAGGCGCAGCCCATTTGGCAAGGTTAGTTTGCAATGAAAGAAACTTCAATTTGGTTGATTTTTCAGAAAGATAACGCTTTACTCTTTAATGGCAAACAAGTGCATGAGTTGGAAATTAACCCTGTGTTACTAAAACATTTGCCTAACCCGTTTGCATAAAAGAGATACAATTGTATCTTTACTCATTAAAGCGCCTGATCAATGAGGAAATCGTTATTTATTATTACTATTTGCAGTATACTTTTTTCAGCTTGTTCTAAAACTGATAACAGCGGTTCGAACACCAATACTATAGGTATTACCGACAATGGCATGGCGCTTGTTATGACCAGCACAGATCCTGCATCAAACGAAAACACCGTAAACGTTACGCTTATTAAAACCGGCAGCTCTACTGCTTTGGTGCTCGATGCATCGAACAGTTCCAGCGCACGCCAGTATTCGTTGCACCTGAAAGCATTCGGCGCCTTCACCGGCACAGGTACCTTTACCCAGGCTGCAGGCGTTACTGACTACCTCAATGAATACTTTGCAGGTGGCCAGAATTATATTATTGACCATTCTGACGTTTACATTACCAACAACAACGACAAGTACATCAGCGGCACTTTTGCCTTATACCTCAAAAACGCAAACGGCACCAAAACTGTAACAGGTTACATCACTGGTAACAGGCCTGTTATTCAATAAGGAATTCTTAAAATAATAACTACAATATAGCCACCGATTAGGTGGCTTTTTTTGTGGGAAGTTGTTTCGCACAATTAACAAGGATTAGCCGTTGTAGTGCGACCCTCGTTTGTTGTTAAGTTGGCTTCTGCCGGACTAAAAATCACACCGTTATAGTTTTTTTATTAAAATGCCCTTTGTGCATAAAATTCTATGCAAATAATCGCTCAGTATCAATATTTTTGCAACAACAGGGAGTAATTAGATAAATGGCTGATCAGGAAGAAGAATTTACCGGGCAAGGCTCGGCAATGGTAAATGATATGTACAAAAGCTGGTTCTTAGACTATGCCAGCTATGTAATTTTAGAACGTGCAGTACCCGCTATCGAAGACGGTCTTAAACCCGTGCAAAGGCGTATACTCCATGCCATGAAGGAAATGGATGATGGTCGCTTCAATAAGGTAGCCAACATTATTGGGCAGAGTATGCAGTACCACCCCCATGGCGATGCCTCCATTGGCGATGCAATTGTGGGCATGGGTCAGAAGGACCTGATGATAGAGACCCAGGGTAACTGGGGCGATATCCGTACAGGCGACCCTGCTGCCGCAGCTCGTTACATTGAAGCACGACTTTCGAAATTCGCGTTAGACGTAGCGTTTAATGCAAAAACCACCGAATGGCAGTTAAGTTATGATGGCCGTAAAAATGAGCCGGTAACGCTGCCTATGAAGTTTCCGCTGCTTCTGGCACAGGGCACTGATGGTATCGCGGTAGGTTTGAGCACAAAAATTCTGCCTCACAACTTCTGCGAAATACTTGATGCTGCAATAAAGCACCTGAAAGGAAAGAAGTTTGAACTATTTCCTGACTTTCTACACGGCGGCATGGTAGATGTAAGCAATTACAATGATGGTGCGCGTGGCGGTAAAGTAAGGGTGCGGGCGCATATTGAGGAGGCTGACAAGAAGACCCTGCTCATTAAAAGCGTGCCTTATGGTATTACCACCTCTACCCTGGTTGATAGCATACTTAAAGCCAATGAAACTGGCAAAATAAAGATAAAGAGCGTTACCGATAATACTGCGAAAGATGTTGAGCTGACTGTATCACTGCCTCCGGGCGTGGATAGTAACCAGACCATCGATGCGCTTTATGCGTTCACGGATTGCGAAATCTCATTATCTCCTAACGCCTGTGTTATTGTTGGTGACAAGCCGGCATTCCTTGGTGCCAGCGACCTATTAAAATATTCGGTAGCACATACCAAGACTTTATTACTCAGGGAATTAGAAATTAAGTTAGGCGAGCTGGAAGATGATTGGCATTACTCTTCACTTGAAAAGATATTCATTGAAAATCGCATCTACCGCGACATTGAAGAGCAAACAACCTGGGAAGGCGTACTCGGCGCGATAGATAAAGGCCTTACCCCTTTCAAGAAACTTTTGCGCCGTGTGGTGACGCAGGAAGATATAGTTAAGCTTACCGAAATCCGCATTAAACGTATCTCTAAGTTTGATGCATTCAAGGCCGATGAACATATTCGCGGCGTAGAGAAAAGTATTGGCGAGGTAAAACACAACATTGAAAACCTCAATGATTTCGCAATCAACTATTACGAAACCTTGCTTAAAAAATATGGTAAGGGCCGCGAGCGTAAAACGGAGATACGCCCATTTGAAACCATACAGGCAAATACGGTTGCGATAGCGAACACCAAGCTTTATGTAAACTATAAAGAAGGTTTTATCGGTACCAGTCTTAAGAAAGATGAATTTGCGTTCGATTGCTCCGACCTCGATAATGTGATTGTTTTCCGCAAAGACGGTAAGATGATCATTACCAAGGTTGCGGAAAAGACGTTTATAGGAAAGGACATAATTTACCTGGCCATCTTCCAGAAGAATGATGAACGCACCACCTACAATATGCTGTATATTGATGGTAAAACCGGTATTACCTATGGCAAGCGCTTCAATGTAACCGGCATTACCCGTGATAAGGAGTATGACCTTACCAAGGGCAATAAGGATAGCCGTGTGCTTCACTTCAGCGCCAACCCGAATGGTGAGGCAGAGGTACTTACCGTTACCCTGTCGCCGGGTTGCAAAGCCAGGATAAAAGTATTCGACTATTTCTTTGAAGAGTTGGAAATAAAGGGCCGTAGCGCAGGCGGCAATCAGGTGAGCAAATATCCGGTAAAAAGTACCCGCTTTAAAGAAAAAGGTCGCTCTACCCTCGATGCGTTAAAGATATGGTATGATGATACCGTTGGTAGGCTCAATAAAGATGGCAATGGGATTCTGCTGGGGAGATTTGATGAGAAGGATAAAATAATTGTCTTCTATAAAGACGGTAATTATGAACTGACCGACTACGAACTCACGAACCGCTACGAAACCAGCAACATATTGCTGATTGAAAAATTCCATCCTAAACGCGTGGTAAGCGCAGTCTACTTCGATGCAAAATCGAAGCAGCACAATGCAAAACGGTTTATGATAGAAAGCCAGACGCTGAAGAGCAAGTATTCGTTCATAAAAGACGGCGAGGGCAATTATGCGGAATTTGTAACCACACAAGCCGAGCCGGTATTAATATTGCGCAAAGGCAAAAAGAAAAGTGAGCTTACAGAAGAACAGGTGTCATTGCACGAAACCGTAGACATTACCGGCTGGAAAACAATTGGGTCATACCTGGCAGGCGAAGACCTGAAAGAGATAGCCCTTGTTCCCCAAATAAATGAAGAGACAGGCGAACCAGAAGCACCGACATTATTCTAATTGGCAGTTGGAATGCTGCAGTTAGCAGTCCTAGTGTTAATCTATGTTATACCAAAAATAGCCGGAACTTACGTTCCGGCTATTTTTATATGTGTATGAGAATCATGGATTGGCGTAGTCTCAATGACTACGTCAGAGATGCGGCAGGTCCCCTGACCGGCGAACCATACTCCCGCTCGTCCGCGTTTGTAACGCGTATGCCACGGAGCGGCGTTTGTAACGCCATTCATAACATAACTTGTCTTCCCCACTCGTCAGCGTTTTTAATGCTGCCGCGTGTTGGTTATTCGAATGGAGAAGGAAAATACTTCTTGACCCAAAGAAGACTGTCAGGGAAACTTATAGAAAACACATCAAAATCGTTCTTGTTTATTAATAATTTACTACTGCCCGGATCCCCTCTTTCATAAATTACTGGAAAAGTCCTACCATCAAAGGCCTCTCGTCCGTCACGGGAATTTAATAACCTGTAGCCATTGCAATCCTCGTAGTCAACTCCACTAACAGTATATCGGTAACATAAACTAACCCCTCCCTGCTTAGCCCCCCTTCTTAATATTTTATATACATAACCTACTGTAATTTTTGGTTCTTTCTTAATTTTGAGCATTCGCCACTCATATTGAAATGCGACGTATAAAAGCAGTAAAACACCAACAAAAACAGCTATCAACTCCTTCTGTCTTGGCCTTAACCTTCTTGTCCTCGAAAAAAACTTCTTCGCCATGGCCGTTATCTATTGGGGAACCACAAATTTGTGAAAGTATTGTCGATGGTTTCAATAGTCTTGTTTACAATAGTTATTACTCCAAGATAAGCGTAGTGTATTCGCTACCTGGCTGGGGCGATCGCGAACCCAAAGATATTAAAAAAATACCACTGAGCTTGGCGTAGTCTCCATGACTACGTAGTAGAGGCGGCCGGTCTCACGACCGGCGAAACATACTCTGATTGGGGATAACCAAACCATAAGTCTATTTGCCATTTTTCTCATATAACAAATGGCGGTATAGATCGTCGGTTCTAAAATAATCTTCGTCAAGACTGAAATGTTGCGATAGCTTAATCATTAGTTCTTTTTCGTTACCCGCTTGTATTTTGCTAATCCGTTCTCTCAGATGCTTGAGCAATTCCTTAATATCGAATTCCGCCATAATTATGCAAGAGGGCATCAAAAACGGAGGATCATATATTTTTCCATTCATCACTCTTTTTAAATAATCGGTTATGCCGTCAGGAGTTCCCGCGTCAATTCCTAAGCGGGGTAATGGCCATTCATCGTCATCCATTTCTGAGTGAGAAGAATAATATAATGTTACGTTGCAATAAACGTCACCAGTTTCAGGTCCACCCAAATAATCAATCAAATAGTCATGAATAAATACCCTCATCTAAGTACATCTTTTGTAATCAAATTTTTGTCTATTATAGTACGCATATTGCTTCGCCCTGTTCGGCGGAATCCCATCGACCAGTTGATGGTTACCGCCCACTTTATCGCAGGTGTTAACTGCAAGCTAATGAAAACCGAGTAATTGTGTCTATTAATGCGGTTGCAGTCATCCATCCGACTCGTCCGCGTTTGTATAACGCGGATGCCACGGAACGGCGTTTGTAACGCCCTTCCTAACACTACTTCTCCACTCGTCTGCATTTGTAAGAGGTTTAGACGAAATGGAAAATACGAATCACCCGAATTGCAAAAGCTAAACACCTGTGAATCATACAACCACAGTAATAAATGGTGTAATGACGGGCAGGCATTTACCAACCAACTTTACAATAAGAAAGGCAGCTAACGAAAGCAATGATAGCTATCGGTACAATCAAGGTAAATAATCAGTTTAAAACGCTCAACTCAGTCAATATTTAAGCTATGAAAATGATGAAAAATATACGTACTGCAACGATATACGCTGGCGCTGCAATAATTATGCTGGAATCGGCCGCCGGCTGCAACAATACAGAAAACAAACCAACCAATAATACAACTACAAACATGAAAAACGCAAAAGGCTACACCATCGACATGGAGAAAGCAGCCCTTGAAAACAAGGACTTCCGTAAAGTGCTATACACTTCAAAACACATGCAGCTTGTCTTGATGACACTTAAACCCCATGAAGAAATTGGCGAAGAGGTACACGAAGAAATTGACCAGTTCTTTCGTTTTGAAGCAGGGAAAGGGCTATGTACAATCAACGATAACAGCTATCCAATTAAAGCCGGCGATGTCATTATTGTTCCATCCGGCGCCAGGCATAACGTCATCAATACCGACAGCACATTGGAATTGAAAATGTATACCATCTATTCCCCTCCTAATCATAAGGACGGCATCATCAGAGCCACAAAAGAAGAAGCAGAAACAAACGGAATAAAATACGACGGACAGACAACCGAATAGCATTTGCTGGCCTGCAAGCCAGTGCGAAACGCTAATTATTTATTTGCCCTTTTTTAATAAGCCGCTTTCTGTACTAGCCGGATATAGCTTGTTTTTTGATTATTCGAGAGCACATAAAAACACATACAATGAATCAGGCGCATTTTCATTTAGTACTTAACCATATCCCTATTATCCTGCCGGGAGTTGGCTTACTCGTTATGCTGGCCGGCTATATGCTTAATTCGGAAATTGTTAAAAGGACGGCTTATTCTATTTTTATTCTCGGGGCAATAATAACAATTCCCGCTTTGCTCACTGGCGAAGGTGCTGAAGAGGTCGTAGAAAAAGTTCAGGGCATCGATAAACAGTTCATAAAGAATCATGAGCATGTGGCCGATACATTTGCCATACTCTGCTACATTCTTGGTGGTATATCCCTGGCTGGCCTTTGGGCAAGCTGGAAACAGAAGCCAATTAGTAAGCTTATTGGTCTGGTCACAATAGTGTTTTGTATGGTGGTATTAATATTTGCGAAACAAACAGGCACTACCGGAGGCGAGATAAGGCATACTGAAATAAGGACAACAACTACCTATACTTCTTTTACTACTCCTAATCCCGAAAGTGGCAGGTACTAGGGCAAAGACAATGACCTGATATCCGCGTTACAAACGCGGACGAGTGCGGGCAGTCTTAAAGCTAGGCTATTTTGCCTTCCTTGTACCGCCTTTCATTTTCGGCTGAACAGGCTGGGCAACAGGCTTATTCTCTGCGTCCCCTGCTCTACTATCCCTGATTCCGTTTTCATAGGCGGTCATCCAGTCCGAAATCTTTTGCAGGAAACCGCTATTGCTCATATACCATAGTGCAAGGATAAGCCCCTTGAAAAGTCCGCGCTTGGTAGTATTCAACAGGTCGACATTGGGCAGCAGATAACCGAGCAAAGCCAGCCCGACATAAACAACCACTATGCCATAAAGCGCTACCCGCGCTTCGTGGTTATACTTTCTTGGCCAGATAACGTCAATTACAAGAATGGCGCAGAAAATGTATATATAGTATGCATAAAAGATTTCCGCGCGTTCTGAGAAAATGAGCAGTGTACTTATCTCTTTTAACCGCAGAAACAGGGCACTCACATCTCCCAGGTATCTATTCATTACCTCTCCCACACTAAAGTGAAGCGGAATAAAAGAACGCACAAAAACAGCGCTACAAATAAAATAAGCCAACACAGAACCTATTACGAAAATGAAAGATCGTATTGCAATATCTTTAAACGGCACCTTTTGCTTGTAAAAGCTGAAAACCAACAGTGGTGTAGTCATTACAACCAGCACCAGCGTCTCTGTGCGTATATAAGTAGCCAATGCAAATAGAAATGCCGTCCATGCCAGTTCATTTGCCTTTTTCGTTTCCAGGTATTGCGACAAAAAATAAAATCCACAAAAGAAAAATACCATGTTGCTGTAGTCATACAGCATAAGGTAGGTATAGGCATATAGATCGGGTATTGCAAAGTATATCAGCAGCAGCATTCCTGCCAGAACAGGATGAATGCGGTCGCGCAGCATGGTATAAATGAAAATGATAAACGGCAAAAACAGTATACTAAGCCAGAGTTGGCCTAAGGGAGCAACCAGTAATTTATAAATGATTTGCAGACATGTGATAAAGGGCGATTTAAACTGATTATTGGTGGTAGACAGGTCGATAGTGAAAACCGAACTGATCATATTCTTTTCCCGCACCGCAAATTCGGCAAGCAATTCGGGGCCTGCCAGCATATCCCTTGCCTGAGGCGGCAGATAGAAGCAGCGCCATATGCTCAGCACAATAAGGAAGAAAAAGATGGCGATAAATGGCAGTTCGTAAAGTTGGGGCAAAATCAATTTACCCAATTGCGGCTTTTTATACCTGATAACTAGTGGACTAGCCAATATAGCTGTCAATAACGAAATGGAAACATACATAGACCCGCTGGTTAGCGGAAAATGCATCAACTGCAAAAAGCACGGCGCCAATGATACTACCGGCACCCCGATCATGAGTGAAAGGCAAAAAATCTGAACAGGGCGCAACATTAACCCGAACAATTTCAGCACCCCTTTGCCACAAAGGAAATGCGCTACTAACAAAAAAATCAGACCAGTAATATTCATAGGTTACTCGTGTCGGTGGTTAAAGAGGGTATTTTTTGTAGAGTTCTAAGAATGCGTTCAACTCGTCTTTGCTTTTAATAGCTCTGGCTATAATTTGATCTCCCTCCGGCACCAATACCCAGTTTGCTTTGTTTGCGTCCGGGCTGGTAGCCATTACTCCTTTAATACCGGTAAAATAATAGAACACTGCCGGCTCGGCGACCTGGAAGTCAGGGTTTGCATTTATTGCCGTTAAATAGCTATTGGTAGGTATCAGGATGATGGGATTTGGGTCTTTTGATTCCCTGATCGTTTTTGTCACCATTTTATAAACATCATACGGCATGCCATACCTGAGCAACATACGATCCTCCATACCCATGTGCTGCATCTGGTCTGTCATGCTGAAATTCTCGTTCAGTATCTTATCAAAAAACCAATTATTATAAACAGGCACCGAAAATATTGCCGCAATCAGCAATATGGATACAAGAGTTAATTTAATTTTTCTGGACAATATGAAGTAGATATAACGTCAAAAATATAAAAGTAAATCAAATTGATGCCAATTTTATTAGTGCAGGTGCACATGATAGATAGTCCAATTTATACTACGCCACTCGTCCGCGTTTGTAACGCAGATGGCAGGGAAAGGCGTTTGCAACGCCAGCTAGTATAGCTATCAGAGCTACTCTCTTAAAGCTTGATATTAACACGAGGGTTTTTAATATTATATTTTTCTATTGAATAATAGAGCCTTGAAAGTATGCTAACAAACACATACAACTTGGAAGGTAGCTAATCTTAGGGGTATAAAAAAAGTTTTATATGTATAACTTCGCAAAAAAAGATTATGAAAAAGATAAGTTTGCTGGTAGTTGCGCTTTTCTTTGTGCACAACTTATTTTCGCAATGCGGAATAATTAGCCGAGTGGCTGGAACCGGTTATTCCTATTATTTTGGAGGCGATGGAGCTGCTGCGACGGTTGCAGGTTTTGACGACCTTCATGCTGTTACTATTGACCGTTATGGAAATCTGTATTTGTGCGATAATGATAGAATTCGCAAAGTAAATACTGCAGGGATAATTTCAACAATTGCAGGGGGAAGCTCATGTGGTTCTGGTGGCGATGGCGGCCCCGCAACTGCCGCTGGCCTTTGCGATGCGGAGGACATTACAGTTGATATTTCAGGGAATATCTATATTGCGGATCGGCTGAACAACAGGGTTCGTAAAATCAGCACAGCCGGTATTATCACAACAGTCGCTGGCACAGGAACTGCAGGCTACAGCGGCGATGGAGGTGCAGCTACAGCGGCGATGCTCTACAATCCAACTGGCGTTGCAGTTGATACATCTGGTAACGTCTACATTGCCGATGGACATAACTATCGTATACGTAAGGTAAATACATCTGGTATCATAAGCACATTTGCTGGCACCGGAATTTTAGGTTACACTGGTGACGGAGGTGCCGCAGTTTCAGCCAGGCTGGGTTTTTTAACCAATGTAGCTGTTGACACAGCCGGCAATGTATATATTGCAGAACGCGGCAGCGCAAGAATACGGAAGATAAATGCGTCAGGCATTATCTCCACAATAGCGGGTTCATCAAGCGGCGGCTTAGCCGGAACTAGCGGTTTTAGTGGCGATGGCGGTCCTGCTACAGCGGCCCTGTTAGATGCCCCCATGGGGATAAGGACTGACCGCTATGGCAACTTATACATAGCGGACCGCGACAACCAACGAATTAGGAAAATAAATACATCAGGTATTATAACTACAATTGCTGGTAATGGCTCAAGAGGGCGTGGTGGCGATGGCGGAGCAGCAATTGCTGCTCAGTTAGATTACCCCGTTTCAGTAGCCATTGATAGAACCGGCAATGTATATATTGCCGAAAATTTAAATTACCTTGTACGTAAAGTTACCCCGACGGGAGTGACACCAACCCTAGCCCCAATAAGTGGGCCAACGGCCGTTAATATCGGCAACACAGTAACGCTATCAGATACCTCTGCAGGTGGCACATGGTCTTCATCAGATACAACCAGGGCTACTGTAAGTCCGGGTGGCGTGGTAACAGGTATTACTGCTGGGGTAGTAACGATAACCTATAATGCCAGCGGTGTCTGCGGCACGGCATTCGCTCAGAGAAGGCTTACTGTTATTAATCCTCATACACCTGTTTTTACCGTTGCTTCTCCTTCATTAACCGGAGCCTGCGGCAGCCAGGCCCTTGACCTTGGAGCAAACCTTACTGTACGTGATATAGATACCGGTCAAACCCTTACCTGGTCAGTTGTCACTGCGCCAACACATGGCACGCTGAACCTATCTGGTACGGCAGTTTCTACCGGCGGTATTATTCGGCCGACGGGTAAAACCTATACGGCAGCCTCAGGATATACAGGTGCAGATACATTCTCCGTTCGTATTTCTGACGGAAGTACATCTTCCATTATTTTAATTTGCCTGAATGTAAATGTTATCCCTACAACTCCCACAATCACGGGTCCTACAGAGGTTTGCATTCTCGATTCTATAACTCTTATTGGCTCACCATCTGGTGGGTTATTCAATTGTGCCGGTGGTGGTATCATCCTTGGCGGAGCCGGAGTTTTACGTGCGGTAGGAACTGGTACCTATACCGTTACTTATACTTCCCCTGTCAGCCGCGGATGTGCTTCCAAAGCCTACGTAAATATTAATGTCAAAAACAAAATATCATCAAATTCTATAATCGGTCCGACTACAGTCTGTGCTGCTGCCAGCATTACACTAAGGCATGATAGCACCGGCGGCACATGGGCACTAAGCAACATGGCTCTGGCATCAGTAAGTGGAGGTACAATCTATGGCATAGCGCCGGGACGGGATACCCTTACCTACAGCTATAATAATGTTTGCGGTACCTCCAGGGCTATGCAATGGATTACCATTAACCCTTTACCGAATGCTGGTAGCGTCACTGGCCCTGATACAGTATTGGTCGGTGGTTTTATCAATCTCACCAAAACAGGTTCCACAACCGGTATCTGGAGTAGTACAAACAATACTATTGCAACGGTAAGTTCAGTTGGCCGTGTGCGAGGTATTAGCGCTGGCATTGATACAATCGTTTTTACTGCGAATAATAGCTGTGGTACAGCCATCGCAAGTAAAATTATAAGAGTTATAGCCATGGGTGGCAAACAAGATGAACAGGGCAGTATGTCTAATAATAACTTAACTGAAGTTGAAAACATTAAGATGTGGCCGAACCCGACTGAAGGGAGTGTAAACATTGCGCTACCTGAGGCGGTTGGCACCATTTGTGTAATTGATGCATCGGGAAGAGCTGTATACAACTATTCTGCTACAGGAAGTGTCACTACCATTAACCTAAACCAACTGCCTGCTGGTACCTATTTGCTGCGGATAGGCTGTGCTGGTAAAATATTCACAGAGCACTTAGTAATAAAATAAAATATATGCTTATATAGAAAGCCGGACGGACATTGATGTTCTTCCGGCTTAGTTTATAAAGTATGGTCCCACTCGTCCGTGTTTGTAACGCGGATGCCACGGAACGGCGTTTGCAACGCCTGTAATAACATTATTTCACTCGGTATTTAATTAAGAGCTGTTCCTAGCCGTCTATATCCGTTATTGCAGACATACGGTTATCAAACAGTTATACTCAAGCGTCATACAAATATTTGTTCATAGTCAACTCCATCAACTATCCAATATCTGGAGGTACTAGGTATTAAATCTTTGAAATCTTGATAAAGCCCTTCCCATCCATCTGGTACATATGTCTCAAGAAGCTGTTCACTGTAAATCGAATAAAGTTTCTTTTCATCAAAGTCTATAAACATTTTCGGAAATAGATGTTGTATCTCGTCAAACCATTCTACTGGCATACACTTTAGCAATAGTTGCTGAAGTTCGTTATAGCTACAACTATATTCCGTCATTTGTTCCATAAAACTGTAAACAGTTGACTCATTGAGAATCCCTATACCGAACCTACTAGAATAATTAGTATTGTTAGGCTCATATTTAGTGTAATCGAGTACCCAATAGAACTTATCACAACAGTACCATTTGTATTGATTGTCTATTTTAATCACCGTAATAATGTCAACAAGGCCATCTAACTCTTCAAATTTGTCCATATAGTCAAACCTATTTTATTTTAGTAGTCTCCATCTCTACCTCGAATTAGGTACTAGTCTTCTGCCCGACGAAACCTCACTACCATCGTAAATACTAACATCAACATTAGTGCGCTTTAGCGCTTCTGTAAATATAATAATGTTATGCTTATTTGGGTCAATTAAGAGTACAGTACCCACAGCAACGTAAAGCTCAATATTCATTTTTCTCAACATGCTTGATTCCGGTATCTGTCACAATCAAATGAGTTTTTTTTATTTATGATATTGTCTTGTTACTTTATGATATTTACTTACATTTGACGAAACTGTATTATGAGAAATTTAGTCTTCACTTTATTGAGTTGTTTATTGATATTGTCTGCCGGGCATTCTGGCGCGCAGCTAGTAAGTTGCAATGCATTTTTACAGGGTAACCATGTTGAGCTAGGTATCAACTGGATGGGGGCATTTGGCTCCGCTGTCCCCCCTCCTTCCGGCTACCATCCTCAGGGACCAACGAGTACAGGTTTATTTAACGGAGTTAGCTGTGGTGGCACTACAACATCGTCAACTAATTTACTTGGATTTGTTGCTGACCCGAACCTGACTAACTGGACTGCGTATTTTGGCGATTATTACATGCCCGGCTTCCCTCAGGAAGGTTGGGCGCTTGAAATAAAGGGGCATAAAGTACTCGCATATACACCGGCGGCACAAACTGCTGACAGTGTCAGGGGATTAAGCGGTAGTAATATCTCTCACTCTATAACGGCCACCGGTCAAACGAGTACTTGGGAGGGTATTTTTGATAGTGTAAAAGTAACCCAAGTAACAACTGTCGATACGGGTGCGCTATTCATTACAGTGAATGTCACACTAACCAATCTTGCAGCATCAGGACGTGATAGCGTATATTATTTGAGAACTATTGATCCCGATAATGACCAAACGCTCTCAACCAGTTATAACACCAAAAACAAAATAGACCATCAAATGCCGGGTGGACCTGATAGTCTTGTTTCCGTGTCTGCGAAGGGAAAAATTTTTACAGCTGCGCAGCTTGCTTTGGCAACCAAAGATTACAGGGCACATTGCTTCATTATGGATGTTGGTTTAAACCCTACTTATTCCCTGAAAGACATATACAATGATTCCACGACCTATTATCATAATCTTGGTGATTCCAGCGGGTCTGATGTGGGTATAGGTCTTGTTTTCAACATTGGTCATTTGGCTACGGTAGATAGTGCCGCGGACAGTGTAACGCATGCAAAGCACCCTGCAAACACTAATTCATTTAAATTTATCTATTCTTTCAAATCTGCCAAGGTAAGCGATTACCTTAATGGCGTATATGATTTGAACGTAAGTGATATAAACGCTAACAATGCAGCGGACATTACTGTATATCCCAACCCAACAAGTAGTGTCTTTCAAATTGCAGGCCTTGACGATGACCAGCGCATTGAACTCTATGATATGACCGGAAGAGTAATAACCGACCAAATATCCATTTTGCGGAGCAATCGCGTTGCTTCTCTTTCTGATATCCCTAAAGGCAATTATCTTTTAATCATCAGACAATCGAGCGGTGATGTGATTTTCAGGCAAATTCTTGTGAAAATCTAATTTGCTCCATTTCACTCGTTCCCAGCTTGGCGTAGTCTCATCGACTATGTAATTACGGTTGCCGGACCCACACCCACTCGTCAGCGTTTGTAACGCCAGTCATAACACTACTATTTGTCCGCGCCGAAACGAACGTGCCGCGTTTGTTCAGCCTGCTTATAACATTCTAATTTTTCCCAAAAAAATAGCCCCGGTCTTTAGGCCGGGGTTATAGTAATTAAGCTGACCGCTTTGGCCGAAAAATCAATGGGCGGGTGTATTTTTTTTAGTGCAATAGCTTTTGTACTGATATTGCAAACGCAGACGAGTGCGCAACTTGCCGCGAGCTCCATTTTATCTTATTTTTCACTAAAATACTTCTCCAGAAGTAGTCTCGCATATGGCCAGGTTATTAATTCCGCATTTTCCGACGACATTTTCTCTGAAAATTCAACAGTATTTACGTCGGAGAGACTAAATGGCACATTGCTTTGTTTTTCAATTTCATGAAATATATCCGTTGCGTGATCCCTGTCTCGAATTTCCCTCAAGATACATCCGTCACAAAACTGATGTTGTTCATTGTCAATTGTGCAGCTCAAATTGCTACAATATTTTAGTGCTGCCTCTATTTGTTCGCTTTTGAGCTCAAATTCCTTGCAATGTCCCTCTATGTCTCCTTCAAGTAAGACCTGGCAGACAATGTTATAAACTGTCAATCGCCTTCCGACTAACGACGGCATACTAAAGCACTTTTGCGGATTTCTTTCGATATAGTTATTGGCACCAGTAGTCATGCAAGCGTTTGTTTTTACTTTTTTTAATAATAAGTGGATTGAAGCGAAACACATTTCTCTATTTATAAATTGCTTCAACAAAGTTACAAACGCTATATCTCATGGTGATGCTTTCTGTGTTACCTTGTCATCTCTGATTGTCACCTTATAATTGATTCAATCCATCGGCAAATCGATCTTATAATGATTTCGTCCTGCGCTGTAAGATATTAAAAACAGTGTATCTCCGCTTACACTCGCTCCCCTGCTAACTGAATATCCCGAGGCATGTATACAATACCAACCGGGACCCAGATTTTTAAAGTAAGCTGCGTCATCTCCTCCGCAAGGCGCCGACATCTGCACAGACAACTCAGCTGAGCGCACAGAATCAGTTGTAATGATCACAATGGCATTGGTGAGTAAATCACTCTTAGACCCTACTCTAATAAGAATCGATGCATTGTTCGTTGCATTTTCTTTATTGCAGGAAAGCACACTCAAGGCTATTAATATGCCTGATAAGTACCTCATGATTATTCGGCTACGAGATCTGTTATTCATCGCCGCCATTTTTCATTTTCATGAGCAGTGTATAGGCGTTCTTTATCACGATCTTAGAATCAGGTAAGGGTGATGTGATTTCTACGAAACCACCGTCGGTGGCGCCGATCTCCACTTTCTGCATGCGGTAGCGCCCTGCAGCGAGTTCGCTGAAAACATAGTAATCATTTCCCCACTTTACTACAGCATCTTCCGGAAGCGCATTGGCCTGTGCTGTCTTTAGCTCTATAACAGCATTCATATACATACCCGGCATTAACTCCTTACCGTATTTACCGAGGTCACAATGCACCTCTGTTGAACGCTCCTTTCCAATGCTCGGATTAACCAAGTGCACTGTAGCATCGTATTTTGTTTCCGGGTGAATGTTAGAGTAGCAGGTCACCTTTTGCCCGGTGATTATATTCGCTGCATCATTCTCAAAAACAGTCAGTGACAAATGCATCTCATCCGGACTGATTATCTCAAAAAGCACATCCGTAGGACTCACATATTTACCCGTATTTACATTGATTTTGGTAACGTAGCCACTGATTGGCGCATACAAATTGATGGTTCTCGAAATACTGTTGATAGAGAGCCTGTCAGGATTTATGCCTATCAACAATAGTTTTTCGCCGATTGACTTGAGCAACACCTTCTGTTCCTCATAGCTACTTCTCGCCTGCTGAAACACCTTATCACTAGCGGCCTTCGTTTCATTGAGCTGTTGCTGCCTGGTGTATTCTGCCTCGAAGTATACCAATTTGCTCTTAGCGGTAAGGTAATCCTGTTGCAGCTGCACATACTGTTGATCTTCTATCGTGGCTAACACATCACCTTTGTGTACATGAGTACCCGGCAGTAATTCCGTCTTTTTCAGATAGCCACCCAATGGCATGCTCACCGAGACAATATTCTTTGGCGGCACATCCAGCATGCCGGTCACTTTTAGTGTTTTGTGCATCGCTTTCATTTCGGCAGTGCCAGTCTCTAAACCGGCATTTTTTATTTGAGCGGCGCTCAACTGCACTTCGCTGCTCAGCTGAGCGGTATCAGTTGTTGTCTTAGCTTTCTCCGTAACGGCTGGTTTGTTGGTGCAGGAAGTAATTGCAAAACCCAGTAATATATATATTAAAACAGTCTTTTTCATTGTAGTTTTTTTAGTTGTTCGAAACAATTTTTTCCATATCAAATGCAGCCTCATTCATGCGTTGCACCATATCCAGGTACTCGCCCTTGATCTGGATAGCCTGGTTGATGAGGACGGTCCAGTCAATGTATCCGACCTCCCCTACCCCTAGCTTTTGGTTGGCAGTTTTTATGATGATAGCCGCATTCGGTAGCATTTTTTCCTGGAATTTACGCACCATGTCCTTGTACTTCAGGTAGGCTTCAGTTGCGCGGTTCATGTCTGCTATAAGTTGCTGCTTCGTAGCATCCATTTCCAGCTGATACATGTGCTTCTGGGTCTCTGCAGCCTTTATCTTGGCACGTTGTGCTCCATAAAAAACAGGCAACCCCAACCCAATATTTGCCGATGTAAACCGGTGGCCTAGCCCATAATATCGCTCCTGGTTCTGTTGTACTGTTTGCCAGCCGACGATAGTTGAGCTACTGATACCTGCACTGAAAGAGGGTAACAGCCTGCTTGTCTCCAGTTTCTTTTGCAAGGTTGCTATCTGTACCTTCTCTGCTGCAATTTTGATTATTGGCGAACCAACGATATCCATTCCGTCCAGACTACCCCGATAAGTGTACACTATGGAATCAGCCATAGGTTCGTAAACTTGTGTTGTATTGGTGAGCACATGCAGGTCGCGCAGCAGGCCACTATAGGCAGCGGACAGCATTTGCAACTGGCTACTGATCTGGAATTGTTGATTTTCCAGGGTCGCTAATTCCAGGGCATCGATGTCGCCCAACTTATAACGTGTCTGACTTTTAATTATAAAAGCACTGTAAATGCTATCGGCATCCTTAAGCAGGCGCATTTTGTTCTGCATGATCAGCAGTTGGTAAAAGGTATACTTAATGCGGCTTTTCAACTCAGCCTCTTTCCTGCTTTTATTAGCCTCACTAAGAACGATATTGGTGCGGTTAATGGCATTCTGGTGCTTGTATACCGTAGGGAACTGTATGCTTTGCGATATGGCATATCTATTATCGTTGGCAATGCTGTTGAATTTTCCATACTCCATCAGCACGGCCGTTTTATCAATGTCTGTCCCGCTCTTCCGTAATGCCTCATAATAATTCACTTCGGCGGCCGCTACCTGCAATTGTTTGTTGCCGGCAACAGCACTATCTATTGCTGCTGAAAGGCTTATTTTCTCCTGCGCAAATGCATTACCGCCCACAAAAATGAACAATACCACTACTACAGTTATCACCTTCCTCGTTTTGAAGTACTTAAATCCTTCTTCAAACAAAATGTACAATACCGGCAGAACAAACAGCGTCAGCATGGTAGAAAATATTAACCCACCTATTACAACTGTTGCGAGCGGCTTTTGTACTTCGCCGCCTGCACCGGTGCTTATGGCCATCGGTATAAAGCCCAATGACGGCACCAGCGCGGTCATCAGCACCGCTAAGAGTTTCGATTTGGTGGCATGTATAACAATCCGGCCTACATCATGCCATCCTTCCTGCTTCAAACGGTTAAATTCAGAAACGAGCAGAATTCCATTCAGTACCGCTACACCAAACAAAGCAATAAAGCCGACTCCGGCAGAAATACTGAATGGCATATTTCGTGCAGCTAATGCAAGAATGCCCCCTATAGCTGAGAGTGGAATAGCACTGTAAATGAGTAGGCCTTGTTTTACAGAACCGAAGGCGAAATACAGTAAAAGGAATATCAGGAACAACGCAATTGGCACCACCAGGCTCAGCCGCTCTTTAGCAGCGGTCATATTCTCGAACGAACCGCCGTATACAATTTTGTATTCCTTTGGCAGGTTCAGTTGCGCACCGACCTTTTTCTGCAACTCGTCAACAATGGTTTTTACGTCTCTGCCGCTAATGTTGAAGCCTACAATTATCCTGCGCTTCGTATCCTCCCGTTGTATCTGGTTTACCCCTTCTATTTCTTCAATCTGGGCCACCTGCGAAAGTGGTATCTGCGGACCAGCCTTAGTTGCTATCGGCAGGTTTTGTATATCTGCCAGACTACCCCTTGCTTTACCTGCCATGCGCACAACAATATCAAAGCGCTTTTCACCTTCATATACCTGCCCGCTCACCTGCCCTGCAAATCCCGCATTAACTGTCCTGTTAATGTCGCTCACATTCAGTCCATACTTTGCCATAGCTTCCCGATCGTATTTTATCACTACCTGTGGCATACCCGTTACCCGCTCTTCGTATATATTGGTCGCACCCGGCACAGTAGCAATAATGGCGTTTAGTTTATGGGCATACGCGCTCAAGCTATCCAGGTTTTCGCCAAATATCTTGCACACAATATCTTGCCGTGCACCTGTCATTAACTCATTAAAACGCATCTGCACAGGGAATTGGAACCCCACTGAAATGCCAGGCACTTCTTCCAGCGCCTTTGTCATTTTTGCACTCAGTTCGGGAAACGATTCCGCCGAGGTCCATTCCTTCTTGTTTTTCAATATTACCATCATGTCGCCTGCTTCTAGCGGCATAGGATCAGTTGGTATCTCTGCACTACCTATCTTGGTAACCACTTTCAGTACTTCCGGAAAACGTTGCAGCAGTATTTTCGAGGCCTGCTGCGTAGCATTGATGGTCGTGTTGAGGCTACTTCCTGTCAGCAATCTCGTTTCAACAGCAAAATCACCTTCCTCTAGCTGTGGAATAAATTCCCCGCCCATATTACCCAGTATCAGCGCAGCACCTGCGAACAGCAACAAGGTTGTTGCTATCATTGTTTTAGGGTAACGCATTACACCCTTTAGCATAGGCTGGTAGCGCCTCGCGAGCCAGGTCATCAACTTATCGGCAACCGTAGGCTCGTGATTTAGTTTTTTACTCAGGCATAATGCCGCCATCATAGGTACATAGGTAATTGAAAGCAGGAAAGCACCTAGAATCGCAAACGCAATAGTATAAGCCATCGGTTTGAACATCTTGCCTTCTATGCCCTGTAACGAAAGAATTGGAAGATATACGATAAGTATAATGATCTGGCTGAACACCGCCGACTTGATCATATGGCCAGTTGACGTTCCTACTTCTGCATCCATCTCAGTTTGGTTAATCTTAGCTAAACCCCGGAAGTGCCCTGCATGCGAGAAGCGATGTAAAATAGCCTCCACCACAATTACTGAACCATCAACAATAAGACCAAAGTCAATTGCACCTAACGACATCAGGTTACCACCAACACCAAACTTATTCATGAGTATAATAGCAAACAACATGGATAACGGAATAACAGATGAAACTATCAATCCCGCCCTGAGGTTACCCAAAAAGAACACTAACACGAAGATGACGATGAGCGCGCCCTCCATTAGATTTGTTTCTACAGTTTTAATAGCATTATCTACCATCTTTGTCCGGTCGAGGAACGGTTCTACAACCACGCCTTCGGGTAACATTTTCTGTATTTCTGCTATCTTCTTCTTTACTTCCTTTATTACCGCGGATGAATTTTCGCCTTTCAGCATCATCACTACTGCTCCGGCTACTTCGCCCTGGTCGTTATAGGTCATCGCACCATACCTTATAGCTGCACCATACTGAATTGTGGCTACGTCCTTCATTAGCAAAGGAGTGCCATCTGCAAGGTTTTTAACTACAATTTTTTCAAGGTCTTCAATCGATTTCGTAAGCCCCTCGCTTCGTATATATAATACTGTTGGCCCCTTTTCAATGTATGCGCCGCCTGTATTCTGGTTGTTTTTTTCAAGTGCATCAAATACATCGGCAATCGTAAGATCATGAGCCTTTAATTGGTCGGGCAAAACGGCTATTTCATATTGCTTAAGCTTTCCGCCAAAACTGGCTACCTCCGCAACGCCCGGAGTCCCCAGGAGATTTCGGCGTACTATCCAGTCCTGAATAGTGCGCAGCTGCATGGCGTCATACTTACTTTCATAGCCTTTGAGCGGCCGCACTACGTATTGATAGATTTCACCGAGGCCAGTGGATACAGGAGCCATTTCCGGTGCACCGATACCACCCGGAAGGTCGCGTGCCACAGTCTGCAGCTTTTCATTTACCTGTTGCCGTGCCCAGTAAATATCGGTGCCGTCATTAAAAACGATAGTTACCAGCGAAAGGCCAAACCTCGAAAAACTCCTTATTTGTTTTAGCCCGGGTATGCTGCTGCAAGCTTGTTCAACAGGGAAGCTGATTAAGCGCTCTACATCCGGTGCACCCAGCGAAGGTGAAACAGTTATCACCTGTACCTGATCGTCAGTAATATCAGGCACTGCGTCAATGGGAAGCCTTGTAGTTTCAAATATACCCCAGCACACAAGTCCCAGCACAAATAGGGAAATGATGAGCTTATTCCCAATGGAAAAGCTGATTATTTTATTTAGCATGAAAATTATAGTTATTTCTGAATAGAAAGAATGCACCAAATTCAGACTGTATTATGGTCTGTAAATGGCATTAGGTTCAGTAAAAATACTAAGCAGAAACCCTGGGCGGGCGAAACAGGCTGGACATAGCCTGCGTAGGAATAAATTGGTCCTTTGTGAAAAAGGGTTCATTGCCAGAAGCGATGAATTCAGGATGAATAATGAAAGCTATTTCATGCGCTGGTACTGTAAATACTTCAATGCTGTTAAGTGACACTGTTTTAAAAGGCAATTCCTTGTCTTTCTTATCGTCATTGTCTTTAATGTCATGGCCTAAATAATGCATATCAATGAATGCACCCAACCCAATATTATGATCTCTTTCCCAATGATCAACATAATGCGCAATTAGTAACGGCAATTTTGAGAATTGGTTAAGCGATACAACATTAAATGCTGTAAACACAATAAGAATATGTATACGTAACTTCCTCAAGTTGCTAGTATAATTGTTTGCCTGCTGCAAATTTAAGTTTTAAACGCTACAATAAGCAACATTTTAACTAAGCCGGCATAGTTAAAACTAATATCGGCCAATCTGCTTCCAAAAATGTTATGAAGACCGAATATAACCTTCCCTTAATTATCCAAGGTATGGGAAAGCTGATGATCTTCTATAAAACCGTATAACAGCATGGCTGATTGTTGAGCCTACCTTTACATTAGAATAACTAACACAACAAAAATCGACACATCATGGAAAAGAGAGCACTTGGTCTTATACTTACACTTACCGGAATTATTGCGCTTTGTATATGCGGATTCACATTCGTAAGCCATGCAGGTAACGTGTATAACGTAAAATTAATGGTAACCTGCGGCGTATTAGGTGCTATTTTCTTTGCTTCTGGCATAAGCCTTATTCGCAGCACCAAAGATACAATCGGCAATAACGAACATGTCAGCTAATAAATTTCAGTAACAAACAAAAAATAAGCATTGGATTTGATAGCCCATACCTTAGAGGGTACGCTATGTCCAATGCTTATTTTCTGATGCAAATATAAGGAAAAAAGCAAGCCAATAGTTAACAACCGAATTCGGCTTTTTTCTAAAATTTCTTCCTTCGGGTATTCCAGGCACTTTTCGTAACCTGCATGGGTATCCCTCGGTTCATGTTCTATGCAATATAACCTTCCTACTAAACTGGTAAAAATTCCTTTAAAATATGTGCGATCTGTAGTGCACCATTGCCGTATAGCATAGTCTGGTGATTACCATCTACCCCTATGTAGCCCGCATGCTTCATCATACCAACCGTTTCCTTAGCAATATTCGCAGGGAGTAACGCTTCGCCCATGGTATATATGCCAGTGGCATTTACCAAAACCGTGGGTTGCTGAATCCTTTTTATTGTTTCAGTCCATTTTACGGCACCAAGACCCATTGATTTTTGAGTGATGGTACTTATGTTGCCACGAGACTTTACTTTGCCACCTGGAAGGTCCATTACATCAGCGCGATAATAACCCACCATAGCAGGATCCCACGGACTCAGGTATGGGGCTTCCTTCACTTGCTCGATATAACTCTCGAAATCAGGATACACAGTATCCAGCCTCGAGATGGCTTTTGAAAGCATTAAGGCAGCATTCGGATTCATGCTTTTAGCCGCATCCAATATTACCAGCTTGCTCACATATTCCGGATAATTAGCAGCAATATACATCGCAACATAACCTCCAAAAGAATGGCCCGCAAGGTAAACCCGTGGTTCCTCCAGGTGCTTTATCAGGTCAACAATATCCTTCGCATGGGTATCCATGCTATAACCGGTTAAGGGTTTATCACTTAACCCATTTCCCCTGAAATCAGGACGAATAACACGGAAAGAATGGCGGAGTTTTTCAACTATGCCATCGAATGTACGTGAGTTCGCCGTGAGCCCATGCATAAGCACAAGTACTGGCTTATTACTGTCATTGTCTAAATAATGTATATTAAGGCCGTTTACTTTAACAAAGCAACTTGCGGCCGCAGATTCTATATGCATAGACTAAAACGCTTGCCTGGCACCGTTGCAGCCCAGCAAATGGACGCTACTTATGCCAGTGTTTTTTTGAACTAAATAAATGTGGGTACATTTTACTTGTCAGCGGCAACTAGTGCGCATTCCAACCTGCATCAACAGGTAACGCAACACCTGTAATTGTGCCGGCCTGTTCAGCAGCAAGGAAAACTGTAGTCTGTGCTACCAGCTCAATCGGCACAAATTCCTTCACTGCATGCCTCTCCAGGAAAATGTTCTCTATTACTTCCTGCTCGGTCATGTTGTGTATTTCAGCCTGCTGCGGTATCTGCTTCCTTACGATCGGGGTATCAACATAACCCGGGCAAATAGCATTACAGGTAATGCCAAACGGAGCACCTTCAAGCGCCATTGTTTTTGTAAAGCCTACAATACCATGCTTTGCTGCAACATAGGCACTCTTAAAAGCTGAAGCGCGTAAACCATGCGCAGAAGCAATGTTTATGATGCGGCCATATTTGTTAGCCTTCATACTACCCCATACTGCTTTGGTGGCATGAAATGCTGCCGTTAAGTTAACCGCTATTATGTCATCCCATTTATCTTCAGGAAACTCATCAACAGGAGCAACATACTGTATACCCGCATTGTTTACCAGTACATCTACCTTTCCGAATGCAGTTATCGCATCTGCCACCATCGTTCTTATAGCTTCCGGTTGCAACATATTAGCAGGGGAAAATGAATATTTTATTTTAAACTCATCCGCTACCGCTTTGGCTATTTCCGCACCATTTGCCTCTAATCCGTTAAAGGCAATATTATAACCTAAAGCCGCAAACGCCCTTGCGATACCTAAACCGATTCCACTCGTACTACCGGTTATTAAAATTGTTTTGGTCACTATTCTCTATTTGACGCAAACTTAATGATTTTTAGCGCCAATACAAGTAGTTAATACTCTGACAAACAATGAAGATGCACTACTGTGTATAAATACCTTGTTTATACAAAGAAACAGGGAGGCTGATAGGCCTCCCTGTTTTAGAATTACTCAATATTATGAGGATATTATTCTGTGATAGTTACCTTAACAACATAACGACCATGGCTGGTAATTGCATTGATCATATACAAGCCAGCTGGTTGGTTAAGTGTAATTTCGCTTGCTTTGTTTGTAGCAACATTAAAATCAGCAACTGTTTCGCCTACCATGTTAGTAACAATGATCTGCGCATCTTCGTCAACTGAAGAAAGCAGGTTCAAATTGAAAGTACCATTGTTAGGATTAGGATAAACATTCAAAGTAGCGTTATTCTGACCGCTGATAGTATTAACACCCAGAACTGGTAGGTTGATTGTAAATGTATCTTTTGCAGTACCGCATGCATTTGTGTAAGTATAAATCAATAATGCAATGCCCCTGTGCAGCACTACGAAATCACCAGTTGCAGTAGTAAATGTAGCAACGTATGGATTGGTAGAGGTAAATGTTCCACCTGGGTGGTTAGTACGTAACAAATGCGGTGTGCTACCTACCGTAATGCTCGTAGAATCGTTGCACCAAACAATAACAACTGGAGGCGCAGCAGCTACTTTTACTACTTTTGTTGTATTTACTGAACCAAAACCATTTGTTACAGTATAAACAACTGTAGTGTGTGATTCACTGCTATCACCGGTTAAAATACCGCCAGCAGAAATGTGAGCCCTTGTATCAGCTACACTCCATACTCCGCCCGGAGCAAGTGTATCAGTCATTGTGATAGATGAACCTACGCAAACAGAATCTAAACCTTCAATAACGCCTGCTGATAATGGTGAACCAACTGTAATTGTTTTTGCAGCCCAACTGGTACCGCAAATATTAGTAACCATATAAGTGATAGTAGCCATACCAGTGTCAAGTCCCGTAATAACACCTGTAGCACTTACAGTAGCGATAAGTGTGTCGCTTGAAGTCCAAGTACCACCAGCAGCGCTATCAGTGTAGGTTGTTGTTGAACCGATTCCAACGCTATCGCTACCGCTGATCATTGACGCTGTGCGGAACACACTAACTGAAGTTGTAGCAGCAACAGTACCGCATGCGTTTGTCTGAGCATAAGATACAGTTGTAGTACCTACTGCCCTACCTGTTAACACACCAGAAGCATCGATAATTGCTGTTGCAGTATTGCTGCTGAACCAGGCACCACCAGTTGCGGTAGCAACATAAGTTGAAGTAGAACCTGAGCAAATTGAATCAGCGCCAGAAACGGCACCAGCAGTAAGTGGAGCGTCAATAGTTACTACCATCATTGCAACGTCTGTATTACAAGCACCAACAGTTGTGTAAACAACTGTATCCATACCTGCAGAAACACCGGTAACAATACCAGTAGTGCTTACCGAAGCGTTACCATTTGTAGCGCTCCATGAACCGCCAGCCATTGTAGATAAAATTGTGATAGCAGAACCAATACAAACTGAAGACGCGCCAGATAATGAAGCGTGGCCAATAGCTGTATTGATAGTAAGGTAGTGACTTGATGAACTTGTACCACAAGAATTGGTAACTGAATAAAGAACCGTATCTAAACCTAAAGCTACACCTGAAACTACTCCTATTGAAGTAATAGTAGCGTTACCGTTCGTGATAGACCATGTTCCGCCTGAAATAGCAGAAGTAAGACTGATAGTAGCACCAGTACAAACTGAAGCCGGACCAGAAATAGAACCAGTTGTTAATGGAGCTTCAACTGTTACGATATGCGTAGCAGTATTTGAACTGCAGGCATTGCTTATAGTATACTGTATAGTATCAATGCCACCGGTAACACCAGTAACAACACCAATTGAAGAAACAGTTGCATTACCGTTGGTTGCTGTCCAGCTACCAAGAGACACATCTGCTGTCAATGTAGTAGTTAATGAAGTACATACTACTGAAGCACCTGTTATTGTAGCAACTGGCAGCGTAGTATCAACTGTAAGTGTAGCCATAGCTGAGTACACTGATGTGTCAGTGCCGCTTATTGCTTTTGCCCTGTAAAAATAGCCACTCATACTGGTTGCTGCAGTAAAACGCAATGTATCAGTGGTCGCACCTGAATATACTCCACCATCGGTTGCAAATGTCCAGATAGAACCATTATACACTTCCCAGAAATAAGACAGTCCCGTTCCGGTTGCAGCCACATAAAACTTTGTTGCAGAACCGTTACAAACTTCAGTGTTCACCGGAGACGTTGTAATAGTTGGTGCCTGCGCTCTTGCTGAGGAAACAGACAAAACCAATGATAGGGTAAGCAGGTTGGCTAAGTAAAATAGTTTTTTCATTCTTAAATTTTTATTATTTTTTGCCGTATGACGTTGCAAGATACAACTTCACTTTAAAAATGCGAAATTAGTGATTGATAACAGTTTTTGCAAATAGATGTGTCCCTGATCATGAAAATTAATAATTAACATACTTATTTTTGAGTTTCGTGTATGTTGCTGTGAAAAAAGTCTAACTAATTATTAATTGGAAGTTTGCTTCCTGCACTATCAGCCCAGACGCATATTTTTTTAATCGACTATATTGGAAGCCTCCAATTTTGCGAAAACCATGTTAGGATTACAATATTCCCACTATGTCGGCATTTTGCTCTAATTTTCATCGATGTCGTTTTTATTCTTGCCGTTTAATCACAAAAATGCCTGCAACAATCGTCGCAGGCATCATTATAATATCTCGTTATTGCGTTAGGCGTGTGTTGCCAAAGTTTCTTTAAGGTGCTGCAGCATGTCTGCCGTCATGCTTTCCAGGTCAAAATTGTTTTTCCAACCCCAGTCAGCACGCGCAGTACTGTCATCGATGCTTTTAGGCCAGCCATCGGCAATTGCCTGGCGAAAATCAGGGGCATAATTAATGGTAAAGTCCGGAATGTGTTGTTGAATGGCAGCAGCAATTTCTTTTGGTGAAAAGCTCATAGCCGACAAATTGTACGACATGCGTGTTTTCATTTGCTCCGCAGGTGCCTCCATCAGTTCAATGGTGCCGCGTATAGCGTCGTCCATATACATCATCGGGAGATAAGTATCTTCAGAAAGGAAGCTTGTATAAGTTTTATTCTTTAATGCCTCATGATAAATTTCCACTGCATAGTCGGTGGTGCCACCACCGGGTTCTGACTTCCAGCTTATCAAGCCCGGGTACCGAAGACTTCTTACATCTAATCCCCAACGCTGGTTATAGTATTGGCACCATAATTCGCCTGCATACTTACTTATGCCGTAAACTGTTCTTGGTTCCACCACAGTTTGTTGTGGTGTATTTTGCGTAGGTGTTGTAGGCCCGAAAACAGCTATAGAACTTGGCCAGTATATCTTGGTCAATTTTTCCTGCACACCCAGTTCCAGCACCTGCAAAAGGCTGTTCATATTAATATCCCAAGCTTTCTTGGGGTCCTTCTCCCCTGTCGCAGAAAGTAATGCAGCCAGGTGATATATCTGTGTAATTCCTTGTTTTTTAATACAATCATGAATGCCCTGTGCATCCATTGCATTTAGTGTGGCATACGGTCCGCTGTCTTTCAATAGCGGATGTGGTTCCGCTTTAATATCTGAAGCTACAACATTGTCAGTACCATATAATTTGCGCAAAGCCATTGCCAGTTCTACGCCTATTTGTCCCCCCGACCCGAGTATAAGAATTTTTTCTTGTTTCATTTTTTATGTAGAAAGTCTAAAGTAGAAAGTCTAAAGCTGTTAATTTAATATAAAATATAGGTTATTGTAAGTAAATGTAAAGAGCAAGTCAACAACTGAAATTAATATCAGTGAACAAAAAGAACTGTGTTGGCTACCAACATTAACGCTTTTGACTTTATACTGCCAACTTTATACTATTAATAAAATCATCAAACAAATATCTGGAATCAAATGGTCCCGGTGTTGATTCGGGATGATACTGTACAGAAAAAGCAGGTTTATTAATCATCCTGATGCCTTCTATAGAGTCATCATTCAGGTTTACGTGGGTAACTTCCACTTCTGCACAATTTTTCACCGCAACCGGGTCAACTCCAAAACCATGATTTTGTGTAGTAATTTCAGCTTTACCAGTAAGCAGGTTTTTAACCGGATGATTAAGCCCCCTGTGACCGTGGTGCATTTTGTAAGTGGCAATATCATTAGCGCGCGCCAGCAACTGATGTCCAAGGCATATACCAAATAAAGGCTTGCCGGTAGTTAAAATATCTTTTACCGTCTCGACTGCATAGCCCATTGAAGCTGGGTCGCCGGGGCCATTGGAAAGGAAGTAGCCATGCGGCTCAAATTGCTTCATTTCTTCGAGGCTTGCTTTTGCGGGAAATACCTTTACGAATGCTCCCCTATCTACCATACACTGCAGAATATTCTTTTTAACGCCAAAATCCATTACGGCTATCCTAATCTCAGCACTTTCGTCGCCAAGTGAATAAGGTTCTTTAGTGGATATTTGTGAAGAAAGTTCCAGTCCATCCATGTCAGGTATTGCTGCAAGCGCTTTTTTCAGCGCATCCTCATCCTGCAATTCGGTGGAAATAATACAATTCATTGCTCCTTTGCTACGAATGTATTCTACCAGTGCACGAGTGTCAACATCATAAATAGCCACAATATTGTTTTGCACCAGATATTTTTCAAGGCTTTCAGTAGCCGTCATCCTTGAAAAATTATGCGAAATATTTTTGCAGATAAGGCCGGCAATTTTTACCGAATCACTCTCTACATCTTCTGGTTTTACACCATAATTGCCGATATAGGCCGTATTCATTATCAATACCTGGCCAGTGTAAGATGGATCAGTAAAAACCTCCTGGTAGCCGGTCATACCCGTGTTAAAACAAATTTCTCCGCCAACCGTACCTTGCGCACCAAATGATTTTCCTTTAAAAAGCGTACCGTCCTTAAGCAATAGCCAGGCGGGAATGATATTCTGAACTGAAGTCATGAAAAAAACAAATTGTGCAAATGTAATTCAAAAATTGATAAGACAGAAGCACAAAATTGAAGGTGTGCATAACTAAATAAGACGGTTCGCACTTTGTTATGCTGAGTCTTTATTTAGCCATCTAAATCGAGCGGCTATGGCAGAACTATGGTGCACGTGGGAGTGAAACTCTTAAGTCATACTCAATCCCCAATACAAACCAGTCATTGGCCGGAACGAAGTATCTAACAGTACACCGTACCTCAATTCAACTAATCACCCTATTTTTGTCGCATCAGCAGTTCCACATACATATTAGATTCGCCAATTGAATTTCTCCGCGGCGTAGGCCCGCAGCGCGGTGAATTGCTGCGCACGGAATTAGGCATAGCTACTTTTGAAGACTTATTATATCACTACCCTTACCGTTATTTTGACCGTAGCCAAATAACAAAAATTGGCACCATAAATGGCAACACGGAATATGCACAGTTCGCAGGAACGCTGATAAATTTGGGAACCGAAGGCGATGGGCGCAGGAGCCGGCTGGTTGCCACCCTGTTCGATGAAACCGGCAGGATAGAACTAGTTTGGTTTGCCAATATAAACTGGGTTAAGAAGAATATACGTGAAGGTGAAAAATATATAGTATTTGGGAAGATCGCTAACTTTAATGGTTATTACAATATATCGCATCCCGAAATAGAGCCGCTCAATAGCGAAACTAATATCCCGGGCCGGCAACCCGTTTATCCGACAACTGAAAAGTTAAGAGTAAAAGGAATTACCAACCGGTCGTTTGCGAAACTTACTACTGCGTTATTTGAAAAAGTAAAACTTCATGACATCGTTGAGGTATTACCAGCTAATGTATTGTCAGCCTACGGTTTATGCGGCAGATACTACGCTTTATTGTGGCTGCATTTTCCGGATACAGAACTTCATGAACAGATGGCGCGCCGTCGGATGAAGTTTGAGGAACTGCTGATCAGCCAGCTTTTAATTGGCAGATTACGGCTGCAGCATACCGTTCAGCAAGGTTGGGTATTCAGTAAGGTAGGCGATAATTTCAATACATTTTACAGCGATCACCTACCTTTTCAGCTAACTGGCGCGCAAAAACGTGTACTTCGCGAAATAAGACAGGACACTGCTACTGGCAAACAAATGAACCGGCTTTTACAGGGCGATGTAGGTAGCGGCAAAACCATAGTTGCGCTCATGAGCATGTTGTTAGCTATGGACAACGGTTTCCAGGCTTGTATTATGGCACCGACCGAAATATTGGCGCAGCAACATTTTTTCGGCATTTCGAAGTTACTCGAAGAAATGGGTATAACTATAAAACTCCTGACTGGCAGCGTAAAAGGCAAAGAACGTAAACAGATTCTCAGCGAGCTTGCTGATGGCACACTGCAACTTGTTGCCGGAACGCATGCCCTTATTGAAGACAGCGTTCAGTTTAAGAACCTTGGTTTGGCAGTAATCGACGAACAGCATCGTTTTGGTGTCGGACAAAGGGCGAGGCTATGGACAAAAAATGCGCATCCGCCTCATGTGCTGGTTATGACTGCAACACCCATACCCCGGACGCTTGCTATGACTATGTATGGCGACCTTGAAGTTTCGGTAATTGATGAATTACCACCTGGTAGGCAGGAAATAAAAACGGTACACAGGCGTGATGCCACCCGCGCAAGCGTAATGGAATTTATCCGTAAAGAAGTTGACAAAGGCAGGCAGGCATATATTGTTTACCCGCTTATTGAAGAATCAGAAAAACTGGACTATGAAAGCCTGATGGCTGGCTATGAGCAGGTTAAAATATGGTTCATTGACGATAAATACCGGATAGCAATGGTGCATGGCAAGCAACCGGCTGACGAACGACAACGCAATATGGCCAGGTTTGTAAAGGGTGAAGCCAATGTGCTCGTAGCAACTACCGTTATTGAAGTAGGCGTTAATGTACCTAATGCTTCAGTCATGCTTATAGAAAGTGCCGAGCGTTTCGGCCTTTCACAAATGCACCAGCTTAGAGGCCGGGTTGGGCGTGGTGCCGAACAGAGTTATTGTATACTAATGACAGGCAATAAGGTTGGTGAAGAAAGCGTTAAGCGCATCAACATAATGGTAAGCACAACTGATGGATTTAAAATTGCCGAAGCTGACCTTGAAATGCGTGGGCCCGGCGATATGTATGGCACCAAACAAAGCGGCGTGCTCAAATTTAAACTGGCCGATATTGTACAGGATGCCGGCATACTGGAACAAACCCGCGAGGCTGCAATTACTTTGTTGAATACCGACCCTAAACTTACACTGCCGCAACATCAACCGCTCCGCAATATGATAGCCCGGCAGGGTAAAGATTCGCACTGGGGTAAAATAAGCTAGCCGAACTTTATACAACAAAGTTTACTTCTTCCGCTTCAACTTGCGAAATATTCTCCTTTTCATACTTCCAAGCTTAAAACGAACATCGTTTTTTATAATGCTTCTTTTCCTGGTTTGTATTTCACGGTTTATCTCAAAATCAACCTTTACATGAACAGTATTTTCTGATAAGGCGCGCTCACTTACTTTAATATACTTCGCGTTGGCGTAACCATCAATAAACTGATTATCCTCAAACCTTTCGCGAAGGCGCTTTCTGTACGCACTATTTTCTCTTTCAAGTCCGGAATGAGAATACCTGTCGTGCTTTAAGCTGCGATACCATCCTTTCCGGCGTTGCACAGGTATGCCCAGCATCTCATATCTGTCGAATATCTCATTGTCTTCGTCTCCCCAACCCCAATATTCATTTGGAAAGCCGTTTATGCTCATATAACCTTCCCGATCAGTTAGAAATACACCGCCCATAAACCGGTTGTGCGCAAGTTTCCAATCATATTCTTCAACATGATAAGCCAGATGGGTTACACCGGGCTGGTAAGAATAGTCGACATCAAGTGGAAAATAATCGACATCATTAAATGCCCAATAGTCAAATTTCTCCGACTCGATAAATCCCGCATTCAGGAGTAAACCCTTATTGAAAGGTAGCGAATTAGCTTGTTCTATTATAAATATTTTAAACTCATAATTCTTACAATAAGCCTCAAGCCGGGGTAGAAGTTCATCAAGGTGCTTGCGCCGGTTTCTATATGGAATGATAATAGCTAATTTCTCTTTTTGCCCCACGCCACTCTGCGTCGGCATTATTGTAGCAGTCATTTTACTAAATCTTAGGGTTTACTGTAAGTTGTCAAGAAAGTAGTAACCTCCATATGAAGCATACCTAAATGACGTACAAACATAGCTTATTTAGTAGGAACGTGAGTATCAACAATTGACAATTAATATATAATGCATAAGAAAATAGCACATTCATTATCGAATGACCAGGTATAGTCACTGTAAATTTGTATAATTAGATATGGTACACTGACTTATGTATATTTTTGTTTTTAATTTGTGATTTTTCAAGGTGTGAGTGACATCCATTAATTCAAATAAAATCACACATTTATGACAAATCTGGCAGGCGATTCGATATAAATTAGTGCGCGGGCGGATAATCAACCGGTTTACACCGCAGTGTTACCACTTGCTAGGCCATTAATAACTCTGTCCCAATCAAATGCATGCCCTATATCAACTTTGTCGGTGCGGCAGTTTACGTGACTCACAATACCATTGAAATTCACAAAGTCATTTTGGGGCAAAGTATTATAACGCGCGGCTTCATCAACAAACTGGCGGTTAATGCCATAGGTGGCAGTGAGGTATCGCAGCAGATTAGTTACACTTTCATATTGTGCGTCAGTAAACGCAGCGTAGTAGCTAAAACCACGGTAAGGTATAGCCAGCGCCTGGTAATATTGGGTTTCCACCATAGTGCAATAAACGTCGGAATCAGCATACGTTGTAACCAGGTTATCACCAATTTTTTTCAGTGGGCCAATATTTGAAATTTCTATCCCGATACTGCTGCCGCTCATCTGTTTGTTGCCACCTACCGCTTTAGGGCCAAGGTGATAGCTCCAGTACTTTGATCCAAACAGGTTGTATATTTTACCGTCTCTGCCAACTACAAAAGGAACGGACACATGATTGTTAGGCGTGGTTAGTGTAGCAATATCGCCCGTCAGGTATCCCATGGTAAAATGCAGTACAACCTTTTTCTTAACAATCACATCCTGGTAGAAAAAGCTGGTGTCGCTATTGGCCTGGGTAAGTAATATATAGTCCATAACGCCGGTTTCACCAGGTATGGCTACAGAACTATTCTTTAAAATGAACTTTTTTCCATTTCCATCGATCCCTGTATTTTGGAAATCCATTTCCTGTGCGCTTATTGCTGATGCTTTCATTAAGACAATGTTGAGTGTACGACAATAATACCGAAAATGATGAATTAATTAAATTTTTTCAGGTATAAAATATACACATTTAAAACTAGATTGAATCTATGTTTATCGGTGCGTTTATGAAGGATATCACGGGCCAGATAGTAAGCGCGCATTACAGCATCAGCAACTTTATTAACCAGCAATTGAAACATTAAAAAATATTGCAAAAAACTAGCGTTCAGGCACACTTCGCGATAAATTGTTTCAGTATCTTTATAAGAACCAATAAAACCATTTATATGAAAAGACTATTCCTTATCGCAGCCCTGGCGGCAGTTAGCGCAGACGTATCCGCCCAAACGAGACTTGTTTTATATGAAGAATTTACGGGCGAAAATTGCCCATCCTGTTCCAGTACCAACCCAGCACTGGATGCAATGATGGCGTCGAGCACTAATGCGACCAAAATACACATGATCAAATACATGTGTGATATCCCTTCGGCAGGTCCGTTTTTTTACATGACCAATACGCTGTTTGAGGCAACTAGGCAAACCTATTACAATGTTCCTTTTGCACCATTCGGCACTATTGACGGATTTGTTCCTGATGGTAGTACGGCATATCCCGGCTACCCTGCGTACCTAACACAGAGCGACCTGGATGCCGGCGCAGCTATAGCGTCGCCATTTAAAATAACTGCAACGTATAAATATAACAGCACTTATGATACCGTTACGATAACTGCAAAAGTTAAAGCTATTGCAGCATACGCTCCTTCTGCCGGTAGTATAAAATTACGTTCTGCCCTTTGCAAAACACTGCACTTCGCAAGTTCTCCAGGCAGCAATGGCGAGACAGAATTTGTCAATACAGTAAGAGGCATGTACCCAAGCGCTGCCGGCCTTGCAATTGCAAATTCATGGGCAATAGGCGACTCGCAGACTTATATTTTGAAAGGTGCAGTTATCTCTGAAACAAGCAGCGCAATTCCGCACACTGCAACCGACACAAGCGTTGCTGTCTGGATACAGAATGATGCTGATAAGATCATTGCACAATCAGCAATTGCAGCCAGAACATTCCCGGCATCTGTTAACGAAATCGAAAAGAGTATTACCGCATGCAACATTTTTCCTAACCCAACCCGGGAAACCTTTACGCTAGCATTCAATGCGGAAAAAGCAGCAACAGCATCTGTTTCTATTTTTGATGCCGTAGGCAAAAGAATGAACAGGATGGAATCGTTGCATATTAACGAAGGCAGCAACACCGTTACCTTGTCAACTGACATGCTACCTGCAGGTATTTATAACGTACAGTTACAGGTAGAAAATACTGTAGAAAACACGCTACTTACAGTTGTAAAATAATTCGTCATTTCCCCATCGTATATTAAAAAAGCTGCCTTTTGGCAGCTTTTTTAATTTGGTTCAGGTTGTTTTTCACATTTCACCGGCTTTTTCAAAATTTCCAGAATAATTGTGTCTTTAAACAAGCACTTCGCAGCAACTAACTGGGCATCGTCTAAAGAAATATCATTTGCTTACTGAAATTAGCGTAACTCTGTAGTGTAATAGGGTACAAAAGCTAAGCTTCCGCTTTTTCCTTCTTAGAACGGCCGCCCTAACGAGCCTATTTGAATGCCTGACACTTAAAAAATTTCAAACAATATATATTATGATTTCAGCAAAGGGTTATGCCGCACAGACAAATACTTCAGACCTCGCACCATGGACATTTGATCGCCGGGAAACAGGTCCGCACGATGTGCAATTCGACATCTTATTTTGTGGGGTATGCCATTCCGATCTGCACCAGATAAGGGATGATTGGTTCCCTGGCATCTTCCCAATGGTACCGGGTCACGAGATAGTAGGCCGTGTTGTGAAAGTTGGTGAGAAAGTAACCAAATTTAAAGTAGGAGACCTTGCTGCAACTGGTTGCCTTGTAGACTCCTGCGGCCATTGCGACAATTGCAAACAAGATCTGGAGCAATATTGCGCCGAAGGTGCAACGGGGACTTATAATGCATACGGGCGTGATGACAAAAGCCCTACCTACGGTGGTTATTCAAACACCATAGTAGTAAAAGAAGAATTCGTACTGAGGCTGACCGAAAATGCCGACCTGGCGGCAACCGCCCCACTCCTTTGCGCTGGCATTACAACGTATTCCCCTCTCAGGCATTGGAAAGTTGGCAAAGGTCATAAACTGGCCGTACTGGGCCTTGGTGGCCTTGGCCACATGGCAGTAAAATTTGGTGTTGCTTTTGGCGCTGAAGTTACTGTACTCAGTACTTCTCCCGAGAAGGAAGCAGATGCCAAAAAACTGGGAGCCCATAACTTTGTTGTTACTACTGACGAAGCACAGGTAACAGCTGCGCGTAGCACATTCGACTTTATATTGGATACTGTTTCTGCTGGGCACGATTTCAACATGTACCTTTCGCTGCTTAAAACAAACGGCACTATGATATGTGTAGGTGTGCCGTCAGAACCAGCTTCAGTATCAGCTTTCAGCCTGCTTGGCGGTCGCAGAAGCCTTGCTGGTTCCAGCATTGGTGGCATCAAAGAAACTCAGGAAATGCTTGATTTTTGCGCTGAAAATAATATCGTGTCTGACATTGAGCTAATAGATATTAAAGATATTACCCACGCCTATCAGCGGATGCTTAAGGGTGATGTACGTTATCGCTTTGTAATCGATATGTCAACCTTGTAAGTGTAAAGTTAAGGATAGCAAAAATTTACAGCTGAATAAATTTGCTAAGAAATCGGTACGGGTACAACCGGAATTTGGTGCTGAATCCGCTAAAACATCATAACAAATTACCAGCATAAAAGGCTATTTCTGAAAAGGAATAGCCTTTTCGATTTGTAGAAACCCCTCAAAAATTGTATTCGATCCAGTTGACGAAAATCAATTTATACTTTGCCACAAGTCAATTATATCGCACTTTCCAAAATATACTTTTGCCTTGTAAAGCGGAATAAAACAACGCGAACAATTAACTTTTAAAGGGAAAAGCTGTTATGAAATCATCTCTATTTTTTGCGGCAATTATGCTGGCTTTTGCAACCTCGACGAGGGCACAAGTGGGTGTTGGTACTACATCACCAAACTCAACAATGGATATCAGGGGATCCTTATCTACGTCGCACAGGGCGTTCGGTAGTGCAACTAATATCAGCGATTCTGATTACGCACTTGTTTTTACAGGTACCTCCGGCGCAACTGCAACCCTCCCGTCCGCAGCAACATGCACCGGTAGAACGTACATGGTAAAGAACAACTCCACCGGTTCTCCCCTGCCCATACTAACGATAATGCCTTCTGCCACACAAACTATTGAAGGAATGAGCAGCTGGGCGCTCGATGAGCCGGGAGAGGCAGCCATGCTCACAAGCAATGGGACCGGCTGGACGGTATATAACCAAAGCGTACCGGTATCGAAAACCGGCACTACTGGTAGTGCCTGGAATGAAGGTGGCAATCGGCTGCAATCTGCAAAGGCTATAGGTACACAATCTAATTTTGATCTTCCTTTTATTACTGACAATACCGAAAAAATGCGCATTACCGCGACAGGCAACATCGGTATTGGCACGAGCGCACCAGCATATAAGTTACAGGTGGTCGCTGCGAGCGATCCGCTATTCTTATCAGGTTTACAGAATGGAGCCGGTACTGATAGTCTGCTTGCAATAGAAAATGGTGTTGTCAAGAAAATAGCACAGTCTGCTATGCCCTCTTCGCCAACTAACCTATGGTCAACTAATGGAAACGCGGCAACATCAGCAGCTACAAATTTCCTGGGTACTACTGACAACGTAAGCCTGCGGATCCGCACTAGTAATACACAACGTATGATAATTGACAGTCTTGGCAACTTGGGCATCGGCACGGCAACACCAGGAAATCTTGTTGAAATAAATACAGGAACTGCCGGTGCATCAGGATTAAGATTGAAGCAAGTGCCAGAAGGCGCGCTGCTATACACTAATGCACAAGGTGATATGGTACAGAACACAAATAGTTTATACTTTGATGGCACAAGCAACCGACTCAGCATCGGTGCCGGCACAAGTCCAAACTCAGCATTAACAGTTGGTGGCAGTATGTCGTTACCAATTGTAACCAAATCAGCCAATTATACACTTGCCACCGATAATCATACCGTGTTATGCAATAGCGCCACCGGTGGTTTTACTGTAAGCCTTCCAGCTGCATCTGGCTGTGTCGGCAGGGTTTATACCGTCAAAAAAACTTCGATGGACGGTAACCTTATAGTGATACACGCGTCTTCAGGAACAGACTACATTGATGGATCTTCTAATCAATACCTATACGCACCGTACGCCTACTTTACTGTGCAGTCTGATGGTGTATCGTCATGGAACATAATAGCTCAACATTAATAACCACACAAGCAATTTATATGAAGCTTTTAAAATGGTGGCGGCTTTTGTTAGCCGGGGTTGTACTCAACAGCACAACACAAGCACAAGTAAGTTTTGGTTCAAGAGGCTTGACAATCAAAGCAGGGGTAACGATGACGATGGATAGCCTCGTGTTGTCTCCTGCAACCGACCAGATAATTACTAACAATTCGCTCAATACCGTGTATGCCGCCAGCACTGGGACCGGTAATCCAGGCATAAACAGGGTATTTACCTTTGCAATACCGCTCCAGAACTACAGCGGGAACGTGGGCATGTTTTACACAGATGCCGAGCTGAACGGAAATAACGGCCCGTGGCTGGCAATTACATATACAGGCAATAACACTTCCTGGAAGGGAAAAGGGAGCAGTTCCGCATCAAACTATGTACAATCTACCGGCATTGGCTTTTCCGGCGATTCAATATTGAAAATTAGTGCTGTAAATAGCACAACCTACTATACAAAAAGTTCCGGCGATATTACCGCGGTGGCTAACTGGGGCTGCAACCCCGACGGCTCGGGTGCAGCACCACCAGATTTCAACAATACCCTCAATACCTTTTTCATTGGAAATAGGTCAGGAGCGGTCGGGCTTTCCCAAGACTGGAATGTACGTGGGCAAACCGTTGTAAGTTCTGGCATTTATCTTGGCATCGGCGCACATAGGCTTACCCTCAATGATCTGATATGTAATGGTGCAATTGGAGGGGACGGCAGTTCAACATTTAAGCTAAAAGGCACAGCAACATCCATACATTTTACAAACACAGCAAATGAATTGGGTTCAGTAATAATTGATACAAATGCGCTGCTCAGCTTGCAGGACACGCTCAATATTTCGGCTACCGGGGGAATCCTTACTGTGGCACCAGGGGGTACATTGAATACTGCAGGATACCTGAAGTTACTATCCGATTCCACAGGCACAGCCCGCATAGGTAATGTATCGGGCACAATAAACGGTGAGGTTAATTGTATGCAATATGTGCATGGCGGTCGCAGGGCTTATCGTTTCTGGTCACATCCATTCAATACTTATATACCTCTCAGCCAGATTCAAACCTACATAGATATAACTGGCATTGGCGGAGCTGCAAATGGCTTTACAACTTCAGCTTCAAATGCGTCATCGGCATTCAGGTATAATCCCCTGGTAGGCAATTCTGCCTCGCCATCAGATCCCGGATGGCGGCCTTTCACAAGCACTTATGGCGGAGCGGACAGTAACGGACTGCAACAGTTTCAAGGAATTAGGCTGTTTATAAGAGGTGCAAAGGGAGAAGGCTTTGGTTATGGTACATACAATCCTTCGCCAGTAACTATAGGTATGCACGGAGTGGTAAACCAGGGAGATATTTCGCTACCACTAACTAAAGGCACAGGTGCAAACCAGGATTTTAACATGGTGGGCAATCCTTATCCATCGCCGGTTGATATTGGTACCATTATCTACAACGCCAAAAGGTCTGGCAGAATTACTGGTGCGGCATTCTATGTATTCATTCCTACGCTGGGCGCCGCAGGCCAGTTCCTGGCTGTGCCGATAGGTACTTCAGCAGCTATACCCTACTATATTGCCGCGCAAACAGCTTTCCAGGTTAGAGCCGCGCATAATGGCGATTCACTTGACTTTAAAGAGGCTAACAAATCAGCGACTATTTCAAATAATCTCATGAAGGGTCAGCCAGAATATGTTTGCCTTAAAGTTTACGACAACAACTATCATCTCTGGGATGTGCTCAGCCTTAAATTCAATGAAGCCGCGGTCGATCAGGAAGACGACTATGACGCATTAAAAGCTTGCGGCCAGGATATGAACTTCTACAGTCTATCCTCAGAAAATCATAAACTGGCATTAGATGCCCGTCCATTTGATGCAACAAAAGTTATTCCTTTGGGCATTGCGTCGCCTTTTGCACAAGAGTACATTATTAAGGCTGAAAGCCTAAACCTTCCTGCCGGTGGCAACATATACCTGCACGACAAACTATTGAAGCAGGATGTATTGCTGGCGCCGGGTACAGAGTATAAATTTTCAGTAAACAACAACAAAGCGACACAGGGAGATAACAGGTTCGAATTGCGGATGAATAGTGTAAGCGCCCAACAGGCAGAAACTCCATTCCAACTTTCGCTTTCGCCAAATCCGGCAACAGAAGAAATATCTGTTACTTTCTCGGTGGCGGATGATGATGAGCACATCATTAGAATAATGGATATGGCAGGTGTTTGTGTAACCAAAACATCACTTGGTAGAAAGGCGAGCGGAAACGTCACCATCAGTTTAATCGGCCTTGCAGCCGGAATGTATATCGCAGAACTAAACTCGGCTGGCAATAAAATAACCGAAAAATTTATAAAGGAGTAGCAAGAACAGAAAAATGTCTGTGTCGTGCTGGTAGATGGGTGTCCGTATAGGCACCCATTTTTTTGGGTTGACGAAGATCAATTGGTTGTTTGTCCATTGTCGTTTTTACGGCCTTCCGCCCGGGCTACTTTTGACATTATAAAAACAACAAGTTAACGACAAAACAATAAAACCAATATTATGAAACACAGTTTAAATCTTCTCTCGTTAAAATTTATCGTGGTATGTGTTGGCTTAATTACAGGCATGGAGCTAATGCCTACTTATGCGGCAGCACAAGTACTCTGGTCAAGTGCATCGAGCACACTTTGGCTAAACGGCAGCAACTGGGTAGGCAGCAGCGTACCGGGCTCATCGCAGGTAGCCCTATTCCAAAATTATCCAACATCTGGCACCACAGGCATTGGTATCGATTTAGGTGGCAGTACTAACAATGGTTCCAATAACCAGGCAGTTGGTGCTATTAGCATCGACGCCTCCAGAACAACAAACTTTCTTTTAGGCAATTCTTCAACTACGTCTAACGGCATACTTACCCTTGCAGGTGCTACGGTCGGTAGTACGTCAGACGTGATCATTGCTAACAATGCAGCAAATGCATCAACTCTTACTTTACAGAATACACAAGGCGCAGGCAACAAGCTGATGACTATTAATACCGGCACATCGGGAAAGAATATAATAGCCGGCCAGGGAACATCAGCCACAGCAATCGGCAATACCATTAAAATAACGAGTGCTATTACAGGCTCTGGCAGACTATCATTCCTTGGTAATGGCAGTTGGACCGGCACATCAGGTAATGCCGGTGGTCTTTTAAAGCTCGGCGCAACCAATGCGTTCAACGGCGGCATAAATGTGGGTAAAACTGATGGAACATCAAATGGGATACTGGAACTTGATGTTACCGATGCGATTAATAACACTACGGGCAACGACATTACAGTTTACACCGGCAGCGAACTCTATCTTGCTGCAACTGCAGGCACTTATGCCGCGGGTAACATTAATCTGAATTTGAATGGAAAAGGCAATATTGCTTCACTTACCAGTATTGGCGGAGCTTTAGTAGCTAAAAACAACACTTCTTACGCATGGGCCGGGCCAGTTAACCTTGCAGGCGATGCATCAGTAACAGTATTGCTAACATCTACACTTACCCTATCAGGAAACATCAGCGGAAGTGGTGCATTGATAAAAAATGCCAATAGTAATGGCGGCACACTACTGCTTACAGGCACGTCAAATACATGGACAGGTGGCACACAGGTGGGTGCCGGTATTATCAATGTAGCCTCCGGTTCTGCCATCTCGACCGGTGCGCTCGAAATGTCTGGCTTAAACACCAACGTAAGTTCAACGCTTAGCCTGAACAATACCAGCCAGGCAGTTTCAGCGCTTGCGAGCAGTTTTGTACCAACAACCGGTACGCAGACTCAAAACATCATATTGGCTGCAGGGCATACCCTTATCGTAAATCAAAGCACGAACACTATTTACGGAAATGGCTTTGTCCCAACACAAACAAGTATAATTACAGGTACCGGGTCATTGGTAAAAAATGGTACAGGCACGCTTACCTTGACAAGCTCGGCTAATACTTTTTCTGGCGGACTGACCATTTCTGGTGGGGAGATCCGTTTTAATCCGGCAACAACAACTGCTGTTGCACTAGGCTCATGCCCGGTAAATCTAAACGGCGGTACGCTATCAACTACAAACAGTACAACTACGGCGCAAATAAATCTGGGCGGTTTAAACTTGTCCGATAATTCAACAATCGACCTCGGCACAGCAACATTGCATAATGTGAAATTTGCAAACAGCGCTTCAATAAGCTGGGCAACTGGAAAAACACTCAACATCACTAACTGGTCAGGCGCTTACAATGGCACTGCCGGCACTAAAGGAAGATTGTTTATTGGTACCACAGCGGCTGGCCTAACTGCCACACAACTGGCTCAAATCAGGTTTACCAGTCCCTCAGGAATTATATACCCTGCAACGCAAACTGCCAGCGGGGAGGTTGTGCCAAGGGCTTCAGTCATTTCAACTACTGCTGCCGCGTTTGGTCCGTTCTACAATACTACCAGCAACGCAATAACAGTTGCATTTACTCCTTCCGGCGCGTTTTCAGGGCCTTTTAAAGTACAATTATCAGATGCAACAGGTGCTTTTAGCCCGGATACTACTACCGGAATAATAGGTACGGGAAGTACTTCACCAATCACTGCTGCAGTTCCTGCGGCGCTAATCCCATCATCTTTCTATAAAATCAGGGTAATGTGCGGCGCCCCGACGGCTATTTTTGGTAATGATAATGGTTCGAATATTCCTGTTATCGCTGCCAGGCCGGTCATCAATGCTCTATCGGCTTATACAGCTACACCGGGCGCTTCTATTACTATTACCGGAACTAACTTCGAAACAACACCAGCAAACAATATTGTATATTTCGGAGCTACTGCTGCAACAGTAACAGCAGCGACATCAACCTCTTTAACTGTAACGGTTCCTGTGGGCGCAACATACGCACCAATATCTGTATTATCAATGTTGTCTTCCCTTACTGCGTATAGCCCGGCACCCTTTACACCGGTATACGATACCACCTTGCTCACCAATGGACAAATTAATTTTCAATCGCACACTGACGTTGCTGCCGGCACCTCACCTTTTATTGGTGCTATCGGCGACCTGGACGGCGATGGTAAGTCAGACCTTGTAGCTGTAAATGAAAGCGTCGCTTTCATTTCAGTATATCGCAATATCGGTGCTGCAGGTACTATCAATAGCAGTTCTTACAGCAGCCCATCAAATTATACCACTGGCTACTATCCTACCAACGCAAAATTGGCTGATATTGACGGAGACGGCAAACCTGAGATCATCGTTACCAATGCAGCAAGCGCATCAGTATCCGTATTTCATAATCTATCTACGCCAGGTAATATCAGCTTTTCTACGAGAATTGATTTTACAACAACATCCGCCGCCCTGGTTCCTGTAGTTGTTACTGTTGCAGACTTTGACGGCGACGGGAAACCGGATATGGCGATTGCTGCTGCTTATTCAAATGTTATGGCAATCTACCATAATACAGGCGTAACAGGGGTTATAAATGCTACAACTTTCGCCGCACCGGTATTATTTACAACTAATGTTGGTCCGTTGAGCATTACAAGTTCCGATTTCGATGGTGACAATAAATTAGATATTGCAGTTGTCGATACCGGTTCATCTACGGTGTCTGTTTTCCGTAACACGTCCACCCCGGGTATTATTAACGCATCATCATTTGCTGCCAAGGTCGATTTTGCAACCGGAGGAATACCGATAGATATTGCGACCGGTGATATTGATGGCGATGGCAAGGCTGATATGCTTATTACTAATGGTTCATCGAACACTGTTTCTGTGCTGCATAATACGGCGTCAACAGGCGCTATAAACGCATCTTCATTTGCCGCGGCAGTTGATTTCGCTACAGGAACATCACCAGCGGGTATTGCTTTGGGAGATATTGACGGTGATGGCAAACCAGATGTAGCTATAGCTAATGCCGGAGCAGGAACGATCTCTATTCTAAGAAACACAGCTGCTGCAGGTGTTATAAATACAGCATCACTGACTTCAAAAATTGACTTCGCTACCGGTACTGGCCCAACAGGTATTACCATTGGAGATGTAGATGGCGATAATAAGCCAGATGTTGTGACTGGCAACCGTTACGCATCTAGCATATCGATACTCAGAAATTTCAGGTTACCAAACGTTCCAGCTATTAGTGGCCCATCATTAGTTTGTTCTGGTACACCAGCAAACTTTACTAATGCAGCCCTCGGCGGTACATTTACAAATACTGCAACATCAGTGGCAACAATAAGCTCAACAGGCGCAATGACGGTAATAACAAGCGGAAATGACACAGTTTATTATAGAGTAACGAGGAATTCAGATGCCACAACAGTTAGCCATCCCGTTATAATAGCCACATTGCCCGATGCGGGTGTTATCAGTGGCGGTACTATTGCGTGCGTCGGTAGCCCGGTAACCTTGACTGAGTCTGCAACTGGCGGCACATGGAGCAGCAGCAATTTTGCTATTGCAACAGTTGATACATCCGGCAACGTGCTCGGCCTTTCAACAGGGGCAGCAACAATATCTTATACACAGCACAGCAGTTGTGGCACTTTTGCTGCGATACATCATATTAACGTAGCTGTTGTTCCGGTAACTCCTGCACCAATTACAGGCACGACAACAATTACATCGGTAGGTTCAACATCAATACTGGCAGACAGCACAGCCGGCGGCACATGGAGCAGTAGTAACAGCGCAGTGGCTACAATTAGCAATACAGGAACTGTAACGCTCATTTCCGGCGGACGCTCAACTATTACCTACACCGTCGCTAACAGCTGCGGAACTGCATACACCACCGCAATGGTGAGGTGTATCAACCCAAACCACGCCCCTGTATTCACGTTCGGCACAGCAATAGGCATCCTGATGTGTAACAATGTCGGAAGCTTTGATTTGAACAGCAGGCTAATTGTAAGGGATGCTGATACCGGCCAGACTTTAACATGGAGCCTTGCTTCAGCCCCAAGGCATGGCATTGCTGACGCCACATACAGCGCAACTACTAATGGCAGCAGCATTACACCGGTTGGAATGCGCTATGTCCCCGATACAACGTTTGCAGGTAGAGATACGTTTATTGTAAGGGTTTCTGACGGCACTACCGTCACTAATATACCGGTATGGGTTACTGTGCGCTCTGCACCGGCAACCCCGGTTATAACTGGCCATAACACAATTTGCGCTAGTATCGCCGATACACTTACCGGTAGCCCTGCCGGAGGAAGTTTCTCGGATACCAGTTCATTAATAGTAACGTACGCTAATGGTAGAATTATCGGCTCATACATAGGTGGTACTGCCTACGCAATCTATACTACAGCGGCCAACGCATCAGGCTGCACGTCTAAAAGCTCATTCGCAGTAACTGTAGTGCCACCAATGCCACTTACGTCTATTACCGGAGCATCCAGCATTTGCCCTGGAGCTACCACCACACTTTCTGACACATATATTGGCGGCACATGGAGCACCAGTAATGCGGCTATCGCATCCATACACGACTCTGTAGTTAGGGCTATTACTCCAGGAACTGCAACTATATCCTATACCATCGTTAACGTATGTGGTAACAGGTCTGCAACTAAAAGCATTACTGTAACTGCACCTACCATGCCCACTGCAATAGGCGGCTCTGGTTCAGCGGTATGTCCGGGTACAAGTATCAATTTTACTGACGCTCGTGCTGGAGGAGTATGGTCATTGACTAATTACACTATTGCTACTATTTCGTCCACTGGCGTACTTACCGGATTGTCAGGTGGCAGAGATACTATTTTATATACAATCACTAACAGCTGTGGACAAACAGGCACTGTTTCCCGTGCTGTTGTGCTCAACAGCAGCCCAAATGCGGGCATCGTATCAGGTGCGACAACATTGCTGAGGGGAACAACAACTACTCTTACAGCAACCGTAGCTGGCGGACTTTGGGGCAGTGTATTTACAGGCACAGCAACAGTTAATACTGCAGGCGTAGTTCGTGGGATTGCAGCTGGTGTTGATACGATCAGATATGCTGTAACCAACACATGTGGCAGAGCTGTGGCCATTCACGTATTGACCATAACATCAGCAAAAGAGGAGAATGATGGAGAGAATATGAATACTTCTGTTGCTGAGATAAACGTCTACCCCAACCCAACTAACGGCACCTTCACGATTGAAATGCCTGCCGGGTATAACGACGCGGTAGTTACTATACTGGACGTTAATGGAAAGGTAATAGAAACTAAAGAATTTACGAACCAGAGAACCGAGTTCAATTTCGGGAACATCGCTAAGGGAATGTATTTACTTAAAATATCTGCGAAGGGAGCGCAATGGAACAAGAAAGTCGTATTTGAATAGTAGGCCTCAAGTAAAAAATTTATGTCCCTGCTCAAAATTGTTTTTGAGCAGGGACATTTTTTAGTCGCAGGTCTATATCGTTAAACACGTTACGCTTAACCACAATAGCGTCATAGCTGCTTAGGCGATATATCTGGCAAAATATTTTCGTAGTGCTGGAATCGTTTTCAACGCTTCCAGCCCATCAAGTGTTATTGGTTTAGGCATAAAATCAGTAACGTCAGGGTGCTTTTCAGCTAATTCCTTGTCCTCAGGATTAACAGAAGAAGTTAGAATGATTATTTTACAGTCGGGCATATGTGCCTGATACTTTTCTACGTATTCCTCCAGGAACTCCCAGCCATTCATAACCGGCATATTAATATCCAACAAGATAGCATCAGGTAACTGGCCGTCGGTTTGCTCTATCTGATTTTTTAAATATTTCAGGGCAGATGTTCCACCTGCGGCCTGCTCCACCCGCTGGCAAAAATTAGCTTTCTCCAGCATAATGTCGCATATCATTAATGTAACAGGGTCGTCATCTACACAAAGCACTTTATTTAGCATATAGCGTTAATTGTTGAAAGTTATAATAAACGTTGTTCCGGAACCCACTTTACTATCTACCGAAATGGTGCCGTTCAGCGCTTTTATTTGCGATTGTATCAGGTATAATCCGATTCCATTACCCTCACCTACCTCATGAAAACGCTGGTGAAGGCCGAATATCTTGTCCTTATTTCTTACCAGGTCAATACCCAGCCCATTATCCTGGAAGTAGAGCATGGTGCATCCATCCCCTTTTTGGGTATAGGTATTGATAACGAGTTCCCGCTCGGTATCTCTGTATTTTATGGCATTGGTCAGCAGGTTCATAAAAATGCTTTCCAGGTAAGTTGCGTTACTCACCAACTGCGGAGCTTCGTTGAAATCAACATTGATCTCAGCCTTTACATCCGATATCATAGCGGAAAGCATGCCTGTTATTTTAGAAAAAATTGATGTTAAGGATATTTCTTCAAGGCCAATATTAGCATTGCTTTTTATCACCAGTATCTTCACAAGGTCATTAATAGTTTCATCAAGTTGCAGTGTCGACTTTTTGAACATATCGAAGAAAAACTGTGCTTTTTCCTCTTTAATGCCTGCATAACTAAATAGTTCAAGTATACTTAGTAGGTTGGTGATTGGCGCTCTTAAATTGTGAGAGGTAATGAAGGAGAATTGCTTGAGATCTGTATTGTTTTGGGTAAGTTCTTTAATGAGCAACGTTTTCTCATCCTCCTGCTTTTTCTTCTCGGTTAGGTCGCGCGAATTAGTAACAATCCCCATTACAGATGGTTCGTCCAGTAAATTGGTTACAATACTTTCTATCCAACGCCAGTTACCCCAGCTATCTAAAACCCTGAACGGTTTAAATGAAACCTGGCTTTGAGTCTTTAATTTATCGAAATCAGCCAGCACCTGCGCAATCTCTTCTTCATGTATAAGGTCAAACGTATTTCTCCCAATCAGAAATTCCGTGGTATAGCCTAATACCGTTGTAATGGTCGGGCTTTTATAAAGATAATTACCATCTTTATCTAAGATGCCTATCAAATCAGCGCCGCTCTGAACCAGGGAACGAAATCGTTTTTCACTTCTCTGCAGGTTCAGCCTGGCGGTATTTATTTCCGTTACGTTCTTAAGTACGGCAAGCCTGCAGGTGCGCAAGCCTAACATAAAATCATGCGTGGTGATATCCACCTCTATCTCCGTTCCGTCTGATTTAAACTGCCTCCATTCCCCCAACGGAACTGAACCTGACTTACTCACAGTTATCGCATCCCTGATAGTGGAAATTCTGCTCTTTTCCCCTGAAGTCATAAGGTCTTCAACAGTCATTTGCAACAGCTGGTCAGCACTATACAGGTATAATTCGGTACACGCCTGGTTAACAACGAGTATTTGCAATGTAACGGGGTCGTAAAGAAAAAGAGGTATAGGGTTCTTATCAAAAAGAGATTTGTAATTTTCTTTTGCCGATTTTACCTGGTTAAGTATTATTTTTCTCTCAATTGCATAACTGATGCTTTTAAGAAGTATCGCCGGTATAACTTCGTCTTTTACAAGATAATCCTGCACACCTAATTTAAGGCTATTTACTGCCAGCTCTTTATCTTCATAACCGGTAAAAACAATAATTGGTACGGTAGGCGCAACCTTCAGTAATTCAGTAATAGAGTTAACACCTACACTGTCAGGTAATGTCAGGTCGAGTAAAACAATATCATAAGTTTCCTCGATGAAAGATTGCTTCGCCTGTAAAAGGGAAATTTTTCTATCAACGCTAGCCTTTGGAAATATTTCAAAAAGGTGATCTTTAAGAATTACAAAATCACCCTCATTATCCTCCACCACCATTATACTCAAATCACGTTTTTCCATTTTCTGGCATTTTATCCAATAGGTTTAGGAATGTTTAAAATAGCGATTTTAACTAAAAGGCGATATTTTATAACATTATTTAAACTAAAGTTTATTTTATTATGTATTTTATAATACTATTATTTAAAGACAAAACAAGTTGACAAGCTAAATGAACACAAATATTTCATTGCTATTAAAATATAATACTATCAACACTAGTGAAACTGATTCAGTAGTGGCGATAATAATCTTGATGGACAAAGATTAGTCTGTCAATCTTCAGGTGGTGATTAGAAGCGAAAACATTATATCACTAAGCTAAGTAGCTTTTTTGAATACTTGCAAATGTAACAAAGAGTCGTTATTTTGCAGCTAAACTAACAGCCTTTTTTTTCGATGACAACACGATAAATATAATAATCATAGGTAAATCCTGAAAAATAAACCTTAAACCTGTTTTTCAATAGAAAATATTACAACACATACCAGCATCCAGAACCACCATCTTTAAAGAAATTGAATGAAAAAACAAGGAAAAGGAATGGAGGAAGAGGAAAAAAAGAACAATTTAATCGATCCCACGGGCATATTGACTGAAGTATCCAAGTTTTCCCAAACCATGGTAATTGTACTCGACAAAAGTGGTACGATACAGCAATTTAACGATGTAGCTGAGAGTGAATTGGGTTACCTGGCTGAAGAAGTTGTAGGTAAGCACACCCCACTCCTCTTTCATGCTGAAGACGAAATATATCTCAGGCAAAAAGAGTTGCTACACGAGGATAAACCGAGGCAAGACTTTATTGCAATTGCAAATGAAATACAACTAGATGGCAACGAATGGCATTACATATGTAAGAATGGAACGACTCTTTTCGTTAGAGTACATATCCGTCAACTAAACGATTTAACCGAAGCCGGTGACGGATACCTGCTATTGGCTAATAATATATCAGAACGCAAGTGGTCTGAAAATGAACTGATGGCCGCTCTTAAGAAGGAAAGAGAACTGAATGAACTGAAGTCAAGATTTGTCTCAATGGCATCTCATGAGTTCCGAACACCATTGGGGGGTATACTATCTTCAACTTACCTCATATCAAAATATAAAAAAGAAGAACACCAACCCCAACGCGAAAAGCATATAGAACAAATAGTAGCCTCGGTTAAAATGCTCACTGAAATATTAGATGAATTTTTATCTGTAGGCAAAATTGAAGAAGGAAAGGTGCAGCCGCAATATGTGCAATTTGATGCAAAGACATTCACCGAAAAAATGATAGCAGAGGTAAGCCACCTGCTTAAACACTCACAGAAGATAATTTATAACGTGGAAAGTGATGAATGTTTGGTACGCCTTGATCCATCTATGCTCAAACACATTATACTCAACCTGCTTTCCAATGCAATAAAATTTTCTACAGACGAGGGTTTAATAGAGGTATACACAGAATGCCATGAAAGTACTTTTACGCTTAGGGTCAAAGACTATGGTATAGGTATACCTAAGAATGAACAGGTTAATCTTTTTGGGCTCTTTTTTCGTTCTTCCTACACGCATAATATTCAGGGTACAGGGCTTGGCCTGCACATTGTTAAGAAATACGTTGAGCTGATGGACGGCGAAATTCATTTAAAAAGTGAGATTGGGGAAGGTACTGAGTTTACTATTCAATTTACTGAAATAAACAATTAGCTGATATGAAAACAATACTTATAATAGAAGACAATGACATTATACGTGAAAATGTTGCTGAGATATTGGAGCTTGATAATTATAACGTGCTCAAGGCAAGCAATGGCAAGATGGGAATAGAGTTAGCGCAACAAGAGTTGCCGGATCTGGTACTTTGCGATATCATGATGTCGGGGATTGATGGTTATGGTGTGCTGCATGTGCTCAATAAAGATCCTGCCACACAATCTATTCCGTTCATTTTCCTTACGTCAAAAAGTGAGCGCCACGACTTCAGGGTGGCTATGGAATTAGGTGCAGACGATTACATAACAAAACCATTCGGTGGCAATGAGCTGCTTGGCGCTATACAAAGCAGGTTCAGGAAAATGGATATGCTGAAAAAGAAAATGACCCCAGATCTGCAGGGCCTCACGGAACTTATGAATACTCTAGGAAACAGCAAAACCCTGGATGAACTGGCTAGCGAGAGCCAGGTTAGCCCCTTTAAAAAGAAACAACTTATTTATAAGATTGGCAGCCAGCCCTATTATCTCTACTATATATTAGAAGGCAAAGTAAAAACCTACAGGACGCACGATGACGGTAAAGACCTTGTCGTAGGCTTATATAGCAAGGGCGATTTTTTGGGCTATACATCGTTGTTGGAAGGTGGTAAAAACCTGGAGAATGCCGAAGCGATGGAAGACACAGAGCTCGCTTTGATACCCAAAAAAGACTTTGAAGAACTCATTAACAGCAGCCCGGATATTGCACGTAAGTTTGTTAGTCTGCTTTCTAAAAATGTTGTAGAAAAAGAAAACCAGTTGCTGGGTATTGCATACAATACATTGCGTATGAAGGTGGCGGAAGCCCTGTTGGCACTGCAAAAGAAATACCATACCAACAAAAACGAAAACTACAAAATCGACATAAGCCGCGACGACCTGGCTTCTATTGCAGGAACTGCGATGGAGTCGCTGGTAAGAACGCTTAGCGACTTTAAAAAGGAAGCCCTAATTGACATCAAGAATGGCGAGATCATAATAACCAACATCACAAAACTGGAAAACCTTGTGAGATAAACTAACCAGGATACCGATATTTTTCCTTCGAGGCACACATTTATTTGTGTGCCTTTTTTTTTATTTAAAAAAGGCACCAATTCCACACTCAATCGGGGGTGTAAAATTTGCTTTCGGCTCTTAAAAAAGAAATTCACAGATTCTCGCTAAAGCCTTACTGGTATTGCCTTACAGCATATTTATAAATTTAATTTTTCTGAGCCCGGAACATG
>CANFKC010000033.1 GCA_947447265.1 Chitinophagaceae bacterium
AACCCAGATTACGCAATAAGATTATTTTTTGCTACTGCCGCTATGGCTAGAAGTCAATACAGTAAAGGGTTTCACTTGATTTTTGTCTTAAAAAGTTCTAATGCTACGCATTAGAAAAAGAGAGGCGCAAAAATATGATTATCAATGAGTTGCATTCAATTTGACTTCTATTGCGTAATCTGGGTTTAATGCCGGTGTTAACGCGCCAAATGCGGCGACAAACATCAAATACAAGCAAATTTTAAATATTTAGTACAAATTTATGAGCCATTTATTACCTCCGCTCGGAATTTGTTGCTAATTTGGCAACATGTTTTCGAGATTTTTCAGGAGAGGAAATAGTGAGCAGGAAAAAAGTGATGCCCTGGTTCCCAGTGATGCAGATTGGTCTTTTTTGGGCGCTGACATACATTCTCATTTTGTGCCGGGTATTGATGATGGTGCTAAGACTATTGAGGATAGCCTTACACTGCTGCGCGCAATGGAAGCAATGGGATACAAGAAAATTGTTACTACGCCCCACGTAATGAGCGATTTCTACCCGAACAATTCACAAAAAATACTTGCCGGTTTACAAACTATTCAAGATGCTGCCAGAGAAAATAATATTAACCTGGAGATAAGCGCTGCCGCCGAATATTATATTGATGAAACCTTTACAGAGTTGATGGAGCGGGAGCCATTACTCACCATTACAAAAAAACAGGTACTGGTAGAATTTTCAATGCTCTACGAGCCACCAATGCTAAATTCCGCCTTATTTAATATGCAGACCGCAGGCTATAAACCTATAATAGCCCACCCGGAACGATACATGTTCTTCCATAATAAGTTTGAACGTTATCGCGAACTACGGGACCGTGGTTGTTTGTTGCAATTGAATCTTCTCTCTATTTCCGGTTATTATGGCCGCAATATAATGGAGGTTGCCCTGCGCCTTCTCGAAAAGGGAATGTATGATTATTGTGGCTCAGATATGCACCATGAAAAACATGCAGCGGCCCTTAAAGGCATGTTACACTCCAAAGCCTATAATACCCTGGCAAAATACCCGTTTTTGAATTCTCAGTTATGTTTGTAATTCCTTTTGCTTATAAAGCAGGGAAAGTATATTTTTGCGTAAATATGCAGTACAGGTTTAATGTAAACCTGTATTAAAAATTTTATATAAAAGATTGATATTGATGGGAAATTCCTCTTTTAATATTGCCGTAATAGGGCTGGGATATGTTGGGTTGCCACTGGCAGTAGAATTTAGTAAATATTATCCCGTAATAGGTTTTGATATTAACAAAAAACGCATTGGCGAATTGCATGATTGCAATGATATTACGCTTGAGGTTGACTCATCTCTGCTGAAAGAAGTAACTATCCCTGAATCGGCAGTTGGCCAGAAAGGGCTGCACTGCAGCTACAATACCGATCACATAAAAGATTGCAATGTTTACATAATAACGGTGCCAACGCCCGTTGATAAAAACAACAGGCCCGACCTTACCCCGCTTTACAAAGCGAGCGAAACTGTGGGCAAAGTGTTGAAAAAAGGCGACTATGTTGTTTATGAGTCAACAGTTTACCCGGGTGTAACTGAAGACGAGTGCGTTCCGGTGCTGGAAAAATTCTCAGGATTAAAATTTAATGTCGATTTCTTCTGTGGCTACTCCCCTGAGCGGATAAACCCGGGCGATAAATTGCATACTGTTGCCAAAATTCTTAAAATAACCTCTGGTTCTACGCCTGAAACAGCTGAAATAATTGATAAGTTATACGGCTCAATTATCACAGCAGGCACCTTTAAAGCGGCAAGCATTAAAGTAGCAGAAGCGGCAAAGGTTATTGAAAACTCACAACGCGATATCAATATTGCCTTTGTAAATGAACTGGCAAAAATATTTAATAAATTAGGCATTGATACGCATGACGTATTGGCCGCTGCGTCAACTAAATGGAACTTCCTTGGCTTTAAACCAGGCCTTGTTGGTGGCCATTGCATAGGCGTCGACCCTTACTACCTGGCACAAAAAGCGCAGGAAGCTGGCTACAACCCCGAAATCATTCTCGCAGGCAGGCGCCTTAACGATGGCATGGGCGCGTATATTGCCAACGAAGTAGTGAAATTAATGATAAGAAGGGACATACCAGTAAAAGGATCGAACATTCTGGTGCTGGGTATTACTTTTAAAGAGAATTGCACTGACGTCCGCAATACTAAAGTTGTAGATATAATAAGGGAACTGGAATCATACGGCGTAAACGTTACCGTATACGACCCTTGGGCCGAGCCTGCCGATGTTGCGCACGAGTACAGTATTGTTACTACTACCGTACTCCCTGAAGGCAAAATTTTCGATTCAGTAATACTTGCAGTTGCGCATAAAGAATTTATGGATGTTAACTGGCAAAAACATGTAATAACCAATGGCGTTATTTATGATGTGAAAGGTTGCCTTGATACGCAGCTCATATCAGCCCGCTTATAAATATGGAATAAACGTTGCATCCCTGCAGTTTCAGTATCAAATTGCAGATTTGTATTTTCCGTATTTTTAGTAGTTTATTTTAATTTATCCTAATTTTGTTCAAACGCAATCCGATGCATACATTTTCCAGACAAAGTTATCATGTTCTTTCTGTGGCTCTGGTCCTTGTCTTATCCTGGTCAATGACTTCATGCATTTCCGCAAAGAAGGTGGTATATTTTACTGATGTTCCTGACAGTAACTCAGTTAACAAGCCCTTCATAGTAGGGCCAACTGTAAAATATACCGATCCGGTAATTCTTACCAACGATCTGTTGGCAATTACCGTGCAGACTGTTACGCAGGGCGAAAGTAATACACCTATTTCCTCTTCTACAGCCTCAATCTTCAACCCTCTTAACGGTTTCCTGGTTGATAAGAACGGTAACATCGAAATTGCTCTTGTAGGCTTTGTGCATGTAGCCGGCCTCACCACGTCTGAAGCAAGGGAGTTAATAAAGGAAAAAGCGAAAGAATTCTATAAAGATCCGGTAGTAAATCTTAGAATAGCTAATTTTGACATCCAGTTCATGGGTGAATTCAACCACCCGGGAACATTCACTTTCCCTGCTGAAAAAGTAAATATAGTTGAGGCTATTGCTGCAGCCGGCGACCTGGCTATTACGGCTAAAAGAAATAACATATTGCTGATTAGAAGTGAAGGTGACCAGAAAAAATTTGTGCGCTTTAGTATGAGCTCCTCAGACATCTTCAAATCAGAATACTTTTACATGAGGCAACGGGACATTTTGTATGCTACGCCTACCAGAAGCCGTATTCAGAATAGCGACAACACTATCCTGAGAAACGTCAGCGTTGTCTCTTCTCTGCTTGGTCTTGCTGGCCTCATTCTTGCTTTCAGACCTAAATAATACTTTAATTTTTTATACATTTATATAAATGGAAGATAACAGACCTGAAATAGGTATTGAACGGAAGAAGGGTGAAGAGAGTGTTTTTAATTTAAAGTGGTTGCTTACTACAGTAATGGCTATTTGGCCATGGTTACTGGCATGCATTATCATATCGCTCATTTTTGGTAATATCTACTTAAGGTACAGTACCCCTATTTACAAAACTGCTGCCGAGCTACTGATTAATGACTCGAAAAAAGGGGGATCGTCTGGACAGGAGGACATTATGGCTGCATTAAAAATCAGCAATAGCAAGATAAATGTTGAAAATGAGGAAGAAGTACTGAAAAGCAGAACCCTTATGACTGAAGTTATTAAGAGCCTCAACCTTCAGGTAAGTTACTCTATCAACGGCCGTTTAAAGAGAGCAAATCTGTACTCCGTAAAACCATTTGACTACTATATTACAGATACTGCCGATGGGACATATGGATGTACTGTAGATATCGTTAACGACAATGAGTACATATTGAAAGAAATCCCTTATCCTCCATTACGCGGCAGGTTTGGTGATACTGTTTCAACCAAGCATGGTAAAATAGTACTCATAAAAACAAGGTACTTTAACCCAAAACATCCGCAGGTAACCGTTAGGGTTGCACCAATCATAGCAACTGCAAAGAGGTTCATGGGTGTTACCGACATCAATGCAGCAAGTAAGGGTGCGAGTTGCCTATTCATTACAAGTGTAGATGACATTCCCGAGCGTTCGGTTGACATCCTCAACACTATCATGAAGATGTACAAAGAAAGGAACATCGCACAAAGAACGCTTATTGCTACCCGTACAATGGCCTTTATCGATGATCGTTTGGAAATTGTAGGAAAGCAGCTTACCGACGTTGAGACAAAAATGTCAGAATACAAGGTGGATAATAACATGGTAGATATGAGTTCGCAATCTACTGCGCTTGTTGCTGCAAGTTCTGCTACCCAGCAAAAACTTTCTGATGCAAAGTTACAGCTAGACGTTATTTCCAGTGTTCGTGATTACATACTTAGTGCTTCGGACAACAAGCCAATTATTATCCCCGCTTCTTTACTCGAAAATGGTGGCTTGCAATCGCTTACAGAAAAATATAACTCCGTACAAGCAGATATAGAGCATGCTGAAATTGCACAAACCAGAGACAACCCTGTTGTTAAGGCGCTTCTGAAACAAAAGAAAGACATAAAAGATAATATTCTCTACGCTCTTGCAGCAACTCAATCTGAAATGCAACTGAGGGTGAACAAGGCTAATGATGAACTGAACAACATTCAGAGCAGGGTACGCGACGTGCCAATGGTAGAAAGGCTTTACCTTGATTTTTCAAGGTTGCAGGCTACCAAGCAAGATCTGTATGTCTTCCTTCTAAAGAAGAGAGAAGAAACCGCTATCGAAAAATCATCAACAGTAGCCGATGCGATCATTGTAGATCCTGCCTTGTCTGATGCTTACCCTATTAAGCCGAACCACTCGCGTATCTTAACCATGTCATTGCTTATTGGTGCTATTATCCCCTTTGCTGTTATCCTTATCCGCAGAGGCCTTAATATCAAAATCATCAGCAAAAGCGACATCATCAAAATCTCCAATATTCCTATCATCGGCGAAATTGGCAACAACGTTAGTGGTGAATCAATTGCAGTTGAAAAGAATAGCAGAACCCTGATATCAGAACAATTCCGTGCACTTCGTACCAACCTGCAATACCTGCTTACTGATAAAGATAAGAAGGTGCTTATGGTTACCTCCAGTATGAGTAATGAAGGTAAATCTTTCATTGCCGTTAACCTGGCTATTACGCTGGCCATGTCTGGTAAAAAGGTTGTACTTATGGAGTTTGACCTTCGTAAGCCAAGGGTGTCTAAGATGTTAGGTCTTGATAACACAAATGGTTTCTCTAACTACATTATAGGTAAGGCAAGCTACCACGATATTATTGTTCCATCAGGCTTTGAAGACAATCTTTACGTAGTGCCTTCAGGCCCTATACCGCCAAACCCGGCAGAACTTATTTTGCTGCAGGCCACGGAAGACTTCTACACCAGGCTGCGTGGAGACTTCGATTATATAGTTATCGATACTTCGCCAATCGGTCTGGTTACCGATGCCCAGTTGCTTTATAAGTATACTGACATAGCCTTGTATATTGTAAGGCAGGGTCACACCCACAAGCAACAGCTTAACATTGCCAATGAACTTTTCGAATCAGGCAAAATGCCTAAGATTGGCTTCATTGTGAATGACGTTCTGGCCAACAGGGGTTATGCATATGGCTATGGCTACGAAGAAAACTATGGCTACGGCAACGGTTATGGCTATGGTTACGGATATGGCTACGGTTATGGCTATGGTTACGGCTCTTACGGAAGCGGATACTATATTGACGATAATAAAAAAGGTTTTACCGGCCTGATAAACAGGAGAAAGAACAGGAACAAACCTAAAACAGATAATAATGATGACTAATGATGTGAGCGGTAGCTCTGCAGCGGCTTACAGTGAGCAATGGGATAGTATTATTGGTCCGCAAAAAGGTAAGTTCAGCCTTAACCTTAAAGAGGTATGGCGGTACAAGGACCTGTTGATGCTCTTTGTGAAAAAAGACATTATTACAGTATACAAGCAAACTGTACTCGGGCCAATCTGGTTCCTGTTACAGCCTATAATGACAACGGTCATCTTCACTTTCATTTTTGGTGGTGTTGCCAAGATACAGACGGATGATATTCCGAAAGGCATATTTTACATGGGTAGCTTAACTATGTGGAATTACTTTGCGGATACGCTTAATGTTACCTCTAAAACGTTTTCTGATAACGCAAGCGTGTTTGGTAAAGTGTATTTCCCTCGTATCATTTTGCCAATTTCAAAAGTACTGTCAGGTTTTGTAAAGCTGTGTATACAATTTAGCATCTTTATGGTTATGTGGGTGTATTACACTTTTGTAACACACCAGATTCACCCTAATATGACGCTATTGCTGTTCCCGGTATTGCTGTTAACACTGTCTTTGCTCAGCCTTGGGTTTGGTATTATTGTAACGTCGCTCACCACCAAGTACCGCGATCTTGCTTTCCTTATTGGCTTTGGCGTGCAATTGTGGCAATATGCAACACCTATCATCTACCCACTTTCCGGACAATCTCCACGCACGCAATTTTGGTTACTCCTTAACCCGTTAACCTCAATTATTGAAGCCTTCAAGTATGGCTTTTTAGGTAAAGGTGTATTCAGCCCGGGTTGGTTATGCTATAGCATTGTGTTTACACTCGTAACATTATTATCAGGTATTTTTGTTTTTAACAGGGTTGAGAAGAAATTTATTGATACTGTATAGTATTAAGTAGCAGCACATGAATAGAGATACTGTAATTAAGGTTGAAAATGTTTCTAAACAATACCGCCTGGGCCAGGTAGGCTCCGGTACGTTAAGCCATGACCTGAAAAGGTGGTGGGCTGTTACCCGTGGTAAAGAAGACCCCTTCCTGAAAGTTGGTGTTAAGAACGACCGTACACAAAAAGTAAAGAGTGACTACGCATGGGCGCTGAAAGATATTAATTTCCACATTGAACAAGGCGACACACTTGGTATAATTGGCAAAAACGGAGCAGGAAAATCAACGCTGTTAAAACTACTGTCACGCGTTACCAGCCCTACTTTGGGGCAAATAAAAATAAAAGGCCGTATAGCATCGCTTCTTGAAGTAGGTACCGGCTTCCATCCTGAATTAACCGGAAGGGAGAACATTTACCTTAATGGCGCAATCCTTGGCATGACCAAGAAAGAAATCTCCAGCAAGTTTGATGAAATCGTAGCTTTTGCAGGCGTAGAACTTTATATCGACACACCTGTTAAAAGATATTCATCTGGCATGTATGTACGCCTTGCTTTTGGCGTTGCAGCGCACCTGGAACCAGAAATACTTATTGTGGATGAAGTGCTTGCCGTTGGTGACGCTGAATTCCAGAAAAAGTGCCTTGGTAAAATGGGCGATGTTGCCAGCCATGGCAGAACCATCATTTTTGTAAGCCACAACATGCAGGCAGTACAAAGCCTTTGCAAAACAACGCTCTACCTGAAAGCAGGTGAGGTAGTGGAAATTGGCCGTACTGATAAAGTAATTAATAACTACCTGAGGCGCGAAGTAAAGAACCAGATGAGTATAAGCTGGAACGATGAAAACGAAGCACCTGGTAACGATACCTTAACCCTGATGAGCGCTGAAATAGTGCCGAAGGTAGCAAAGGAATCAGATGTGATGACGGTGGCATCTGAAACAGATATGAAGTTCAGGTTTATTTTGCGCAAACCAATGTCGCTTAACTTAAGTCTGCACCTCAACACACCTACGGGCCTGTGTATATTCAACGTATCGACAGCTTCTGTCCCACTGGGTATAGGCGAACATGAGAGCATACTGAAGATACCGGCTAACTTACTGAACGACGATATTTATACCATACGCCTGCTTTTTGTAAAAGACTCCAGTTCTATTGTATATGCAGCTGAAGAGTTGTTGACATTTGAAGTAGCCGATATTCCGCGCGAAGGCAACTGGTTCGGCAAATGGGAAGGAGCCGTAAGGCCCCAATTAGATTTTTCACTGAAATAGACTTTTATGATCAACGTAACAAAACCATTTCTCCCTAAAATAGAAGAGTATAACGCTTATGTGAAAGGCATTTGGGAGCGTAACTGGTTGACCAATAATGGTCCGCTTGTTAATGAACTGGAGCTGAAACTGAAAGAATATCTGAACGTTGATCACCTGCTTTATTTATCTAACGGAACAATAGCCATCCAGATAGCTGTAAAAGCGCTGGACCTTACCGGCGAAATAATAACTACACCCTTCAGCTACGTTGCCACCACAAGCTCCATTGTTTGGGAAGGCTGCGAGCCTGTTTTTGTTGATATTGACCGGGAAACCCTAAATATAAACCCCGCGCTGATTGAAGCCGCAATAACCGAAAAAACAACCGGCATACTGGCCACCCACGTATTTGGTAACCCGTGCGATATTGACGCCATTGAAGCCATTGCTAAACGCCACAATTTAAAGGTGATATACGATGCTGCTCATTGCTTCGGAACGCTATACAAAGGCAATTCTGTATTCGCTTATGGCGATGTAGTTACATCAAGTTTCCATGCCACCAAATTATTTCATACCACCGAAGGTGGGGCAGTTTTCACCAACGACCCTGCGGTATTGAAAAAAATGTCCTATTTCCGCAACTTCGGCCATAACGGACCGGAAAGTTTTGCTTCAGTAGGCATTAATGCAAAAAACTCTGAGTTCCATGCCGCAATGGGCCTTTGCAACCTGAATTATATTGATGAGATATTAGCTAAAAGGAAGTCGATTTCTGAAACTTACGATACGCTTTTATTTGACACTAGTAAATTCGGCAAAATAAAAATCAACAGCCAGGCTACCTTTAACTACTCCTACTACCCGATTATTCTTAATAGCGAAGAAGCATTATTGCGCACCATTCGCGAGTTGAACGGCCACATGGTATTCCCGCGCCGTTATTTTTATCCATGCCTCTCCACACTTAATTATGTAAAACAGTATGATACCCCGGTATCGCTGGACATTTCAAAGAGAATCATGTGCCTGCCTTCATTTCACGACCTGTCCAACGAAACCATTAATATGATATCACGGATAGTGTTAAGAACCCAAAACTACTAACAATGGTTTTAGGTATTATGCAGCCTTACCTCTTCCCGTACATCGGGTATTACCAATTGGTGCATGCCGTTGATAAGTTCGTGGTGTACGATGATGTGAACTTTATTAAGCAGGGCTGGATAAACCGTAACCGGATACTGGTAAATTGTAAAGACCATATTTTCACAGTCCCTCTGGCTAACCAAAGTTCGTTCCAGACCATCGCCGCAACGGAGATCAACTATAAGCTGTTTCCGCAATGGAAATCTAAATTCATGAAAACGCTTGCTGGCTCTTACAGCAAGGCGCCCAACTATAATGAAGCTGCAGCACTTATTGAAAATATGCTGTCGCAAAATCAGCCCACAATAAGCCAGATGGCCACTACAACCATTGTAGACATTTACCAATACCTCGGGCTTAAAAAAGAATTTGTACTCACATCTGCCATGTACAACAATGGCGAACTCAAGGCCTATGAAAGGGTAATTGATATTTGCAAAAAGGAAAATGCTACCGCCTACATTAACCCTATTGGCGGACAGGAACTCTATTCTAAAGAAATATTTACAGATTCGGGACTGGCGCTTAACTTCATTAAGTCGAATAAAATAGTTTATCAGCAGTTCAATTGCGAATTTGTACCATGGCTTTCCATAATTGATTTGCTGATGTTTCTTTCAAAAGAACAAATACGGGAGTATCTTTCCGCCTACGAATTAATTTAGTTATGAAGGAAATCGGTGGTTATTTTGAGCTAGCCTACACTAATATTACCGTTAATAGCCTGCACAGCACCGCGCTAAAACTGAATAGCGGGCGCAATTGCCTCGCCTACATCCTTCAGTCACGTGGCTACAAGAAGGTGTATGTGCCCCATTATACGTGCGACGTAATTATTGAGCAACTGGTTAAGTATAATATTGCATTTTACTACTACAACATAACTGAAAACCTGGAGCCACATACCTTGCCGGCATACAGCAAAGAAGAGGCGTTCCTTTATGTAAATTATTTCGGAATTAAGGGCGACTATATTAAGCTGCTGGCCCATACCGGCCTCAACCTTATCATAGATAATTCACAGGCCCTGTTCAGCGAGCAGCTTGCTAATACTGACACCTTCTATTCGCTCCGCAAATTTGCCGGTGTTACTGACGGCGCCTTCCTGTATTGCAATGGTCCCTCAATACCACTCGATTATAACAAGCAATACCCTGGTGGGGGCCACCTGGTTACCCGCAAGAATTTTGACGCCAGAGCCGGATTCGATGAATTTAAAATAAACGAGGCTGCCTTTTCTGAATTAGAGCTGGGGCGCATGTCTCCGGCAACTGAAGCATTCATAACCACATTTGACTTTGAAAAGACCCGCCTTGCCAGGGAAAGAAACTTCTTATACCTGCACAACCACCTTGGCAACCTGAACAATTTACCCTTGCCCGATATCCGCAACCTCTGCGGCCCACTATGTTATCCTTTCATTGTACCCAATAACGGCCTTCGTAAAAAACTAATAGAAGAAAGTATATTTGTACCAACATTCTGGCCCGGCCTCAATGTTGAAAATGATACCTACGAAGCTTACCTTGTGCAGAATTTACTCCCATTACCTATAGACCAGCGTTATGAACTGAAAGATATGCAACGCATTATCGAAATAATTTCAACTAAGCTGACACACCATGAGTATTAAAGGAAAAAAAGTTACGTTAAGGGCAATTGAGAGAACCGATCTGGCAACGTTACAGGTATGGGCCAATGACGACAGCATAAATCAGATGATAGGCGGTTGGCACTTCCCTACAAACATGAGGGATACGGAAACCTGGTTTGAAGCATTGAACCTACGTTCCCTTAACCAGCGCTATATTATAGAAACACCCGGAGAGGGCACAATCGGCTCTGCTAACCTGGTAGCCATTAACTGGAAAGACCGTAATGCAGAACACGGCCTGCTTATAGGCAATAAAGACGCACAAGGCAAGGGCTATGCCGTTGATACCATAATGGCTATAATGAAGTACGCATTTGAAGAGCTGGGACTTAACCGGCTGGATACAACCATTATTGAGTACAATGAACCATCAATAAACCTATATTCGAATAAGTGTGGGTGGAAAAAAGAGGGAGAGCAAAGGAACTGGTATTTCAGGAAAAATAAATACTGGAGCAGGTTATTCTACGGAATTACCAAAGATGATTATGCGGAGCTGATTGAAAAAACTAACTACTGGAATGAAGGCTGATGAGATAATGGTGAGTGTCTGTGTACTGGTATACAATCATGAAAAGTTTATTACGCAGGCATTAGAAGGTATTTTAGCGCAGGAATGCAACTTCAGGTATGAAGTGATCATTGGTGAAGATTGCTCAACCGACGGATCAAGAAAAATAGTAGAAAAATTCGCCGCCCGATACCCCGAAATAATTAAGCCAATACTACAACAACAGAACGTAGGTGCGCGCATTAATTGCGCGCAGAGCCTTGCTGCTTGTACCGGCAAATACATCGCTATGTGCGAAGGCGATGACTACTGGATGGTTAGTAATAAACTGCAAATGCAGGTTGATTTCCTCGAGGCCAATCCAGATTATTCACTTTGCTTTACTGATGCCATAGTGGTAGATGAAAACGGGAGTGAAATACCTACCCTCTTCCGGACCGACGATGAAACCGTTTTTGGCATGAAGGATATACTGGATGCAGACATTGTGTTTATACCTACGGCATCAATGGTATTCCCGAATATATTGCCTAACCCTTTGCCTAAGTTCATGGCTGAGGCTATGAGCGGCGATATTGCCATGCACTTCTTTTTTGCAGACAAGGGGAAAATAAAAAAGCTCAATACAAAAACCAGTGCATACAGGGTGCATTCCGGCGGCATCACCAAATCAGCATACCAGTTGGAACATGCCTTTAACGCCCAATTCGGGCTGTATGAGGCGGCGCATCAATACTTCAATGACAAACATGCAACCCTTTTCAGGCCCCAGTTATTTAAAATGTCAAAGACCAGGCTCATTTACGGCACCAAGTCGCTGATGGGGATGAAACGGCAAAAACAAATTTTAAAGTATATTCGCAAATATTTTAAGTACGCCGATTCAATAAACCTTAAAGAGGTTTTTTATTACCTTACTATTTTATATTTCCCTTTCCTACTCAGGAAAAGTAAATCAAAATAAGAGGACAAATGCTGGCTACAGATTACCCTGCCCAGTTAAGTAATTATTAATTTCGTTAAAAAGAGCTTATGCCGGATCATTATACTATTGACAATTCGATTCCACATTTTGAAGGATTTAGTAATGCGAGTTTTGGGGAACTTTTGCAAGGAGTAGGTACCGACAACGATGACTTTCTTATCACTTTGCCTATTGACCTCCATTCAAAGGCTCGCTTCTACCCTGATGCTACCATCGGTTGCGTTACTGTTTTTCCAAAATACAAATCGAAGGTTAAGAAATTTATAGATACCTTTTTAGATAGATTTGGTTACACCGCTTCTGGCAATATCATCATCACCAGTGATATACCCGAGGGCAAAGGCCTATCCAGCTCCACAGCTGATATGGTAGCGGCATTCCGTTGCATGCAGAATTACCTGAAGGTGGATATTGAACTGGAAAAAGTAGGACAGATATTACGCGAAATAGAGCCAAGTGATGGTGTGCTATACCCCGGCAGTGTAGTTTACAAACATAAAAAATGCCTGTTTCAGAAAAGCCTGGGCGTCTTCCCCACAACCCACATTATTGCTATTGATGAAGGAGGTGTTCTTGATACGATTAGCTATAACAAAGTAAAGAAAGATTACTCTATTGAAGAGAAAACCATGTATGCCTTGTTACGTGACGATATGGCGGCTGCTTTCGAAAAGAAAGACTATCGCAGGGTCGGTTTTATTGCAATGCAAAGCGCATTAATGAACCAAAAATATAACAACAAGAAAAACCTGATTAATTGCATAAATATGCTGGACCAGCTCGGGGCACTTGGGCTGATTACCACCCATAGTGGCACCTGCATCGGCATCATACTTGACCCGGAAAAGAATAACGTTGATGATGCTTACCAGCTGATTCAAAAAACCTTTCCTGAAGACAATATATTCACTTACAAAACCATTTAGTGGCTATACTGCGCCCCTTTGCTTTGATAACTAGGCAATACACTACAAAATTTAAGAGGCTACCCGCAACTGCTGGTAGCCTCTTAAATTATAAACGATTATCGAGTCCTAACTTCCTTTCTTTTTCAGGTTGTCAAAAAATATTGCAACGCCTTTTTTCTTGATGCCATAAGTCTGCTCTACGAAAAGCTGGTCAAATGAATCTTTAAATATCAGCTGCTTTTTGTAATGCCCGTAACTATTCAGGTGCTCCTGGTTAGTGGTTCTCGGGTTAATGTCGTAAGAAGGGCTTACTTCAAAGAAGTAAGGCTCGGTTTCCGTATCATCATTCTGCCAACCCACATCAAATGCCCCCATTGTGAGGTCAAGTTTTTTGAAGGTATCAATAATATACTGCCTCCATTTTTCCGGGAACGTTTCGAAATCAACCGAACTGCCGAAACTGGTGGAAGTGGTTCTCCACTTGGTTTTATCGTTATTCTTCCTCCAGTAAAAATGCTCAATTTTATCGCCCACACAAATTACCCTGAGGTCCATGGTGATATTCAGCCTTTCCTGCACAATGTAGTACTTGTTAGAAAGAATGATCGGGTCGGTACTTACCTTTTGCAGGGTCTGCTCATCCGTAATATTGAACAGGCCGAATGAACCGCTGGAATGCGGTACTTTAATAAGAAAAGGAAAGGCCTTTTCACTCTGCATCAGCACATTATAGTCGGTGTAAAACACAGTACGCGGCGTATGTATATCCAGCTCTTTGAACTTGGTATACATGTATATTTTATTCTCCCAGTACAGCACCTCGGAATAAGAAGGGTAAACATTATTACCCTGATATTCCAGCTGAGAACATAAGAACTGGTAAATAGCAGAATAATTCTCGAAGCGGTAGTCGTCAAACTTATTAATGAAGGTATTAAACAGGATATTTTTATTCCTGTACTGGCCAATATTACCACCCCGGTGCACTTTGAACTTCTGACCGCACGATGCTACATAAGCCATCAGCAATATATCCCAGGTAATATTTCGCTTGAAGAAGCGCATATTCGGATAGTTTATCCAAATAATATTTTCTGCATCATCGCTCTTGAGCGCAGGACCATTGACACTTTTATAAATGCCGTAAGCTGTCTTTATTCTGATCAGCAACTTTATGTTATCGATGCCTATGGTTTTATCAAGGGCAAACTTCAGATAACTTTTAAGCCTGAAAGAAATTGAATGATCCATTATATATATTTTATCACGTACTCCTCACCTACTTTTTTTACAAAAAACTTATTCCCGACAAGATCAAAAATCGGTTTGTCGGACATACTGTCTGAATAGCAAACTGAATTAGGCAGGTCGTATTCTGAAAGATTGACTATTTCCTTTATCCTGGCCACTTTCTGATAATCATAGCAGTCAGCCCCGGTCCATTTACCAGTAGCGCTATCGTTCTGTATCTCTACACGCGTTGCCACAAACAGGGGAATTTCTCTCATACGAGCAAACTTTTCCAAGTATATATCGTAACCGGCAGATGCGATAATTACATCAAACTCAGGGTCGAGTATATACTTTTCCAGCTCTTTATCTACTATATCAATAAGGTTTCCGACAATAAATTCATTAATAAACTGGTCAGCCTTTTTACGGAGTTCCTCCAGCGGGCGCCCCTTTATTTTAGCCAGTTTCAGCTTTTTATGCTTCACCCAATATTTCTTGTAATAACGATCTAAAACAGTGCAAACTATTTGTAGTCCGAAAGTTCTTAATCCCTTACGCGCCACGAAATCTGCAAACTTATCCGGGCTCTGGTATTTGTAAATAGTTCCGTCGAAGTCGAAGATCGCCAACTTTTTACTTGCCGGCATTTTTGAATATGTCTTTTATGGCATTCAAAATGATCATGTTCTCTTCAAACGTTCTTGATGCTATACGGAGGAACTGGCCATTCAACCCTATTTTATCGGTGCACTCCCTTACATATACTCCGTAAGAATAAAGTAGCTTCACCATAAAGTCTTTTGATGAAGAACCATCCAGCAATTCAATAAGTGCAAAGTTAGCTTTTGACGGATATACCTTTATTTCAGGGATGCGTGAAAGTTCAGTAATGAACATCAGTGTGTTCATGATGTACTTCTTCCTCACGATATCGTAGGCTTCTACAAATTCAGGCTTAGAATATAACCTGTAGAAATAGTTGGCGAAACCGCCAATGTTCCACTGGTAACCTGTTTCCAGCAATGAAGACACCCTGTCGGCGCTCATTACCGCGTAGCCAGCCCTTAACCCAGCAATACCAAAGTCTTTCGCAAGACTCTTTATCACAATAAGGTTAGGGTATTCCTGCAACAGGTTGTAGGTGTTAACCATTGAAAAATCAGCATCTTCATAGGCAAAGTGTATGAAGCTTTCATCAATTATGATGTTGGTAAGGAACGAAAGTTCCCTGAGCATCAGGGTGATGTTTTCCACAGAAATATAGTCGCCATTAGGATTATTAGGATTTACCAGAACAATAGAATCCGGCCTGATTTCCTTTATATACTCAATGTAACGGTCAACATTCAGGGAATAGTTTCTTTCTTTTGGCAGCTGGTAGTAGATAACATCTTCCTTGTTCTTCATATACTCGTAGTACGATGAGAAGGTAGGAATGTTAACCACAAGTTTACCTTTAATAAAGTTGTGTATTACCGCCTGTATAATTTCTATCGCGCCATTGCCAATGAAAATGTTATCAATAGGCACATCAATTACCTGTGTCAGGAATTCGGCTACTTCCTTATTCTGTGGAGGATATGCTTCAATGTATTCCCTGAGTTTTCCACCTTCAATAATTTCTCTATTGAAATGCTCCATGAAAAGCGTGGTAGCATAAGGGTTAGACAAGAAACAAGCGTCAACGAATGTTTTTGGCTCACCAATCATGTCAAACACAGAAATAATACTAGGCGGATGCGAACCGCTTTTCTCTTTTAATTCCCAAAAAGCATCATAAAACTTTTGTTCTTTTTCGTTCAGAGTCAACATATCTTACAAAATTTTTTAATTTCAAAATACGCGGCAAAGTTACTTATTATTGCGAGATAATCAAATTGAAACGGGCTGCAACAACGGCTTTTTAGCCTATAATTTGCGCACCTAACAATAAGTTAATGGGTAGTGGATGGTTGCTCCCCAAAGGCGCTCAACTTGTAATTAGCTGTTCTTAAACATCCGCATGCACCCCTGCACCAGGATGCGTATATTTGCACTGTTTTAATTACAAAATATCGTTTATTCTGAATGTGTGGAATTGCAGGGGTCATAGGCAGGTTTGCGCCCGAATCAAGGCATAAATTTCTGGATAGTTTGTCGTCAGGTTTAGCCCATAGAGGACCTGACGGCTGCCGGAGTTATGAAGATGACCATGCCGGGCTCGTTCACACGCGACTGTCTATAATAGATCTTTCCGCCCGGGGGAATCAGCCTTTCTACAATGAAGACAAATCTGTTGTACTCATTTGTAACGGAGAAATATATAATTATAAACAACTCCGTACCGAACTGGAAGCGAAAGGACACAGATTCAATAGTGATTCTGATTCTGAAGTGATCGTTCACCTGTATGAAGACCACCGGAACCAACCGGAACAGTTACTGCTCAGACTAACGGGCATGTTTGCATTTGCAATATGGGATGTAAAAGCCAAAAAGCTACTGCTTGCCCGCGATCGTATAGGCATAAAACCCTTGTACTATTTATCTGCAAATGGCCACTTGGTCTTTTCATCCGAAGTGCAGCCCATTGCAAACACCGGCATTCATCCATTTACGCTGGACTATACTTCGGTATATGAGTACTTTTTGCTGGGTAGCATTCCCGGCCCAAACACACTTTACAAAGAAATTCATTGCCTGGAGGCGGGTTCATACCTTACTGCGCAAAATGGTAATGTAAATATAACTACCTATTGGGATGTACCAGAAAGTACCCAAAATGTGGTTTCAGAAGCAGCAGCGCAAGAAGAGCTGGAAGCGCTTTTTACCGAAATAATAAAAGACCACCTGGTTGCAGATGTACCCGTTGGTGCCTTTCTTTCAGCGGGGGTTGACTCTTCTCTTATAACTGCTGTTGCGGTAGAACAACATCCGGGAATCAACACCTTTACCGCATCTTTTCCCGGCGAGCCGGAAGATGAAGGAGTTATAGCAGCAGAAACAGCGCGCAAATTAGGTACAACACACTTTGCGTATACGCTCACCAGTAATTTTTTCGATGATTTCGGCAATCAGTTCCGCAATATGGACCAACCCTATTCTAACCCCAGCGCGCTTGCTTTGGGCAGAATAAGCAAATTGGCCAGGCAACAGGTAAAAGTAGTATTGAGCGGAGATGGCGGAGATGAACTTTTTGGCGGCTATAACAGGCATGAGTTCCCAAAAAAACCTTCCTTTCTAAAGTACATTCCACGCGCGTTACAAAACGATCTGTTGAAAATAGGCAGCAGGGTCACTGGTAATAAAGGCCTGGAAACTTTAAGAAAGAGTATAGCAAGAACGGATGTAGATATTTTTATACATAAAGTGGCGCTGGAAAAAACCCAAATAATTTTGTCTATGTTTGCACCCGAAATAACACTGCAAATAGATACGGAGCGTTACCCGGAAAGATTAAAAAAATTATATAAAAAAAGACTGGGTAACGATAGGCTGAATAAAGTTCTTTACCTGGACATGAAGACAACGCTGGTAGATGAAATGCTTACCAAGTGCGACAGAATGACCATGCAAAACGGCATTGAGGGTAGATTACCATTTCTGGACCACAGACTGGTAGAATTTGCCTTCAACCTGCCGGGCGACTATAAAAGAAAAAATGGTACAGGAAAGATCATGTTGCGCAACTTCCTGGCTAAGAAATCAGGGAGTGAATTAGCTTTCCGCGAGAAAACAGGCTTTAAATCGCCGTTTAAGCACTGGATGAATACGGATAAGGTAACGCATGATTTTGTAGTGGACAATTTAAATGAGGCGAAACAGATACCATTACTTAACGGCAAAATGCTGGAAACAATTATAGGTGATCTGGATGGTGTTGCGCAGGAATCGATATTCGCGCTGGTATGCCTGAATACCTTCTGTAAGAATACGCAATTGTTGTAAAAAGAATAAATAGCTGGGAATGAGAATATTTTTGACCGGTGCCGCCGGATTTATTGGAAGCCACCTGAGTGAAAAACTACTATCGCTCGGGCATGAGGTTGTGGGTATCGATAACTTTGACCCTTTTTATAAAAGAGACGTTAAGGAAGAAAACCTTAAAGTTGCCTTACAGCACCCGAATTTTAAATTTATTGAAGCTGACCTCTGCGATGAAAATTTCTGGGCAGCTAATACACAAAAGGATTTCGATATGATCATACACCTTGCCGCAATGGCTGGGGTGGGGCCGTCAATGAAAAAGCCTTTTCTCTATAACCAGGTCAACATAATGGGTACCACGTATGTGTTGGAATTTGCCCGCCTGAACAATATTAAGCGGGTAATATTCGCTTCATCCAGCAGCGTATATGGTATTAATAAAAACCTGCCATGGTCGGTTGAAGACCCTAACCTGCTCCCCATCAGTATTTACGCATTTACCAAAATATCAGGCGAAAACCTTTGCAGGCTTTATAACCAGCACTACGGCCTTAATATTACAGCGCTGCGCTTTTTCACGGTTTACGGCCCGCGCCAGCGGCCTGACCTGGCCATACACAAGTTTGTAAAGGCAATTGACAATGGCGAAAAGATACAGCTGTTCGGAAACGGACAAACCTTCAGAGATTATACTTTCATTCACGATATTGTAAGTGGCATAATAGGCGCCGTTAATCACCAAAACGAAGAGTTTGAAGTGTATAATCTGGGCAATACCCATACGGTAAGCCTTATAGACCTCGTTAATGTTATTGAAGATCTTTTAGGTAAAAAGGCCAATATCGAATTTATGCCGGAACAAGCCGGCGATGTACCTTATACATGGGCTAATATTGATAAGAGCCGCGAAAAGCTGGGCTATAACCCACAAACCAGCATTAGGCAAGGTGTGCAGGAGTTTATTAACTGGTATAAAAGCAAGTAAATGAGAATATGGGCTTTCCCCTCTTTCTATCCCCTCGATCATCCGGGGCTGAAGTGGTCTGGAATATTTGCACATCGCCAATACGTTGGGTTGAAAGAAAATGGCGCTGAAGTAAAGGTAATAGTACCTGTGCTGTGGTATCCGCCAAAGCCATTTTCAAAGTTAAACTCGAACTGGAAAATGTTATCTCGGGTAAATTATCCTAAAGAAAGAACGTTTGAAGGCGTACAGGTCTACCATCCGCGTATAGCCAACATGAAACCATCAAGGCTGTTTAACAGAAAACAGTATGAAGAGCGCTACACACAAGCCATTGTATCTTTTTTCAAGTCAAACAACATTCAGTTAAATAAGGAAACCGATATCTTCTATTCACAATGGATACCTACGGGACGTATGGTGCAACAGGCTGCCCGCCAATTAGGCGTTAAGTCTGCAATGCTTGCTATTGGCGATGATATTGTGGTATGGCCACATGAAAGCGCTGATAAAAAAGCAGCATTCATAAAAGCATGGAAAGAGGCCGATCTCCGCCTCGCTGTAGCGGCCTACCTGGCTGATGAAGGCAATAAAATTGTGGGTGAAGTATTGCCATACAAGGTGGTAAGGCGGGGCGTGGAGCACCAGAAATTTGTCCCCGCAAAACCGGGCGAAAAAGAAAGAATAAGGCAGGAATTTAATTTGCCTGCAGATAAAATAATTATACTTACCGTTGGCAGCGCATTAGTGCGCAAGGGCTGGCTCGATCTTTTTGATGCTCTTGCTGAAATTGTAAAAACGAACCAGGATATTCTGTTAGTTGGCATACATTCCGGCTCTAAAGAACTGCAACTTGATGACGAAGCGGCGAAACGTGGACTTACAAAGTATTTCCTGAACATGGGCGAGGTAGCGCCACAAACCATTAACCAGCTTTATGTGGCTGCCGATATCTTCTGCCTGCCTTCGCATTGGGAAGGTATTGCCAATTCGGTGGTAGAGGCAATGTCGTGCGGACTACCTGTTTTAACTACTGCCGTTTGCGGCCATCCCGAATTAATTACGAGCGGCGAAAATGGCATTCTTGTAGAGCCAAAACAACCCGGACAGATTACAAAAGAACTTGCAATGCTGATAAGTGATCGCAAAAAACGCGAAACCCTTGGTGCAAATGCCCGCAACTTTATTGTGGACGTATGGGGCAGTTTCGCCCAAAACTCCGCCAAATTATATAAAATACTATCTTCATAGCTGATATGGCTTTGCCAAAGGCCCTGAGTGATATGATAAGCATTATTATACCGACATATAACAGGCTGCAGTTACTGCAATATACCCTGCGATCGCTGGCTGCTATAAAGCAACCGGGTATCGATATGGAAATAATTGTGGTAGATGATGCCTCTACTGACGACACCTGGGACCAGGTATTGGTGAACTACCCTTATGTAACATTACTTGAAAATAAAGGAAAAGGAGCTGCTGCTGCACGTAATACCGGTCTGTACGCGGCCAAAGGCGAGTATATTCTCTACCTCGATTCTGACGACCTGCTGGGGCCGCATTTCTTTGACTGGAAATTGGCCTACCTGCAAAAAAACACCTCCTATCATGCCTGCTATGGCGATTATGACTATTTTGAGGGAGATGCGGATTTTGATACGGCACAGGTAATATTCAAAAACAAATACCCGCTTATAACCGATATCACTAACCTGCCGCAGCACGTCGCGCAATATCTTTCCGGAAAGTACATACCTGCCAACGCTATTCTGTGGCGAAAAGATTTCCTGCTGAAGATTAACGGCCATGATGAGAGCCTCAATATAAACCAGGATGTTGATCTTTTTTTAAGGGCGATTTTGAATGGACTCAAGATTGCTGTAGCGCTTGATAAAACCAAGGCTTACATACGCAACCACGAAACAGACACCCGCGTGGGCGACCCGCGAAACGCCCGGCAGAAATGGATACAGATGCTGGAAATAAGAATAAAACTGTGGGAAAGACTTAAAGCCGTTGGCTATGATGGCCCGGAATACAGCAAACTTTTGAGCTACTATATTTTCAGCCGCTGGAAAATACTCCGGCATACCGACCCGGAAACCGCGAAGCGTTATCTGGAATTTGCGAAGCGTGTACATTGGCCCATTGAACTACGCGGGCATCCAATGCTGAAAATAGTCGGAAAAATAATAGGCCCCGAACGATTTATAAAATTGAAATTCAACTTTTTGAAGCGTGACTGATACAGGGAATCGCCTTTTGCATTGAACGTTGCAGTAAAACACTATAGTGCACCGGTAATAATTTAAAACATCCATAATTGAGCAGGGCTCGTTTACAACAATAATTATCAATAATTAAGGTATTTTTACACCAAGGTAATTACACCCGGTAGCGCATTATTAAGAAATTTTGTTTTTAATGCCCGGGTTAAACAATATTAGAACCAATACATGGATATTGCAGGGCAATACAATTTAGTCCACATAACATCTGACGGCGAGTACATGGCGGCCCTTGTTGCCAGCCAGCTCTTTGACCAGGCAGAATGCCAGGCGGTGAATCGCGACGGCTTTGCACCCGGCAAGGTTGAGGCATGGATAATTGGGGGTATGGGCGAATACTTCAATGAAAAATCTAAGCAAAAAATAGCAGCATTAAAAAAACGTTGCCCGCATGTTGATATTAAAATGCTGAATGGCGTAAGCAGGTGGGGCAACTTACCCATTATGCAGCTGATGCACTACAACCGCAGTAAAATGGGCAAGGCCAAAAGGGTCATTTACCATTGCCGTGGTGAAAGTGCGGCACAATGGGCCATAAAGCTTCGCCGCTCGTTCCCTAACGATAAAGTTGTGCTCGATGTACGCGGTTACTGGCCTGCGGAATTATTATATACCAGGGGCATTGACGACGTTAGCGCGGCAACAGGCAAAGACGAAGCTGATTTTAAAAACGCTTTCAACTTTCTGAAAACCACAATAAGTAAAGTAGATGCGGTAACCACCGTTAGTACTGCCCTGCGCGACCTGCTGATAGAAAAAACAGGTGCAAAAGAGACAACAGCAGTGGTGCCATGTTGCGTTACCCATATTACTAACGATGATAAGCGTAATGAGCTAAGAAAGGAATGGGGAATAAAGGATGATGAAGTTGTTTTGGTGTATTCCGGCACAACTGCAAAATACCAACACCTCGACGATCTTACTATACCCTTCCTGAAAAAACTGGCGCTGCAAAACACTAAAGTACGCCTTGCATTCTTTTCTGGCGAACAGGAAAAAATTAAACAGATGCTTGTTGATGCAGGCATTGATACAAGTAAGGTAATTATTAAGATTTTTGCGCAGAATGAAGTGGCCAATGCACTGACCGCCTGCGACCTTGGCATACTTATCCGTAAACCAACATTGGTGAACCGAGTTGCAAACCCGGTTAAAATTGCAGAATACATGGCAGCAGGTTTACCGATAATAATTGAGAAAGGTGTTGGTGGCGTTTCCAGCCAGCTCTTCGGCCAATCGTTGCTTAAAGGAATTGAAATAGCCGCGCCAGGCGCTGATATGAACGCGGCTGCAAACGATGTGAACAACTGGATAAATGAGGGCGTACACAATAAAAGAAATGCCGTACGTAACTATGTGCGGGAAGTATACCTGTGGAGTTCCGCAATACATGTGAGCCGCAGGATGTACCAGCAGGTGCTGGAAAGCTAGTGTAAAGTGAAAAGAGAAAATAACGAACGATAAAATTGTAAGCAGTAGATGTGTGGCATTCTTTCAATAATCAATACAAAACCAGGTAACGGGTCAGAAAACCTGTTAAAAGCCTGCTCAATAATAAAACACAGGGGGCCTGACGATGAGGGCTTCTTAACCTGGGCAGCAGGCACCGACCCCGTAATTTGGGCGGGTGCCGATACCGCATCGTCAACACACGATTTCTGGAAATATAATACGCTCACGGCCGGCCAGCATTTTAAAGTTGGGTTCGGCCACAGGCGCCTTTCTATACTTGATCTTTCGCCTGCGGGGCACCAGCCTATGGTGTACGACAAGGCAGGTCTGGCCATCTCATTTAACGGAGAGGTGTATAACTATCTGGAAATAAAAGCCGAACTGGAAACGGAAGGCCATCACTTTCATACAACAACAGATACAGAAGTTATTCTGCATGCCTGGGAACATTGGGGCGTAAAATGCCTTGACAAGTTTAATGGGATGTTTGCTTTTGTTATACTCGATTACCGCAAACAGAAATTATTTGCAGTGCGCGACAGGTTTGGGGTAAAACCGCTCTACTATTTTAAAGGGGAAAGCGCGTTATACCTGGCCTCCGAAATAAAGCAGATCCGTACTTCTCCTGACTTCAAATTTCATCTGGAAGAAGCTATTGCACGTAAATATCTTGCGACAGGATCGACAGACCAATCAGACAAAACCTTTTATAAAAATATTGAGTGCATTCCGGGTGGCAGCTACATAGAGATGGACATTTCCAAAGACGGAAATGATTTCGCTATAAAGCAATGGTACACCCTGAAGCCCAAAAAATGGACCGGAACATTTGATGAAGCCGTCGCTGAATTCAGGCGGTTGCTGATTGATGCGGTGAGCTTGAGATTGAGGTCTGATGTTACAGTGGGCTCTTGCCTTTCCGGCGGACTGGACTCATCAAGCATCGTATGTATTGCCGCCGACCTGCTCAAAGCAAAAGGTGAATACGCTGGCCAGGAAACCGTTACCGCATGCTACGACATAGCCCGCTATGACGAATGGAAATTTGCTGAAGAGGTAATTAAGAAAACGAACTCTACCCCGCACAAAACATTCCCGTCCTTCCAACAACTACAGGATGAGATTGACGCCTTTATTTTCCACCAGGATGAGCCTACGGGAAGCACCTCACAATTCAGTCAGTGGGCAGTATTTAAAGCTACGCATGACGCCGGCCTGAAAGTTATGATTGACGGCCAGGGCGCTGATGAACAGCTCGCCGGTTATGGCGGCAATGACATCCCCTTCTATACCGGCCTTATGAAAAGCGGCCAGTGGGGAGATGTAATCGAAGAGTCAAAAACACATAAAGCAACGACCGGCGGCTACCCGAAAAGCTCGCTGCTGGCTGCAGCGCAGTTAACATTTGGCAAAACCCTCAGCAGCTTGCTGCCACAGCGCTTACGCGTGAATAATATGCCACCGGTAAAATTCGTGCACAATACCGAGCCGGCTTATATGTACGATGCACCGGCACATAGTTTGCAGGAAAACCTGTTACGCCAACTATACCAGGAACCGCTACCGGCCCTGCTGCGTTATGAAGATCACAACTCTATGGCATGGAGCGTAGAATCGCGCACACCATTCATGGATTACCGCTTGTTGGAGTTTACTATGGGCTTACCCCCGCGCTACCTGTTGAAAAATGGCGTACGTAAGCATATTCTGCGTGAGGCAATGCATGGCATTATACCTGAAGCTATTGAAAACAGGCGTGACAAAATGGGCTTCGTTACACCAGAAGAAATGTGGATGAAGGGCGAAGGCAAAGCATGGTTCACTTCTGAAATTGACAAGGCCTGCAAAAAGTTTAATGGCACCATACTTAATGCCGCTGAAACTAAAATCTATTTCAATGAAATGATGGAAGGTAAGCGCACGTTCGACTTTGTGCCATGGCGCATTATTTGCTTCAGTAAGTGGATGAGTACGGTGGCATAGTAGCTAGTCGTTAGTGCATAAAAGATAGAGATTCTTATTAGAAAGCTGTGCTAATAGCAGCTTCTGTTGGAAATGTAGAAACCCTTATAGGGAGGCCTTATTGTAGACCATTATAACACATGAGTGAGCAAAAGAAAATAGCATTTTTATGCCACCCTTACCATAGGGGTGGAGTAACCCGTTGGATGGCTGACGCTGCAATGGCCTATGCTACAATGAACTATGCTGTTTACTTTGTTACTCCCGAACCGGTGGTAGAATTCTATTCTGGCAAGGGGCGCGAAACGATGTTGCAGTTGCTCAAAAAAACACCGAATACCATACATATCGGCAGCACAAAAGTGGGTCGCGAATTTGAGTTTGGCACACCAGCCTATAATGCCCACACCTATAAAAAACTAATACTGGAGCATGTGCCGGTCGGCACCCCGATAATCCTATCGGATGACCCTACCGTTTGGCAGGCTGCCTGTGCCCTGCGCAACAGCTACCCTATAGTTGGCGTGCTGCATGCTGATGAGCCGCACTATTACCAACTTGCGGAACAGTATAAAAATGAAGTGCCCATATTCGTTTGCGTTTCTTCAAGAGTGAGCCGGCTGGTTCAGGAAAAAACACCAGCTATCGCAGCATCCAGGGTATTCATAGTTCCTTGCGGAATAACGCTACCTGCTGTGCAGCAAAACTATAATTCAAACGCCGTTTTGCAATTGGTATATGTAGGCCGCATTACCGACTACCAGAAGCGCTCCGGCGATCTTGCCAAATTAGCCATGTCACTGAAGCTGCAGAATATCCGGTTCCACCTTAATATTATTGGCGATGGCTTGGAAACCAAGGTTGCCTTACAGAAGACAATACAGGAAGAGGGCTTGCAAAACGATGTCACCTTTACCGGCTGGCTTTCACAAGCTAAAGTTGCCGAATACCTGAATACATCAGACGTAATGGTGCTGACCTCCGATTTTGAAGGTATGCCTATTGCTATGATGGAGGGCCTTGCCTCTGGATGTGGTTTTGTGGGCACCCGCGTCAGCGGAATAGAAGATTACGAACATCATCCGCTCGCAAAAGACTGTTTCCGGGTATTCGAAGTAGGCGATATTGAAGGCGCAGTGCACCAGATACAGGAAGTAGCTGCGATCCCGGTCGGCGCAAGGAAAAACGCAGCAAGGCAATTGGCGGAAGAACAATTCAGCATGGATATTTGCCTATCCCGATACAATAAAGCTATTGCGACTATACCAGCAAAAAACTACAATAAAACTGCAATCAGCTTATCGCCTGTTGAAACACTGAAATCTAGGCTGCTGGCTGGAGTAAGGGCATTAAAGATGGGGATGGGGAAGTAGGCCTGCGTAAGCAGAGCATTTCACTTTTGCACACTAACTTCTATATTTACAATTTGCCTGGAACCACGCTAAAATTTCATCAAACTTATTCAGACCTTGTGCCATTGCTACTACAAACGAATAGGTAGTATCTGAGTCGGCCGTAAGTTCATAACCATACTCGAGCAATAAAGCTAACATTGCTAAAAAGGCAGTGCGTTTGTTCCCGTCAACGAAGGGATGGTTTATGATCAGGCTCTCGCCTAATGCCGCTGCCTTATCAAAGGCGGTAGTATACAGATCAGTTCCATCAAACGTTTGAAAAGGCCTGTTGATCGCCGACAGCATTAAGTCACGGTCACGCATACCACTTACCCCACCAAAATCTTGTATGGAAAGAGAGTGCAGCTCTATTATATCGGTTTCGTTGATCATTGTGCAAGTTTATGAAGCACCTGGCTGTATTTTGATTTGATGGTATCGTAGTGACGGGTAAGGTCAAGCTTTGTGGTCTCTTGCTTGCCAATGTCATCCACCAATGCCAGTACCGCCTCCAGCGATTTAGAGTCATCAATTGCTTCAACTTTCTTTACAAATTGACGAATTGCTTCCTCCCTCATTTCAGTAATGTTCATCAAACCCAATTTTTTACTTACTATAATCACCTAAATCAGCCCTAAATAAAAACTAATAAGCAAATGGCCATTAAGCTGTTATAACTCCTCATACACCTTTGCCACAATTGCAAATACATTGCTAAATAAAAAACAGCTTTGGGAGGTGCATAGCTAGCGACTTTATTTCAAATCATCATCAGGAGGAAAAACATCCTTCAGCGCAACGGCAAAACCCGGCAACACTATGGAAGTAGCGGTATCGCTTATTACTAATGCCCGCGATGCAGTGTATTTACCGGTTGACATATCCAACACATACTTCAAAAGCGTTTTGTCACCAGGCGAAACTACCCAATATTCCCTAACCCCGCTCTCTTCGTAGAGGTCATATTTTGTTTTTAATTCTTTTTCACTGTTTGATGGAGAGAGTATTTCTACTACAAGGTCGGGCGCACCCAGGCATCCCCTTTTGTCGATTTTGGCAAGATCGCAGATGACGGAAATATCGGGCTGCACTACGGTTACAATATCTTCGTCATTAACCGATTTTGTGGGTAGCCTCACGTCAAATGGAGCGGAATATACCCGACACTGTTTCCCTTTTAGAAACTGCCAAAATGCACCGGCAAGTTCCTGCGATATGTATTGATGCTCGGACAGTGGCGCAGGCGACATTCTGAAAATTTTCCCCTTTATTAGTTCCACGCGCTCTTCAAACTTCCATTTGAAGTAGTCCGCATAGGTGTAATGCTGGTTAAGGTCCATATCTTGTAAACGCGCCATACTGCTAAGTTATGCATTTTTCAATTGGCAATATTCTAATAAGCAAATGGCCTCGCAGCAGTTATTTTAAATTCTTCCCACACTTCCATAACTACTTCTGCTGCAGGTTTAATTTCAGTGATAATGCTGCTCACCTGCCCTATTTCCAATTCGCCTTCGGTCACATTACCTTCAAACATACCCTGCTTTGCACGTCCACGGCCCAATAAAGCCTCCATGCCGGCTTTGTCTGTGCATTGCGCATCTGCGGCTTCCACTTGCTTGTAAAATTCGTTTTTTATCAGCCTTACAGGCGTGAGTTGTTTTAAGGTGAGCGAAGTATCACCTTCGTTTGCTGCAACGACCGCTTCTTTAAATGATTGGTGGCTCGATGCCTCAGGAGTGCATACGAAACGACTGCCCATCTGCACTGCTTCGGCGCCGAGCGCCATCATAGCAAACATAGCCCTGCCTGTGCCTATGCCACCTGCCGCTATCAATGGTATGTTTATGGCTGCGCGTACATTAGGTATCAGGCACAGTGTAGTTGTTTCTTCACGCCCGTTATGGCCGCCGGCCTCAAAGCCTTCTGCTACCACGGCATCTACTCCTGCATCTTCGCACTTCTTCGCAAATTTGGCACTCGATACTACATGCACCACGGTTATGCCGTTTTCCTTAAGCTTGGCGGTCCAGGTTTTGGGGTTGCCCGCTGAGGTGAAAACTATAGGGACTTTTTCTTCTAAAATAATGGCGATATGCTTATCGATATCCGGGTAAAGTAATGGCAGATTTACCGCAAATGGTTTATCGCTTGCCTTCTTATACTTCTGTATATGCTCCTGTAAAATATGCGGATACATGCTACCTGCGCCAATAATGCCCAGACCGCCTGCATTGCTTACCGCAGCCGCCAAACGCCAGCCACTCGCCCAGATCATCCCGGCTTGTATAATAGGGTATTTTATCCCAAAAAGTTTAGTCACGCGGTTCTCAAAAGCCGCAGCATCTGTAGTTATTTTCCCTTCGAAAAGCATTTTTTTAGTCGTTAGTCGTTAGTAGAAAGTAGTTAGTCGAAAGCGTTTTTTCTAGTAGATAGTAGTTTGTACATAGTAGTTTGTAGAAAGCTGCTTTGTGACTTAAAAGAGCCAATTGACGAATTGTCAAATTGTCAAATTGTCGAATTGTCGAATTACCAAATTGCCGAATTCTAAACCTTCTTCCTGTAAAACAGCGTATTGCAATTACCTTCCCTGAATACTTCTTTTGCGGTGCTGAGCAGGTACTCGGCAGTTACTGCCTGGTAACGGCTCCATTCGTCATTGATCATTTCTGCGCCGCCAAGTAACTCATAGAATGCAAGATTATTCGCCCTGTTCAGCAGGCTCATATCTTCAAAGGCAATCATCGCCTCAATTTTGTTTTTCGATTTCTGCAACTCATTCTCCGTAACGCCGTCTGCCAGCAACTTAGCTATTTGTTGCTGCACTGCAGCACGTGCTTCTTCCAGTGTTTTGCCTTCCCTTATTTTGCCTTCTATAACTATCATACCCGGGTCAAGGCTACCGGTATGGTAGCAGTTAATGTTGCTGAATAACTGCTGCTCTTTTACCAGCGCAATATGCAGGCGCGATGAAAGTCCGCTGCCCAATATTTCTGTCAGCAGGTCGCTCGGATAATAAGGTGCAGAAAGCCGGCCTTCAATATGCCAGCCCATATACAAAGCATCGAGCGGCACGTCAGCATAAACTGATGCTTCGCGGTCGGCTTCCTGCCTTGGCTCCTGTGCTATGTTACGCACATATTTTTCGCCGGCTGGTATGTCGCCAAACCATTTCTGAGAAAGCGCTCGTACTTCGCTTACACTCACATTGCCTGCAACACACATTACGGCATTCTGCGGACGGTAGTGTTTAAAGAAAAATGCTTTTACATCATCAAGCTGCGCTGTTTCTATCTGCTCCAGGTTCTTACCGATGGTTGGCCATTGGTACGGGTGCTTAGTGTAGGCCAGTTTGCGAAGTTCGTGCCATGCGTTGCCATAAGGCTTATTCAGATAGTGCTCTTTAAATTCTTCGCTAACAACTTTACGCTGCACATCTAGACTTTTCTCGCTGAAGGCCAGGGAGAGCATACGATCACTTTCCAGCCAGAAAGCGGTTTCAATATTCTTTAACGGCAGTTGTATGTAGTAGTTGGTAATATCGTTGGTCGTGTAGGCATTATTTTCGCCACCAGCCATTTGTAATGGCTCATCATATTCCGGTATGTTAACGCTGCCCCCAAACATCAGATGCTCAAACAAATGCGCGAACCCGGTTCTCTCGGCTTCCTCATCTCTTGCACCCACATCGTACAAAATGTTCATTGCTACCATTGGTGTAGCAGTATCAGCATGCACTAAAACCCTCAGCCCGTTATCGAGCGTAAACCTTTGAAAATCCAGCATAGTTTCTAATTACAGTTGCCAAAGTTAAGCGAAGCTGACCAATTGCCATATTGTACCGGCCAATAGGCAAATAATAAATTTAAGGGTGTAAAAATCCCCATGCAGGCTATCCAAGTGCTCGTGTTTTGGATTGTACGAGCACGGCAGAAATAAAAAAGGCGCGCAAAATAAATTGCGCGCCCCTCCATATTGAAATATAGTTTATTCTACAACAAACGATTTAACTGCAACCTCATTGGTTTCAGCATTGATCAGGCGCAGGTGATAAACACCCCTTGCCCATGTTGCAACATTAACATCGGTTGAGCCATTTACTGTTCCCTGCCAAATAGCCTGACCCATTGCATTAAGAATAACACCATTTACATTAGTATGGTTACCTACGCCAATGTGTAATGTTTCGGTAGTTGGTACCGGGTAAATGTTCACTTCAGAACCGAATGCAACAACATTTGCAGTACCCAGATTAGGAATACCCGCAGTATGCGTAACACTGAAGTTATTGGCATTCACATTGAAGAATACATTACCATGGCCCTTAACCTTAAACCTTGCCTGGCTGGTGGTAGTTGCCGGGTTAGGAACATTAATGCTCGCAGTGCCCGAGTTTGGCACGGTGCCTATAAATGCCGGCCATGTATTGCCGCCATCAATTGACATATAAATATCAACGCTGGTTGCGCTAACAGGTGCAGCATTGGTGCCCACAACATTCCAGGTAATAGTTTGCGCACTGCCACCTGCATAAGTAATGCCGGTTGTGCCCTGGCTGGTAACCTTAAAACCTGCTTTGGTACTCGTAGCTACCGCATTCAGGGTAATTACATCATCAGGATACAGGAATGCTCCATGGCCGCCGATAATGTTACGAACGGTCAATTTAAAGGTAAGTGTACGCGCGGTATCCGGCGCTTTTTCGCCTTGGTTGCCATCTGTGCCAGCATTGCTCAGCACGCCGCCCAGTACCATCCCGATTCTTGGGAATACACGAACGGTGCTCTTGACAGGTGACCATGAACGGAAGATAGGACCCGACAGATAGGTATTGACAAACCTTTTGCCAAAATCACCTTTATCATTTTGTTCCCAGCAATATGTGGTGGATGTATCAGCTACAGAATCAACGGCAACCGGAGAAGTAAGCTCAAATGGTGTTTTGTAAGGAATAGCATAGGTATTGGTAAATGATGCCAGTGATACCAGTTTATTACCAGTAGGTGTAGCTACCGCACATGTTTCGCTGGTTATCAGATAACCATATATCTGCAGAAGGCTTGAAGCCGTGAAATAATCCTGGCTGTGTGGGGTAAGGTCATCAGGGCTGCAGATACCCGCATAAGCCATAATGGTAGAGCCGCTGCCTGGCTCATACGCGTAATTAGAAACGGCATTACCGCCGCAGCTACCATCCGCATTATTGTTAAAGGTGTGCTCACTGCCAAATTCGTGGCCCATCTCGTGCGCAACATAGTCTATATCATAACCGTCGCCTGTTGGTGTAGGGCTACCGGTTACACTTTGTGCTTTTTTTGAAGACCGGCATACTACTCCTAATAACGACAAACCGCCGCCACCAGTAGTAAATACGTGGCCAATATCATAGTTAGCACTACCGATACGGCTATCGCATGTCGATTGGTTTTTGGTAAGGCATGCACTCGCATTTGCATCAATTGCATTGAACGGGTCCGTGCCGTTAGGGCCACCCGAAGCTACGCCCCAGATAAGGGTGTCTTCTCTGGCAACAAACGTCATGTGTATGGAGAACTCTTTCTCATAAACCCCGTTAATGCGGTTCATGGAAGTGGTCAGTTTACTTAAAGACTGCGCTGTAGTAGGTGCCGAAAGCCCTGTAGCAGCCTGGCAGTAAAAATGGTCTGCAGTCAGTGCAAGCCTGTAAGTCCTGAGCGACCAGCCATTGCCGGTCCGTTGAGCCATTTTAGTAGCTTCCTTCATGTTCAATTCAGCTGCGGGTGCAGCTGTAGGGTCGCCAGTAACGGTGCCGCCGCATTTCATAGCGTCTTCTACCTTGCGCACTTCATCGGTCCTGTAGTGGGCGAAATAGTAACCATCGTGGTAGTTGTCATAAGGGTTAATAAAGGCAGTTTTAGCGCCATCAAATATCATGGCATGGAAACCATATAGCGTAAAATCCAACTTGGCCGTTACGGTCCTGTCATCTACCGCCTCGCCGGAGAAGGTTTTAATATCCGGATATTTCGCCGCCAGTTCATCTTCCATCATTGGGCATTGCCACACCTTAAAGCTGCGGAATGAACCATCTGGCATAGGCAATTCAATTACCATGCCATCGGCAGCATCGGTTGAAAGGCCAAACATTTGCATTTTCAGCAGGGCTTCGTCGAACGTGTAGACTAGGTAGTTTTTCGGCTGAAAAACCATTACAGACTTTGAGGGTGCCTGCGATACAGGCACCTGATGCCACAATTTACTTTCCGCATTTGCTTTCTGGCCGGCTAAAATGCCACATAACAGCGCTGCAGAAAAAAATAACTTCTTCATTCCCGGTTTATGATTTTATAACTAATTAATAACAGACTTAGGGTATTTAGGTGTAGTAACCCGCAATTTATGTATTTAATTGAGATAATAAAAAATGTCTTGGCGAATTCTGGCTTTTCTGTTGCTAATTTGCTGTATCGTATATTTGGCGCGCAAAATGGAACAAATTTTCACTTATAAATTAGCTGATATCGGGAATGTGGTGCAACATTTCTGGCAAGCCCTGGGCGACAACCATGTTTTTGCATTCAGCGGGGAAATGAGTGCAGGGAAAACTACATTCATACATACACTTTGTGATTACCTGCAAGTGGAAGATACGGTGAGCAGCCCTACCTTTTCGCTCATAAACGAATACCATTTCAGGAAAAACGGGCAAGACTGCATTATTTACCACATGGATTGGTACCGCCTGAAAAGTGCTGAAGAGGCTGTAAACGCCGGTATAGAAGATTGCCTTTTACAAGCGCGTAAACCAAATGTGTATTGCTTTGTTGAATGGCCGGAAAAAGCAATGGCATTGCTGCCCCTGCCGCATCTGTGGCTCGCCATTGAAACTACCCATGTCGATGAGCGGAAAATGGTGGTGAAGGAGGTAAAATGAAAAAGCCACCTAACACCTTATGGATGCTAAGTGGCTTTATTGGTGGCGGAATTATTATCTTGATGCGAGTGTAATATTTTTATAAGACTGGTTCTCGGGTGCTATCTGGTTCTGAGGCACATCATCCTTCCGGGCATTAAGTGGAGTTAACTGGTATTGTTCCTCATCTTCATCCTGGTTGTTCAATCGAAAAAACTGGAAGGTGGAATTATAACGGTTAGGGGTTTCATTGCACACATAATACCCACGCGCCTCACGGCAAATATGAAAATTATAGTTATAGCGGGATGTGTAACACTCTGCCTTATGGCTCTTAGTTGGTTTGCAAACTGGTTTTTGTGCCATTGCAGCGCCTGCAAGTGTAAGTATTGCGGTCGTCATTAATAATATCTTGTTCATGGCTTTTGTATTTAAAGGTTATGAGGATTTCAATACAAAGGTCGTACTGCAACGGGGGCAATTGTTACACAAACATGGCCGAGTTTTATATCTTTCACACCCTTTTCGCAGCATCACTACTATTTTAACTAATTACAAATATTTGTTTGCCACCACACTACAACTGTTTATACTATATTTGCCGCCAAACAGCTGCATAGACCAACTGGTTTTCCCGGTCGCAACCGTGCCGCATTCGCCATAAATTGTATATAAATTGAAGTACCGCAACGCCATACTCATAGTATTATTGATCATTTTAGCCGACCAGGCGTTGAAAATATATGTAAAGACATCGTTTTGTAACGGAGATGATGTTAAGATAATGGGCAACTGGTTCCGGATGCACTTCATTGAAAATGAAGGTATGGCGTATGGCCTTAAAATAAGCGAATCAGTGGTGGGTAAAATCATCCTGTCCAGCTTCAGGCTATTTGCGGTAGTATTTGGTTTTTATTTATTGAAACGCCTCATAACAAAGGGCTACAGCAAAGGGGTTATTATTTGCGGTTCACTGATACTCGCAGGTGCATTGGGCAACCTTATTGACAGCCTTTTTTACGGACTTATTTTCAGCGACAGTCCATTCTCTTGTTTTTCTGGCAATTACGAATCGCTTTCCGGCATGGTTAAAAACCATAACCAGCAGGCGGTTGCGCATTTCACCAGTTTCGGCAGTGGTTATGGAAAATTCCTGCAGGGTAAGGTGGTAGATATGCTCTATTTTCCGTTGGTCGACTTCAATCTGCCTAAATCCATCCCATTTATTGGTGGAAAGAATTTTGTTTTCTTTGAGCCGGTATTTAATATTGCCGATGCCGCAATTTCGGTAGGCGTGCTTACTTTAGTACTTTTCCAGAGAACATTATTGCATAAAAAAATTACGGAAAACGCAGCAAATCCACAAGTATGACCGAAGATCTGATGCCTATAAACGTTTGGCTGGCAGGACGCAGTTACCGCCTTCGTATTAAGCCCGAAGAAGAAGAAGCGATCCGTAAATCGGTAAAACTCGCCGACGAAAAAATATCTGAAATGCGGAATGTTTATGCGGGTAAAGATGAACAGGACTTCATGGCCATGTGCCTGCTTTCGTATGCCGCAGATACTGCTATCGAATCGATCAACAATCCGCTGGTCATCAGCGAGATCAATAAATTAGGAGAAAAAATAGACAAGGCGCTGCAATAGCGGGGTTTAACCTCTCAATACCTGCGCGGCTCCTTCATCATTTATTTTTATCAGGCGCGAAGGCGATTTGATGGTATTATCATCCTGCCTGTGCTGCACAACATAGTCTACCCCTGCTACTATCTGCGCATCAACCATTGAAAAAGTTGCAGGCGTAGGCATGCCGCTTAAATTGGCAGAAGTAGATACTATTGGCCTGCGGTATCTTTTTATCAGTGCTTTACAAAACGCGTCAGTAGTTACCCTTATAGCCAGGCTGCCATCTGCCGCAATAACATTTTCCGGAAACTCCAGCGCATTATCATAAATAACCGTAGTCGGTTGCTCAAACGCTTCCACAATGGCTATAATATCGGGGTGAGGTGCGGCAACGTAAGGAAGAATATCCTTTGCATCAGCCAGCAAAACGATCATGCTTTTTTCCTTCGGGCGTTGTTTTATTTCGAATACTTTTTCAACGGCCGCGGCATTGAGCGCATCGCAACCCAAACCCCAAACAGTATCTGTAGGATATAATATTACCCCACCCTGCTGCAATACCGCAACACATTTCTTTATGTCGTTTTCGAAGTCCACCATAATAATTGCTCGTTCTTAATATCTGTCGCACATTTAAAGTGCCCCTCAGGGCAACTTTTCCGGCCGTGCAGGCCACAGGGTTTGCAATATAAGTCGTAGTCTACCTCCACTATTTTTGAATCTCTGCTTTGGGGGCCAAAACCAAACGATGTAATGGTAGAACAAAATACACCCGTAACCGGCGCATCCATGGCGGAAGCGAAGTGTAACGGCGCGGAATCATTAGCATAGTTCATTTCGGCATCCTGCATCAATGCGGCCGATTTCAAATAATTCAGGCTGCCGCAAAGGTTGATAACATTGTCCCTCTTTATTTTACCCAGTATTTCCTCCCCTATTCCTGCATCGGGCACGCCACCCAGTATATATATAGTATCCTTTTCCGGCAACAGCCCAATCAGTTCCACCCATCTGTCAATAGGATACCGCTTAGTAAACCATACGGAAGAAGGTGCAATAGCTATAAAAGGCTTTGTTTTGTATTGTTCTACAAACTTAAAGTCCGCTTCGCTGGGGTGCAGTTTAGGCAAGGCCGGTATTGAATCGGTAATATCTTCCAATAGCAACTGGTATCGGCCGGTCTCGGTAGTGAATTTTTCGCTGCGCGGTGGCGAAATAATATGGGGTACTTTCTTCGTGAACGAAAAAGAAAAGGGGTTTTTATCGTAGCCGGCAGTATACCCGGCACCTGAAGTAAAGCAAATAAAGCCCGAAGTAAAGAACCTGTGAGGGTTAATAATATGCGTATACTTTTCCCTCCGCACCCTCAACGCCATTTTTACCAGGTTAATGTGCTTTTTATCCTGTTTGTTCCAAACCAGCAGGTTAGTAATGTAGGGATGGCCATGCAGCAAGCCTTCATTTCCTTTACGCAGCAAAAAATCAATCTGCGCATCGGGGTAAAACTGATGAATCTTCTCCACAATTGAAGTGGCCAGAACAACATCTCCGGTGAAAGCAGTTTGTATAACCAAAAATTTATACATCGGCCGCAAAACTACGATGGAATGTGCTTTCTGTACGTTTTAACAATAATATTTTTCTATTTTATCAAAATTGGTCTTAAATTTGTTTTACTCTTTTTGAATTTATCACCAAAAAATATAAAAATGAAAAAAATAATAATCCTATTGGCTGCAACGGTTATGTTAGGTACTGTTGCTGAGGCGAAAGACAAAAAGAAAAAGAAAACTGAAACAACCGGTGAAACCCTGCAGTTGAGTAACAGCACTGCCTTACCGGTAACCGATGGCGCGGCCCCAACTGCACCAACAACTACTTTGAAGCTGGAAGATATGGCTTTCACCGATCTTAACCACGACTTTGGCACTGTACAGGAAGGCCCCGACGCAACCTGCAAGTTTACATTTGTAAATAAGGGCAAAGAGCCAATGATCATTCAAAAAGCACAGGCTTCATGCGGTTGCACCGTACCAACTTATTCAAAAGAGCCAATTGCACCGGGTGCAACAGGTACCATTGATGTAGCATTTCATACTATGGGTAAACCAGCCGGACCATTTAATAAGAGCATTACAGTAACATCAAATGCAGGTGTTAAAGTATTAAACATTAAGGGCATGGTTGAAAAAGCACCTACTACTTCGGTGCCTGAAAATACATCGATGATAAAAACGAACTAAGCGTATAACAAGTCAAGCATAAAAATCAAACAAAAAAATCAATTTAATCACTCAACAAATCTAAAAATGAAGAAAGTAATTTTCACGCTTTTCTGCCTGTCGTTAACTACAGTTGCTGTTAAAGCACAGGATCAAAAAGCTCCGAATAATGCGGCTGCTCCTCAGGCGCCTGCAGTTGATCCTAACGCAGGAGTTTTAAAATTTAAGGATAAGGACAACACCCACGACTATGGTGAAGTTCCGGAAGGCCCTACTGCTGAGTATGATTTTGAATTTACCAATACCGGCAAAAAGCCTATCATCATATCTGATGCGAAAGGTTCTTGCGGTTGCACCGTACCAAAATGGCCTCACGAGCCTATCGCTCCTAAAGCGAAGGCAATGATACATGTTACTTACAATACTGATCACCGCCCGGGTCCTATCAGCAAAGAAGTAACCATCACTTCTGATGCTATGGAGAAATCAGTAGTATTGCACATTCGTGGTACTGTTAAACCAAAACCACAGGAAGCGCCAAAGCAGGAACCAACTATGGCTCCGGTAGCACCAGCTCCTATGCCAGCTCCTAAACACTAATTTTTAGCGTTAGCATAAATTATATTTTAAATGAGCAATGATCTTTCATTGCTCATTTATTTTTAAGAACGGTCAGTTATACTCTCCCCCTGTCTGGCCCCCAAAAAATGAAAAAGCATGAAAAAGATAATAGTTTTTTCTGGCTGCCTGCTGTTAGCTGGTTATAGCAATACAAATGCGCAAACGCAACCTGCCGCTACCCAGGCGCCACAGAAAGCAGAGGGTGCACAGTTTAAATTTAAAGACGGTGATACTTTCGATTTTGGCGAAGTGAGCCTGGGTCCGGACGCGGTACACGAATTCATATTTACCAATACCGGCAGCCAGCCGCTAACAATTATTGATGCCAAGCCTTCCTGTAGCTGCACCACACCCGAATGGCCAAAAGAAGCTATTGCCCCCGGTGCAACCGGCATTATAAAGGTTGGATACCATACTAAAAAAGATGGCCCGTTCTTTAAAGAAGTATTCATTCAATCGAACGCAATTCTGCCTGAAGGCGAAAAAAGGTATACTATTTATATTAAAGGAGTAGTAAAGTAAAGTGCTAAAATAAAACGCGTCATTCCCCAAAAGTCACCTTTCCGGTGGCTTTTTTAATTTTCAGTTAGTAAATTTTTCTGGTATAAAAAATAAATGGGTTAATCTTTTCCATCTTTGGAAACATGATGTATCTTGGGTAGCATTAAAACTTCTTTTTTTATGAAAAAACTTTATTCTCTATTACTGGCAACTGCATTTGCATCAGCTGCCAGTGCTCAGTATTGCACACCTTCATGCTCTAATCCTTCAGGCGGTTGCACTTATGGTGCAATTAGCATGGTGCGGATATCCGGAGCATCAGGAACAACACTAATTGACTCATTAGGCTGCACCGGCTCAGGCTATGAAGATCGTCATGCACTTTCAGGGATGACTTGCACCCTGACTCCAGGTAGCACCTATGTTGCCAGTTTGTCTGCTTCCTATCCTAATCCGAAGAACTCACAGATGTGGATTGACTATGACAACGATAATACGTTTGCATCATCAGAATCAATTGGTGGCGCCAACAGCTGGGGTTACAGTGCGAGTATTTCGTTTACTGTACCAAGTAGCGCTGCAACAGGAAGTTTCAGGGTACGCCTTGCTTCAGAATATGCAGGTTCCATTTATTATCCTTCTATAAACCCATGTATGGGTTCAGGTTATATGTTCGGAGATGCCCGTGATTATACCATTTCCGTTGGTTCTGGTAGTTCTTCAAGCTGCTCCGGCACACCAACAGCGGGTACTGCAAGCGCAACAACATCTGGCGCTTGCGCTTATCATTACATTACATTGACTGACGCAGGCGCTTCATCTGGTGCAGGCATCACTTACCAGTGGGAAAAGTCAACTGATGGCGGTGCTACCTGGACATCTATTTCAGGTGCTACAGCGCTTACCTATACTTTAGCTGAGCCTTCAGTAACCACCATGTACCGTTGCGTTGTTACCTGCTCAACCAGCAGCGCGAGCGCAGCTACAGCAGGCGCTACAATAACTATAAACAGGGTAAGTGGCCATATCGCGTACAGCTCAGCTGCACCTGATACCACCAGCCTTAAAGTTTGGCTTATCGATTACAACGCAGGCGCAGGAACGCTCACCGCTATTGACTCACAGATCACCTGCGTGGATAGCCTTAACCCATACTTCGAATTTAATGGCATGGGCGCAGCAACTTACCTGGTAAAAGCACAGTCGCTTGACGTAACAAGCTCAATGGTTGGTGCAAGCGGATATGTGCCAACTTATGGCGCATCTAGCCCACACTGGAGTGGCGCTGCTAACATTACCCATACAACAGGCATCAGCACACAAAATATCACTATGTCTTACGGTACAGTAGCCGCTGGTCCTGGTTTCATTGGAGGACTTATCTCATCTGGTGCCGGCAAGAACACAGCTACAGATGTACCTGCTGCAAATATGCTGGTGTTGCTTCAGAATACTGCAAGCGGCGTTTTGACACAAACTTATACTGATGCTACCGGTGCTTATTCATTCACAGGCATCGCTTATGGCTCTTATGTTGTTTATCCTGAAGCAATGGGCTTTGCAACTACGGTATATGCTACTATTACCCTTTCTGCATCACATGTTTCTCAGACTGGTGCGAACTTTAAACAATTTAATACTTCTAAAACCATTAAGCCAATAGGCGTGAGCGTAGGCTGTGTTACAACAACTCAATTCAGCATTGCGCCAAACCCAAGCTATGGCACCCTGAATATTTCATGGGGTGACCTTGCAGCAGGAAAAGCGGATGTAATTGTTACTAACCTGCTTGGCCAAACTGTATTCAACTCTTCTATCAATATTGATAATGCCGGCGGTTCTTCAGTAGTAAACCTAAGCTCACTGAGCAACGGTCTTTACATTGTTAAGATACAGTCTGAAACGATCAACTTTAGCGAAAAGCTGATTTTACAGAACTAAGTAATTCTTTTAAATAACCTAGTAACGGGGACGCACTAAAATGTGTCCCCGTTTTTTATTTTTCCTTTTTGTCCAAATCGCAAAAGTTCATCCGTCATTACCTTGTTCATCACATAAAAAACTATAAAAATGAAGAAGTCGATCTACCATTCCGAACTGATCTTGAACCTTAACGAGCGTCTATTCCTGAATGCCCTTGAGGGCGTAACAGATGCACAGGCACAGGAAAGAATCAGCGGCCATAATAATCCGCTAATCTGGATTGCCACGCTCAACGTTTGGGCCCGGTATAACACCCTTATGTTTCTTGGCAAACCCGTGCAAAACCCTTACCAGGGCATGTTCGAAAACTTCAGACCCTACAATACCGAGGACAAATACCCTTCACTGGACGAAGTAAGAAAAGACTGGATCAAGGTTTCGGAACTATTGAGAGCTGCAATGGCCACAGTTAGCGAGGAACAACTTGCTGCTGACTCTCCGCTCAAAAGCCCAAGCGGCGACTTTACCATGGGCGGCACCATTGCATTTCTTGCACAGCATGAAAGCTTTGACATAGGCCAGTTGGCTTTCCTGAAAAAATATCACACTAAGGAAGCCATGAAGTACTAATACCCAATCACAACAACTATAAAACAGAAAGCAATGGCTGAATATCTATTAATTTTCCGAGGTGGAGAAATGGCCCGCAAAGCTGAAATGCACTCACCCGAGGAATGGCAGGAACACATGCAAAACTGGATGCAGTGGATGGGCTCCCTTACAGAGCAGGGCAAGCTTGTTGGCGCTCAACCGCTGAAGCAAGCGGGCAAACAGGTAAGTGGTAAAAGCAAAATTGTTACCGACGGCCCGTTTATAGAAGGCAAAGAAATTGTTGGCGGCTACCTCATTTGCAAGGCAAATGATTTTGATGAAGCTGTTGAAATATCAAAGGGTTGCCCCATACTCGATTTCGATGGCATGGTGGAAGTGCGCGAAATAGGAGAGATAAAAATGTAAAAGGGACATTCCGACCCCATATAATACCAAATGTTTACCTTTAAGTACCCCATAGCAATTGCTTTGGGGTACTTTTTTCAACACCGGAAATTAATTGAGCGGCAACTTCGATATTAACCAACTCAGCGAACATCTTTTCAGGCACGAAGCAGGAAGGATAGTGGCCGTATTGACAAAAATATTTGGCACCGAAAACCTCGATCTTTCGGAAGACGTAGTGCAGGAAACATTTATTAGCGCAATGCAGGTATGGACACTGAAAGGTGTACCGGATAACCCGTCAGGTTGGTTGTTCAGGGTGGCGAAGAATAAAGCGATTGATGTGTTGCGTAAGAATAAATTTTCAAAACAGATTGACTTCAGCGACCCGGAAAGGATACTCCTGAAATCAGAATATACCTTGAACCTGGCACTGGATAAACTGTGGCGTGAAGATGAAATTGAAGACGACCTGCTGCGCATGATGTTTGCCTGCTGCCACCCCGAACTATCGGTAGAGAACCAGATAACGCTTATACTAAAAACGCTCTGTGGATTTTCTACAGCTGAAATTGCCCACGCCTTTCTCACATCAGAAGACACCGTATCGAAAAGGCTCTACCGCACAAAAAATTTCTTTCGCGATAAAAAAATAAAACCCGAATTTCCCGGTAACAATAAGCTGGGCGCGAGCATTGAAGCGGTATTACATACCATATACCTCATTTTTAATGAAGGGTATTATGCGACTCACAGTAACGAGGTAGTGCGCAAAGACCTTATTGACCAGGCCATCTATCTATGCAGGCTTTTAGCGGATAATGTGCACACCCAATTGCCAGAAGTGAATGCCGCTATGGCGCTGATGTGCTTTCATGCAGCACGTTTAAAGAGCCGCCTTACGAAAAGTGGCGATATCATTTTACTCGCAGACCAGGACCGCAGCCAGTGGGATAAAACCCTGGTAAGCGCAGGCAACGACTACCTTAACAAGGCTGCTTCCGGAAATAAAATAAGTTCTTACCATCTGGAGGCCGCTATTGCTTATGAGCACTGCACGGCACCAACTTTTGCCCGGACTAACTGGAGAAATATTCTTAACTACTACAACATACTGGCAACCATTAACCCTAACCCGGTAGTAATGATGCACAGGCTTACGGCAGTACTAAAAGCAGAAGGCGCAACAGCAGCACTACAGGAAATTGAAGCATCTACACACAAAAGTGAATGGGAGAAAAGCTACTTATTCCATTGCCTGCTTGGCGATGTGTATGCTGATATTGCACCGCAACAAGCAAAAGCCAGCTACGAAACAGCAATAGAAATGACCAGTTCTAAAAAAGAACAACAATTGCTGACAAGGAAGATAAGTGCTTTGGGATAAAGTCAGAATGTTCTTTGTTCCAATTTCTCAATGACTATTTTAAACACCGCCGACAACGCAACTTTCTCTTGTTTATTGAAATCAAAGTTAACTATCACATCATGCGCTTCAGCAACAACTTCGTTCTTATCGTTTAGTATGCGATGGTGTATCCCGAAGCTGGTGTTCTTAATAAATTCCACGCTAGATTCCACTGTGATATTGCCTGGATAGAAAAGTGGTTGTATAAACTGGCATTGCGTTGAAAGCAATATCGGCCCCACTTTAGTGGCTTCAAACGTGGCTGCATACCCCATCACTTCCCAATAATTCACACGGGCTGCCTGCACATATTTAAAGTAAGAAACGTTATTGATGTGCCCGAAAAGGTCCATCTCGCTCCAATCTAATCGCAGCGGCAGTTTTACAGGGAAGTTGGCCATTTTCTTATCTACTTAAACAAACAGGTACATAAAGCGCAGTGTCCACAAATTATTGAACTGCGCACCGCGGGTGATGCCTGGCACATTATCACGAATAGACAAAATAGAATACTGGAAACGTAGATTAAGGAATAGCCCCTTATACATGTGCAGGCTACCACTCAGCAACAAATTGATATCTTTCTTTTTAAACGGATAATCAGAAAGCTTAGGAATCGTATAGTTGGCATTCATATACTCATTGGAAGCAGCGAGTTGCGAATAAGAAAACCCGCCGCCGAAATGGCTCTTACGGGAATCGAAATAATTGATCATAACCGGTATCTCGCCATACGTCAGGTCAACCCCATACTTGGTGATGTACTGGCCCGCAGCAGTTACCTGCGCATAAGTAGCACGGCTGCCCTTTTGCGATAGCAGCACTTCCATGCTGCCTGCCAGGTGCTCGTCAAGTTTTATATACACTACCCCACCGGTATTAATGCCAACCCTGCGGTAGCCGGCAAAATTATCACCGTCTATCTGGGTGAAATTAGCGCCAAGTATAAGCCCGCCATAGAAAGTGCGGTTTTCATACATATCGAAATCTTTTTGGGCGAATACCGTAGATTGTAAACCGGCAAGCACAACCAGCGATAGCATTATGGGTTTCAAATACTTTTTTATACTTATCATGGCAGAAAATTCTTTACAAATATAGGGGATAAAGTAACCCCACACTGAAAACAACTTCCCTTAACCACATAAGTCCACCTTGTAAAAAGGCCTCACTTTGCAAATTACCCCCACGTTACCCACTATCGTATGGCCTTATCACTTAGTTAACCTGAAAGTGGGTAAAATTCGCTAATTTTAGATGTTGAAATAATAAAAAAATGAGTTTTAAATACACACCGGCTACGCTGAAAAAACTGGAAGAACTTTTTGAAGAAGCCAGGTACATACTGCGTTTTGAAAAGGGTCACTTTAACAGTGGATATTGTGTGCTTGAAGAAAAGCGCGTAGTGGTTATCAATAAGTTCTTCAATGTGGAAGGCCGCATTAACGCCCTTGTAGAAATACTGCAGAACCTCACCATTAACGAAGATGAACTGAGCGGCGAAATGCTGAAATGGTACCGCCAGATGAAGGGCCAGCCAGACTTTGGTAAGGAAGCTACTGTTCAAACCCAAATAGACCTTTAGCCGTGAAAGTAACATTTTTAGGAACCGGCACCTCACAAGGCGTACCCTTTATTGGCTGCGATTGCAGCGTGTGTAAATCGACCGACCCGAGGGATAACAGGCTCAGATGCGCTATTTGGGTGGAAACACCTGAAGCCAGCATAGTTATAGACAGCGGACCCGATTTCCGTCAGCAGATGTTGCGCGCTAATGTGCGTAAACTGGATGCTATTGTGTTTACTCATGGCCATAAAGACCATATTGCCGGTCTGGATGATGTGCGCGCCTACAACTTCTTTGACCAGAAGGCAATGCAGGTTTATGCCACCCTTGAAACGCAGGAGGCTTTGCGGCGGGAATATGCCTATGTTTTTAATAACCTTACCTATCCCGGTATACCGCAGGTAGAACTGAATACCATAAACGCCAGTGACCCGTTCAGCATCAACGGACTGGTTATTACCCCGATTAAACTCTTGCACCTTAAACTGGAGGTGCTGGGCTTCCGCATAGGCGATTTTACTTACATAACAGATGCCAATTACATTGCCCCGGAAGAGCTGGCAAAAGTAAATGGCTGCAAGGCTATAACGCTGAATGCACTCAGGCACGAACAGCACCCGTCTCATTTTACGCTGAGCGAGGCCCTCAATATAGCGCAGCATGTTGATGTAACCACTACCTACCTTACACACATCAGCCACCAGCTGGGCAACCATGCCATTATAGAAAAAACACTGCCGCCGAATGTTAAGATGGCCTATGACGGATTGGTGCTGGAGTTCTAGTAGCTGCTATCCGCATACTATCTTTTCCGACCGGCATGTAGCATGTTTTTTCGTATTTTTGATGAAATATTTTTAAAATGCTTTTCTCTGATATTGATCTGAACAAAAACTATTCGTATGCCGACTATTATAGCTGGCACTTTGAAGAGCGTGTTGAGTTGATTAACGGGAAAGTTTACAAAATGAGCCCTGCACCCAGCAGCTATCACCAGGATATTGTATTAGACATTGCAACATCGTTAAAGAACCACCTGCATGGTAAAAAATGCAAGGTGTATGTAGCTCCCTTCGATGTAAGGTTACCTAAAAAGGGAGTGGAAGACAAGAGCATATTCACCGTACTTCAACCGGATGTATGTGTGATATGCGACCTTGAAAAAATAGACAAACGCGGCTGCATTGGTGCTCCCGATATTGTTGTTGAGGTGCTAAGCCCGGGCAATAACAACAAGGAACTCAAAAACAAATATGAAGCATATGAAGTAGCGGGCGTTCAGGAATATTGGATAGTAAGCCCTCAGATACAGTCTGTCACTTTATATGTATTGACTGATGGTAAATTCCAATCTTCCCGTATGCTATCTACCAGCGATATAGTCACTTCATCAGTCTTACCCGGCTTTTCGCTTGATCTTTCTGAGCTATTTCAGGGGCTTGATGGAGAGGAGGAGTAAAGAATCAACATGCTCTTAAAAGAGCAACACTTTTATATCTTACGTCCAGATTCCGGATGGCGACCTTCACTCACCGGACATTTTTACTTTTTACTTTTAATTTTTTACTTTTTACATGGAATACAATTTTTCGGAAATTGAAAAACGCTCCAAAGCATATTGGAATGAAAATAAGGTTTACAAGGTAGAGAACCCTAAGGATGGGGCGGCACCGAAGCCAAAGTACTATGTGCTCGATATGTTCCCTTACCCAAGCGGGGCGGGCCTGCACGTTGGTCACCCACTCGGCTATATAGCTTCCGATATTTATGCACGCTATAAAAGGCTGTGCGGTTACAATGTGTTGCACCCAATGGGGTTCGATGAGTTCGGATTGCCTGCCGAGCAATATGCTATTGAAACTGGACAACACCCAGCCGATACCACTAAGAAAAACACAGCCCGGTATAAAGAACAGCTAAACAATATTGGCTTCAGTTTTGACTGGGACCGCGAAGTAGGCACCAGCAAGCCCGACTATTACAAATGGACGCAGTGGATCTTCCTGCAACTGTTTCATAGCTGGTATAACAATAGTGCCGGCAAAGCTCAGCCAATTGCAGAACTGGTTTCCATTTTCGAGAAAGAAGGGAATACCACCTATGCTTGCCCGGGCGACGAAAGTGTGCAATTTGACGCTGCCACCTGGGCGGGTTATAATGAAAAAGAGAAGCGTAGTGTGCTCATGCAGTACCGCCTTGCCTACCAGGGTTATGCCCAGGTATGGTGGTGTGAAGCATTGGGAACCGTACTTGCCAATGATGAAGTAGTCAACGGCGTATCAGAGCGAGGTGGACACCCTGTAGAGCGCAAGAATATGCGCCAGTGGTTCCTGCGCATAACTGAATATGCCGACCGCCTCCTGGACAGCCTCGATAACCTGGACTGGAGCGAACCTATGAAAGAAATGCAGCGCAACTGGATTGGAAAAAGTACTGGGGCAATCGTGCAATTTAGCCTCCCCCCAACCCCCTCCCATAGAGGGGGAGGTGATTCGCAAGCCCATGTTGGGCAAGATAACAATACCAATTCTCCGTGGGAAACAACCAACCCTCAGTTGTATAAGCTGCTGAAAGAAAGGCAGCAGGAATTAAAAGATAACGAAACTGAAGCAGAAAAGATACTCTGGGCGAATCTAAGGGGCAATGCTCTTGGTGTTAAATTTAGAAGACAGCATATATTCGATCAGTTTATCGCTGATTTCATTTGTTTAAGCGAACAACTAATTGTAGAAGTAGATGGTAAAATTCACGATAAACGACAGGAACAAGATGCTGAACGCACTGCGCGAATTGAAGAACTTGGTTTTAGAGTAATAAGGTTCACTAACGATCAGGTTATAGCGTCAATTGATTCTGTTCTAAACGAAATAAAAAAACACTTCAAATCACCTTCAGCAGGGGGTGCGCAAAGCACGCAACATAACACCTCCCCCTCTATGGGAGGGGGCCGGGGGGAGGCTGTAATGGTCTCCGTTTTCACCACTCGTCCCGACACCATATTCGGTGTTGACTTTATGGTGGTTGCACCTGAGCATGAGCTGGTTGAAAAAATAACTACTCCTGAACAAAAATCTGCCATTGAGAGCTATGTGCAATATGTAAAAGGCCGTAGTGAACGGGAAAGGCAGGCTGATGTAAAATCGGTTACCGGTTGCTTTACGGGTGCGTATGCTATTCATCCACTTAATAACAACCTTATCCCCATCTGGATATCGGAATATGTGCTGGCTGGCTATGGCACGGGCGCCATTATGGGGGTCCCTTCCGGTGACGAACGCGACCATCGTTTTGCGAAACATTTCAACATACCAATCACCAATATTTTTGGCGATAAGTATACTGGCGAAGATGCGTATGCTGATAAAACCGGTACTATAGAAAATAGCGGCTTCATTAGTGGAATGAGCATTGCAGATGCAGCCAATACCGTGATTGATACGTTAGAAAAACTAGACCAAGGCAGCAGGAAAGTAAATTACCGCTTACGCGACGCCGGCTTTAGCCGTCAACGCTACTGGGGCGAACCGTTCCCGATAGTCTATATTGACGACGTGCCTTATGGCACAGATGAAGAGCCGGTTGCGAGCAACCCCGCTTTGAATAAACTGCCTGTAGAATTACCGATGGTAAAAACCTACAGCCCCGGTCCGGAAGGCCAGGGGCCACTGGCTAATATTGATACTTGGGTTGCTGACAACCGCGAGACTAACACCATGCCCGGTTATGCTGGAAGTAGCTGGTATTTTCTGCGCTACATGGACCCGCACAACCAAAATGAATTTGCCAGCCGCAATGCAACCGATTACTGGAAGCAGGTTGACCTGTACGTTGGTGGTACAGAACATGCTGTAGGCCATCTGCTCTACTCCCGCATGTGGACAAAGGCTTTATGTGACTTAGGTCATATCAGTTTTGACGAGCCATTTAAGAAGCTGCTGAACCAGGGGATGATTCAGGGGCAGAGCTATTTTATCAACGAGGTAATCGCATCAGAAGCTAGTGAAGATCCTGTGCAGAAGAACTTTTATTCGTCGTTAGGAAACGAAAGAAAACCAGGCGACAGCTTTGTACGTAATAATAAAACCTACACAGTGAAAGTTAAGATTCACAAAAGGATTAATTATGGTCATTTGTTTGTCGATACAAAAGATAGGTTGACCTATGATAAATTTGGGGAGTATCTTAAATTCCAAAGAAGTCAACTTTCGGATATGTCTTTCGATGAAAATGATATTTCGGCTATACTAAAAACAAAAGTAGATTGGGACGGAACGACAGAAAATGGAGAACAATACATCCAGTGCAAATTGGAAGTAGAAAAAATGTCCAAATCGAAGTACAATGTTGTTAACCCAGATGACATTGTAACCCAGTATGGCGCAGATACTTTCAGGATGTACGAAATGTTCCTGGGGCCGATAGAAATGAGTAAGCCTTGGGATACCAAGGGTATTGAAGGGGTGCACCGCTTCTTGAAAAAACTTTGGCGCCTTTATGCTGATGAGCAAACTGGTTGGATAGTCACGGATGACGCACCTACTGATGCCGAACTGAAAGTGTTGCACAAAACCATCAAGAAAATAACAGAAGATATGGAGCGTTTCTCGTTCAATACTTCTATCAGCCAGTTCATGATAACGGTTAATGAATTAACAACGCTTAACTGCCATAAACGCGCGATACTGGAGCCTCTGGTAGTGCTTATCTGTCCTTTTGCACCGCACCTGGCTGAAGAACTGTGGCATAAACTCGGCAAGAACGGTTTGCAACGAGATAGCGTGGTAACAGCAATTTTCCCGCAATTTGAAGAGAAGTATGTTACCGAGAATACCAAGAACTACCCGGTAGCCGTTAACGGCAAACCAAGGGTGGAAATGGAGTTCGCATTAGATGCTGCACCTGCCGACATTGAAGCTGCGGTTATTGCCAACGAAATCATTCAGAAGTGGCTGGAAGGCAATGCACCAAAAAAGTTCATCTATGTGAAGGGGAAAATGATCAATGTGGTTATCTAAACCGCTGATTACGCTGACTATTCCGATTCACTCTGATTGCTTCTTTAAAATACCTCAATAAATACTTAACGAGTTACACAAAATACACGGATGGTCATTCATCCGTGTATTTTTTTGCGATATTCAGCCACAAATGGGAAATCTATAACCGGTCTTTGCGAGGCCATTCGCCGAAGCAATCTCACCATAGCAATTAATTATGCGATTGTTGAAGCCCTTCGGGCTTTGTGTTAACACTTTATTTTCCAGGAGTTCCACTCCCGGCTATTCAAAGTTAAGCCCTTCGGGCTGCAGCGGAACGAAAAATGTGAGCTCTATAAAGTAATGCCAACGCCGCGACCGTAATACAATTAAATTAATCACTTTTCAGCGTTTTAGTTGCGCCTCTTAAATCTTAAATGAGATCTGAATCGCGGCTTTGCGCCTTTGCGCGCCGATAAAAATTTCGCATGCAACCACTGAACATAACAGCCACGAAAAAGCCCCTGCGATTTACACAGGGGCTTTCAATATTTGTACTCAAAAATGATTATTTAAGATTTGGATGTGGTGGAGCCACTACAGATGGACCAGTTTCGTCGCCTTCTGCTGAACGGAAAGTAACTGTGTTCTCATCATCACCTTTACCATATTGGAAGATGAACCTTTCACGCAGAATACCTTCTTTGTCAGTCATGTGTTCGATACATGCATTAACACGTTCCCATGAGCGCTGTTCTTTCTTCTTGTCACCGCCGCCGCCAATAATAACTACTTTACAGTTAGCGTCCAACCTCATCTGGCCTGCAAGAGTAGATAATTGTGCTTCCATAGTCTTGTTCAAAGTTGACTTTCCAGCAAAATTCAATGAACCATTTACAATGTGTGTGCACTCTGTATGACGGGTAGAACCCATTTTATCCATACAATCAGCAGGGCATTGGCAATGGCCTACACCATCAGCATCAACTGGCTGGCACTCTGTAGGAGTGATCAACTGCTTGTCTTTGTAATCAGGAACGCCATCACCATCGGTGTCCATTGGGCAACCATGGCCATCAACGGAAACACCAGCCGGAGTTTTAGGACATTTGTCGAACTGATCAGTAACACCATCAGCATCTTCGTCAGGCAATACCGGGTTAGGCAATAACATATGCCTTGGGTAAGAAAGCTCGTTGTAAGCATGATCCAGTGGATTCATCCAGTACAATGGCTCAACAGATTTCTTCTGGCCTTTAATGTTGTAGTTCAGACCAACAGAGAAATAGTTGATACCATCTTTACCCTGGCTCACCATTACGTTGCCGTTAATTGGCGTACCAAATTTAGTACCATCAAGATAATCGTCGCCAGGCATAGTGTACCTGTCTTCAACTGAGATGTTCCACTGTTTGTTCAATTTGAACTGGACACCGGCACCAATGCTAGGTGCGAAATCCAGTGTCTTCTTATCTAAGATAGTGCTTGCGTTAATGTTATCCGCAGCACTTTCGTAAGATTTATCCATTTTACCTTGCAATGCCTTACGGATATCGCTGTTTGATTTTTTAGGATCTGGAACGATAGCATTGAAATCATAAGCCGCATAGTTTGCGTCCAATGCGTTTACGCGTGTTTTGTAACCTAAGCCACCAAGACCAAAATATCCGTAGAATGACATTTGGTTACGTGCCTGATGGAAGCTGATGTTAGCCACATTGAATATCAGGTCAAGGTTTAATTGAGATGATTCCATGCGGGTAGAACGGTAAACTTTATTTACCGGCTTAGCTGGTGTGCCATATTGCAACGGAGTGTAACCATTGTTGGTATAAGGCGCATCATAACTTTCAGTAGGCTGCACATCAAGATTTTTTGCAACACCATATATGTATTGCAAACGTGTTGAAAACACATAACCCCATGCTTTACGCACATGTGCATGAATACCTGCACCGCCCTTCTGCCACAACATCAGGGATGGGATATCGCCTGAAACATTATAAAGACCAAAACCCAGACCAACTTCATATTGGTTACGTGGCTTAGGAGGGAAAGCCTCCTGGTGGTCCATGTATTTTTTAAACTGCTTCTGCTGTTTTTTAGAATAATAGGTAGAATCAAGAACATCATAGCCCTTGCCCTTGTAGGTCATATCACGGCTTGACCATTGTGGAGTACCCGGTGCTGGCGTACCAGCAGCCGGAGTTGCAGCAGGGGTCTCCTGTGCACTTACCGATTGACTTGCAATTACCGCTACAACGGCAGAAAATAATAACTTTTTAATGAGCATAGTATGAATATTTGTATAGAACAAATTTGTTATTTACAAAATGTGTCCGCAAAGGTAGCTTACAAATGGCTAAATGCAAACAAACCATGTAAATTTAACCGCACTTTTACAGTTTTATTGTGTACAGAATATTTATGCAAAAGATTTCTTTACAATTAGCTTTAGTTGTTCGACTTTTACATTCAAATTTGCAATCGCATAAAATAATTTAGCGGGCTTATTGGTAACCGGCTCATAGAATGGAACTTGTAAATAAGGTAATAGGGCACGAATTAGATCTTTTCGAGAAGAAATTTTCTGACAGCGTTAAGAGTACAAACCACATCCTGGATCGCATAATGAAATTCATTATTAAGCGTAAAGGAAAGCAGATGCGCCCTATGTTCGTTTTTCTTTCTGCTAAAATAGCCGGGGAACTGAACGATGTTTCTTACCGCGCGGCCTCCCTTATTGAACTATTGCATACTGCAACCCTGGTGCACGACGATGTGGTAGATAATTCTATGATGCGCCGCAATTTCTTTTCAATAAACGCCCTCTGGAAAAATAAGATTGCTGTGCTGGTGGGAGATTACCTGCTTTCAAAGGGCCTCCTGCTTTCTATTGACAACGGCGATTTTAAGATATTGCAGATAACATCGCGTGCCGTTAAAGAAATGAGCGAGGGCGAATTGCTGCAGATGGAAAAGGCCCGAAAGCTGGATATTGACGAAAGCGTCTATTTCGAAATTATCCGTGCCAAGACTGCTACCCTGCTCTCTGCTGCATGTGCGGCTGGTGCATGGAGCGCCTCTGCTGACGATGACATCACCAATAAATTCAGGACGTTTGGCGAAAAAGTAGGTATTGCTTTCCAGATAAAAGATGACCTTTTTGATTACGGCCAGGACAATATTGGTAAGCCGACCGGCATCGACATTAAGGAAAAGAAAATGACCCTACCGCTTATCTACTGCCTGCAAAATGCCGACAGCACCACCAAACGTAAGATCATCTACATAGTAAAAAACAACAGCACCGACCGCAATAAAGTAAACGAAGTTATTGCCGAGGTACAGAAATCAGGCGGCATAAAATATGCTACTGAAAAAATGTTGCAATACAAACAGGAAGCCCTCAACATCCTGCACACCTACCCCCAAACTCCCGCCCGCGACGCCATGGAAGAACTGGTGAATTATGTAATTGACAGGAAATATTAGTTTAATAGTGAGTTCACACCAAATGATAATGTAGGGGCAACTCACTCATTGAGGTACGAAATAATCCCTTGCGGTTGCCCTAATTATGCAAGCTAAAAATCACAAAATGATAAATGGACGCAAAATCCAAATATGACTCCAATATTCACCACCGTCGCTCTATTCGCTTAAAAGGATTTGACTACAGCCTGGGTGGTTTGTACTTTATAACTATTTGCTGCCATCAAATGGAATGCCGATTCGGCAGAGTTGAAAATGAAGCCATGGTATTGAATGATGCGGGACAAATTGCTTACGATGAATGGATAAAGTTACCGGCCCACTTTTCCAATATGGAATTAGATGTTTTTCAGATAATGCCAAATCATATGCACGGCATCATTGCATTGACTAGTACAATAGGGCAACCGCAAGGGATTGCCCCTACGATCGGTGACATTGTAGGAGCATACAAATCTTTAGTTGTAACTGCCTGTCTTGACGAGTTTAAACAAAAGGACAAGAGTCTAGTACCAAACAATCATCCACAACTGGGTAAAATCTGGCAAAGAAATTATCATGAGCATATCATTCGTAATGAGGAATCCTACAAGACGATTTCAGCATACATCATAAATAACCCAGCAAATTGGATCGCAGATAAATTCTATAAATCGTAATCGTAGGGGCAATCCCTTGCGGTTGCCCTGTATAAAAGCATAGCCTACATGATCCAAGCGTCCATAGCATCGCCTCTCTCTCATTATATCTGTATAAAGCCCGTCGCAATGAAAATGACATACAACCACCAAACCAACACTAAACCAAAAATGGCAACTTTCTAAAAAGTTGCCATTTCTGTAAACTACACTCATTGAGCCATTGAGCTATTAAGATTAAATTATCTGGTTCTTTAGGAGGTCTTCAAAAACATCGGCCCTGCGTATCAATGTGTGCTTACCATCTTTAATCATTACCTCGGCTGGTTTCAGGCGGCTATTGAAATTGCTGCTCATTTCAAAACCATAAGCGCCTGCATTGTGAAATACCAGGTAGTCCCCTTCGCGCACTTCGTTCAGTACTCTATCCCATGCAAAAGTATCCGTTTCGCAGATGTTACCAACCACAGTATATATGCGTTGAGCACCTGCCGGGTTGCTGATGTTGGTAATACGGTGGTAGGCTTCATAAAACATAGGCCTTATCAGGTGATTAAACCCGGAATTAACCCCTACGAACACAGTGGCTGTAGTTTGTTTAATAACATTCGCCTTCACAACAAAATAGCCGCATTCACTCACCAGGTACTTACCCGGCTCAAACCATATTTCCAGCTTACGCTCATTCTCTGCTTCAAACTGCGCTACTGCCGCAGCCACTTTTGCACCCAGCTTATTTACATCAGTGTCTTTCTCATCTTCTTTATAAGCCACCTTAAAGCCACTGCCGAGATCAATAAAATCGATACCCGGAAAACGCATTGCGATGTCAAACATCACCTCTAGCCCCTGCAAAAACACTTCAATATCTTTTATCTCGCTGCCGGTATGCATATGCAAGCCCTGAACGTGCAGACCTGTTGTTTTAACAACACGCTCAATGTGCCTCAGCTGGTGTATAGAAATGCCAAACTTACTATCAATATGACCAGTTGATATTTTATAGTTACCACCGGCAACTATGTGCGGATTAATGCGGATACATACAGGATAACTACCGCCGAAACGATTGCCAAACTGTTCCAGTATAGAAATATTATCAAGGTTAATGCGCACCCCTAATTGGGTGGCATCAACTATCTCATTAAAGTCAACACAGTTGGGCGTGAAGAGTATCTGTTCCGGCGTATAGCCGGCAAGCAAGCCCAGCTTCACTTCGTTGATGCTCACACAATCCAGTAACGCACCCAGGCTGCGCAAATGTTTAAGAATGTTTACATTGGTTAGCGCCTTACAAGCATAATAGAACTTTGTAGGGTGCTGCTTAAAAGCTTCTGTAAGCTTGTTATACTGTTCTGTAATTTTTGCCGTATCGTATATGTATACCGGCGAGCCAAACTCATTGGCTATCTCAATTAACTGCTCGTTGGTTATTGGTGAAAACATGGGCGCAAATGTAGGGGAATAATTGAAACATTCGTCGTTTATCTTATCCGATTTTTATTTTATCTTACCTAAAATATATTCATTAAAGTATTAACCTATTGTATATTGAACAGTTTTAAAACACCTCGTTAGCTGCAAAATGCTTAACACGGGGGTACTCGCGTCTGCAAGGCAATTTCACTTTGAGTATTTCGCCCTCAGACTTTTATAAATGCGTAATGATTACAGTTCATAGCCACCGAAAAAAATCTTCTGAATATTATTTTAACCGAAAGACATCAGGACAAATTGTTTATTTTAACTAACAATTAGTTGGCCAACTTCAGAAAGTTTAATCGCATTATTTTTTTTGCAAAAAAATAACAGTTTGGCATAGATGTTGTATGCTACAAACTGAAATTAATTACCTAACCAAAACTAAAAATTATGAAAAAAGTACTCATCGCCTCGTTTAGTATTGCGTTGTTTTCAGCAGCATCTTGTACTAAACCAAAAGAAAGTGTCTCCGGCACATATAGCTCATTGGCAACCGTATTTTCTGACATTGCCCCAAAATCTAAAATTACCATTATTGATGCTGCGGCTGGCGGTTCCTTCTATGGTAATTCAGGTGTACGTTATGTGTTTCCGCCAAATAGTTTCAGAACAGCAACCGGAGGCACTGTTACGGGTAACGTCTCCATTCAAACAACAGAATACCTGAGTAAATCTGACATGATACTATCCGGCGTACTACCTATAAGTAATGGACAACCACTAATCTCCGGCGGAGAAAGCTATATAAAAGCTAGTCAGGGCAACACCGAACTTTTTATGGCCGCCGGTAAAAATTACACAATCAATTTCCCTCAAAAGAGTACGCCGTTGGCCGGAATGGGTTTATTCTTTTCCCCAGGTAACCCAACTGCAACAGACAATGTAAATTGGGCTTTAAATGTAGATAGTTCCAAAGGAGAAATTCTTTATCATGGCGATACGATTTCCATATTTGGAGACTCTATGCACTTTGTAAATGCAGATCAATTTTTCACCAGCCCTAACTACCAATCATTTACGGTTATTCCCAAAGTTAATGGCAAACCTGTATCTGCACAAATTCTTGCATATGCAAGCTTCGACAACTACAACAGTGCCTGGACAATGCGCAACATAAGTAATGGCATTATAGGAGAAGATCATGTGCCCGATATGCCGGTGCATTTCATAGTTATAACAAATTTAGATAACCGTTTCTATGCCGGCGTGCTGGCAGCAACTCCTCTAACAGGGAAGGTATACGAAATGCCCCTAACAGAAATGACCCCAACAGCCCTTAAAGGCATATTGGACGCGCTTTAACTTCTTATGATAATAAACCGCCATCAAAATTATTAAAATAATAATTTACTATCTTTGGTTCAAATAGGGAGCTATGCGAACCTTACAGTTGGTAAATCATCTTACAGATGTTCAATTAAAAGAAAGGCTTGCCTCAACAACCGGCAAGCCGGAGTTTA
>CANFKC010000034.1 GCA_947447265.1 Chitinophagaceae bacterium
AAATAATTTGTAGCCCCCGGGTTCCTGTATCAGCGAAATATCAATAGAACCAGTAGCGCTATTGAAAGCATATTTATACGAATTGGTAATGAGTTCGTTGATGATAAGTCCCAACGGCACAGCGGTATCAATGTCCAGCATTGTGAGTGGCATTTTATTGTTCCAAGTTATTTCTACGCCCCCCTTGTTGAAAATTGCATTCAGCTGCGTATGCAGGTAGGTAGCAAAATTGGCACATTCTATCTGGGTGATGTCTTCCTGTTGGTACAGTTGCTGGTGTATCAGCGACATAGCCTTCAGCCGGGATGCACTTTCTTTAATGGCTTGCCGGGCTATTTCATCGCTAACAGTATTCAGCTGAAGATCAAGTAGAGTACCCACAACCTGCAAATTGTTTTTTACCCGGTGGTGTACTTCCTTCATCAGTATTTCTTTCTGCCGCAGGGTTTCACGCTGCAGCCTGTTGGTTTTTTTCTGAGCACTAAAATAGGAGTATATCACTATAACTGTGAGCGCAAGTAAGGCAAGCCCGATAATGAATATGATGCGTTCATTTCTTTTCTCTGACAATGCCAGTTTATTTATCTGCACCTGCTTTTCCTTCAAATCAGTTTCTCTTTTCGTTTCCTGGGCAGCAAAACCAAGCCGCTTGTCATTTGACAAGGCAGAGTCTCTAAGCAGTATGTAGGTTTTGTAGCGGGCCAGTGCCTCCTGGTGGCCACCTCTTAATTCATAAGCTTCGGAAAGCGATTTGCTGAATTCATACGCATTGTTAAGCTGACCTGTGGCAATAGATCCTTCCACACCCCTAAGCAGGTAACGGATCGCACTATCTGCTTTTGCAACCCTTGTCACCGGTATCAGACGGTCGCCATGGTTAACATAAACTGAGTCTTTTGCTACTTCAAGATACGCCTGGCCTATGGACCCGTATACCACCACCCAGTTGGTAGAGCCGTAAGTGTAATAGTTAAGCAGCTTATGGTGTATTTCAAGGGCTGCACCATACTTCTTCATCTCCGAAAATAGCATAGCCATATTAGCCAGCGCGGCATTCTCCTCGCTCTGCAAGTGGTATTCCTTCGCTACCTGGATGGCGCGGTCAAAATACACTTGTGCAACAGAATCTTCTTTTTTGGCCTTAAATATCAGGGCGATACGTGTTAGGCATGAGGATCTCAATTTAGGGTCGTTACATGCTTCTGCCCTTTTTAGCGCAACATTGAAATAGCTCAGCGCTTTCTCCAGGTTCAGTGTATTAAAGTAAATATCACCTATGAACAAAGTGCAAACATTAATGCCATCGGTGTTTTTCTGCTCTTCATATATTTTCAGGGCTTTGAATACATAACTCAGCGAAGCGGGAAAATCAGCTTTTTCATGATAGTGCATCCCCAATACACCATACGCATCAGCCTTGCCTTTTTCCCAACCCGCCTTTTCTGCCACTGAAAGCGCTTTGAACCCATATTCAATTCCACTATCGGAATTACGGCTCATGTAATTCTGCGATATATCATGAAATAACTTTGAAAGCGAGCTATCCATATGCTTAGGAATTTCCGCTATCATGGAATCTATCACATGCTGCCCGCGCTGCGAAAACGACTTATTGGGCAATGCCAACAGTCCTATCAAAACAAAGAGGCTTAGCCATCGGGTAAATGTGATCTTCTTTCTCATCGTAGCTATCATGCGTTTACTTTCATACCTGCGGAATCTTTGAATGCGACTACAAAAGTCCTCTCTTCCGGCAAGTAGGTGAAAGCCCCTCCTATCTGCTTGCTCAGGCTTTTAATAATCAACATCCCAAGGCTTTTCAAATTGGCAGTAGTAACACCTGTAGGTAAGCCCGGGCCACTATCTCTATAAAAAAATTTGTAACCATCAATTTCCTGTTTCAGCCAAACATCAATTGAACCGGTTGAGCCGCTGAATGCATATTTGTAAGAATTGGTAATGAGTTCGTTAATGATTAGTCCTAACGGCACGGCGGTATCAATGTCCAGTATAGTAGGCGGTATTTTATTGTTCCACGTTATTTCCATACCCTTTTTATTAAATATGGCATTTAGCTGAGCATGAAGATAATTTGCAAAATTGGAGCATTCTATCTGAGTAATGTTATCCTGTTGGTAAAGCTGCTGGTGTATCAGCGACATGGCCTTCAGTCGCGATCCACTTTCCTTAATGGCTTGCCGGGCTATTTCATCGCTAACAGTATTCAGCTGAAGATCAAGTAGAGTACCCACAACCTGCAAATTGTTTTTTACCCGGTGGTGCACTTCCTTCATCAGTATTTCTTTCTGCCGCAGGGTTTCACGCTGTATCGCGTTAGTTCTTTTCTGGGCCTTGAAGTAGGAGTACACAACAGCTACGGTAAGCCCAAGCAGTGCCAGGCCAATAATAAATATGATACGCTCATTCCGCTTTTCCTGCATAGCAAGTACATTGATCTGTATCTGCTTTTCTTTCAGGCCTGTTTCTCTTTTCGTTTCCTGGGCAGCAAAGCCAAGCCGCTTGTCATTGGAAAAAACAGAGTCTTTAACATTGCTATATTCTCTAAATATATCCAGCGCATCTTTATATCTGCCAGCTTCTGATAAAGCTTTCGACAGTGTCAGCGAAAACTCCATCAGCGCATCTTTGTCGCCATTTTTCCGGTACATCACTACTGCGCTATCCAGGTAAAAAATAGCTTTTTTAAGGTTCGCTGCCTTGCCGGTAGCGTTATAGCCTGCCTTAGTTTGTAAGGGGCTATCGGCCGCCATACTGTAGTAGGCTGTGCCTATGTTGCCTATATTATTGGCATAATCATATTCGTTGTTAGCTGCCTTGCATATTTCCAGCGACCGCAAGAAATTACTTAGCGCGCTATCATATTTCTTTTGCCCAAGGTAGGCATTGCCGATGCCCGTAAGCACCCTGGCCTCGTTAATGTTGATATGTATTTCGCCGTACATTTTAAATGCAAGAAGTTCTCGCTCCAATGCCTTTTCGTAGTTGCCCAGTAGCTGGTAGATACAGCCCATGTTGTAACTATTGTCGGCAACCGCAATTTTATCGCCGTTCCGGCTGGCTTGCTCTACAGCCTTTCCCATATAATCCAACGCTTTGGCATAGCTTTTCTGTTGGTAGTAAACTGCCCCTACCTCGCCAAAACCCCGGGAAATAAAATAATCATTCTTTAGTTCCTCGTATATCTCCAGGCTCTTTATCTTGAATTCAAGAGCTTTATCTGGATCATCTTTAACAATGTAGCCAGTACCAATGCACTTATAAGCCATTGCAATACCGCTTTTAAAACCTGCTTCCTGCGCGAGGTTCAATGCCTGTTTACCGTAGAGTACGGTACTATCCCCGTTGATCATCCGGTAATTAAATGACACTTTGTTCAGCATCTTTACCTTATCTGTATCGTGCTTCGCTGTTTTTATCTCCTGCAACAGGGAGTCTATCAATGAGCGGCCTTCCTTTTTGCCAAACGCTAATGATGGGCAAATGACAATCAGTACAATAAAAAGCAGTTGCTTCATTCGCGCAGTCTTATGGTTAAATTTGTAAAAGCACATGATAATACGTCAATTCAACGTATGATGTTATGATTTAGTGAGATATATTTTACGACAAATTAGCTATATCGCAGATATTGACTACGAGAATGTTGCAAACGGTATAGGCGATGATGTAAACAAACACCTTTCCGATGTCAACCGATAACCTACCATTGTCGCCTGTTTCACAATTCCGATTACCTATCCCAATTTCCAGCATATAAATATCCTGAAAATACTTAAGTTTGTATAGCATTTATAAATCCTACTTCTCATGAACAAAATGCATTTTGCTTGGGTTGCTTTTTTCGCATCAATGGGTCATATGGCATGCACTAAGAAATCGCCGAACAGCCCGAAATCGCCACCAATAATAGTAGAGCCTGTGCCTGACTCCATTGATCTTATTGGCAAAAGAATTGCCGGGACTTATAGTTGGGTCGGTACGAGACATGACCGAATTCCAATCGATAGCTACGATACCACTTTTAATATTTCTTACAGTTCGGAAATAGTAGATATAGGCAACCACAAGATAGTACTCAAAAATCTCTACCCATTGTATCTTCACTTTTCTACAGAAGATACATTAACCTATGTAGGGGCAACCGCCAGCACTAATTCGCTAACTTATGAGGTACACCAACAATTAGGCATAACAGAGTCAATGTCAGATGAAGTAACCTTTTACACGCTGAGCGGAAAAATCACATGCCAGCATTTTGAAGCAAGCAGATATGTATCGTCTACCCTCGATGCACATACACCATAAAATATGGCAACAATAAACTGGTTCGATTAACTTGAAAACCAATTAGTTTACCTCTAATGGTCATTACCAAAAATAAGTAGGGGCTGAAAATTTTCAGCCCCTACTGTTATTATTACTAAAAAAGTTGGTCTTTTTGTTTTACGCACCAATCTTCTCTTCCAACTCCATCAACAGCTCAAATGCCCTGTCGTAATCCTTGTTCATTTGGGCAAGGCGTGTAGAATGCTGGCGGTATTGTTCGTCAACTTTCAAAAACTCTGTTTTATTGTTGTAAAAAGCAGGGTCCCCCAGCTTAGCTTCCAGCGCCGCAGTATCTTTCTTCAGCCTGTCGAGGTCTTCCTCCAGCTTCTGGAAGGTTTTTTGCTGCTTCTGGTAATCTTTCTTCAGGGCATTCAGTTGATCGTTGCTTACGGCTGGCTTTGGTGCCGGTTTTTCTTCTTTCTTTGTCGGCTGTGCCTGCTTAGGTGCAGCTGCTGCAGCCGCCAGTTCGCGCTTTATTTTATCTTGCTGCCAAACGTTCCATTCATCATACGGCCCTACGAACTCCTTTATTTCACCATCTTCAATATTCCAGATTTTATTGGCAGTTCGGCTGATAAAATAACGATCGTGCGATACAATTATGATGGTTCCCTTATACTTGTTCAATGCTTCTATCAGCATTTCAACCGATTGCATATCTAAGTGGTTGGTAGGTTCATCTAACAACAGGAAGTTACCTTTGGCTGCAATAACCTTTGCCAGGGCTACCCTCGCCTTCTCACCACCGGAAAGTACTTTAATCTTCTTGAAAACATCGTCGCCGCTAAAAAGGAAGCAACCCAGCAATTGCCTGAGCTCCAGTTCGTTTTTACCGCTGCCGCACATTTTCATTTCTTCCAGTATCTCATTCTCTACGGTCAATGCCTCTAACTGGTGCTGCGCATAGAAGCTTTCTTCAACATTGTGGCCCCATTTACGGTCACCTTCAAATTGTTCCTGACCCGTGATAATACGCAATAAGGTAGATTTACCCTTACCGTTCGCACCGATCAATGCAATTTTATCACCTCTTAATATTTCGGCGGTAGCGTTTTCAAGTATCTTTAACTGGCCGTAACTCTTGCTCACACCCTTTAGTTCGCAAATAATTTTACCTGGTTGCACACCTACGTCAAAGTTAATGTTCATGGTAGGCATGGAAGAATCAGGGGCTTCAATTTTATCGAGCTTATCCAGACGCTTAATGGCGCTCTGCGCCTGTGCAGCCTTAGTTGCCTGCGCACGGAAACGCTCAATAAAACGCTCTTGCTGGCGTATGTAATCTTGTTGATTTTCGAAAGAACGTTGCTGTAATACCATCCTTTCCACTTTCTCCTTTTGGTAGAAGGTATAATTACCACTGTATTGGTGCAAATCGCGCTGCCAAACCTCTACTATCTTGGTTACCATCCTATCCAGGAAGTAACGGTCATGCGATACAATAACCACACTGCCGGGATAGCTGATGAGGTAACGTTCCAGCCACTCAATTGACGGAAGATCAAGGTGGTTGGTAGGTTCATCTAACAACAGTAACTCCGGTGCCTGAAGCATCATTTTAGCAAGTAGCACACGCATACGCCATCCACCGCTAAACTGATCGTAAGGGCGTTGCAGGTCGGCGGTTGAAAAACCAAGACCTTCCAGCACTTCAGCAGTTTTATGTTCCATTTCATAGCCACCTGCTACTTCGTAATCGTGTAGTTTATGGCTATAGTCGTCCAGCAGGTCGGCATCATCGGGCTTACTTTCCAGTTCCTTCAGTATGTCTTCCATTTCTTTTTCTATCTGCACAGCTCTTTCAAAAGCCTGCATACCTACTTTAAGAATAGAGTCGGACGTAGAAAAGCTCAACAGGTCCTGATTAAAGAAGCCGAGGCTTACATCTTTAGGCTTGTTTATAGACCCTTCACTTACTGAATAAGCGCCGGTCATCATACGTAACAATGTAGATTTACCTACACCATTACTGCCGACAAGGCCTATGCGCTCACCATCACCAATTTGCCAGTTAGCCCCTTCTAGTATAGGCCTAGCACCAAAATAGAACGAAACGTTCTGTAAAGACATCAACATAAGGGTGCAAAGTTACATGCCTATTCCCGATTTTACTAAAACAGGAAGAGAAATGCTTAAAACAGTTATGCCGGTGCATTTAAGGTTGCGCTTGCACATGTATTTTAGCTAATGCTATCCCATTTATCTCATTACAAAATATTATTTTCTCGATTTTTTATTTAACTATTGCAATTGAATGACCCAGTACTTACATTTGCCATCTATTTCAAACAAAAAAATCAAACTAAAATGAAAAAAATTACAATCGCAGCGTTAGCGCTTATGTTCATCGGTTCAGTAGCAATCGGTCAGGAAAAGAAAGCTGAAAAGAAAGAAATGAAAGCTGACAAGAAAGAAATGAAAGCTGAAAAAGCTGGCAAGAAATCTGAAGCTAAGAAAACTGAAAAAGTTGAAAAGAAAGAAATGAAGGCTGAAAAGAAAGAAATGAAAACTGAAAAGAAAGCAAAATAATTTCTACAAAAAATGATAAAAAAAGATGCCTCCATGAGGCATCTTTTTTATGCCCTCACCTCAATCCGGTCCGAAAGACGACAAGTTCGATGGCAGGGATGCACCACAGCGCATATGAAGTACTCCTTGATAAATCTAGCTCCTCGTCATCACAAACTCTGATACCAACTAACAAAAAAAAATGGCATAAGGTAGGTACCTCATGCCATTTACAATTGATCATTTACTATTGATCTAAATATCCTGGTTGAACTTACGAGTTGTGGTAGTTTTTCTCATTTCGAGCTTCGCATTTGCTTTGTCAGCATGCTTTACAATAATGCGCTCCAGACCAAATGTTTCATCGCCATAAACATATATGGTGCTTCCGGTAATTTTCTTAAACATATCGTCAACGAACTTGATACGGTCACGCTCAAACGGCGCATCTATCAATTCAATACGGCCTGAAAGTTTACCATTTACCATATTAAAGTAACCAGCGTAGTTTGCACCGGTACCTTTAAAGAATGTAATGAATGATTTATCTTCCAGTACGGCATCGTTAACGGAAGTGAATTTATCTAAGAACTTATTGTAGAAATCTACCAAGGTTTTGTAATCGTTTACATTTTTAATGGTACCATTTTTTACAACAGCCCAGTTTTTAAGCAAAATGTCTAAATCGTTGCGGCTGTACATGGTATCAGCATACTCCACTAACGTAAAGCGCTTGGTAGCCAGTTCGTTCAGTATTTCGGTATATTTTACGTTTGGCAGACTAAGCGTAGTAGCATCACCTGCTTTAAAGTACACCATCGGGCCTTTTGCCGAGTTGTGCTCCCGCGACCACCACGTTGCCTTTCCGTCAGTTCCGGTTTTGTACATAGCCAGCGTAACATCGAACGACTCGAAGTAATTCAGGTTGCCCTTTTTATCAATACCCGGTGTTTTTACGTTTTTAATAGCAAGATAGCCCCAGTCATTTCTTGAAGCATCATTCACCTTTTCGCCCTTGGCAGTAAAATCAGACTTATATTTATTAATAAACCCCCTGAGGTCATTGCCATTATTGTCGAACGTAGCACTTTCCTGCGACGGGAATCTGTTCTGGTGCCAAACCTGGGCATAAGAACCACTGACAACAGATGATAATAGCAGGACGGTGAATAATTTCTTCATGTATTACTGTTTTAAATAAACTCAATATCATTTTACGGCACCTGCTTTGCAGCAACTGCCTAATAAGCAGCCAAATTACTAAAAAGTATTGTAAACAAAAGGAGTAATTTTAAGCGGAGATTGTGTGGACTATGATTCTAATCATTTAAGTGGTTACAAGGATTCAGGAGACAACTGTTTCCCCTATTTTTGAAGTACCAAAGCCATGAAACCAACTATTCTCACCATTTCCGGCAGCCTCAGAGCCAATTCATCGAACAATGCAGTAATAAAAGCTGCGGTTGATTTTATAAAAGACAGAGCGAATATTATAGCTTATGAGGGTTTGGGCAGCCTGCCCCATTTTGACGATAACCCCATGCCACAGAAGGAGGTAATGGCTTTCAGAGATCTGATAGGGAATGTGGATGCTGTGCTCATCTGCTCACCGGAATATGCGTTTGGCGTACCCGGCTCCCTTAAAAATGCGCTGGACTGGACGGTATCTTCCGGCGAATTTATGAACAAACCGGTGGCTCTGATAACCGCGGCTACCGGTGGCGATAAAGCACATGCGTCGCTCCTGCTCACGCTGCGGGTCATTTCTTCGGTATTGCCTGATGACTGTGGATTGTTGCTGCCTTATATCCGCTCTAAAATGAACGATAAGGGCGAAGTAACCGACCCGGTTACGCTCGCGCAAATAAAACAAATAGCCGAAAATTTATTGCAAAGCGTTATAACCACACAAGCGGAATTGGAAGTAGAGGGAGACGACTAGCCTGAGCGTCTGGTGCACACAAATGTGCAGTTCCCTGTCTTCGATTTGCAGCTCACCACACTGTTATTGAACACGTTTATTTTTTGTAAGTTTGGTAAAACTTCGTTCGCCATGCAAAGCATGTATAGCCCAGCAACACAGCAGCAACTTACAGAAAGGATAAACAAATTGAAGCCCGATACCCAGCGCCTCTGGGGTACTATGGATGTAGCACAAATGATGGCCCATTGCGTGGTTGGTGTTGAAATGGCATTGAGCGACATTCCGCTGAAGCGCAACTTTATCAGCTACCTATTTGGCAAAATGGCTAAGAAATCGATATGGAGTGAAAAGCCGTTCCGGCGCAACCTGCCCACCGCACCCACCTTCGTAATAGTAGGTGAGCGGCAATTTGAGCAGGAAAAGCAAAACCTGACGCAGGCCATAGCAAAATTATCGAAGGAGCCTGAGTCGGCACTGGCTAAGCGCACACACCCGTTTTTCGGCCAAATGAGCGGAAAGGATTGGGATATGCTGATGTACCGCCACCTGGACCACCACCTGAGCCAGTTTGGGGTATAATTTTTCGTGCGAAAGACCGGCGCTGCAGTAGGAGTAGTTATTTTAGTTTGCCATTGAATTTATGATAAAGAAGACAATTGTTACCCACCTGCTTGCTATAGGCGCTACTTGCTTAGCCTTGCATTCTTGTATAGCGCAGGCACCGTTACGTATAGCATGCAACAATAAGCAGTTGGAATACATGGGGCGTATAGCGCGCAATGATTCTACTGCGGCGCTATCGTGGCCGGGTTCTTCAGTGGCCATTAACTTTGAGGGCACCGATGCCACAGTAAAACTAAAAGATGAAACCGGCAATAATTACTATTATGCGATTGTTGACGATAGAGAACCTACACTTATAAAGCCTGATACACTACTCAAAACCTATACCATTGCAGCACACCTTAGGAACGGCTACCACAACGCGCTCTTATATAAACTCACTGAAAGCCGCGCCGGTAAAACATGGTTCTATGGCTTTGAACTGAACAACAGGGCTATAGTGCTGCCAACACAAAAAAGAACAAAATCAATTGAATTTTACGGCAACTCTATTACCGTTGGCTATAGTGTTGACGATACCATGGGCGATTCCGGCGAACCGCGTTTTTGTAATAACTACTTTTCTTATGCCGGCATTACGGCCCGCCACTTTAAGGCGAACTACACATGCATAGCCAAAAGCGGTATAGGCCTCATGCTGAGCTGGTTTAAAATAATTATGCCGGAAATGTATGACCGGCCGGAAGAAAGTGATTCCATAAATAAGTGGGATTTCAAAAAATCTACGCCCGACATTGTAGTAATTGATCTCGGCCAGAATGATTCATGGCTGGTAACAAAGAAAGACCATCCGCAATTTAAAAACCGATTTGGTGTTTACCCGCCAGATGAAGCCTATATTGTAAAGTGCTATACCGAATTCATCCAGACCATAAGGGGTAAGTATCCCAACGCATCTATAATTGTGACCTTAGGCAGTATGGATGCCACCAAAGAAGGCTCCCCGTGGCCGGGCTACATTGCTAAGGCCGGTACTTGGCTGTACGATAAAAAAGTATATACTCACTTTTTCCCCTACATCAATACCAACAAACACCCGAAACGCAAAGAACAAATTGCCATGGCGAATGATTTGATACGGTTTATTGAGAGTCTCCCCTAACATCCTCCCATAGATGGTGAGTTGTGCAGAATATTCGACCCCAATCCATACTTGTCAACATAAAGATGTGAATGTGCAAAGTCGCTGAAGCAAACCGCCTCCATGCATAGCATCTTTATCACAACAGAACACTGACGTGAGCCCACTCGTCCGCGTTTGCAACGCGGATGCCACGGAAGAGTGTTTGTAACGCCCGTTAAGCCCAAACAGGGAGTAAAACATCACGGCTTGAAAAACTAGCGCCACTCGTCCAACCCGTTTTTTTTCTGTGGGACACTCACTTCCCCAAAACAGACCGGCAACAAAACACTAACAACTAAACAAACCGGCAAACTGCATATTTTTTCTGTAAGACACCCACTTCATAAAAACACAGGGAATGTACCGCCGTTATATCAAATTCATTCCTCGTATTATATTTGCTTACGATGATGGATAAAGCGGATATACTATTACGAAATAAGGTGTGCAAGTTATTGGTTGCAACTTGCATAATGCTGCTGCTCGTCAACATCGCAATTGCGGAAAGAAAAAAGCCCGACAGGAAAAAACTGCAAAATGTATACTCCGTGAATGGCACCTATATCCATCCCAAAACAATTTCAACAAATATGGTTGCGCCACACGCCATTAAGTTACCCCGACCATTTGTACCCACAAACGCCATGAAGGCCATCATACCCGGCAATTTTGCGGCTTTTCCACGTTGGGAAGATTCCTCAGATATGCTGTGCATTACTGCCTGGATGTGTACCAATTGTAAAACCTCCACTCTGCCTGATTGGGAAGATACCATCTCCTTCCCTTTCGATGCCAATATTACAGAACTGGTCGACACCTTGCACTTTACAAATGCGAAGGGCAAAAATATCCTCCTGATTTTTGCCACTCATGATGCCATCAATTGCGAGTGCATATCTTGCGGGCGTTTTACAGGTGCGGTGTTAGGAGTCGCTCTATTTACTGAACGAAATAAACTATGGGAACTCAGCGCATTTAATTATGAACTGGGTTGCTTCGGGGCATTTCAGCAGTTACCCAAAATCCGCACATTGAAACCCGGCAATGATAACTATGAATTCTACTTTCTGAACGCTAACGGTGCAGCCGGCGGAGTATACTATTCAGAATTATTCATTTTTGGCTTATTGAATGGGACTTTTAAAAAGGTACTGAACATACCCGCAGTTCGCAGAACTAATACCGGGCTTTCAAATTGGGATATGAGTTTAAAAAGCATCGGGCCTGCCAAAGCGCAAAAGATTACCCCAATTGAAATGACATTAAAAGGGACTTTTTTGAAGGACACATCTGACCTGGAATATGGATCCACCGATGTCCCTCCCGGCCTGGAGCAGTACGCAGCGAAAAATGACAGCTTTGAGTTTACCGTAACCTATAAGTATAGCTTTAGCAATGGCACTTATCATAAAACAGGCACAAACGTGGCCGTTAAGAAATAAGAAAGTTCAGATTTGTATATTTTTTGTTGTGGGTAAACAATCCAGCACTCTTAAAAAGTGGGTTATTGGGAACCTTAACCTATTGAAAATAAAATCATGCGGCTTTATACCTTAAACATTTTATTTTTGCAGACTATGGATGCAACATCATCAGCTTTACTGGAAATACTTAAATATACTATACCGGCACTTGTGGTGCTGCTTGCGGCTTTTTTAATTGTGAACAGGTTCCTGATATCACAAACGCAACGGCAGCAACTAAAGGTGTTCCAGGAGTCGCAGGATATTACGCTCAGGCTGCGCCTGCAGGCTTACGAAAGGCTTACGATATTGGTTGAACGCATAAGCCCTCGCCAGTTAATGCCCCGTTTTTACAGCTCCGACATGACGGTGCTCGACCTCCGTACTGCCCTCACCTTTGGTATACTGGGCGAGTTTGAACATAATTTGTCGCAACAGATTTATGTCTCTAAAAACGTTTGGGAAACCGTAAAAGGCGTAAAAGAACAGGAAATAAGCATGGTAAACCAGGTAGCGGAGAAAATGGACCCGTCAGCGCCTGCCAAAGAACTGTACACTAAAATTATGGACTACGTCCTTTCCGCTGATGGCCAAACCCCAACTGATGTTGCCCTCACTATCATTAATGATGAAGTGAAGAAGGTGATGGCTTATGGTAGCTATTAGGGGTTGAAGTGATTGGTACTGAGCTTACTTTTATCAGTTTCTGTCGATGGCATCATTTGGACATTGAAATAGCGCATTGTGACAACATGCGATACCTTCGGCATCGGTGACATTTATTCTTGTTTGTCTATAAACATGTGATCCCGTAGGGCTCGTTTACTTGCTGAATGGCAATTCTGTTGAGGGTCATTGATTAAACCAACAGATATGCACCTGTTTCAAGCCGTTAGTCTTCAAAGCTAAGCGTTACAGAGAATACGAACCTAGCATGCAACGAGCATTGCATTAGACAATCAGAAATATAATATTCTGCAATACTCCTTAGGCGTTGCGGCTCTGAAGCAACCGGGCACACAACTACGCGCCGTGCTCCGTAGAAACTATCCGATTGTTGGATATCAGGTTGCCATATCGCAACCTAATATTCAAGACGTACCTTTAATTATAATCAAATACCTTATACGGGTATCAATTCGCTGAGTTCCAGCCAACGGAGTTCTTTGTTTTCCTGCAAGGTGGTTATTTCCGTCATGCGGTTACCCATTTTAAGCAGGTCGTCATAGCTAAGGCCGGCATGCGTCATCTTTTCAGTAAGTACCACCTTTTCTTTTTCAAGGTCGGCAAGTTCTTTTTCGAGTAGTTCAAACTCTCGCTTTTCCTTAAAAGACATCTTCTTCTTTTCAGCGAATGCTGGTACTGGTGCAGCAACGGCTGCTGCAAGCTTTATTTCCTGCTGCCCTTCTACTGGCCTCAGTTGCTCCTTGTCTTTCGATTTTACCCATATCCTGTATTCGCTGTAGTTACCAGGGTAGTCTGATACCACGCCATCCCCTTCAAATACAAACAGGTGATCGACCAACCTATCCATAAAGTACCTGTCATGCGATACCACCAACAAGCAACCCGGATATTCACTCAGGAAATTTTCCAGTACCGAAAGCGTAGGCAGATCAAGATCGTTGGTAGGTTCATCTAATATCAGGAAGTTAGGATTGCGGAATAGCACCGTTAATAATTGCAGGCGCTTCTTCTCTCCCCCACTCAATTTTGAAAGGTAAGTATATTGTTGTTCCGGAGGGAACAGGAATAGCGTAAGAAAGTTTGCGGCGCTCATAGTACCACCACCGGCAAGCGGGAAGTTTTCGGCAATATTCTTTACGTATTCTATAATACGCATATCTTCTTTTATCTCCAGCCCCTGCTGCGAAAAGTTGCCAAATACCACGGTATCACCAATATTGATTTTACCGCTGTCAGCCATTTCCGTGCCTTGCAGCATTTGCAGAAACGTTGATTTACCAGCGCCATTCTTACCGATAATGCCAATTCGTTCGCCCTTCTTAAAGGTGTAATCAAATCCTTTAAGAATCACCTTCTCGCCATAGCTTTTGTAAACCTTTTTCAATTCGGCTACCTTACCGCCGAGGCGGTTCATTTTCATTTCCAGTTTAACCTGTGTATCTACAATCTTCTGCTTGGCACGGGCTTCTACTTCGTAGAAGTTATCCTGCCTGCTTTTAGATTTTACCGTTCTTGCTTTTGGCTGTTTGCGCATCCACTCCAGCTCTTTACGGAAAAGGTTTTTAGCCTTATCAATATTGGCCATTGCATTCTCTATGCGTGCCGACTTCTTTTCCAGGAAGTTAGCGTAGTCGCCCTTATAGGTGTATATCTTGTTGTCGTCCAGCTCCCAAATCTCTTCGCATACATCATCAAGGAAATAACGATCATGGGTTACCATCAGCAAGGTCACCTTTTCCTGATTCAGATAGTGTTCCAGCCACTCCACCATTTCCACGTCAAGGTGGTTGGTAGGTTCATCCATAATCAGCAGCACATGCTTGTGTTCAAAACCTATATCAATAAGGGTTTGGGCCAATGCTACCCTTTTACGCTGCCCACCTGAAAGCGTCTTTACTTTCTGGTCCAGGTTATTGATATTTAGCTTTCCCAATATTTCCTTCACCTTAGCTTCAAATTCCCATGCGCCAAGTTCATCGATCTGCGACAGTGCTTCACCGAATGCAACAGGGTCCTGCGCTTCTGATGCCAGTAACTTTTCATACTTTCTCAGCGCCTCAGAAACCGGGTGTTTATAATGGAATATATTATCGAGTACAGAAAGTTCTTCCTCAAATTGAGGATCCTGCTCAAACAATGCAACGGTTACATCTTTATGTATCCAAAGAGTGCCATCTTCAACTGTATCCTTACCCGCGAGTATTTTTAATAATGTTGATTTACCACTGCCATTCCTGGCCACCAAAGCAATTTTATCTCCCTCACTAATATGGAAGGTAATATCTTCGAACAATTGCTTTATCCCGTAAGATTTACTAATTTTTTCTGCTGAAACGTAATGCATATAGGGTGCAAAGGTAGTTCAGTAATGGCAGTTTATTGGCCTGTTAGGAATAATATGAAAAGAAAAAGGAAGCCGTTTTATGGGCTTCCCTTCAAATCATGTAGAAATTTAAGTTTAGTGTACTACCGTAATTACATTGCTAATGGACCTGCCGGCTACCTCGGCGCGTAAAATATAACTACCGGAATTCCAGTTGAGGGTATTAATGTTTAGTAACCTGCTCGCAGAAGGATTGTAATAAATTACCCTACCTGTCATATCAACTATCCGCACTTCCATGTCGTCGTTACCAGCTACATCATAGCGGATATTTATGTCGCCATTGGCAGGGTTAGGATAAATGGTGATATCTGTACTTTCCCCCTCCGTGGCTGTATTATTATTTTCTTCCCTGCCTGCAGTAACGGTAATGCCTTTCTTTACAATTGAAGTGCCACAACCATTATCAACGGTATACACAATCGTATCAGCACCAGCCGTAAGCCCTTTTACAACGCCAGTTGCACTCCCTACTGTTGCCCTTGCAAGGTTGGTACTTGACCATACGCCGCCCGCAGTGGCATTCGTTAATGTGATTGGCGTGCTTATGGCAACCGTAGACGCACCGCTAATTGCGCTTAGTGTTGCGGCACCGGTTACATTTACAAAGAACCAGATATTCGCCGAATCAAATCGGTCGCATATCTTTATCCAGAAAGTATCGGGGCCGGTATACCCACTTGCGGGGGTATAAAAAATATTAGATGGAGTAATATAACCACCATTAGTTGCCACTGTGGCAGGCACACCACTCAATGTACCGTGCAATGGAGCTATACGGGTTTTGAACGTATCTATCTGCCCGAGGTCTAAATCCCTTACGGTTAACATAGAATCGAGCCGAATGGCAGCGCTGTTCTTACAGGGTGCTATTGCATATACCGAAGTACCAGTATAAGGTCCGGAATACATGTATGGCACTTTCTTACCCACAATACGCACCTCATGCTCGCCAAAGGCAGCTATGTACAAATTGGCGCCATCCATCACAACGCCCTGAGGCGAATAAACAGCCGCATCAGTTGCCGGGCCACCGTTGCCACCTGTAGCGTTTATACCTACAATAGTAGAGATAATGCCCGCTGTACTTACTTTCCGTATTTTATTGTTGTTCCGGTCAGCGATATAAACATTACCCGCAGAGTCCGTTGTAACACCATACGGATTGTACAAGGCCGCGGCAGTTGCCGCACCATTGTCTCCACTGAAGGCTGCGCTGCCATTGCCTGCAACAGTTGTTATTACACCTGAAGTATTTACTTTTCTGATTCTGTTGTTGCCTGCATCTGCAACATAAATATTTCTTGCATCGTCTACCCACACACCGGCAGGGTAAGATATTGCCGCAGCAGTTGCTGCACCACCATCACCGCTAAATGAAGCTGAACCGTTTCCTGCAACCGTTGATAGTATTCCTGTAGTTGAAATTTTACGAATGCGATGGTTATTCTGTTCCGCAAAATAAACATTACCCAAAGTATCAACAGCAACTGCCAACGGCTGCGCTATCTGGGCACTTGAAGCAGTAGCTCCGTCAGCGGTATAACCAACAGTACCTGTACCAGCAATTGTGGTAATGATGCCCGATGTATTTACTTTTCTTATCCTTGCGTTGGCCTGATCGGCAATATATACGTTGCCATTTTTGTCAACCGCTACACCTGCCGGAGTATTGATCGTCGCTGCCGTTGCTTGCCCGCCGTCGCCAGAATAGCCAACGTTAGGATAGTTGCCGGCAATTGTTATCAACTCACCGGTAATAGTACTCACTTTTCTAACGAGGTTGTTTCCTTGTTCCGAAAAGTAAATGAATCCATTTCTATCCTTGGCTACGCCCGACGGGAAATATATTTTTCTGAAATTAGCATTAAAACCATCATCCTTATAGGTACTTGACTCATAGCCTGTTGACATGGCATTGTTACCCGCAAAATTGAAAATGTAAGGCGATACCGGAGGCGTACCTACAGTAATAGCCTGACTGGTACTGGATGAACCGCAATAATTCGTAGCCGAGTAGGTAATGGTAGCATATCCATCAGTATTGCCTCGCACTACTCCAGTTGAAGTTACAGATGCAACAGTTGTGCTGGAGCTAGTCCAGGTGCCACCAGCCAAGGAATTTGCCAGGGTAATAGTAGCACCGACAGCAACCGTGGTAGGACCGGTGATACTGGATAATACAGGTAGCGTTAGTGATGTATCGGGCTTGGTTGATATAGCCAATCCACAAACATTAGAAACAGTGTATGAAATGGTGAAATTCGCCCCCCAGTTAGGATAAAGCGCACCGGTAATGGAGTTAATTGTAGTCGCTGACGGATCACTTGTAGACCAGGTACCACCTGCAACGGAATTGGTAAATGTTACCCATGCATGTGCCGATGCACAAACTTTTGACGGACCGGTAATTATACCAGCGTTTACTCCCGCGGCAACAGTTGCTGTAACCAATGTGGTGTTGATATTAGTGCCATCAGATACTCTGATTCTGAACGTATCTGTACCCGCATATCCCGCAGTTGGGGTATAGTTCACTGCACCCGGAATAAGGATAGCGCCGTTAGACGTGGCGGTAGTCGCTAACCCGGTAAGCGTGCCATGAGCAGGTGACGAAACGACTGTCCATGTCTCCGTTTGTGCTGCGTCAATATCGGTTATTGACAGCCTTGAGCTAATTGACGTTGCGGTTCCTGAGCACGCACTTAATTGCTGTGTAGCGCCGCCGTTAAAGGTTGGTGCATGATTTGCAGTAACCGTGCCTATCTGCCTTATGGTATTATTGCCCATATCAGCAACATAAATGCTGCCACCGTAGGCAACGATGCCCATAGGGTTGTAGAAAGTTGCGGCAGTAGCTGGTCCGCCATCGCCGGTACTGCCAATAGCACCAGTACCAGCAATTGAAGTAATGATACCTGCCGGAGATACCTGCCTTACGCGCTGGTTGCCCTGGTCGGTAATTAAGAGATTACCTGCAGCATCAAATGCCAGGCCCGACGGTATGTTAAGCGATGCGGCTGTTGCCTGGCCACCATCGCCCGAAGAACCAACTGAACCATTACCCGCAACTGTAGTGATAATTCCGCTGGTAGATACTTTACGAACACGGTTGTTATTGCCATCCACAAAGTATAAATTGCCAGAAGCATCTACTGTCAGTGCTCCTGGGTAGGATATATTTGCGGCAGAAGCCGGACCACCGTCGCCCGAAAAGCCGCTCGTAAAATTGCCTGCGGCTGTATAAGCAAATCCGGTAGTATTAATCCTCCAAATTTTGTTGTTGTTCTGATCTGATACATAAACATTGCCGGAAGCATCAACAGCTATGCCATCTGGGCGCGCTATAGGGAAAGTAGTTGCCGGGTAACCCTCAATGGATTCATACCCCCCGCCCATCAGTAACCTTATAGTGCCCGATGCGCTCACCACCCGAACAAAATTATTATTATAGTCAGCAATATAGGTATTACCAGCTGCATCAACAGCAACGGCAAATGGGCCATCAAAGCTTGCTGCTGTTGCTGCACCGCCATCTCCTGCATACCCCCTGGAACCATTACCGGCTATGGTTGTAATTACACCCGAGGTAGTAACCCTGCGCACCCTGTTATTTGCGGCATCAGCAAAATAAATATTACCCGACGCATCAACAGCCATACCACTTGGATGATTGATTGCAGCCGCAGTAGCACTACCTCCGTCTCCACTATATGCTGCTGAAGTGTTACCCGCAAACCTCTTAATTATATTACTGCCTGATGAGCTGCCTGAAGTCACTGTCATGCTCATGGTTGCGGCAACGCTGCCACAACTGCTGGCTACAGCATAGCTTATTGTTGCAGTACCCACCGTAATACCGAATACTTGCCCTATGCTGGTAATGCTGGCTACCGCCGCATTTGATGTACTCCAGGTGCCACCACTTACTGCATTGGTAAGTGTTACTGATGTGCCCACATTCAGCGACGATGCCCCTGTAATTGTTCCGGGGTTTGCAGTAGTGTTTACTGTTACCACCTTGGTGGCTATAGCTGTGCCGCAAGCATTGGTTACAGTGTAAGAAATAGTAGCAGCCCCTGTAGTGATACCTGTTACAAAACCACTTCCGTTAACGGTTGCTATACCAGCCGAACCGCTTGACCATGTGCCACCGGTGCCAGTTGTAGTAAGCGATATAGTAGTTCCGGTGCAGACGGTTGCAGAGCCTGAGATGGTACCTGCCGAAGGTGATGCAAAAACAGTATCAATTTTGAATGCCGATGATGAACCACAACCATTATTAACGGTGTAAGAAACAGTAGCAACGCCAGCCGCAACACCGCGAATAACTCCGGCTGCTGTCGCAGTTGCAATAGCACTATTACTTGTAGTCCAGGTACCGCCCGAGCCTGATGCTGTAAGCGTAATATTTGCGCCAACACATTCAGAACTGGCGCCTGAAATGCTACCCGCAGAAGGGAACGCCTTAACGGTATCTGCCTTTGTCGCTATCGCAGTTCCACATGAATTAGTAACGATATAGGAAATTGTAGTGATACCGGCCGCGATGCCTCTTACCACGCCTGCTGCACTTACCGAGGCAATGGTTGTATTAGCCGACGACCACATACCACCGGTAACTGATGGCGTCAACGTGATGGAACTTGCTGCACATACTGATGTTGCGCCACTTATAGTGCCTGCCGAAGGTGTAGCAGTTATTGTTATTCCAATTGTGGTGGTGCCGCTAAGCGCGCCGTCGGACACCTGTACTTTAATTGAGTCAGTACCTGTATACCCTGCTGTCGGTGTATAGGTTAAACCTGTCGGCGTTACGGTTCCGCCGGTAGAGGTAGCCGTTCTCGGGAAACCAGCCAAAGTGCCATGTAAAGGTACTTGTGTAACGGTCCATGTTTCGGTTTGGCTTGCATCTACATCAGTAATGGCCATTTGCGTATTTATGGCAGTCGCAGACGCACTGGTGCACAGCCCGAGGGTTTGCACAGAACCTCCTGTAAATGATGGGTTATGCACTACCGCTGCCGTTACAGTGATGGTAGTTTGGGTGAGCGCTGAACCGCAAGAATTGGTTTCTGTATAGCTGATGGGAGCGGCGCCCACGGCGAGACCAGTTACAACGCCCGATGCATTTACCGTTGCAATTGAGGGTGCCCCTGTAACCCAGGTGCCCGTTCCGCTGCTCACCGCCAGTGAAATACTGGATCCAACCGATACGGTCGTAATACCAGCGATTGCTCCCCCGCCCCTTGCAGGAAGTGCTTTTATGGTGTCAGCCTTGGTTGCTACAGCAGTTCCGCAACTACCTGTAACCGAATAAGAGATTGTAAAGTTACCGGGAACCACTGCTATAAGCAACCCGGTAGCGCTGATTGTTGCTATCGTAGTGTTTGAAGTAGACCATGTTCCGCCTGTTGTAGCATTGCCAAAGGTTGTGGTGAGCCCTTCACATAAACTTGAAACACCGGTTATTGTTCCGGCTGATGGTGTTGCTGTTGTAGTAACTCGTATAGTTGTCGTGGAAGTAAGCGAACCATCAGATATCTGCACTTTAAAAGAATCTGCACCTGTATAACCTGTTGCAGGAGTATAAGTTAAGGATGCTGGCGTTACTACCGCACCCGTAGATGTTGCAGTTCTTGGAAAGCCCGCAAGCGTACCATGCAATGGTGCCTGAGTTACGGTCCACGTTTCCGTTTGGCTGGCATCCACATCGGCTATCGCCATCAAAGTATTTATTGCTGTTGCAGAAGCACTGGTGCAAAGCCCTAATGTCTGTACAGCACCTCCGGTAAACGTGGGTGTATGGCTCACTGTTGCTGTGCCTATGCGCCTGATAGCACTATTGCCCATATCAGCTACATAAAGATTTCCGGAAGCAAAAGCTACATTAGCCGGCTTGTAGAAGCTACATGCCGAAGCAGGGCCACCATCGCCGGAATACCCACCGGTAGCAGTACCTGCATAGGTAGATATAATGCCGGATGAATTAACCATCCGAATCCTGTTATTGTTCTGGTCGGCGATAAATAAATTGCCTGAAGCATCAATAATAGCACCCGATGGGTTGTTCAACGACCCCGCTGTTGCATTGCCGCCATCGCCTGAAAAACCTGCACTACCATTGCCCGCCAATGTAGTAATGATGCCACCGGTGCTCACTTTACGAATGCGGTTGTTACCGTTGTCGGTGATTAAAAGATTGCCCGAAGGATCTACTGCCACTCCAAATGGATAAGAAACAGCTGCAGCGCTGGCCTGACCGCCATCGCCGCTAAATCCTGCACCAATACCACCCGCTACTATACTGATGATACCGCTGGCATTCACCTTTCTTACAACCTGGTTATTCTGTTCTGCAAGGTATACAATGCCAGAAGCATCAACAGCCACACCCGTAGGCTTCGCTATCAGCGCAGCAGTCGCAGCCGCCCCATTTCCACTGTAACCTATGGTGCCCGTGCCTGCTATCGTACTGATAACGCCGAATGTGTTTACCTTTCTTATTTTAGCATTATTGTAGTCAGCAATAAATACGTTGCCCGCAGCATCTACCGCAACTGCCATGGGGCTATTCAGCGTAGCTGCGGTCGCAGCACCACCATCACCTGTGGCACCTGCGGTTCCGTTACCGGCAATTGTTGTAATGATACCCGCACTGGTAATCTTCCTTATCCTGTTATTGGCCATGTCGGCAACATAGAAGTCCCCTGCCGAACTGATGGCAAGGCTGCCAGGGCTGTTCAATGCCGCAGCAGTTGCCTGGCCGCCATCACCGCTAAACCCATTACTGCGGTTACCAGCTATGGTGCTGATAGTCTGAGCCTTTAACGCAGTTGCGCTAAAAAGAACAGCAAGCATAAAAAATACCGAACTTTTCAAACCGGGATACTTAATTCTATTCATGGTGCAATCAATAAAAAACAACTCACATTATGAGAGTACAAATGTAACGCAATAATTCCTGCGTATTATTTGTCAAACATAGCTTTCGGGTTATCCTTTAGTTAATTACAATCAATGAGTTAGCATCCCGTTAACATCATTTTTAAGCGCCCTGTTCAAGGTAGCTGGCCAATGATGTGCCAATCAGACAGGTCCAACCTAGATCGAAATTACCTGCGGCATTCATGATTTTTATGGCAACATCACCACTTTGTAGAGTCCAGTTTCTCTGGCTGAAAACGGGAAATGGCAACAGTACAAACATCACCAGGTAAGTCAAGAATTTACCGCACATGACACACGTGCTTTTAAGTAACTATGAAAAAATATGAGTTATGGGTTAGCTGCAGTTACATCTTGCGCCGCACGTACTTCGTCCGGCATCTTTTCCAGGTCACGATCCAAGCTATACAATTCACTTTTGGCCATGTTCGGACCACCGGCAATCTTGATTTTATCCAGTAATTCGAGCGCAAGTGTTTCTTCTTCGACCTGTTCTTTTACAAACCATTGCATTAAATTCCATGTCGCCCAGTCAGACTCATCGAAACTCATCTTCACAATTTTGTAGATAGCATTGGTGTTGTCTACTTCATGCTTAAAGACGCTTTCAAAACAATTGCTTATACTGTTCGGATCTTCAGGAGGTTCAGGTATGGCTGTAACATTAACGGTACCGCCTCTTTTAAGTATGTATTCCAGCACCTTCATCATGTGATTGCGCTCTTCTTCAGCATGCCTGAAAAGAAAGTTAGCTACCCCACCAAATCCCTGCGAAGAAGCCCATGAGCCATACGATAAGTAAATTTGCGAAGCATGCGCTTCTTTCGTCATCTGCGCATTTAGCGCCGCTTCAATTGTAGCCGAAAGCCTGTTGGTATCCATGAGTGTGTGATTTGAGGTGTTATTAATACACACAAAGTTCCCTCTAACACACTTCAAACCTGTTACACAACTTCGCCAAAACATTACAACATTTGCAGATAATGGGAGAAATCCCTGCATAAATTGCAACATTTAAAAATATTCGGAAGCGATAACTATACTACCGGCAGCGGTTCTTCAATAACATCTTTTTTACGATAGAAAAGCAGGATACCTACCCCTGAGATGAAGAGGAATACAGAAATTAACTCTGCCTGGCTGGGGTGAATGAATCCAAGGTCATACTTCGAATTTACCCTTACCAATTCCACCAGGAAGCGCTCAACTGCAGCAAAAATAAGGTACAGTGCAAACATGTGCAGAGGGTACTTTATCTTTTTCCGGAGTGCCCACATCAGGCCAAACAATAGCATCGCTGCAGTGGCCTCATAGATAGGTGTCGGATATACTGCCACTGGCAACACATTGCAATAGTCGCCTTTGCAGTCTTTTATGGGCATACCCTCATAACCTACATTGTGCGGATAATTCATAGCCACCAACCAGCGTGGAATACCCGCAGGCGCGGTGTATGGTATGCCGGGTGTACCATTGGTTACATGGGCAATATAATTGGCATCAGCAGGAGTTGCCGCCCTTAATGATCCGTCAGCCACCGTTACATAGGCTGTATTGTAAATGCCCCAATCGCCATCGCCCGAAAGCTGGCAACCCAGCCTACCTATACCATAGGCTATCATTATGGCAGGAGCTGCCGCGTCGCACAGATGTTTGAATGGAATTTTGTATTTACGGGTATAGTAGTACAACACTATTGTAGCTACAATAAAACCACCATAAAAGGTAAGGCCACTACGCGAAAACAAGTTACCGATAGGATCAGCAATAAACTCATTCCAGGTTTCAAATGCATTGAATAACTTGGCACCTATAATACCACCGATGGCTGCGGCGAATACGATTTCGGTTATGAGCATGTGGGGGTAGAACAATTCGTTTTTCTCTGTAGTTACCCCGTCCTTATCTTTTTTCTTTACCAGCTTTAGCACAGGTTTCAGCAAACCCTGGCCTTCTTTACGCTTAAGCTCGAGCGTAAGTACCCGCGCAGCGGCCAGAAAAGCCAATGCTACTAACAGACCAAAAGTTTTAAAGATGCTTAACCACGATGGCATATCTATGCCGGTTATGCCATGGAGTAAATACTGAAAATCAGGATACATGCCGCAAAAGTAAGTAAAAAGGGTTGCTTCAGTCTTAAATGAAGCAACCCTTTCAAATATTGTAACAATTATGCTTAGTTCGTAACACCGTTTACATAGCCGCTTATCTGGCTGTTGTGCTGCACATTGCTGTAGTCTTCCACTGCAGGAGAGCAATCAATATCTCCGCCAACGGTAGTTATCCACTTTAAAGAGTGTGATTGTTCGTCAATTGCATACAGCACTTTATCATAACTACCTATGAAAACCGTGCCTTTATAAGCCAATGGGCTTGAAGTAATAGAACCATTGGTAGGATACGTCCAGCCAACAGTACCATCAGCGACATTGAGTGCATACAAAATGTGATCTGTTCCACCTATATAAACCAATTTCTTATCAGCGCTGATAACCGGAGAAGAAACAACTTCTTTGGTAAGTGTACGGAATCTCCAGTTCTCTATGTTAGTAGTTTCATCTACAGAATAAACGTAATTATCGTTTGCACCAAAAATAACCCTACCTGCTAAAGCCGCTGGAGAACTCTTAATTGCACCACCTGTTTTATGAGTCCAGTTGGTTACACCTGGTGTGTAGCCAGGCGCTTTCCTCAGGTTAATGCAATACATATTGCTATCAGTAGTGCTACCAATAAACAAAAGTGAGTCATTAACTGCAGGAGAAGATTCAAATCTGCGACCAGGGACTGTAGGGTTGTTCCAAATCAACGCACCGGTTGCCTTATCAAAAGCATAAACGTTACCACCAGTTGTAGCTACATATAATTGGTCACCGACAATAACCGGAGAAGATATCATACCAGATACGTCAGTACCCTTACGCCATGCAACAGCACCGGTGCCGGTATCAATAGCAAATAAAGAGTCACCGGTAGTAGCAAGATAGATTAATTTACCGTCAGCAATAGGTGTTGCTCTAAAACCGAACGTGTATGGTGAAGCACCGTCAACGGTCATTCTTTTTACGATCTTGCCCGTTTTAGGATCAATTTTATATAGGGTATCGCATACCCCACCCGATGTTGAAGTAAGGTTAACCACGCCAACATATAAGCGGCCCCTGTAAGTAAGCGGGGACGCCCAAATAGAATTACCCAGACTCAACTCCCAGTTTTTCACACCTGTTGAGGGGTTGTAAGCGTATAATATACCTGTATTGCTTCCAATAATAACAGATGGGGAATATTGAGGGGTAAGGCTGTCGTCCGAACTATATTTTTTCGAACAAGAAGATATCATGAACGAAATACAGCAAACGAGCAGCAATAACTTAGTGATGCGACTGACCATAACGGTAATATATTTTTATATAATGATTGCAAGATACAAAAAAAATAATAGCCAATTAACTAATTGGTTATTGCGGACAAAAAAAATCCGTCTCTTGCGAAGACGGACTGAAACTTATAATTAGTTGGGCTTTATGCGTGAACGGTATTATGCTTTTCCTTATTCCTTTTTACCTGATTCACTAGTGAATCAAAAGCCAAATCAAATGATTCTTCAAATGTTTTGCTTTGATGTTTTACGAAGTACGAGTGCTTGGGTACGTAGATTTTAATTTCAGCTACTTTATCCTTAACCTGGTGATGAAAATTATCTAATTTCAGGTAAACTTCTGCACCAATAATCTTATCGTGAAAAGTTCTCAGCTTTTCAATTTTGGCGTTAACATGATCAAGAAGTTTTTGGTCTGCATCGAAATGCACGGTCCGGATCTGCAAATTCATAGTTTCTAATTTTATTGAGTTTAAAAATGTATCACCCGCGTGGATGATTTTGCTTGTGAATCTCTTTAAGTTTAGCAATGTTATTGTGCGTATACACCTGTGTAGCAGCAAGGCTGGAATGGCCTAATAAATCTTTAATAGCCTGTATGTTAGCACCATTGTTCAGCAAATGCGTAGCAAATGTGTGGCGCAATACATGCGGGCTCTTTTTGTGCAAAGTAGTGGCTGATGATAAATATTTTTTTACAGTACGGTAAATATACCCTGCATACAACGGCTCGCCGCTGGCAAGGTTTAAAAAATAAATCTGGTTAAATTGCTCCTGTTCGCGTTTGGCTTTAATATAGTCGCGCATGGTATCTAGCAACGCTTCACTAACGGGTATAAGGCGCTCTTTATTGCCCTTGCCTAAAACTCGTATCTGTTTCAGGCTCCATTCTATATCATTTTCCTTTAGTTGTTGCAATTCGTTACGCCTCATGCCAGTGGCGTAAAACATTTCGCATATCAATCTTTCAGTAAAGCCTTCGAAACCTTCGCCAAACTGCAGTTCTTCTAAAAGGTGCTCGGCCTCTTTCTCTTTAATATAAACAGGCAGACGCGCAGGAAGCTTCTGCGCATGCAGTTGCTTAACAGGATTACTGTCAACAATACTATGCTTCTGTAGATACTTAAAATAAGAGTTGAGACTCGACATTTTGCGGTTAATAGCCCGCGCGGTCATTTTATTTTCTTTCAGGCCAGCTAACCAACTGCGGACATGAAAGTGGGAAATGCCTGCAATATCATCAGACTGAAATTCTGTTAAGAGATATGTACTGAACTGATTCAAATCACACTGATATGCCGTAAGCGTATGTGCAGCGTATCGTTTTTCGAACTGAAGGTAGTTTAGGAAACCTGATAGCTGCTCATTGCCCATAATAAAAAATCCGTTACTGTAAATTTACGAACTTACAGTAACGGATACAAATATATTTTTTTATAACGCAGAAGCGCTAAGGCAATCAATTAATCAGCGAAATCGCCATTGGCAAGTTGCAGCTTGTAAATCGCTTTCAGCATTTCAGTACGGCGCCTTATAGAAGGCTTAGTGAATGACTGGCGGTCGCGAAGTTGATTAAGAACACGAGATTTTTCGTATTTCTTTTTGTATTTCTTCAGCGCTTTGTCTATGTTTTCGCAGTCTTTTGAATCTATTATCAACATAAATTTTATACCCCCTTTTACTGTTTGGGAGTGCAAATGTAGTACTAAAATGTATAAACACAAAAAAATACCTTCATTTTAAAATTATTTTTTTGTAGCGATTTTATCAGGCACGCAAGATACGGTATTAACGAAAAAATCGTCCGCTTTTTGCAAAGCGGACGATTGATGGGTAGATAGCTCAAAACGTACTTAAGCAGAAATAAGGTTTATGTTAAAATATTTTAACAATAACCATGCCAAATGCCCACATAAGGCCTTCTGAGTTCAAATTTATTTAGGTAGATGGCGAAGATGGTACTTTATCGGCTCCGGAAAACCTGAATTCATGTATGGTCTGCCAGTGATTATTGACATACTTCCAAAAGAAGATGCTTTTCACCTCAAACGCGGCATTGAATTTTCTTACACTATACTCTTCCTTTATCTGCGGCAACTTTGCGGCAGGTACGTCCCTATACCCTATTGTAAAATGTGGTTGGTAGGGTCCAAAGTCCGTCGAAACGGTTATATACTTACGAAGCCTGGACACAAATTCGCTTCGCAATTTTTGCAACACAGGATTTTGTTCGACATCAATATAAATCACAGGACTAAACCGGGTCTTAAAAAAACTATAGTCCTTCAATGCTACTGAAAAAGGTGATTGCATTGCAGCCCACGCATCCAAGCTCATCATTTCTTTTTCAATGGTTTCTTTCTCTTCAAATGGAGGGTATATCGTAATGTGTATTGGTGGTTTCAGTGCCTTTACGCAATTATAGCGCTCGGCGAAAATAAGCCGCTCGTTATGTATAATAACGGCAACCTCTTCCGGCGGCATAATAGCAAACATGTAAAGACTTCTCATTTTTGCAAAATTAGTGTAACAAAGCCGAATTTAAATGCCATTTATTATTTATTTGTTAAATATTTCTAAAATACACTAAAAGACATACAAAATTACCTATGCAATTTACTGAAGAAAACAACGAATACATCCATAATATAACTCGCAATTATATCTCTACCAGCGAATAACACATGAACATTAAAACCATTACCCATACCAAAACTACACTTCACTCAAAATTCTAAAAAAATGCAATTCGTCCTTTCAAAACCTTTAACTGACAGCAGTTTGAGAAGATCATGCTCTTTTCAGTGAAGCCAGCAATACTCCACTTTCTTTGATACAATTGGTTCCTACAAAACCAAAATACCCGTGGAATACATTCTTCTCCATGTAGAACTAATAATATTTATATACGAAAAATAATTTTACCTTATATGAGGCAAGATGTTAATCATGGTTTTGTAAACTTTGTGTTATTTCTACAAAATTAACAGGTGATAACACCTATTTCTGCTATTAACTTCATAGATTTGCAGCCGAAATAACAAGTGTTTAACCAATTAAAATAAACCATATAGAAAATTACCCTTATTAACGCGAGATTCTTACCTGAATTTTTCCAGCATTAAAAAATGTTCTTTTTATTCCCCGCTTGACGCGGATTAGCAAAGCTTTTGCCCTAATCAACCTCAAAACAAGGAAAATTTTATTAAAAAAATGGACTAATAGCTTTAACAGCTAATGGGCCAAATTATGTTCACAAAAACACAATAACAAGCAATTAACACAATAGTAATAAACAGAATAACTAAAGTTACAATGAAACAGTTCTCTCTTTTCCTCTCTATTTTTTTGCTTTCAATTGTTAGTCATGCGCAAACATGTTCTAGCTATGGATTTACAGCAACTACTGGCACCTTCAATACCATTAGTGGTACCGGCACATCGACAACTGCAATAAGCGCAGATGACGTAACACTACCCAATGTACCAATCGGCTTTACCTTCCGGTTCTGTGGTAATAACTATACTAATGTCTCTGTTTGCTCTAACGGCTGGTTATCTTTAGCCAATACAACAACTGACTATGGTTATGTAAATGACCCTACCAATGTTGCCAGCTATGCATTCCCGGTCACCAGCACGGGCTTCCTTATGCCTTTCTGGGATGACTTATGGGGTACAGGTCAAACAGCATACTACCAAACATCGGGCACCGCACCCTACCGTACCTTCACTTTTGAGTGGAGCAACTGGTCGTTATATGCAGATTATGTGCACTATGCCAACTTCCAGGTTATATTATATGAGACCACCAACCAGATAGACTACGTTTACGGAACCAGTTCTTTCCCTACGCGTACCGCAACAATAGGTATTGCTAACAGCCCTACCGACTATAAAGTACTCAACAACAGTACTTCTTCACCAACCGCATCAACCAGTACCTTCACCACTAGCATTGCTACCCTTCCAGCTAATGCACAGATATACAGGTGGAATCCGGCCGCAACTGCGTGCTCCGGTACACCGACTGCAGGTACTGCATCATCAGCACAAACATCAGTTTGTGCATCAGGCACTATTAACCTTTCTCTTACAGGGTACACGCTTTTATCAGGTGTTACCTACCAGTGGCAGAAATCAACCGACGGTACCACGTGGACCAATATTTCCGGTGCGACCAATGTGACTGCCTCTACAACAGAAAGCGTTAGTACCTATTATCGTTGCAACGTTACGTGTACTGCAAGTTCTACTACTTCTTCTTCAGCCAACGTACTAGTACCTTATACAACAAGTTGCTATTGCACGCCCGCCTATTCCCGCGCATTCGCATCATGCGATTCGCTCGACGTAAGTATTGATGGCTTCAAAGTAAATGGTACTGCAGGCACCTCCATAAACGATATTTCGCATTGTAACGGCACCGGCTATATTAACCAAACAAGTACGAATGTGGCACTTCTTGCCGCAACCACGTATACAGCAACAATTATGGGTAGCGCTACCTATACGATGAACGCACAAGTATGGATTGACTTCAATAATGATATGACCTTTCAATCGAGCGAAAGCGTAGGCGGTTTGAATGCTTACGGAGCTACCGGAACTTTTTCACTGACCATCCCGTCGGGTGCCGCAACCGGAACCCACAGAATGAGGGTAGTTACCGCAGATAATGCTTCAGGACACTCCTACTCTACAATGGATCCTTGTACATCAGGCTATGCATTAGGCGAAGCCCGCGATTACAATGTAACTATTTATGCGACCTGCTCGGGCACACCCTTAGGAGGTACTGCAAGTACATCAGCATCACCTGTTTGCAGCGCCGTAAGTTTTACTTTGAGTAATTCAGGATATACCGTTGGTGGCAGCATAACTTATCAATGGCAGTCATCGCCAGATAATACAACCTGGACATCAATGACAGGTGCAACCACCCTAACCTATACCGGAACTGAAACCGCAACAACCTATTATCGTTGCCTCGTTACCTGCACTGCAAGCAGCACGGCAACTCCATCAGCAAGCATATTGGTAAGTTATCTTTCAAGTTGCTATTGCACCCCTGCATATTCGGCAGCATCCGCAGCCTGTACCGCCGGGACAGCAATTGCCAATTTACAGATAGCTGGTCTTTCAGGTACGGTGTTGAACGATGCTATAGCCTGCACCGGTGCTGGCTTCCAGAACAGGACAAGCCTTTCCGTCACGATAGGCCAAGGAACTACGGCAACCGCTTACATCGGCGGTGGCACCACCTCTCAAAACACCCAGGCATGGATCGACTATGATAATAACGGAACGTTCGCGAGCGCTGAAAGTGTTGGCGGTTTAAACGGCTTTACCACATCTGGTTCGTTCACCATCACAATTCCTGCCGGCGCTGCAACAGGCGTGCACCGTATGAGGGTTGTTACAAGTGCAGCAAGCGATGGCTTTTCATATTCTTCCATGAACCCTTGTACACCAAGCTATGTAAACGGAGAAGCGAGAGACTATTCCATAAACATAGTACCCTATTGCTCCGGCACACCGACTGCAGGTACCGTCAGCCCTTCTGCAACTTCTTCATGCAGTACCTTTTCACCAACAATTACAGCGTCCGGATACAGCACAGGCAATAACTTCTACAGGTGGGAATCATCAAGCGACAGCGCAACCTGGACAAGGGTTGCAGGTGCTACATTAAACGTTTACGCTCCATCCGTTACAACCACAACATACTTTCGTTTCATCGACTCCTGCGGCACTAATACTTTACTGGGTAGGTCTGCAGGTGTTAAAATAACAATAAACACAGTACCTACAGTTGTTGTGACACCAGTAAGTGCAACATATTGTAATGGTAGTTCTACGAGCATTACCGCTTCAGGCGCTTCTACTTATAGCTGGTCACCTGCTACCGCACTCAGTGCTTCAACAGGAGCGACTGTCACCTGTACTGCAACAATTACAACCACTTACACTATCACCGGGACAAGTGCTGCTGGTTGCACAGGAACTGCTACGCAAACCATTACAGTTAATCCAATACCCGTACTTACTGTTACACCGGTTAGTGCAAGCTATTGCACAGGCGGTTCTACAAATATTACTGCTTCTGGTGCATCAACTTATAGCTGGTCACCTGCTACAAACCTAAGTGCTACAACTGGTGCAACTGTTACCTGTAACACTGCGGCTACAAGAACCTATACAATCACAGGCACAAGTGCTGCTGGTTGTGCAGGAACTGCAACTCAAACCATAACAGTTAACCCGATACCAGTACTGACTGTTACTCCAGCGAGTGCAACATATTGTAATGGCAGTTCCACGAGCATTACCGCTTCAGGTGCTTCTACTTATAGCTGGTCACCGGCCACAGCGTTCAGCGCATCAACAGGGGCAACTGTTACTTGTTCTGCAACAACTACAACTACCTACACTGTTACTGGCACAAGTGCTGCTGGTTGCACAGGAACCGCAACTCAAACAATAACAGTTAACCCGATACCAGTATTGACAGTTACCCCGGTTAGTGCAAGCTATTGCACGGGCGGTTCTACAAATATTACTGCTTCAGGCGCTTCTACTTATAGCTGGTCGCCAGCAACTAACTTGAGCGCAACTACAGGTGCTACCGTTAGCTGTAACACTGCAGCTACAAGAACTTACACCATTACCGGTACAAGTGCTGCGGGTTGTGCAGGAACTGCTACACAAACTATTACAGTCAATGCAATACCAGTTCTTACAGTTACACCGGTAAGTGCAACATATTGTAATGGTAGTTCTACAAGCATTACCGCTTCAGGTGCTTCTACTTACAGCTGGTCTCCTGCTACAGCGCTAAGCGCTTCAACGGGAGCAACAGTTACCTGTACAGCAACAACCACAACCAACTATACTGTTACCGGAACAAGTGGCGCGGGTTGCACAGGAACTGCAACTCAAACCATAACAGTTAACCCGATACCAGTACTGACAGTTACACCGGTTAGTGCAAGCTATTGCACAGGTGGTTCTACAAATATTACTGCTTCTGGTGCATCAACTTATAGCTGGTCACCTGCTACAAACCTAAGTGCTACAACTGGTGCAACTGTTACCTGCAATACTGCAGCTACAAGAACCTACACAATCACTGGCACAAGTGCTGCTGGTTGTGCAGGAACTGCTACCCAGACTATTACTGTAAACGCTATACCTGTTTTAACTGTTACACCGGTTAGCGCAACATATTGTAACGGTAGTTCTACAAGCATTACCGCTTCAGGTGCTTCTACTTACAGCTGGTCACCGGCTACAGCGCTTAGCGCTTCCACGGGAGCAACTGTTACCTGTACAGCAACAACTACAACCACCTACACTATTACTGGAACAAGTGGTGCAGGTTGTGCAGGAGCAGCAACTCAAACAATTACCGTTAACCCGATACCAGTACTTACCGTTACCCCGGTTAGTGCAAGCTATTGCACGGGCGGTTCTACAAATATTACTGCTTCCGGCGCTTCTACTTATAGCTGGTCGCCAGCAACTAACTTGAGCGCAACTACAGGTGCTACCATTAGCTGTAACACTGCAGCTACAAGAACTTACACCATCACCGGCACAAGTGCAGCAGGTTGTGTGGGAACTGCAACTCAAAGCATTACAGTTAACCCGATACCAGTATTGACAGTTACACCGGTTAGTGCAAGCTATTGCACTGGCGGTTCTACAAATATTACCGCTTCAGGCGCTTCTACTTATAGCTGGTCACCGGCTACAAACTTAAGTGCAACAACTGGTGCTACTGTTACCTGTAATACCGCAGCTACAAGAACCTACACTATAACAGGCACAAGTGCTGCTGGTTGTGCAGGAACTGCAACTCAAACTATTACAGTCAATGCTATACCAGTTCTTACAGTTACACCAGTAAGTGCAACATATTGTAATGGTAGTTCTACAAGCATCACTGCTTCAGGTGCATCTACTTACAGCTGGTCACCTGCCACAGCGCTCAGCGCATCAACAGGGGCAACTGTTACTTGTTCTGCAACAACTACAACTACCTACACTGTTACTGGCACAAGTGCTGCTGGTTGCACAGGAACTGCAACTCAAACAATTACAGTTAACCCAATACCAGTACTGACTGTTACCCCGGTTAGCGCAAGCTATTGTGCGGGCGGTTCTACAAATATTACTGCTTCCGGCGCTTCTACTTATAGCTGGTCGCCAGCAACTAACTTGAGCGCAACTACAGGTGCTACCGTTAGCTGTAACACTGCAGCTACAAGAACTTACACCATCACCGGCACAAGTGCAGCAGGTTGTGTGGGAACTGCAACTCAAACCATTACAGTTAACCCGATACCAGTACTTACAGTCACACCAGTGAGCGCAACATATTGTAATGGTAGTTCTACAAGCATCACTGCTTCAGGTGCATCTACTTACAGCTGGTCACCGGCTACAGCGCTCAGTGCATCAACAGGGGCAACTGTTACCTGCACTGCAACAACTACAACTACCTACACTGTTACTGGAACAAGTGGTGCAGGTTGCACAGGAACTGCGACACAAACCATTACAGTTAACCCGATACCAGTACTTACAGTAACACCGGTTAGCGCAAGCTATTGTAACGGTAGTTCGTCCAGCATTACAGCTTCAGGAGCTTCTACATACACATGGTCACCGGCAACTAACTTAAGTGCGACTACAGGCGCAACTGTTACCTGTAACACTGCGGCTACAAGAACCTACACAATCACAGGTGCAAGTGCTGCGGGTTGTGCAGGAACAGCTACACAAACTATTACAGTCAATGCAATACCTGTACTTACAGTTACGCCAGTAAGCGCAAGCTATTGCACGGGCGGTTCTACAAATATTACCGCATCTGGCGCTTCAACGTATAGCTGGTCACCGGCTACAAACCTTAGCGCCACAACCGGTGCTACTGTTACCTGTAACACTGCAGCTACAAGAACCTACACCATCACCGGCACTAGTGCTGCTGGTTGTGCAGGAACTGCTACACAGACTATTACAGTTAACTCGATACCCGTATTAACTGTTACTCCAGTTGCATCAACAATATGCTCAGGTACCACAACTAACATAAGCGCATCAGGCGCGGCTACTTTCACATGGGCTCCGTCGACAGCTCTTAGCGCATCAACAGGTACAACTGTTACTTGCAGCGCCACGGGAACTACCACTTACACTATTACAGGCACAAGTGGTGCGGGCTGCACAGTAACAGCTACACAAACTATTGCTGTAAATGCTGCGCCTATACTTACAGTAATCCCGGTTGCAAGCAGCTATTGTGCAGGTGGCTCTACCAGCATCACAGCTTCGGGTGCTATTTCATATAGCTGGTCTCCGGCTACCAATTTATCCGGCACAACCGGCAGCACAGTTACATCTAATACCGCAGCTACCAGAACTTATACGGTAACTGGCACTAACGGCGCAGGTTGTACAGGTACCCAAACCACAACCATTTCAGTAAACGCCTTGCCTTCAGCAGCAACTATCACATCCGCGATAACGCCTTGTACTGGTCATGCTACCAATATCGTATTCAGCGGAACAGCCGGCGATACCATCAGGTATGCAATTGATGGCGGCGTATATATACCGGTAGTATTGGCTGGCGGCACTTATACACTATCAACAGGCATCATAACGTCATCCCACACTTACTTACTGCATAATGTAAGGAATGCGGCATGCTTCTTAAACATTGATACCACTATTCTAGTTCACCCAATCCTGTTATCGTGGATCGGTGTTGCCGACACAAGCTGGAACAATACAGGAAACTGGTCATGCGGAACGATACCCACAGCCACTGACGATGTGTATTTGAATCCCGGAGGTACTTTCCTGCCAGCTATGCCTGCGGCTTCTAATATCTCAGTAAGAAACATGAGCATTGCCAGTGGCGCTTCAATAAGAGCTAATGCAACGGCTACGATCAATATTAAAGGCAATCTTACGCTTCATGGCAACATCAACGGCCAGGGCTATGTAAAATTGAATGGCACCATTGCCCAGACCATAAGCGGAACAGGCAAGCTTGAAAATTTTGAATTGAACAACTCAGCGGGTGCTACTATTACTACCGGATCGAAACTTACAATCACCAACACATTGGCAGTGCAAGCAGGAACATTAGCTACGGGAGACAGCCTGGTATTATATTCAGATTCTATTGCCACAGCAAGAGTATTGCCAATGCCACCAACCGGAGCAGCTATCAGCGGCAACGTGAAGGCTATGCAATACATTCCGGGCGGCTTAAGGAGATTCCGTTTTGTGAGCCATCCGTTCAGTTCTTACATTGGTCTTAACCAGATTCAAAATGGTATTGATATAACCGGCATTGGAGGTTCTTCGAACGGCTTTACCAACACCGCTTCTAACGCACCATCTGCATTCAGGTATAATCCACTTGTGGGCAATGATTCTCTTGGCTATGACCCGGGTTGGAGGCCATTCACATCGGCTTATACTACAGCAGACAGTAACAGACTCCACCAATACCAGGGCGTACGTTTATTCTTCCGTGGTCAAAAAGGAGAAGGTCTTTCTTATGGCACCTACACCCCATCATCTGCAACTATTGCACAGACAGGCGTACTTAACCAAGGAACGCAGTATGTTACGCTGGCTAAGGGTAGCGTTAGCCACCAGGATTATAACATGGTCGGTAATCCGTATGCTTCACCTGTTGATATCGGTACCGTTATTCACAATGCAAAAGTTGCAGGAAAACTGGCAGGTAGCGCATACTACGTATGGAATCCATACCTTGGTGCAGCTGGTCAGTTCCAGGCAATAACTATCAATACTACGACTGCTACTCCGTACTATCTGCAGGCCAATTGCGCATTCCAGGTAAGGGCGGCACACAATGGTGACACGCTTACCTTTACCGAAACTAATAAAGGACCAGCGGCTAATGTGGCGCTTCTGAAAGCGAACAATGACTTCGTTATGCTGACAATCTATGATGCTAATTATCACCCATGGGATATGCTGCAATTACAATTCAATGCAGATGCATCTGCTAAAGACGGTGATGAAGACGCAACAAAACCTTCTGGTGCCGACTTCAATTTCTACAGTAAATCGGCAGATAACCACAAGCTTGCTATTGACAGCCGTCCTTATGAGGCAGGTAACGTAATTCCGTTGGGTATCAGTGGAAACTACGCACAGGACTACATTATTAAAACCGAAAATCTTGCAATACCAACCGGCAGCAATTTATACCTGCATGATAAATTGTTACAACAGTATGTAGCATTGCAAACCGGCAGTGAATACAAATTCTCGGTTACGGCAGATAAAGCGACGCAGGGAGAGCAACGGTTTGAATTAAGCATGGATCCTCAGCTTACAACAGCCGGCAATACGCGTAAAGGTTTACAGATTAACCTGACACCTAACCCTGCAACTGACAATGTAAATATTGACTTTAGTACTGATAACAACAACATACAGGTGCGTATAGTTGACCTGGGAGGAGTAAACGTTTATCAAACTGAAATTACTGGCAAACAATCTGGAAAGGTGAATATCTCAAAGGGTAAGTTCACAGCCGGAATCTATATGGTTGAAATTACATCGGGTGACCAAAAAGTAATACAACGCCTGATAAAGGAATAATCAAATTCGTAACAAATTGTAAAGAGAGTGTCTCATGTTTTGAGGCGCTCTCTTTTTTTGTGATATGCGGTTGCCATCTTAGCTTGGGGCATAACGCTTACAACCAGCAAATTTTCAACGCAAAGAGCGCAGAGGGTTCGCAAAGAAGGTGCAAAGTCAACGAGGCATCTGCTGATTTTCGAAGTTGAATTGGTATTTAGCCATCAAATTCCGACACTATCAAAAATGACAAGTGTAAAAAAACTGGTCTTGGCGATCCTGCATTTTCTGCGGGAGAAGCAATCTCACTGTTGCGGCACGGTGTAAGAAGCTGCCCTAAAATTTTGAGATTGCTTCGACGAAGGGCCTCGCAAAGACCTTGTATTGATTGCAAATAGATTTATATAAATGCAGAATTGCCATAGTAGGTTGATTGCAGCGCGCTCAATAAAAACTCAAAATGACAGAAATGCGGTACAGCTCAGAAGTCGTATTCTAATACTGTCGGCACATAGCCTAATAATAAACAGCGCCAGGACGTTTATCCTTGCGCTGTTAGTTTAACTATTTTGTAAGCCCTACCCCATTTATTTTTGCTTGAGCAACAATAGCTGCCCCAAATGGTTGGCAAGATGCAGGGTTCTGCCAACTACAACATTCATGCGGTTTCTATGAGGTTCCTTGGCAAAATCCTCGTCTGAAACTGAAGTATGCTTTTGCATCCATTCGTCAGCAGACAATTTACCCAGGTGACTGGTGAGATTGTCATTCGTGTCCTTCCAAATTTCGCGTAAGTCGGAGGTCGACGGCAAATCGTTTACTTCCCTGTCAGCCTTCACCAGGAAAGCATCATTCAGGTGAGCGTACTTCTGTTCGCCAAAACCAAGCAAAGGTAACATGCGGTCATGTACAGCTGTAAGATGTCCCAGTAAATAAATGCCCCTGTTCTTTCCCGGTGCAATTTCCTTTTCAAGGTCAGTATCGGTAAGTTTATTCAGCAGGTCATTGGCTTGCGCCAGCTGGCCACGCCAGTTGTCGAGCACTATTTTTGTAACAATTTCGTTCGGTTGACTCATGGTTGTGTATGTGTGTTTTGTTTGTGAAACAATAGTCAAAGTAACAGGTAAATACTAGACCGGCATATTGTATACTTCAATTACACAATTGGCAAAAAAGATAAAGAGCATTTTGAGTCACACCTATTGACCCATGCAATAAGGGTCCGGCTGATAAACGGATTGCAAAAATTTAGACCTATCTCGCAATAAAATTTATTGCTTTACGAAAACATAATTGAAACGATCGCAACAATAGGCTACGAGGAACAGGGAATCCATATTATGGCTGTAAATAAAGGCACCAAGTCCCGTACTTATCCCGATAGTATCATATACCGTCCCCCTGACACTTAAGCTATCTTTACCTGTCCTGTAGGTACCCGTGGTGGTGTGTCCATTTTCAACAAGAGACAAGGTTGAATCCGCATTTAAAATGAGCGTCATGCTATTACCAGTGCTAGCCGGAGTTTCATGAATCCCTGCAAACCCTCCAGTGGTCAATACCCACTTCCATGTACCCGGAAAAGCAAATGAAGATAGATTTCTATGCGAGGTCTTATCCTTATTGCAAGAAATCGCCAGCAGTAATAACATCAGGCAGCTCAGGATGCAGCTTCTCATAAATAAGATAGTTTAGTGATGGTAAATTTAGCGAAATCTGAACAATTAAAACCCTAGGGTTGATAATACCGGCTTCATTAAGGGAATAGTCTACTACCAGTAATTACAGCCTGAGTAATTTGAAGTATTTGCGCTAAAGGTTCGATAAAGAAATGCAATTCTCCAATCATCGCTGACTATGCTTTGTGGTATAAGCGAGCTATTCCATTCGCTCAAAGTTCAGCCATGTACAGAATCCAACTATAATAAATTCCAAAACTAAAGGGTGCCTGAAACCAGGCACCCTTTAACAATATTAACGGTTAGCTCAGCTTATTCTTTAATTAAACGCTGAACCACTTTTTCGTTTCCTGAAGTTAATTCTACCATGTAAACACCAGCAGCAAAGTTGCTCAATGGAACAATTACTGAACCATTTTGCTGTAGGCCGAGGTCCTTATTGTAAATGCTTACTCCAGTCAGGTCAAGTACACGGATGCCCACTTTTTCTTTGCCTGCCGCAGTAAAGCTGATCTTCACTTCTTCGGTCGCAGGGTTAGGTACCATTGCAACTTCGAGGCTCCTCGCAGTAACCTGAGCATTATCAGGGTTCATGCTTAACTCAAACCTGCTTTCACCCTGTGTGGTATTGTCCTTGCCAATACTGAAGCGGTATTCGCTACCCTCCTGTAGTGCGATGTATTGTTTCAGCAATTTATCATGCAGATACAATTTGCCACCCTGAGGCAGTTTCACGTTTTCGGCCTTAACAATGAAGTCCTGTGCATAGCTGCTGGTAATACCCAATGGTACTACTTTACCTGCCGCGAACGGACGTCCATCAACCGCCAGTTTGTTATTTTCAGCAGAAAGACTATAGAAGCTCAGATCACCACCACTTGGTTTACCACCGTCATAATCGTTATCTTCCTTATCAGTTGCATCGTCGTTAAACTGTAATTGCAACATGTCCCATGGATGGTAGTTTGCATCATAAATAGTCAAACCAATATACTCAGGAGCAGTCTTGAACAATTGGTAAGTAGCATTCGCTGACTTATCAGATTCTTCAAAATGCAGGGTGTCATTATTATGTGCCGCACGAACCTGTAAAGCATTACATGCCTGCATATAGTAGTGAACCGGGGTTGTAGTGTTGATAGTCATTGCCTGGAACTGACCAGCAGCGCCTAAATACGGGTTCCAGATGTAGTAAGTGTTGCCGTTAATGTTACCTGCAACCTTAGCTGCTGTAATAACCGCGCCAACGTCAACCGGAGAAGGATAAGGGTTACCAACCATGTTATAATCCTGCAGCACTGAAGCACCCTTGGTAAGCGTAACAGTCTGTGGACCCTGGTTAACAGGACCTGACATTTCAACAGTTGTATCACCAGGCGTGTAAGCACCATAACCCAGGCCTTCGCCTTTAGCACCCCTGTAGAACAAACGGATACCCTGATACTGATGTAACCTGTTACTGTCAGCCGTGCTGTAAGCACTTGTAAATGGCCTCCATCCCGGATCGGACGAAAGAGAAGAATTACCAACAACTGGATTGTACCTGAATGCAGATGGTGCGTTTGTAGCCGTTGAAGTAAAGCCGTTAGATGCGCCACCCGCGCCAGTGATATCCATGGTTGTCGTCATCTGCGTTAGAGCAATGTAAGTGCTGAACGGATGAGCCCAGAAACGGTATGCACGACGTCCGGTGCTAAAATAGGTCATAACCTTAACATTGCCGGTTACTGAACCACCTGTAGGAATAGCTGCAATACGTGCTGTTGTAGCAGAGTCAGCATAAAGCACAAGGTTATCATTGGTTGTAAACGTGCCGGCAGTAACCGTGAGTGCAGTCCTGATAGTGACAAGAGCAGTAATACCTATTGTAGCACCAGCTGTATTGTTCAATTGTAAATTAGTAACAGCACCAATACCGTCAACCGACTGTGCTGAAGTATTATTCAATGCGAATGTACCTGCACCTGCAATGCTGCCATTGTTTGTTACATTACCTTTTACATTCAAGATAGCAGCGCTGCCGATAGTTAAGGTTGCACCCGACGCAATAGTTACATTTCTTGCCGTTACTGTTTCACTTGCGGCTACTACCGGATAGAAAGTAGTAGGATAGCCGATTGTGATGTCATCTGTAGCCGCCGGAACTGAACCGCAAGACCAGTTGCTAGCTGTGCTCCAGTTCGACTCCTGGCCAGTAGTACCGCCTATCCAAACCATTGGCGTTGGCGAGATAACAGTATCAATATCGATAGTTGTACTGCAACCAGCATTACGCACGTTGTGTAGCCTGTAGGTATGAGGCGCAACTATTGCACCTGTTGAGAACGAGAATACGCCGCTGGCAATTACGCCATTTAAAACAGTACCGCCGTCAATCTGGTAACCAACAGTATCGCCATTGGTACCACTGAATACAATGTTTGTTGCATAACCAATACAAGGCACTACTGCCGAAGAAATAGTTGCGCTCGGGCTACCCAGAACATTGATAGTAACATAGCTGTAGTTTGTTCCGCAGCTGTTTGATACGGTATAGGTAATGTTAGGCGTACCTACTGCAACACCTGTTACCACACCGGTACCAGCATCTACAGATGCCAGAGCAGCATTGCTGGTTGACCATGTGCCACCCGCAGTTGTGTCGCTCAAAGTTGTAGTACCACCACTATAGCAAACTGAAGTAATACCGGTAATTGGTCCCGGAGTTGCTGGCAAACCATTTACTGTAACCAGCTTGGTAGCAGAAAGTGTTCCGCAACTATTGGTAACTGTATAAGAAATTGTAGCTGTGCCTGCTGCAACACCAGTAACAATACCAGTGCCGCTAACTGTAGCTATACCTGTATTACTGCTGCTCCATGTACCACCCGCCGCTGTATCAGCTAGTGTTGTAGTAGCCGCAACGCAAACTGTGGCAGTTCCGGTAATAATACCTGTATCAGGAAGTGGATTAACGGTAATAATAATAGTATCGAAAACTGTGCCGCAACCATTGGTAACCGAATAGGTCATCATCGGGCTGCCTGCAGCTACACCTGTAACAAGGCCGGTAACTGAGTTTACAGTTGCCAGTACCGTATTGCTTGATGACCAGGTGCCACCGGCATCGCCTGTGCTGGAAAGTGCAGTAGTAGTACCCGCACAAATAGTTGTAGTTCCGGAGATAACACCCGCATTAGGTAAAACGTTTATGGTTATCGGGGCAAACACTGTGGTAGAACAACCTGCGGTAGTTACGGTATAAGTAACCGTATCAAGGCCAGGAGAAATACCAGTAATAGTGCCAGCGCCTGAAATTGTAGCTAAGGCAATATTCGTCATAGCCCAGGTACCACCCAGGGTATCATTGGTTACAACAATTGTTGCACCAGGGCAAACAGCCGAAGGCCCAGCAATCGCAGCAACAACCGGAAGTGGTTTAACTGTAATTACAGCCATAACCCTGTTCGTATCGCCTCCCATTACAACGGAATAATAAGCCGTATCAAGTCCTGCAGTAACACCAGTCGCTACACCAGTAGCAGCATTTATTGTTGCACGAACATTAGAGAGGCTCCATGTACCGCCAGCAGTATCATTGGTTAGCGTAGTTGTGCCACCAGCTTCACACATGTTCAATGTTCCACCAATCTGCGCAATTTTTGGTAACGGATAGTTCCTTATTATTGAAATAGTATTCGTCGCTTTATTGCCTACTATCAGATCAGGATATCCATCGCCATCAAGGTCATTAATAGCTATACCCGCTGGGCCAGAGCCTGTTCCCATAGTTAACCTTGCGGCAAAAGAGCCAGAGTTAATAGTACCGCTGGTAGCTGTATTTCTGAAGAGCGCTACCTTATCAGTACCTGCTTCAACAATAGTAACATCAAGTTTGCCATCGCCATTCAAATCCGCAAGTCCAACACCCGCAGGGCTGGTTCCGGTAGAGAAGTTAAAGCCTGTAGCAAACGAAAGCACACCAGAACCAGAACTTGTATTACGAAGTACTGAGAAGTTGGTAGATGACAAGCCGGCATTTGTAAGTACCAGATCAAGTTTTCCATCGCCATCAATATCTCCAGATGCGACGTCGATCGGTGTAACACCTATTGGCGAATCAATTCTTGCTGCGAAAGAAATAGTTCCTATTGAACCTGTGTTCAGGAAAATGGAAACCACATTAGAAGCAGAACAAACTGCTGCCAGATCAGGCAAACCATCGCCATCAAAGTCGCCTGCACAAAGTCCTAGTGGAGTTGTACCCGTAGCGAAGGTTACTGCGGTTGCAAAAGAACTACCGATGAATGTTGCGCCTGTTGTCGTCTTGTTGCGAATTATTGAAATAGTATTAGACGATGAATATGCTGAAGAAACAGCAATGTCCGGTTTACCGTCGTTATCATAGTCAGCAATTGCAATAACCACTGGCTGCACACCAACTAAGCCGGAAGAAACAGTTGACGCATTTCTTGCCGCATCGAAAGTGATTGAACCCGGACCAGACGACGTATTTCTGAACGCAGAAACTGATGCTCCGGCAGTGTTAGAGCAAACGATATCCAGTTTACCATCACCATCCAGATCTACTACTTTTACGTTAGCCGGGCCCGTACCTGAAGTCAATGTACCCAGGTTTGTAAACGAACTGGTTGAAAGGCTACCAGGGCTACTTATATTCCTGAACAGTGTAAGCGTAGTTCCTGCACCGTTGTTAGTATTAGCAGCAATGATATCAGGCCTGCCGTCACCATCAAAATCACCAGTAGCTGCAATATTAGGATTTGTACCTACACCAAGGTCAACCTTTGTTTTAAAGCTGAGTGTATCGTTAATAAAGTAATTATTGTAGTATGTCGGTGTGAACGGCTTACTAAACCCAGTAAGGCTTGTACCTGTATTTAGCACAGATATTGGTCCGAAAGAAGCTGAAGTATCGAGCACCGCTTTTAACATAGTTGTTGATGCAGATACGATAGAAGAACGAGTCGCACCGAAATAAACGATATTATTGCTGGCAGTACCATTAAAGTAATTACCGTTTATAGTAATGGTATCGCCTGCTTTACCTGAATTAGGAGCAAGTGATGTAATTACAGGGTGGTTATCAACAGAGAAAGCTCCAGTCGAATAAGTAGTTCCGCAGACATTGGTTACGCCATACGAAATTGTACAAGAGCCGACAGACGCGCCATAAACAACACCAGTTGATGAGTTTATAGTAGCAATGGCAGGATTACTGCTGCTCCATGTTCCGCCACCTGGTGTGCAGGTTAGTGTACTGGTTGAACCAATAGTAACAGAAGAACCAGTAATAGAACCAACTGAAGGCAATGTAGTAAGGTTAATGTTATTACCATTGTCAGAACCGAACACCAAAGGTGTACCGCTTATTACCCTTACCCTGTAACCGGTACCCGCTGCATAGCTACCAGGAATAGTAGCCGAGATAGGTGATGCACCACCTGTACCAATGATGTCGGTAGTTGTATCGCTCGCAAATAAGCCAGATGCATTAGATAGCTGAACTTTAAAGTTACCGGAATAAGAGCCACTTGTTGTAAAGGCTACAGATATACCGTTACTGGTACCTGCGCAGAATGGACCGAATGACGCTGTTGTTGTTGTAATTGAAGATGCTTTAGGCACCAGTTCACCCGTACTTAAAAGAATAGCATCATGGTATACAGCCACAGTATCTAAGAACTGCACCTGCGCCAATTGGCCAGCAGAGAGGCCTGAAGCCGCCGTGCCTACGAACACCTGGCCTTTTGTGCCTGATGTGCTGTTATAACCACCTTTCCAACCGGAAATAACTAATGTTTTACCGCTAGTCCATGCAATAGTACTACTAGCAGCAAATTTCAGCTTATGAGCAATGGAAGTTTCTAAATTAATATTAGAGTTATCTGTAACAGCCAAAGTACCCATAGTAATTACGTCTCCGCCGGTAGTGGTAGAAGTATCGCCAACTGTACTGATAGTACCTCCGTTAAAGGTATCGGCAGAGGCCATGGTTACCGCACCACAAGGGTTAAACCTCAGTTCACCTGCATTTATTTTAAGGCCACCGGTAAAAAAGGTACCAGAGCTAGCCAATGTAAGCCTGGTTGAACCATCTTTTACAACACGGCCCGCTCCTGAAATTACACTGGTAAGCGTATTAACCGCGCCCGCACCAAATGTACAATCTGTAGTAAGGTTAAATGTAAGCGTATGACCAGCACTTATTGATATTGTATTTGCCTGTGTACCTGAAGCAGGATGTGTAGAAGAAATGCTGGTTATTGTCTGTGCTGCATTATTAAAGGTGATTTTCGGGGCAACATTGGTAACCGTAGGATTAAAGGTCAAAATGCCATTACCCAAAGCAGAACCGCTTGCCACAACCAATGTGCCGGCAGCCAATTGGGTACCACCCGTCCAGCTGTTTCCGGTACCTGAAATAGATACTACACCGTTCAGGTTATTACCGCCTTTAATTAAGGCACCGCTACCACCAATGTTGCCAGTTAGCGACAAAGTTGCTGTGTTCAATACTGATATGCGCGCATCACCCATAAGGTTAATAGGTCCAGTCCATGTAAATGATTTACTTGTACCTGTTACCAGAGCACCACCAGAAGAAGCGATAATAGGAGAACCAATCGCATTGACGCCATTTCCGTTCAGATTAAGTGTTATGTTATTGGTAGTGTATACATCACCAGAAGTTGAATTTAAATACAATTCGCTGTTGGGATTAACAGTAATGTTGTTGCCTGATGTATTAGCTATCGCAGTATTCACATCAAGTTCCAGTATACCGCTGGAATATGGGGCGCTACCCCTGCCGACTACAAAACCTCCACCATTGGTATTGGCATTAGTCAGTTTAACTATACCACCGGCATTGCCGGTAGAACCGTCCCATGTACCATTTCCCAGTACAGTATCTACCGCCGTAGCACCGCTAATAACGCCAGACACAACTATTGAGCCACCCGGTGTAACACTGTTTATACCCGCAGCCGTAACAAAAACAGACTTACCTGCCTGTGCAATATTACCAGAATACGTTGTTGCAGATGTAGATGAACTTCCAATAGAAGCAATCACTGAATTGTCCCCCATAGAGATCGGACCTGTCCAAGTGAATGCACCTGAATTAGTGACCAAAGCACCCAGACCAGTTGTACTCACGTTATTACCTCTGCCCTTCAGGTTAAGGTTAATATTGCCGGTTGTATAAGTACCCGCTGTATTCAAATATAATTGGCTGTTAGGGTTAACGGTTATATCGTTACCTGTTGTATTACTAATTGCAGTTGCAACATCTAATTCCACAGTGGCACTTTGCGTGCTGTCGCTCTTACCAATGGTCAGACCACCGAAGAATGGATTTGTAGCACCAAATTTTAGTAAACCACCATTATTACCTGTTTGCGTAAAACCATTCCATGTGCCATTACCATAAACATTCAGCATAGCGCTATCGGTAATTGCACTGGTAATATTTATTGTATTACCAAAGCCTGTTGAAGTACCAACACCTGTTACAATTGTTTTTGGTGTATTACCGAAGTTAAGTCCCATTGTCTGGCTACCAGTAACCTGTGTATTTTGGAGAGTAAAAACAGCAGAAAGCGTAGAACTAATGTTGCCTAGTACTGCGTTACCTACACCATTGATATTTGCTCCTGCAAATGTTATCTGGCCGTTTACAGTGGTGGAGCTATTACCAATCGCCAGGTTTGTAGTCCTTGCACTGTCGAATATTGCGCCTACATTCTGATTACCACCAGCTGTATTCATATTAATACCAACGCTATTGGATGTAGCAGTAGGATTTGTATTAAAAAGAGCGATCTGGGTTGCAGTAGGAACTGAGCCACTCTGCCAGTTTGAACCGGTTAACCATGCCGACGTACCTGCAACAATCCATAAATTGCTGTTTGTAACGCTGAATGCTTGCGTTGCTGTGCTGCTGCCGCAGGTGTTACTTACCACGTAGCTAATTGTACAACTGCCCACGGAAACCCCAAACACACTACCCGTTGATGAGTTAACTGTAGCAACCGAAGGAGCCGAACTGGTCCAGGTACCACCGGATGGCGTGCAAGACAGTGCAACTGTCGCAGCCTGGAGCACTGAACTGCCACCAGTTATAGAGCCTGCTGTAAGTGGAGCCACAATGGTAATATTGGAACCATTGTCTGTGCCGTAGAACGGATTAGGCAGGCCATTAATTACGCGTACCCTGTAAAGCGTACCGGCAGCTGTCGCGGCCGGAATGGTGGCTGATATTGGCGAAGTCATGCTTACGCCAATAATATTAGTGGTCGTATCGGCACTAAATGTACCGCTGGCATTAGACATCTGAACTTTAAACGGACTACCGAAAGTACCCGCTGACGTAAAGGCTACCGATATACCATTAGAAGAGGAATTACAAAATGGACCGTAAGATGCACCTGTAGTGGTTATTGACCTTGCCGGGTTAACAGTTACGCCCTGTGTCACAAAACTGCTACCACAAGTATTTGTTGCTGTATAAGTAATTGTAGCACTACCAACGGACACCCCTGTTACCAGGCCAGTTGACGAGTTAACGCTAGCAATACCAGATGCACTGGTAGTCCATACCCCGCTACCTGGTGTGCAGCTTAGGGAAAGCGTAGAACCGACATCTACCAGGCTGCCACCGCTGATGGTACCCATTGATGGTAATGCATTAACAGTAATATTAGAACCATTGTCAGAACCAAAAGTAAGCGGACTGCCATTAATTACCCTGATGCGATAGCCCGACCCAGTAGTAAATGAAATTGGTAGCGTAGCAGATATTGGCGAAGCTGCACCAGAGCCAAGGATACCCGTTACGGTATCGGCAGTAAACGTGCCCGAAGCATTCGATATCTGCACCATGAACGGACTTGCGAATGAGCCCGATGAAGTAAATGCTACTGATATGCCATTGCTAGTGTTATTACAGTATGGTCCAAAACCCGCTGCTGTTGTAGTTATGCTTGCATTGGTTACCGTGAAGGATAGTGTAGCAGTATTGCTACCGCAGGTATTTGTTGCGGTATAGGTAATGGTGCAGCTACCTGCAGCCGTACCGTAAGCCAGCCCGGTTGAAGCGTTGATAGATGCAACACCTGCATTACTGGTGCTCCATGTGCCACCGCCCGGCGTGCAGCTCAACGCAAGCGTATTACCGGAGGTGACCGAACTTCCGCCTGTAATGCTGCCCATAGCAGGTAATGCGTTAATGGTAAGGTTTGAGCCGTTGTCGCTGCCAAAAGTAGTTGACCCGCCATGGATAACCCTGATGCGGTATAATGTACCTGTGGCGGTAGCCGCAGGTATAGTTGCAGAAATAGGAGAAGATGTTCCTGAACCGATGATGCCGGTTGTAGTATCAGCCGTGAAAGAACCGGATGCATTAGATAATTGCACTTTAAACAATGGGCTTGTAAATGTACCACTGCTGGTGTATGCCACTGAAACCCCATTGCTGGTATTATTGCAATAAGGAGTTGCATAAGAACTTGCTGTTGTAGTTATAGTATTAAATGTTATAGTTGTAGCTGTTGGTACTACCTCACCACTGCTCAATTGCGCTGCAGTATGGAGGACGCTGGAACCATCCACAAAAACGATCTGTGCGAGTTGCGCAGTCGAAAGAGAGACGGAAACATTATTATTAGTGCCAATAAAAATTTTGCCGTTTGTGCCACTCGTACTATTAAAAGCACCTTGCCATCCATTTACGGTAATAACTTTTCCACTTGTCCAACCCAATGTTGCACTTGCGGCAAACTTTAAGTTGTGTACAGCAGTTGGAGATAAATTAATTGTGGAGTTATCGGTTAAAACTAACGTACCCAAAGTAATTGTTGCGGCGGCTCCTGTAACAGAAGTATCACCAACCGTACTTAATGCACCTCCGTTCAAGGTATCAGGTGCGCCAATTGTCATTGTGCTGCAAGGATTGAATCGTACTTCGCCGGCGCTAATTTTTAAGCCACCAGTAAACCAAGGAGTACCCGAGGCATTGAACCCTGTAAAAGTGAGCGTTCCTGAACCTGTTTTGATTACTTCGGCAGCTCCTGATATTATAGAATTCAGTGTATTTACAGCACCAGAACCATAGGTAGTATTTGTGCTTTGATTTATTGTAAGTATGTGTCCTGACGACAAAGCCAGATTTTGAGTAGCTGCGCCCGTCGTTGGAACCCAGCTACTGCTTAAACTTGTTATAGTTTGTAATGCGTTATTGAGGGTCACGTTTATGTTTCCAGCTGTTGCTGTACCGTTAGCCAATGCAAGGCCGCCGGTTCCCAAAGAAGATCCACTAGCAACAACTAAAGGGCCATTCAAAACCTGCACCCCACCCGAGTTCGTATTGCTTGTTCCTGAAATAACAAGAACTCCACTACCATTATTCCCTGTTTTAATTAACGCTCCGGAACCAGATAAATTACCCGAAAGTATCAACGAAGAGGCATTCACAACAGCAATTCTCGCATCAGTAGTAAAATTTACCGGACCCGTCCATGTAAATGTTTTAGCTGCCGCATTTACCAACGCACCACCGGTAACTGTATAAGTCGATGGGTTGCCTGCACCATTCAGATTCAACGTGATATTACCTGTTGTATATACATCAGCAGTCGTAGAATTAAGAAATAAGGTACTGAATGGATTAATAGTAATATTATTACCACTAGTATTACTGAACGCTGTATTAACTGTTGTTTCGAGTATACCATTGCTGGTTCCGTCACTTTTACCAACCACGACACCGCCAGTAAAGGTATTAGTCCCACCAAACTTCACTATCCCACCTGCATTACCCGTAGTTCCATTCCATGTACCATTTCCTAAGATTGTATCAGAAGCGCCAGAGCCACTAACAACACCTGTGATATTTATTATACCTCCGGCAGTAACACTGCTGGTGCCAGATGCTGCAACGAGATTAGATCCTCCTGTTTGCATAATGCTACCAGATAGCGTAACCGCGCTAGCAGTAGCCGTCCCGTTAGCGGCGATAACTGCATTATTGCTCATCGAAATTGGTCCCGTCCAGGTATAGGTACCTGTATTGAAAAACATTGCACCTGTCCCTGTTGTGGCATAATTGTTACCTCGGCCTTTCAGGAAAACAGTATCGTTAGTAGTTGTATATATGCCTGCAGTCGCTACATATAGCTGGCTGTTAGGATTAATTAAAATGTTATTACCGGTTGTATTGGCCCAGGCACCGGCGTTATCAAGTTGAAAAATACCATTCGATGAACCATCACTGTTACCTACAGTTACTCCTCCAGAAAATGTATTAGCAGCATTGCCCCACCTTAAAATACCGCCCAAGTTACCTGTAGAACCGTTCCAGGTTCCATTGCCTAAAAAAGTTAATGCCCCAGTACCGGTTATTTTACTTGTCATGTTTATTACATTACCCGGAACCGAGGACGATGTACCAACTCCTGTTATAATATTCTTAACAGTAGAGCCCAATCCAACATCCATTGTCGAGGTACCACTGATAAAATTTTGTAAAGTCAATGTGGTATTTGCGGTACTTGAAATGTTTGCTAAAGCTACATTTGAGACACCGGCAATAGTCGTGCCCGCCAAATTCAGAGTACCATTAGTCCCTGAATTATTGCCGATTGTAAGACCTGATAATGTCCTCGCACTATCATAGATTGCCGCGATTGTCAACGATCCTGAGTAGGTCGTCATATTAATACCAACGGTTGATGTTCCGGTCGGATTTGCAGAAAAAACAGCCTTCTGCGCAGACGTATTTGGCACAACAGCCCCCGTCCAGTTGCCAGTTGCTGACCAAGTTTGTGCCGAAGTACTATTTGACCATAAAATCTGCGCCTTTACCTGCCCCGAAACGAGCAAGGTTAAAAAACTCAGTAAGAAAATTTTCGTTGTGTGTTGTATGTGCGTTCTCATAATGATATTATTTAATATTGGGTATTTTTGTGCAAAGGTAATTTTTAAAGCAAAAGAAACTTCTAATACATGGTTGGGTATTGGTGTATATTGTTGTTAATTAACAAATAAGAAACTGACCCTTAACAACGTCTTACATTTACATTCCGCTCCATTATTCACCACATTTATTCATTTTTTTGCCCTAAATGAACATCACACCACACTAAAAACAGGAAAATTTAATTTTCCAATGTAAAAGTACCTTGCCGGCAAGCCGATGCCAAATAAAAGGAACGAACGGTCAAAAAACTTCACTAACGGTAAAAATGCGGCCCATAGTTTAACAAATATGATCATTAACAAATAGTAACATTTCCATTTTCCATCTATTACAACTGCTTCGTGCGTTACGCTAAAATTTATTCACAAATTTACTTTCATTCATCGCACTCCCGATTGACAATTATCAATAATTTGCTTAATCTCCATCAAATACGTAATCCGCATAAATCAATATACAAACAGGAAAATATTTTTTAATCCAATGTGTCGCGGTTAAAACGATAAATTCGCCCCTAATCCATCAAAACCATATAAAATTTGTAATTTTGGGCAAACAACGCCACCAATGCCACATTATTATTCGCTAGGCAAAATTCCGCCAAAGCGCCACACGCAGTTTCGCCAGACTGATGGCACTCTATATGCTGAACAATTGTTCAGTACGGAGGGGTTTTCTTCCAATTATTCACTTCTTTATCATGTTCATCCACCAACCATTATAGTAAGGACGGAAGAACCAGTTGATGTATCTCCGGTAGCAGCGACAGACAATATATTAAAGCATCGCAGCTTTATGGGCTTTAAAATTGCCCCGGTTGCTGACTATTTAAAAAGCAGGAAAGTTGTTTTATTCAATAACGACGTACATATTACCCTTGCCGCGCCTACCAAAGGACTTACCGATAACGTTTTCTACAAAAACGCCGATACAGATGAGGTAATTTTTGTTCACGAAGGCACCGGCACATTAAAAACGCAGTACGGCCAGCTAACCTTTGGTTATGGCGACTATGTTGTAATACCCCGAGGTACTATTTACCAGATTGTATTTGATACGCCGGACAATCGCTTATTTATAGTAGAATCTTTCAGTCCGGTAAATTTCCCAAAAAGATACTTAAGCAAATACGGTCAATTACTGGAACACTCCCCTGTTTGCGAGCGAGACATCCGCAAACCAGCCAATCTGGAAACAATAGACGAGAAAGGAGAATTCCTGGTACAGGTTAAAAAGAAGGGACTGCTGTACCCTATCTGGTATGGCTACCATCCGTTTGACGTTGTTGGATGGGATGGTTGTGAATATCCTTACATTGTAAGCATACACGATTTTGAACCCATAACCGGCCGTGTGCACCAGCCACCACCGGTGCACCAGACATTCGACGCACATAATTTTGTAATCTGTTCGTTTGTACCTCGCTTATTCGATTATCATCCGCAGGCAATACCTGCCCCATATCACCACAGTAACATTGATAGCGACGAGGTACTCTATTATGTTGATGGCGACTTTATGAGCCGCAAGCACGTAGAACGCGGTATGATTACGTTACACCCTGCGGGAATACCACACGGTCCTCACCCGGGTACAGTTGAGAAAAGTATAGGAGCTAAAGAAACAAGGGAACTTGCGGTAATGGTTGATACCTTTCATCCGTTAAAGATGGCGGCCGATGCGGTAGGCATTGAAGATGACAGGTATATTAGCAGCTGGATTGAATAAATCAATTCGACAATTGCCCGTATCATAAATTAATAACCAAACAATTCATTAATTGGCAAACTGCCGAATTGTCAAATTTTAAAAAATGGAAACACTAACCACCAGTCAGAAAATGACGCTTGCCAAGGATTTTTTACCTATTAACGGCACCGATCATATTGAAATGTATGTTGGCAATGCCAAACAAGCTGCCCACTTTTACAAAACTGCGTTTGGCTTTCAATCGCTGGCCTATGCCGGCCCTGAAACAGGCGTGCGCGACAGGGCTTCTTACGTATTGAAGCAGGGAAAAATAAGGCTGGTACTGACTACGCCGCTTAATTCGGAAAACCCGATTACACAGCATATTGCCAAACATGGCGACGGCGTAAAAATATTAGCACTTTGGGTTGATGATGCCTATAAGTCGTATGAGGAAACTATGTCGCGTGGCGCTAAGTCTTACTTGGAACCAACGACCATTAAAGATGAAGATGGCGAAGTGCGCATGAGCGGCATCTATACTTATGGCGAAACTGTTCACCTTTTTGTAGAGCGTAAAAACTACAATGGTATTTTTATGCCGGGTTACAAAGAGTGGAAAAGCGCTTATAACCCTAAAGATGCAGGCCTGCTTTATGTTGACCATTGTGTGGGTAATGTCGGCTGGAATCGCATGAACCCAACAATTAAGTGGTACGAAGATGTAATGGGTTTTGTAAACATCTTGTCGTTTGATGACAAGCAGATCAATACCGAATATTCTGCCCTTATGAGTAAGGTGATGAGTAACGGCAACGGTTTCGTGAAATTCCCGATTAACGAACCGGCTGAAGGCAAGAAAAAGTCACAGATTGAAGAGTATCTTGATTTTTATGAAGGCGAAGGTGTGCAGCACATTGCCATAGCGACAAATGATATCGTCGCAACCGTACGCGACCTTAAAAGCCGCGGCGTAGAATTCCTGGATGCACCACCAAATGCCTATTATGAAGACCTTACGAACCGTGTAGGTAAAATAGATGAAGATATTGCCCCGTTACAGGAACTGGGTATTTTGGTTGATTCCGATGAAGAAGGTTATTTATTACAGCTGTTCACTAAACCTGTAGAGGACCGCCCTACCCTTTTCTTCGAGATCATTCAGCGTAAAGGTGCACAAAGCTTCGGCGCGGGCAACTTTAAAGCATTGTTCGAATCTATAGAAAGAGAGCAGGCAAAGAGAGGAAACTTATAATCAGCCGATATTTATTTTTTGTAAAGCCGCCTTTCTGGCGGCTTTACTTTTTATGTGTTTACCTAATAATAAACCGCCATCAAAATTATTAAAATAATAATTTACTATCTTTGGTTCAAATAGGGAGCTATGCGAACCTTACAGTTGGTAAATCATCTTACAGATGTTCAATTAAAAGAAAGGCTTGCCTCAACAACCGGCAAGCCGGAGT
>CANFKC010000035.1 GCA_947447265.1 Chitinophagaceae bacterium
CACTTTCACAACAAAATATTCAACAGCCTTGATGACGTCGAAAATACTCTGAACAATGCACTCGCTCAATATCACATTAGCGCTTCAGATATCAAGCAACTGTCTAAAGGATATGCTTTTTAATAAAATTGATAGCGGTTTATTATAAATGATTTAAGGAGTTTCGCCTTCCCTTTGCTGGCCGACAGCGCTATTTACGTTACACTACCACCACCAGCAAGCGGTTATACTAATACAATTTCAGCTTGGCTAATCTGTCTGTTTCTTTGTTAATAATGGCATCAAGCGCTTTCAGCTTACCATCTTTATTGCGGTAAACCAACCTATGCTCTAATACCGCACGGGCAATATCCTTAACATCGTCTTCAATAACATAAGTTCTGCCCTTAACCAGCGCATACGCCCTGAGGCACTTTAAAAACGCTATGCCGCTACGTGTTGATGCACCCAGAGAAATATCCTGATGCTCCCGGGTAGCACGGACTATATTACTTACAGCCTTTACAATTTCATCATGCAAAAATATCTCCCCGGCCTGCGCCTGCAGGTTAATTATATCGGCCATGCTCATTACCTGCTCCATATTGGTCAGGTTGCGTGCAATATCGAGGTACTCGCGGTAAATGTTCAGCTCGGTTTGCTCATCAACATAGCCGAAGTATATTTTCATATAAAAACGGTCAAGCTGCGCAGCCGGCAACGGATAAGTACCTTCCATTTCCACTGGGTTCTGGGTAGCTATGGTAAAGAACAGGCGCTCCAGCATCAATGTGGAATCACCTACTGTAATTTGTTGTTCTGCCATGGCTTCCAGCAATGCGCTCTGCACCTTTGGTGAAGCACGGTTAATCTCATCTGCCAGCAACACATTGCAAAAAAGCGGTCCTTTCTTGAAAACAAATTCTTTATTGGCATCGTCAAAAATGTGAGTACCAATAAGGTCCATAGGCAACAGGTCGGGCGTAAATTGGATACGCTTAAACAATACGTGCTCCCCTTCCCTCGCACCGCTTATGCATTGCGCCAGCGTGCGTGCCAATACCGTTTTACCGGTGCCGGGATTATCTTCCATAAGAATATGCCCACCTGCAAGCATAGTGGTAATAATAAGCTCAATTTGCTTGCGCTTGCCCCTTATTACTTTTTCTACATGCGCTATCAACCGGGCTATTGCCACAGTTGCATCAATATTTACAGGGGTATCAATAGTATTAGCCTGTTCACTCCACTGCTGTTCTGCCGATTCTGAAAGCGGTATTTCCATTGGTTCTTTTTCGTTTACACAAGATTACTGATTAATATGGAAATACGGCAATACGAAAATGTGAAAATTTGAAGTAAGTTGGTCGTAAGTCGAGAGTCGTAAGTTGTAAGTCCTTCATTGAAATAGAAAAACTCCAAAAGGTGTTTTTAAAAATCAAAGTGTTTAGAATAGCTATAAGCAGCAACTTATACTAATTGAATATCAAAAATCAGTATAAATCTCGTTGCCTTAGCGCCTTCATTGCGAATACTCCGCGCTTTTTGCGTTTAAATATTCATGCCGAAATTTGCCGTCTAAATGGCATTATCACCAACGACCCTCTACTTCGAACCAATTAACAACAGCTTTCGACTTTATACTTACGACTCTCGACTGACAACTTACGACTAAACACTTACGATTGCGCCAGCCCACTTACGACTAATTAACACTAATTTTACCGCATGTTCGTTTTAACCGATACCATTGTGGCGATAGCTACCCCACCGGGGGAAGGCGCTATCGGCATTATAAGGCTGAGTGGCGCAGATGCAATAGTTATTGCAAATAGCATTTTCCCTGCCAAAGACCTTTCAGCACAGGCTACGCATACGCTGCACTTTGGGAAAATAGTTGCTAACGGACAAATAATAGACGAAGTTGTAATGAGCCTGTATAAAGGCCCCAAAAGCTATACCGGTGAGAATATTGTGGAGATAAGCTGTCATGGGTCGGGCTACATACTGCAACAGATAGTAAGCCTGTGTGTACAACAGGGCGCAAGAATGGCCAGGCCAGGTGAATTTACCCTCCGCGCCTTCCTCAACGGAAAGCTGGATCTTGCCCAGGCTGAGGCAGTTGCTGACCTTATAGCCAGCCAGAGCGCCAGTGCACACAAAGCTGCAATACATACCCTTCGCGGTGGTTTCAGTCACGACCTTGCACGCATGCGCGACGACCTGGTTCAGTTCAGCGCTTTGATAGAGCTGGAGCTTGACTTTGCTGAAGAAGATGTAGAATTCGCGGACCGTACCAAATTCTATGCACTTATCAACGAAATTACCCGGGCAACACAACAATTGGTAAATTCCTTCAGGCTGGGCAATGTTATTAAAAATGGAGTAAGCGTAGCTATTGTAGGCAAACCCAATGCAGGGAAGAGCACACTACTCAATGCCCTGCTTAATGAAGAACGTGCCATAGTTAGCGACATAGCTGGTACCACCCGCGATACCATTGAAGAAACCCTCAATATACAGGGCATATTATTCCGCTTAATTGATACAGCAGGCATAAGGGAGCATAGCGTAGACGTAATAGAACTGAAGGGCATAGAACGCAGCAAAGAAGCCATGAATAAGGCTGACGTGGTCGTGTATCTTTTTGATAGTACACAGTTCACAGACGGCAATTCGCAGTCGGCTGCCAACGGTACTCAGTTGATGGAAGATGAAACGATGACCCTATTGCAGCAAAGCGGCGTGCAATATATAGCAGTAGGTAATAAAGCAGACGTATTAAGTGCGGATGAAAGGCAAAACCTACAGCAACAAATACCTGGCGCACTGCTGATTTCAGCGAAAGACAATGATAATGTGCACCAGCTGAAAGAAGCACTATATAACCTTGTAGCCGAAGGAAGTATACAGCAAGAGGGCACCATAGTTACCAATGCCCGCCACTTTGCTGCGCTGCAGGAAGTGCTTAATTGCCTGTACGACATAAAAGCTGGCCTGGATAACAATATACCCGGCGACCTTATTTCCCTGGATATACGCCGCTGCCTGCACTACCTCGGCGAAATAACCGGGCAGGTTACTACCGAAGATAAACTGGATTACATTTTTAGTAAGTTTTGTATCGGGAAGTAGATACTCAGTACAGCACCCTATTTCACCTTGTACAAATGGACGGTATCACTATAAAATTTGGGGTTCTTCAAATTCTCCGAAATACGCTGGCGCACTGCAGCTGAACTATTGAGCGACCATAGCGTTGTATCGTCAACGGTGGCAGTAGTGATTTTTGAAAAACCAAAATTCTCATCAATCACTTTCAGGAAGAAAAACCCTCTGCGCGAGGTTTTCTCATCTAAATAGGGAACATTAATAAACGTTGAGCCACCCACATTCGAAAAGTAAATATTACCCTCATAAGTTGCATTAGTGCCTCCGTAATTAAAGAACTTGACATGATATTGGTAAGGCACAGATGAGCGAGAAGCAGTTACTTCATAGTAGTTGTTCTTGTCAGTGTCTTCAGCGAACTTCCATATGCCAATTATGCCATCCTTCATATTTACTTTCAGCGGTGCCTCAATTGGGAAGCGGGCTGGGGTATTACACCCGATTGCGCATAATACTAAAGCAGTAAACAACAGTGGCCATATCTTGATCATAAGGTAATCATTTAGCTAAAATTACAAAGTTCTACTGTTTCTTCAAATTCTTGACAATCCGGACTGCAATAACCAAGGGTCGCTTTATTTGACTAATGCATCTACCAACTTTAAAAATCTTATACAACGGGCATGTAAATAACTACATAGAACCTATCCGTCACTCGCCATAATGCACATGCCGTTTATCCGTAAACAAACCAATCAGCGATTTTACAGGATCTGTATCCCGCTCGCGGGAGAATAACCCCAGCATCATGGTGAGCCACGAAAAATGAGGGTATTGATGATGGGCCTCATGGTTGCCTATACCCATCCCCAGCGGGAACCAGAATGTATTGCTTTCTTTACCGGTATCAGTGCCCATATGCTCGCACCAGTGGCGGAGCACACTCATCAGGTTAAGGACAAAAAGGGTACCAAGAACAAACCCCAATGGTGGCCTGAAAAAAAAGATCAACACAGCGGAAATCATAATTGAAGCGGCCATATACGGTACTCTTATACTTGGCTGCTTTACCGCAACCGCAGCTTTGCCGTCTTTGCCCTTCTTGCCACTCAAAACTAACACCAAAGTGAACATTAGTGGCACACATTCGCACAGTATGTATAGCCATCTCCTTTCAGCATACATTTCCTTTTTGAATCCCGGCCAGAGCGGATCAACATCCGTATTGGTATTGGCATGGTGAGTGAGGTGATATTTGCGGAATGGCTCTCCATAAAAAGGAATGAGCATAAGCGCAGCACCCAGGTTCATGATGACATAGTCAAACTTACCTCGGGTAATACCCTTATGTGCACCATCGTGAACCGTTATAATAAGAAATGCATGGGCAAGTATACCGGCAGGTATTACCACAAAATGATAGCCTGCCCTATACCCGAAAAGACACCAACACATACCCGCATATAACAGAGCTGCCGCAAATAGCGTAACAACGGGTATCAGCCAGCGATGCTTTCGTAAACGGTTTTCTATCTGTTGTTCGTTCTCAAATAAATTCTCCATCGCAATCGTTTATAAAATAAAACCTTGTAGGTAAATACACGGTATCGATTTAGTGAATTAGCCCCAAATGCGTGCCAAAAATTCAGTTCCTTTCTTTCAACACCCAATACAGTCCCCTGCAATCAGAACGCAACTCGCGGAGCGAAAGCAGCACCGCAACCTCTTCAAGATAGGAGGCAATACCCCATACCATTGCCAGCACAAACAGCACAAGATGAAAGCCCCAGAAAAACAGCACAAAGAAGAAAATACCCTGCACATAGGCCCCGATCTTTACCGAATATAAATGCAGGCTCGGAAATTTTCTAAAACGCACAAACGAAACAACGTAGGTCAACAGGTATGTTGCTAAAAACAGCCACAGAAAGATGCCCGACGAGCTTATGAACACCCACTTAAAAACAAAAATGCCACATAGCGCAAGTATGTACGTACCCATATCCGCAATTGAATCAAGTCGGGCACCAAATTTTGTTTGTAATTTAAATACCCTCGCTATTAACCCATCCAGTATATCGGTCACCAGGTTTATACACAAGAGAATAGAAAACAGATGTTCGTTCCCGATAACCACCAGGTACAGAATATATGGAAAGGTAAGCAGCCTGTAAAAGCTGAGCAGATTGGGTAAATTAAAAATTCGTTCCTTCGGCATAATTAGTTGCTGTAAAAAATAATAGAAGCTAAAAGCTCTTCTTAACTCGGATACGGAATAGCAGCCACGAAAAAGTAACGTGAATTAAAAACGAAACAAAGAAAAGCAACAATAAATCGCGCACCGAAATAGCCACAAGAAAATAATAAACCAGGCACATCGGCAGCAATGAATCGGTCTTGTCAATTACATACTGTAACCATTTTAACCTGTCATGCGACTGCCCTGCACCAATACCCATATGCCTTTTAACATAAGAGTTCGGCAACTCCCCCAGAAGGTAAACTAAGCCAAGGATAAAACCCATAGCAAACGACCAACCCAGATTTGCATCATGCAAAACTGCCGTACGGAGCAACAAACATGTGAACCCGCAAACCAAAGGCATAACCAAAAAGGCCCTGTATGTTTTACCTGCGCCAAATAGCGGTAAAGAAAGTGGCCTTGCGAGCCAGGCAAACGTATTGCGCTTTACCAGCAGCATGTGCAAGACATTGCCGACAAAAAGCGGCAAAATAAAGGTGTAGATATGTGTTGCGAAATCTAACATTAGGCCTTTAGTAATTTTATCATCCTCATGGTATTCCTGAAAACTCGTTTTGCAAAAGGATAGTCCGCAATTGTGCCACCAGCAAGGTAAAACGAAATGCGCGTAAACAAATATTCGTAAGCCACGGCTATGCAATCTTCCACCCAATAGTTAAAAGAAATCTCAGTAACAGTCGCAGCCTCAAATAGGGCATGGTGATACTGAATATATCCCATCAGTTCTTCCCGCTCAAACCCATCTTGCAAAACAAAAGAGAGCAACTCCATAACATCACGCTGCGGCACATTTAAAGTACTAAGCTCCCAGTCATAAATACATACACGGCCATCATTTCTGATCGCAATATTGCGCGGATTATAATCGTTATGGACCAGCGTAAGCGGCGTCCTTTTTACAGCATGATTTGTGAGGAGGTCTGACATCGCCATCTCAATTTCTGCGAAATCACTATCCATGTTGTTGCCATAGTATTCATCACGGTTTACCCTGTTCATAAACCTGTAAAAAGGCAGTCCGGGCATTGGGTCGAATGCCGCAACATGTTTCGGCGCTTCTGCATCCGCCAGCAAATAATGAGCATGCACGCGGGTTATACTATCAATTGTATGCTGTATCGCAGTGGGCGACCACAATTCCGGCTTGTTCTCACTATTGAATAACTGCATGGCACTGCCATCCAGGTACTCCATCATCAGCAGATGTATCTCTCTGTTTTCGTCGTTGTGAGAACCAAAGTAATGGGGTATATTCTTAAAACCGCTGTTGTACAGATATTCATATACCTCAATTTCCTTGTAGTGACTGTCCATAAATTCGAAGCAGGATTTATACTGCAGCAACTTATCGGCCAATTCATTGTTGATGCTCGAGGCCATGTAGTGCAGGCCTTTTATTACTTCTTCATCAACAGGCTTACTCTTAATAACCATAGGCTTTTGCTCGCCCGCAATGGTTACTTCGAAAGGAATAAACCCAATCACTTTTCGGGATACTTTGCCAGTGAGTTCTGTAAGCACGCCATTATCCATGGTCATGCCTTCTTTAAATGTCACACCTTGCAATTGTGCACCTTCAATGTTGCTTATATGCTTCGCTATATAGTCGCTGTCTATCTCTGATCTCAGTAACCAGTTCACCGGTTTATTTCTGCCTAGTTTCTGGTGGGCTCTTGCGAACTGCCCGCTCACTATGGCTGCAAGGGTTGAAAGTTCCAGCGCGAGAGCAAACCCTGCTATTATTTTAGCGAAACGTTCTACGCCACCCTGTCCGGCGCACCCCATAAACCGGAGCAGCGTATTTTGTGCAGGTAAGTGCGTACCGCCACCCACTGTACCAATAACCAGGTTGGGCAGCGAAAGCGATACATACAAGCCTTCGGCCGTCCTTTCTAATTGCAGTATGCCGGTTGAAGATTCATGTATGCAGGCAAGGTCTTGCGCGGTCGCGGCAAAAAAACCAGCGACGGCATTGGCGACATTAATATTGTAACCTACCATGCCATCCATCCTGCTTATGGCCATGCTGTGCACATACGATTGAAACATATCGTCGGCAGTTGTGCGCAGGTGCTTTACTATGGCTTCGTTAGAAATAAACCCTTCGCAAACCACGTGCACACCCCGACCCGATTGCATAGAATAGTAAGACACTTTTTTGTCAGAAGCGCCATTCCCATCTATAACATATCTAAGTATGGGATAGTTGTGCTGTTGGTTAAAATGTTCTTCTATCCATAGGCAGGCATGCCAGGTGCAGGTAGTGGTCATGTTCTGGCCCGAGGCATCGCCTGTTGTATAAATAAATTTCAGGTGCACAATTTTGCCAATCACATAGGGCTTTATCTCCAGCAATTCTGCGTAATTGGAATAATCCTTGGTTACCTTCTTTATTTTTTCGAAACTGGCTTGTGCCCATGCCGTAAATTCAATGGCTTGTGCCAGGCTGGCAAAGGTGAACATGGGCGTGCGCACCATTTTCTGGTACAGCATACTGGCAGCAAACCCACCCGATTCATTTATGGCCTTAGCGCCCCTGCTCATGCTGGCCACTAATGCACCCTCGGTAGTGCCTATTGCGCCAAACATTTCTTCAAGGGTATTGTCCGGGTGCTTCATGAGCAACGGACCGACAACACCAACTGGTATTTCCACCGACCCTATAAACGACTCTATATTATGCTTAACCTGCTCCAGTTTCAATTCAGTATTTACAACCGGTTCAAAGTCAATTTCAAAATTGTGCAGAAAATCAATACGCTGCTGGTACCCTGCCTGATTCATGAGGCCTCGACCAGGTATGGCAGTTGCCGCTTTCAATATTTTTTGTTCCATCATTGCTAATTACCCGACAAATGTAGCCGGGCGAAGAAACAAATTACTTGATAAATGTCAAATAATGAGGCTTGACCTCCCTCTCCAACTTAATTAACGGGAATTCCCATCCAGGTATACTTATAGAACATGCTCTTGCGCCCTATCTTGCTCTTGCTGAAGTATTTCACCAGGAAATCCTTTTGCTCCCCAACATGCACCTGTACGTCGTCTATCGACTTTCTTAAAGTTATAATCAGAGTTGCGAGCGAAGGCTTCGGTTTCTTAATTGAAGTCAGTTTTGCAATGGCTTTACTAAGGTTGGCATCTGCGAGGTCTACCATCGCCTGTATGTCAGCATCTTCCCGCATAGGCTTGAACTGGCTGTTGCGGTAGTTCACAAAATCATTAAAGTCATTAATACCCTTGTTATAGTCGGCTACCGCGGCATTATACAAATCTATGCCAGCATTTTCCTCATTGTTGGCGGTTAACTGTTTATCATATTCTACCTCTCTTTTCAGGTGCACCAACATATCGTATATCATGGAATTTTTCACTCCATTGCCCTCTACCCTGCGCGCTGCTGCGGCAGTTTGTTCCGTTTTGGATTGCCTGTTCCACGCCTGTATAGAATCTTTATAGTTAAATACTGGCTTTGTTGCATCAGGCTTTATGCTCCCCTGATAAAATTCAGCATTGGTTATGGGGTAGGTAAGGCATTCCCATATCGGGTCAAATGGCATGTGCGATTTTATTATGGCTGTTGGTTTAGCCATGAAATAGTCATTATTGATGTGCGGTACAAATTTACCATTGCTTATATAGCCCGAGCCCCAGGTAGGGTCAAACAAAAACCAATCACCCCCTATCATTGCTGCGCACCACGCATGCGGAATATAATCGGTAAAGCCTTGCTGCTTTGTATACCCACTCACCACAAACGCCTGAATGCCGCACTTTGTTACGATATCATGAAAAATGTTGGCATAGTCAATGCATATACCCTTTTGCGTTGCAAATGTTTTAGCTATACGCTCGTCAGGCTTTTCGTAAAAGTTGATGGAGAACATATTGTCCACATCATACTTTACATTAGTTGCCAGCCATATAAAGGCAGCCCTTGCCTTGTCTTCATCTCTGGTAAAATTGGCATCAATATACTGTGCAATGGCTGGTGTCGATTGCGCGGTTGAAGGCGAGATAGCCAGCGCCTTTTTATCAACTGCCGCATAATTATTGACGGCAGGCTTAGTCGGCGCTTTCGGTATGCTTTTCTGGGCATGAAGCTGAACGTGCAGCAACAGCATTATAACCAGCAGTTTGGGTAATCTTTTCATAACAATTTCATCAATAAAATTTGTAACTGATGCGCTGTAAAAGTAGCTAATCATCTACAAATCATTTTAGCAGGCTCTCATAAAAATCTTTGTCAATATTGCCATATCCGTAGTTCGAGGCCATTTCAAGGTCTTGCAAAGCAGCTTGTTTATTGCCCATTTTACCATAGCACTGGGCCCTGGCATAATAGCTCTCGCCAGAAGTTTGCTTCAGCTCAACGGCCTTGTTGATATCGGCGAATGCCTCGTTTATTTTGCCCAGCCTGTAGTATACCCTACCGCGGTTCAAATACGATTCATGGCCATTCGGAGCCAGCGCAATCGATATCCCGTATTCCGTCAGGGCTTCATCAGTATGTTCGGTAAGGTCCAGCAAATTTGCATAGTTAGCATGCGCTGGCTGCATATCTGGCTTCAATCTTATCGCTTCCCGCAGATAGTAGGCTGAGGAATCAACATCGCGCAATATAAAGTAGACAATGCCCATACCCAGGTTACCGGTAGCGGCTTCCCGGCCGTTATCCAGTGTCATCACTTTTCTAAAATCCTGTTTTGCTTCGTCGTATCGTTTTTGTACCCTTGCCATTACACCTAACGACATGTAGGGATTAACGTAATCAGGGTTGAGCGTTACTGCCTTATTTAAAAAATACTGGGCTGAATCATAACACAATCTTTCTTCCTCAGCACTTGCTGCCACCTTCCAGCGTTCAAAATAAATTACGCCCTTGCTGTTATAGGCATATTCGTTTTCAGGATGTGCTTCCATTTGTTTGCTCCAGAGTGTGTCGCTGTCATACCACACTTTACAACGTGCGTTAGCCATATAGCCAAAAGCCAGGCACACGACTGCCACCAGGGTAAACACAACAGTCTTACTCACTTTGGCACTCCCACTTTCAACATAACGGGCAACACCAAAGCCAACCATAAAAAACAGGCCAATGTAAGCGATGTAGCTATAACGTTCCGCAACAATGGCATTACCCACAGGCACAAACTGCAAGAGCAAAACTATATTTACAAGGAAAAACAAACTGCCAAACACAACATTTTTATTATTCCGGCCAAATTTCCAGGCCAGAAAAATCACTGCCGCCACTGCAAATGGGAATACATAAAAATAAACCGGGAACAGGTTATTAACCTTTGCGGGGTAGGGATAAAAACAGCTCAACCCAAATGGCAATAGTGCTTTCCATAAGTAGGTGCCCAAAGTATAACTGCCCATGGTAATGGTATCAATTATACTAAAATGGTCATTGAGTTTGCTCACCACGCCTATCTGCTTCTGATCTTGCACAGATTTAAGTCCGAAACCAATGGCCAGCAGAAAAAATGGCAGTTTATCAAGCCACATACCCAAATCATGCTTCCTGCTCCGGAATAGATCTATCAACAATAAAACCACTGGCAGCACAACAGCAACGGGTTTGGAAAGTAATGCCAACACAAACAATACCAGCGTTAACAGGTAGAGCATCCACTTTTTCGCACCCTGAACACCGGCATAATATAGATAAGCTATGAGTGCTGCTATATAAAACGTACCATATAAAACATCTTTCCTGGCCGATACCCACGCTACCGATTCCACATGCATGGGATGCAGGGCAAAAAGCAGCGCGGTAATTGCTGCGGCAACCGGCTTTTGGGTGAGCAGCACTACCAACCAGTAAACTAGCATGGTAACAATAATATGCAGCAACAGGCTATCAAGATGATATAACCAGGGCTCAAGTTGCACATAATGGTATTCCAGCGCCAGGCTTAGTATGGTAAGCGGATGGTAGTTACCCATAACCGGCATATTAAAAATTTGGAGCAACCCATTGGCGGAAATATCTTTTACCAAAGGATTCTCCGTGATATAACCGGGATCGTCCCAGCTTACAAAAAGATTATCTAAACATACCTTGTAGAATATAAAGGTAACCAGCGCTATGGCCATGGCAATAAACACATGACTATATTTATTAAATATACCCGGCCTACCCCCTATACTACCAGGGGCTGCTGATGTTTGTCCGGTTACTTTTACCGGGTCGTCAGCAGCAACTATGCCTCCTTTTTTCTTTCCCATGACGTATAAATATACTACCAGTTTTTAATTACAGCCAGCCAATTAACTAAATTATTCAAGTCAAAATACAATGCGGTCAGGAAATGCCTGCTAAGCGCAAGCAACCGGCAAACCCAACACATCTATATAAATTACACTAACTTACACCCGACAAAATGTCCCATTTTGACGTTTGGCAAAATTATTGACCAATATACTTGCAATATGTTTTTTAAAAAAAAGAAGGCTATGAGCGACAATTTAAACGATAATATAAATACAGGCAAGGAAAATTCCGACAACATGGCACAAGAAGCAAATATGGAAGATATACTGGCAAACATGCTGAATACAGATGACAGCCATGCAGCAGGAGCCAATTTAAGCGAGGGTGAAGATGATGAGATGGCCAAAGTAAAGGCTGAGGTGGACGAAATGAAGGATAAGCATATACGTTTGATAGCTGAATTTGACAATTTCCGCAGGCGTACCGCTAAAGAAAGAATTGAAGAGAAACAACTGGCCGGCAAAGACCTCATTCAGTCGTTGCTGGTAGTACTTGATGATATGGGCAGGGCAGAAAAACAAATCGACTCTGCAACTGACGTAGCTGCAATTAAGGAAGGTGTTGCATTGGTTTTTAGCAAATTACGTAATATTTTGCAGCAGAGAGGGTTGAAAGCAATGGATGCCCATAACGAAGAATTTAATGCCGACCTGCATGAAGCTATTACCGAAATACCAGCACCAAACGATGCTATGAAAGGTAAAGTTATGGATGTGGTAGAACCAGGTTACTACCTGAACGACAAACTGATCAGGTGCGCTAAGGTGGTTGTAGGCAACTAAGGGCAATAAGCAGCTAATAATACCGGATGTACATAAACCTGCTGCCCGGATTGCTGACAATTAGCCCTATATATTTTTTGAAATTCCCGGAGCGTTTCGGGGCCAATTTAGAATTGAAAAATGGCAAAAAGAGATTATTACGAAATACTGGGAGTAACCAAAAGCTCAAGTGCCGACGAAATAAAAAAGTCGTACAGGAAAATAGCACTCCAGTTTCACCCTGACCGTAACCCGGGTAATAAAGAGGCGGAAGATAAATTTAAGGAAGCGGCGGAAGCTTATGATACCCTCAGCAACCCTGACAAACGCGCCCAGTACGACCGTTTCGGTCACGCACCAATGGGTGGCGGCGGAGGCGGTGGCTTCCAGGGCCATGGTGGCATGCGCATGGAAGATATTTTCAGCAACTTCGGCGATGTGTTCGGCGAAGATGTGTTCAGTAATTTCTTCGGTGGCGGTGGCGGCGGTCGCCAGGGTGGCCAACGCCAGGGCACTCGTGGTGCCAACCTCAGGATCAAGCTTAAAATGGACTTTAGTGAAATAGCTAATGGCGCCAATAAGAAAATAAAAGTAAAGAAACATGTAACCTGCACTACCTGCAGCGGCAATGGAGCACGAGATAAAAACTCTATGCAAACCTGCGCAGGTTGCGGAGGCAGCGGCCAGGTGCGCAGGGTGACCAGCACCTTCCTGGGCCAGATGCAAACGGTAACAACCTGCCCTACCTGTAATGGTGAAGGGTCAACAATTACCCACAAATGTGGCAATTGCAAAGGCGAAGGCAGGGTATATGGCGAAGAAACATTAAGCCTTGACATACCGGCAGGTGTGGCTGATGGCATGCAACTGAGCATGAGCGGGCGCGGAAATGCCGGCGAACGTGGTGGCCCTCCGGGAGACCTGCTGATTCTAATAGAAGAAGAGAAACATGAACACCTGCAACGTAGGGAATTAGATGTGGTGTACGTACTGCATGTATCTTTCCCTGATGCTGTTTTAGGTACCCAGGTAGAAGTACCGACTATTGATGGAAAGGCTAAAATAAAAGTTCCGGCAGGCACCCAAAGTGGTAAGATCTTCCGCCTGAAAGGCAAGGGCTTCCCTTCCTTCCAGAGTTACGAAAGGGGCGACCAGTTGGTAGAAGTGTGTGTTTGGTCTCCAACCAACCTTACCAATAAAGAAAGGGAAATGCTCGAAACCTTGAAAGAGTCACCTAATTTTAAACCAGGTGCAGAAGCCAAAACCGCTCATGAGGATAGAAGTTTCTTTGATAAGATGAAAGACGTTTTCAGCTAAGCAATAATGTTATTATACATATTTTATAGAGGGCTCAAGAAATTGGGCCCTTTTTCCTGCCCTTAACTGCCATAAAAACTCACTAAAAATTACATATGAGCGATGTTGCTGGTAAGTTGTTGTATCATCCACTCGACGCAGCACAAATAATTTCAAGAATGTTTGTGACACATTTTTTCCCAATTCGTTGCATACCAGGGTAGAGCATATCGAACGAACTACTAATTAGCTTAAAGAGCGGCATTAGCCCGTCTGCCGCCAGGCAAGATTCGTGCGACGCCCGGAAAATAAAAATAAGCAGCTTTGCTACATTCTACCAATTGTCAAATTGTCGAATTGCCAAATTGCCGAATTGTCTTACTTTAGCCGCCAAATTATTATCAAATGAAATTGCTTGAAAATAAAGTTGCCTTAATTACCGGCGCCAGCAGGGGCATCGGCGAAGCTATAGCTGTAAAATTTGCTGAACAGGGTGCGGCTATCGCATTCACTTATTTGTCATCAGAAGAACGGGCAAAGGCACTCGAAGAGCGCCTTTCTGCTTTGGGTGTTAAAGCAAAAGGTTATAAATGCGATGCTGGTGACTATAAAGCGACAGAACAATTGGCAGCTGAAATAATTAAAGAATTCGGAAATATTGATGTGTGCGTGAACAATGCGGGTATCAGTAAAGATAATTTGCTGCTGCGCCTTACCCCTGAACAGTGGGACGATGTTATGCAGGCAAACCTGAAAAGCGTATTCAACCTTACCAAGCAGGTTATAAAACCAATGATGAAAGCCCGTTCGGGAAGCATTATTAACCTGAGTTCGGTAGTAGGCGTTAGGGGTAATGCAGGCCAAAGCGCTTATGCCGCTTCAAAAGCAGGTATCATTGGCTTTACAAAAAGTATTGCACAAGAAATAGGCAGCCGTAACATCAGGTGCAATGCGATTGCTCCAGGCTTTATTGAAACAGACATGACACACTACTTACAAGATGGTGGTGCAGAAAAATGGTTTGAAAAAATACCATTGGGCCGTTTCGGTAAAACAGAAGATGTTGCAAATGCAGCCCTCTTTTTAGCGAGTGATATGAGTACTTATGTTACCGGCCAGGTATTAAGTGTTTGTGGTGGAATGTCTGTCTAATGGCTCAATTGCGTAATGGCTCAATGGCTCAATTAGAATTTGACAATTTGACAATTGCTGGGGTTCGTACAAAGCATTCATTACAAGCTAAAACCAGCTTTTGACTTTATACAGAGACGCACGACTCATTATAGCTTTCGACTTTATACTCAAGACTTATGACTTAAGACTCACGACTATCTACTAACTACTAACTACTAACTACTCCTTACTAACTAATTGATTACTTTTGAAGTTCTAAAACAATACGAATGCAAAAAATACATGCTGCTATTACTGCTGTTGGTGGTTACGTTCCGGAATACAGGCTTACTAATGCCGAACTGGAAACGATGATGGACACTACCGATGAGTGGATAATGACCAGGACAGGGATAAAAGAAAGACGCATTTTAAAAGGGGAAGGAAAGGGAAGCAGCGATCTGGCTGTAGGTGCAGTAAACAACTTACTGGAAAAAAATGGAATAAGCCCCGAAGAAATTGAATTAGTTATTTGTGCTACTACTACCCCAGACATGCAGTTCCCGGCTACCGCAAACGTTATTTGCGATAAAGTGGGCATGACAAATGCATGGGGTTACGATATTAACGCAGCTTGCAGCGGCTTTATTTATGCGCTTACAATCGGTTCGCAGTTTATTGAAACCGGCAGGCATAAAAAGGTACTGGTGATCGGCGTTGACAAAATGAGTTCAATTATGAACTATGAAGACCGCGCTACATCTATCATTTTCGGCGATGGCGCGGGTTGTGTATTGCTGGAACCTAATGACGAAGGCAACGGACTGATTGACTCTCTTCTCAAAACCGATGGCCGTGGCCGCGTTTACCTGCACCAGAAAGCAGGTGGCTCGGTTAAGCCGGCTTCTATTGAAACGGTAATGAACAAAGAGCATTATGTATACCAGGAAGGTCAGCAGGTGTTTAAGTTCGCTGTAAAAAATATGGCGGATGCTGCAGCGGAAATAATGGAAAGGAACAACCTGACTGCTGACGACGTGGCATGGCTGGTTCCGCACCAGGCTAACAAACGCATTATTACCGCAACCGCTGAAAGGATGAACCTTCCGGCCGAAAAAGTAATGGTGAATATTGAGCGCTTCGGTAACACTACCAATGGCACGCTACCGTTATGCCTCTGGGAATGGGAAAACCAATTACACAAAGGCGACAATATAATATTGGCTGCATTTGGTGGCGGTTTCACATGGGGGTCTACTTTCATAAAGTGGGCTTACGATGGCGATAAAAAATAATCGGCCTTCACTGTTCTATTAATTACATATTAATAGGTTATAATAGCGAAGGACATTTTTGGAACAAATTTTTAGTTTTATTGCCCGTTTAGGCATAAATTTATTGTTGAAGCTTTATTTTTGAGTAAACTTTTAATACTTTAGCCGTTTCAAATACTATTTATGAAAGCATTGCGCCACATATTGGTTACTACATTATTAACTCTGGGCCTGTTTACCGCTATCACTTACATTGCCTGCAATAAAGACCGTTGCCACAATGTAGTATGCTTAAATGGCGGCGCCTGCGATGATGGCAGTTGCACCTGCCCTACAGGTTTTGAAGGCTCAAGGTGCCAGACTGCTATCAGGGACAGGTTTATTGCCAACTTCAACGGAAACGACAGTTGTACTGTGGTAGGCTTCCGTGGTTATAATATCCGCTTTATGCTGCCGCCTTCTGCCAATAAGACTCAGATGACCATGAAAGGTATTTTAGGTACAGAAAACGATAGCGCACTTTGCAGTATTGTTTCAGCTGACTCTTTCATCTTTAATGGTAATAACAACGCTACCTCTTACAGGGGTTCTGGCATTATCAGGAACGATTCTTTACGCATGACATTCCACGTTTTGTCTGATACTACTAACTACGATTGTAAGTTCTACGGTTTAAGATACTAATTGTTGAAGGAAAACTATTTGGAAAGGATACCGCAAAACGGTGTCCTTTTTTAATTATAGCATCTGCTCAACATTCCTGAAATGTTATAAAAAACCTAAAACACTTTTATCACCCAAGTTGTGGAGGCGCTATTACGTCTGTGCACATGGGTTTGGTTTCGTTATCAACATAAATAACTACTTTTGTCAGCCTCTTATATTTAAAATTGTACATGAAGAAATTATTTTTCCCTTTAATGGCGCTTTTGGCCGTTGGCATACTACCATCTTGTTCTGAAAAATTTAAAGTAGCTGCACCCTACAAAAACATATCTGTAGTTTACGGCCTGCTTGACCAGGCAGATACCGCACATTATGTAAGGATACAAAAGGCTTTTCTTGACGATAATAAGAGTGCCGTTACGATGGCAAAAGAGCCAGATTCTAACTTCTACGCTAACATTACTGTAGTAATTAAGAAGATAGATATGTATAACCAGCAGGTATTGGGTACTATTCCTTTAACGCGGGTAGATCTTACGAACGAAGGTTACCCTAAGCCGGCAGGCGTTTTCTTCAATACCCCTAACTATGCTTATAAATTCAAGGAGAACCTGGATTCTATAATGATTTACCGCCTGGTAATCACGAATAACATTACAGGTGAAAAAGATTCGGCTGAAGCTCCGGTTATTAATGATATTTCTGCGGCAACATTTACCGCAAAGCTGATTGACGATACCGGTGTTGATTCCCGTCAGATTAATTTTGCCAGCAGCAGCCAGACTTCGACTGTACCAAATTTATACGGCTCATACACGCCGCCCTATAACTTTAAATTTGAAAATTACACCAGCCCGGTGGCTATTGTACAGTCGGTGCTTACCTTCAATTGGGTCGATTCTAATACGTCAACCGGTGTAAAAGTTGCACACTCGTACGATTACGATCTTGGTACTACCCCTTTCACTTCAGGCACTACTTTTCTTTATAAGCCTAAAAAAGTTGATCTGGTTAACGGTATTTACGGTGGAATGGGCCCAGCCCCGCAATACATTGTAAGGCTGATTGACCGTTGCGATCTATCTTTTTACCTGGGCACTTACGATCTTTCAACTTATATGCAGGTACAGGCGCTGCAGGGCATAGGCCTTACCGGTAACGAAATACAGGCTACTTTCACCAATATTAAAGGCGTAAACAAAGCAATGGGTCTTTTTACGTCAAGAGGCCACCGTACAGGCAAGGTTACAGTTGATAACAGCACCATCACCTTCCTGAAAACCAGCTCTATTTCAGTAAATGCGCGAATAGTAGGTACAGTATACTAATATTGAATAAGAATTTTTTCTTGTCCCCGGCAAACTTGCCGGGGATTTTTTTTGCCCCGGGCGCGGGTTTATGCATTCGCTGCTTGCCACAGTACCCGCCAACCCTACTGACTAATAGTTCGCCTTTCAGCCACATCTGCGCAAATTATGGCATTAATTCTGCCATAATTTCAGTAAAAATGGCGTGGCACTAAGATTGATGTTAGTAGGGAAAACAGCAAAAACAAACTATATAATATACTGTTATGGCAAAGATCATCGGAATTGATTTAGGAACCACCAACTCTTGCGTATCTGTAATGGAAGGCAACGAACCAGTGGTAATTGCAAATGACGAAGGGCGCAGAACGACCCCTTCCGTAGTTGCCTTCCTTAAAAACGGAGAGCGTAAAGTAGGAGACCCTGCTAAGCGTCAGGCAATTACTAACCCAACCAACACGATACAATCCATAAAGCGTTTTATGGGTCGTCGTTTTGACGAGGTTACCAACGAAATATCGCACTACAACTACAAACTGAGCAAAGGCGATAACAACACCCCACGTGTTGATATTGACGGCCGTTTGTACACACCACAGGAATTATCCGCGATGATTCTTCAGAAAATGAAGAAAACTGCTGAAGATTTCTTGGGTCATGAAGTGACAGAAGCGGTTATTACCGTTCCTGCTTACTTTAACGATGCGCAGCGCCAGGCTACTAAAGAAGCTGGCGAGATCGCAGGCTTAACTGTTCGCCGTATCATTAACGAACCTACTGCAGCAGCGCTTGCTTATGGCATGGACAAGCAACACACAGACAGCAAAATAGCGGTGTTTGACCTTGGTGGTGGTACTTTCGATGTATCAGTACTGGAATTAGGTGATGGTGTTTTTGAAGTAAAATCAACTAACGGTGACACGCACCTAGGTGGTGATGACTTCGATAAAGTTATCATGGACTGGTTGGCTGAAGAGTTTAAAAAAGACGAAGCAGTTGAATTACGCAAAGACCCAATGGCATGGCAGAGGCTGAAAGAAGCTTCAGAAAAAGCTAAGGTTGAATTGTCTTCTTCACAGGAAACTGAAATTAATCTCCCTTACATTACTGCAGTTGATGGTGCTCCAAAACACCTGGTACGCAAATTGACCAGGGCAAAATTTGAACAACTTTCTGATAGCCTTATTGAGCGCACATTAGAGCCTTGCCGCAAAGCATTGAAAGATGCAGGCATGACCACAAGCGACATTGACGAAGTTATATTGGTAGGTGGTTCTACACGTATCCCTAAAGTACAGGAAATAGTAGAAAAATTCTTCGGTAAAAAACCACATAAAGGTGTTAACCCAGATGAAGTTGTTGCAATTGGTGCAGCTATTCAGGGTGGCGTACTTACCGGCGAAGTGAAAGATGTATTGTTACTTGACGTTACCCCGCTTTCTTTGGGTATCGAAACTAACGGCCGCATCATGACCCGCCTGATAGAATCAAATACCACTATCCCTACTAAGAAAAGTGAAGTATTCTCAACCGCTGCTGATAACCAGCCGAGCGTAGAAATTAACGTTCTGCAAGGTGAGCGCCCAATGGCTGACCAGAATAAGAGCTTAGGCCGCTTCATTCTTGATGGCATACCACCAGCAATGCGTGGCACTCCACAAATCGAAGTAATATTTGACATTGACGCCAACGGTTTATTGCATGTAACTGCAAGAGACAAAGGCACCGGAAAGCAACAGAACATTCGTATTGAAGCCGGAAGCGGTTTGAATAAGGAAGAAATTGAGCGCATGAAAAACGAGGCGAAAGCTAACGAAGAAGGCGACAAGCTGGTGCGTGAAAAGGTTGAAAAACTGAACAAAGCGGACGGTCTTATCTTCAACACTGAAAAACAATTGAAAGATTACGGCGACAAATTACCTGAAGATAAAAAAGCAGTAATTGTTGCGGCAATGGACAAATTGAAAGCAGCTCATAAAGAAGAAGACATGGACGGCATGGACACTGCAGAAGCTGAATTGAACAATGCATGGACAGCTGCAAGCGAAGAGTTATACAAAGCAAGCCAGGGCGGTGCCCCTAACGGTAATGGTGGTGCACAACAACATGCACACGCTGGCGCTGATGATGGCGGCGTAGCTGATGCTGAGTACGAAGAAGTAAAATAAGAAAAAGGGAAAGGTGACTAATTAAAGGCACTGCATCCACAACAAACAATAATAGAAAAAGGCGGCCGGAGCAATCCAGCCGCCTTTTTCCATTAACATTAACTAAAAGTTACATGATAATAAAACAACAAATATGTATTCTTTTTCCTCACGGCAAGAGCATATAGTTCGTCTATTCTTATGTCAGGCAAAAAAACTGGCAGAAATTATACCTATTTTTAACCATTCAACTAAAATTAAAGTCATGAAAAAGAACGTTACACTTACCCTATTGGCTATGCTATTATCAGCAGCCAGTTTTGCGCTAACCCCTATTACCGGGGTATTAGGATGCTGCAATGGCAGCACCTCACCACTTCGCGATACTACCACGGGCGGCACATGGTCCACTAGTAATGCGGCAATAGCATCGATTGATGCATCATCCGGCATGGTCTATGGCATCTCGGCCGGCTCGGCAACAATAACTTATACATTAGGGTCCTCTTTTGTCACGGCGGGCTTTACGGTAAGCCCATCTCCAGCCGCAATCGGTGGTATCCCTTCAGTTTTATGCGTTGGCTCAACGTCAACTTTAACTGACGCATCAAGCGGCGGTACCTGGAGCAGCGCTGCCAGCTGGATAGCTTCCATTAACACCAGTACGGGCGTGGTAACCGGCGTTTCAACCGGCAGCACAACAGTAAATTATACACTAGGTACCGGCTGCAGCACATCAGGCACCATCAATGTAAGCGGCGGCGGCTATCTGCCGGACTCTATATCTGGAATGACGCCAATATGCGTTGGCTCGTCTTATACATTTACTATAAGTACTACCGGTGGCACATGGAGCAGCTCAAACCCTTCTATCGCCAGCGTTAACAGCACCAGCGGTTTGGTAACAGGCGTAAGTGCGGGCACGGCTAACATCAGCTACTCTATAACTTCATCATGTGGCACACTCTACACTTTTTCAGCTACGACAATAAGTGCAGGCACAAGCGCAGGCACAATCGGCGGCACAACAACTGCTGCGGTGGGTAGCAGCACAACGCTGACAGAAACAGTTACCGGCGGTACCTGGAGCACCAGCAGTGCGTCAATCGCGTCTGTTAACCCTTCTACGGGCATTGTTACCGGCATAGCTGTCGGCACTGTAACTATCAGTTACACAGTAAGCGGATGCAGCGGTACAGCGACAGCTACTACAACCGTAACAATTACATCATTTAACGGCATTTCCGGCCATGTATTATTTGGCGGCGGCGCATTCTACGGTAACGTAAAAGTTTGGCTTATAACCTACAATACTTCTACTATGATGTTGCAGGCTATTGATTCTGTTTTGGTTACATCAAGTGGCTCAAGCGTATATTACGAATTCCTGAGTGCTGCAACAGATTCTTATCGTATTAAAGCAGCAGTGATTGATACTTCGGGCTGGAGCACCGGTTACATACCAACCTACCACACCAGCAGCTACTACTGGCATTCAGCAACTGTATTGATGCACACTACCGGCACAAGCGACATTAACCAGGATATCAATATGGCTTATGGTTCTACAACCGCAGGACCGGGCTTTATTGGTGGTAACGTTACTACCGGCGCAAATAAAGGCACCTCAACCAGCATCCCTGCTGTAAACCTTCGTATGCTGTTAGTCAATACAAGTACCAACACCATGATCGCGCAAACTTTAACCGATGCAAGCGGCAACTATTCTTTCAGCAATCTTCCTGTTGGCCAGACCTACATGGTGTTCCCTGAACAGATAAACTATGCAACCACTGCTTATATCGGTATTGCATTGACTACTTCATCTGCATCAAGGTCAGCTATTGGCTTTATTCAGCATACAATATCTAAAACTATTACTCCGGTTCCGGAAAGCGTAATCAGCCATAACAATGATGTTGTTGCATTGGCTACTTACCCTAACCCGGTAACAGGCAAGCTGAACATTCAGTGGAATGAAGCTGCTGACGAAAAAGGCACTGTTGTAATCAGTACCATTACCGGTAACGAAGTTTACAACACAACTATTAACATGACACAGGGCGCAGGCGCTACTTCACTTGACCTGTCTGGCCTGTCAAACGGTCTTTATATTATAACTATTAAGGCTGGCGCTGTTAGCTATACCAACAAAGTACAGGTACAACACTAATAGTTTAATAAAAATCAATACCTGTAAAATGGCCGCACCAATAGTGCGGCCATTTTTATGCTCTAAAATGACAATATCACTATAACATAATGCGATTGTCCTATAATAAATCGCCAGCGGAAATTTATCTTTGCACCCGGGTCACCATACCAAGTTCACCAGTTTTCTCATAAAAACCATCCTGCGGGTAAGGCAGGTTAAATAAGTCTATGAATATCAAGAAACTACTGATTGCCAACAGAGGAGAAATAGCCATACGCATATCGCGTGCCGCAGCAGAGTTGCACATTTCAACAGTAGCTATTTATACTTATGAAGACCGGTACAGCCTGCACCGCTACAAAGCAGACGAGGCCTACCAGGTCGGTTCAGATAAAGACCCGCTTAAACCATACCTGGATATGGATGAAATTATTGCCGTGGCTCTAGATTGCGGTGCTGATGCCATCCATCCCGGTTATGGCTTCCTTTCAGAAAATGCAACCTTCGCACAAAAATGTAAAGACAAGGGCATTATATTCATCGGCCCACGTGCCGAGGCAATGGCGGCATTGGGCGATAAAGTAACCGCAAAAGAGGTTGCACTTAAAGCTGGCATACCATTAATAGAAAGTAATAAAGCACCCCTGGTAGACGAAGCCACCGCGCTTTGCGAAGGCAAACGCATAGGCTATCCGCTTATGCTGAAAGCAGCCTCGGGTGGCGGCGGCCGTGGCATGAGGGTGGTTCGTAATGATGAAGAACTCAGCAAATCATTCCATGAAGCCCGCAGTGAAGCAAAGAATGCTTTCGGCGACGATACCGTATTTCTTGAAAAATTTGTTGATCGCCCGAAACACATTGAAGTACAGATTGCGGCCGATAGTTTTGGCAATATTGTGCACCTGTACGAAAGGGATTGCTCCGTGCAACGCCGTTTCCAGAAGGTTGTGGAAATAGCACCGTCGGTAACCCTCAAACAAACCACACTCGACAAACTATATGGCTATGCTGTAAAAATTGCTGCAGCCGTAAATTATAATAACCTCGGCACAGTCGAGTTTCTGGTAGATGCCGATGAAAATATCTACTTCATAGAAGTAAACCCACGTATACAGGTGGAGCATACCGTTACTGAAATGATAACTGGTATCGACCTGATTAAAACACAGATATTTATTGCTTCTGGCTTCCGTTTATCCGACCCTGAAATAGGACTTGGCGACCAGGCAGCAATACCTAAAGTTGGCTTTGCCATGCAATGCCGTATTACTACCGAAGACCCCGTAAACGGCTTCAAGCCTGACTATGGTACGCTCGTTACTTACCGCAATGCCACAGGCTTTGGCGTAAGACTCGATGAGGGCAGTACCTATCCCGGAATGAAGATCAGCCCGTTCTTTGATTCTATGCTGGTGAAGGTGAGCACATCCGGCAAGAACCTTGCGGAAGCCACTTCTAAAATGCAAAGGGCGCTTAAGGAATTCAGGATACGGGGAGTAAAGAATAACATTCAATTCCTGGAAAACCTCATCAGCAATCAGGATTTTATTTCCGGCAAGGCAACTGTAAATTTCATACAGGAACACCCGGAATTTTTCACATTCACGGAGCGTAAAGACAGGGGCACACGTATGCTCAACTACCTGGCTGACGTAACCGTAAATGGCAACCCTGACGTAAATCCTAAATTAAAGGACGACAATAAGGTATTCGAAAAACCTGTTTTGCCACCTGTTGACCAGCACCAACCATATGCTAAAGGCACCAAAGACCTGTTAACAGCGTTAGGTCCGGATAAATTCAGCGAATGGCTGAAAAACGAAAAGAAACTACATTATACTGATACTACGCTGCGCGACGCCCACCAAAGTCTTTTGGCAACACGTATGCGCACGCACGATATGCTGAAGGTAGCGAAGAGCTTCGCGCTAGCCTTTCCGCAAACTTTCAGTATGGAAGTTTGGGGCGGTGCTACTTTCGATGTATGCATGCGTTTCCTGAATGAGAACCCATGGAAACGCCTGGAAGAAATAAGGGCAGCCGTGCCTAATGTGCTGTTGCAAATGCTGATACGCGGTTGTAATGGCGTAGGTTATGCCGCATATCCTGATAACCTGATAGAGAAATTTGTAGAAAAAAGCTGGGAAAAGGGCGTCGATATCTTCAGGATATTCGATTCGCTGAACTGGATGCCGAATATAGCGCCATGTATTGAAATGGTGCGTAAACGCACGGGTGGCCTTGCTGAAGGCTCATTGTGCTATACCGGCGATATAATGGACCCTAAGCGCACAAAATACACGCTGGAGTATTATTTGCGCATGGCTAAAGATCTGGAAAATGCCGGCGCACATATACTGGCCATTAAAGACATGTCTGGCCTGCTGAAGCCATACGCTGCCAAAGTATTGATTGAGGGCCTTAAAGACACCGTTAAACTGCCGATACACCTGCATACGCACGACACCAGTTCGTTACAACCTGCTACTTACCTTATGGCTGCTGAAGCCGGCGTGAATGTGGTGGATTGTGCACTCGGTGCCCTCTCAGGGCTTACCTCGCAGCCTAACTTTAACGCGGTGGTAGAAATGATGCGCTTCGCCGAAAGAGATAACCCTTACGATGTGAAGCTGCTCAACCAGTTCAGCAACTATTGGGAAACAGTGCGGGAGTTCTACTATCCGTTTGAAAGCGGCCTGAAAGCCAGCGCCGCAGAGGTGTTTCAGCACGAAATACCGGGCGGACAATACAGCAACCTAAAGCCACAAGCAATAGCCCTGGGCCTGGGTGATAAATTTGAACAGATAAAGGATATGTACGCCACGGTGAACGATATGTTCGGCGACATAGTTAAGGTAACCCCAAGTTCAAAAGTTGTTGGTGACATGGCTCAGTTCATGGTAGCCAACGGACTTACAGAAAAAGATGTGATGGAGAAAGGAGAAAACATCTCTTTCCCAGAATCGGTGCAGCAATTCTTTATGGGCGAAATAGGCCAACCTACCGGCGGCTTCCCAAAACAACTACAGCATATAATACTTAAAGACAGAACGCCATTTACTGACCGGCCAAACCTGCACTTACCTGCAATTGACTTCGACAAAGACCTGGCAGCTTTCAAAGAGCAGTTTGGTGAAGACCTCGACATCTGCGACTTCCTGTCGTATAAGTTCTACCCGAAGGTTTACGAATGTTACCTGAAGTTTTACCGCGAGTTTGGCGATGTATCTGCAGTACCTACCAAGTACTTCCTGTATGGCATGAAGGAGGGACAGGATACCACCATAGAGATTGCAAAAGGTAAAACCTTACTAATTCGCCTGCTGAGCATTGGCAAGGTAGACGAAAAAGGAAACCGTACTGTCTTCTTCAAACTAAACGGCCAGACCCGTAACGTAGAAGTGCGTGACCGCAAAATAAAAGTAGAGCACAGGGAAAATAAGAAAATAGATAAAGGCAACGACAAGCAGATAGGCGCACCACTACAAGGTATGCTCTCCAAACTGCTGGTAAAGAAAGGCGATGCCGTAAAGAAAAACCAGCAGCTCTTCATCATAGAAGCCATGAAAATGGAAACCATCATCACCGCCACCCATGATGGTAGCATCAGCCACATAGAACTGGCCGGTGGCACATTAGTGAATACTGGGGATTTGGTGATGGAGGTGGGGTAGGATGAATTTGAAACAAAACCAAAGAATTCAAACCCATTAACCGTCAATGCTATATAGACAACTGTATTTGCCTGCATGATCTTTAGTCGTTGCAAACTTTGTAGATGCACGCTAGGATGATCGACAGAGTGGAAGTGTATTCAATAGAACATGCTCGCTAAATTGCATACAATGAAGCAACTTCTTGTTTTGATCCTGCTATTTCCGCTTGCAGCTATGGCGCAGCACAGGCTGCGTTGTGCCGCTATTGCTGACGGCCAAGCCAGTTGGAAACTTATCGATACAGCTGGCAACATTATCAGCGACATTAACGAAACATACGAAAGAAATCATCGGGGCTGCGAAGGTTATTCCGAAGGGATGTTTTGCCACGAAAAGCTGGAAAAACTGGGATTCAAAAACTGGCTGGGAAAAGTAGTGGTTAAGCCGGTTTTTAGTGAAGGTCGGACATTTACCAACGGTTGTGCTGCTGTGAAGGCATCGAAGTGGGGAATGGTGAACAGAGCAGGTAAACTTATTGCAGATACTATCTATGACTATATAAGCGATGCGGATAGTTTGGGAACAATTGTAGTGGAAAAAGACAAGCGGTTGGGCATTATAGACGCATCGGGACATGTAGTGCTACCCTGCAGCTATTACAATGACGATAAGCTCTTCCCGCAACCGGTATTCTCGGATGGATTGCTCAGGGTATTGAGTCGGCGGAGTACTATTAATGAACCAGATGCTGTGAGTGTCGATCAAATTGGCAATTATGGTATAAAGATAGGTTTTGTAGATAGGCATGGAAAGCTTGTTATAGATACCGTATTTGAACTGAAATTTGCTTTATACGACACCTATTATCGGCTAAGTGGGAATATATGCGGTACCAGCATGCGCGAATTGCAAGAGTCCGGCTATTTTGTGAGGCATCAATGGCATCTAATGGGAGATTTTTACCGTTTTGAAGGAAATCGTTGTGTTGTGTTTAAGGATCAAAGAGCAACAGTAATTGATAATAAAGGTGACGTTATCTACAGAGTGGCTCACGATTGGAGAGGCCTTAAAAACACAGGGGGATACATCATTGCCGGAACATATTCTGGCTACAATATTTCGATAGCAGATAGTAGTTTCGATGGTGAAGGAGTGTACAACCCAGGCGGCAAAGAAATAATTCCTTTTAAGTATAGAAGTATAGGGGCGCTCGGCAGTGGTTTTTTTAAAGTGCAGGTCGAAGGTGATTCCCCAGACGGACGTGGAAATATCATTTACAGATTGAGCAGTTATCGTTACGCCGATACTATGGGCCAATTCATGCCATTTAAATTTTGCTTTGCGTATGGTTTTTTTAATGGGCTGGCAGAGGTAGCGCTCTGTCAACAAACAGGCTATCACATTGTTAACACTAGAGGTAAACTCCTCGATGAAACGAAAGATGGCGTATGGGTGCGGGGAACTGATAATAATAACTTCTTTATTGCGTCACAGGACAAAAAATATGGTTTCATGGATAACGACTTCAACTGGACAATAAAGCCTGCCTATGAACTTTGCGAACCCTTCTCGTGCGGCTTAGCTGCGGTTAAGCTAAATGGCAAATGGGGCTACATCAATACAAAAGGGGAGTTGGTCATTCAACCGCAGTTTCAGGTAGCGCTCCCGTTTTCAGATATAGTCGTCGACAAATACAAATGACCCAATTAGCGCAAGTGTTTTCCACTTGCGCATAAAAAACCTTGTGCTTTTGAATTTGCAAAGAATAGATTTATAATGAATAGATTACGTCAAGATAGTTGTTGGTGAGAACACCAACAACGGCGTAATGAAATTCTTAAAAAATCCTTAGAACAAGCAAGCGGCAAAAATGGGAAATAAAGTATTGATTGTGTTGTTTATTTTATGGCTATATTCTGATTCGGTATTTTCGCAAATACGAAATAATTCATCGGACGGTACATATTATTTGGGATTTAAAAAACCAGATAAAAAGTATGGAATAGAATACCACTTCCCAAACAAAGTGTCAAAAATATTAGATATTTTTTTATAACTCAATATTATTTAACGATAAAAAAAATATTTATTTTATGGAAATAGATTCAAATAATGGCACGTTTGCGATATATGGTCATTCAGTAAAAAGAAATCGCCAACTGATGAAAAAAAACACTTTTATGTCTTTTTTAAACGCTACGAATAGGTTTGTAGTAGTAAACAAAGTAAAAATGCCAATTTATACTGACACAGATGAAACGTTAGGGTTTTTAAACATTTTTTTTACCGACGGTATATTCTATATAAAATTCTACTACAATAACAGAATTGGCTGCTCAATACTTGAATCAGAATTTTATTATTAATTTATACTTTAAATATTATTTTAATATATATTCTAGAAGCCATATTTATTAAGGCATCGTAATAGCAACTTCATTCGTTGTTACATGTAATAATGCCGCAGGTATTGCAATCGATTACTAAGAAAATTTTATCCCGCATTGCCGCTTCAGTGGAATGGGACGGTAATAAATTTGCTTCTTAAACTTTATTTAACTGTCTACCTTTGCATTAGCTTAATACTGAATAATTGTAAATGAAAAATAAACTCCTGCTGGCAGGCTTGCTCGTTACCCTTTTGAATACTGGCTATTCTCAACCTAAATCCGACACAGCGCATTACCTCGTACCATCCTTCTACAAACCGACTCCTGAAAAAATGAAAGATACCGTTGTGCGCTTTGAATGCTACGACAAACAATTTAAAGTCATAAATCCGGTTGCCGATTTTGACCAGGTGTACTATTTTTCATTACTGAAAACCTATACTGATTCCACCAACTCATACAGAGACGCTGTGGGCAAAAAGCAGTTTTTACCCGTTACTAAAATAATTAAACGTTACGACCGCATAGGTGTTGATAAGTGGATGAACATCAGCTATCCCGGCAATAAGTATACTGAACTGCTCGCTGACAAAAATACCATCGTTAAAACCGACACTATTTCAGAGCAAACCGCCACACACATTTACCGTTATTACAAAGTAGCACCGTTAAAACGTTGATACTACGCAACCTCCCATTAAAAAACTATCTTTGCAATATAAAATGGAAATTGTATGACTGATTTTCGGTCTTTACTTTTATAAGATACAAGCCATTTATTATATTTTTATTTATTTCTATTTCTTTAGTAAACTCTCCAGAAATCATCTGATAGTCTACAGAGTATATGAGCCTACCAACTACATCGATTACTTCAATAGATAAACATTGTTTGGAAGCTAATATCCCATTTAGAATAATATTTCCGGCTGTTGGGTTTGGAAACATTCGCATAAGACCACTTTGAGAATTTTGTGAAACTTTACCACCACTTCTTTCTCCACCGCCTAAGCAAATATCGGTATAAATAGTTATATCTGAGTGATCAACGCAACCGTTTGCATTAATCGCAAAAAGCTGATAAGTACTCGTAGTTAGTTCACTGCCAGTAGCGGAAAAGCAAGATGGCCCGCACAATAAATTACCTCCGCTGAATTCATAACTTGACGCAGGATCGGGAGACACTACAAATAGATTAAACAATTCGTTAGGGCATACATTGGGTTTATCTGACATTATCATACTTGGCGTATGAGAATTCACATTAACCGTACGCGATGTAGAACCTACACATCCATTGGGATCAGTAGTTGTAAGAGTGTATGTTGTTGCGATGCCAGGAATGTCAGTTGATTGGAGACAAGATTCATCGATGCAAGTGACACCACCTCCCGACCATATATAAGTAGATGCGCAGTCAGGGTTATCCACAGTAAGCAACACGGACTCACCAGAACAAACAGTGTTTCTATCCACATTAAAACTTACCTGCACTGGAACATTATTATAAACAGTAATAGACTTTATACTCTTGCATCCAAACAAATTAGTTACGGTAGCAGTGTATCTAACCGAATCAAGAAGAATAGTATCACTTGCAGAAGTGCAGAAAATATTGGAACAAATAATGTTGCCCCCTGACCATGTATATGTTGAATTCGCGTCCCAGGGAATAGCATTAAGCGAAATAACTGACGCTTTACATAGTTTGGAGTAATCAGCAGATATTTCCAATAATGGGGTGTCGACATCAACGGTAATAGTTCTCATATTGTGACTTCCATCAAGACTAGTTGCGATAGCAGAATATGTTGTTGTTGTGGTGGGTATGTCAGTCGCGACGGCACAACTGGAATTTGCACATAATATGTTGCCGCCAGCCCATGAATAAGTAACTCCAGGAATAGGATTCTCAACATTAAGTGTAACAGTTTGACCACTACAAACCGTCGAATGATCTGCGATTATAGTAAGTTCTGGCGCAGGCTTGACTATTACACCTATTTGTTTTTCAATTCGGCACCCCCCTAAGTTTGTTGCTGTAACAGTATAGGTCATTGACTCGGAAGGTATGTCGTAAATCAACGTACAATCGCTCTTCAAGCATTGGATATTACCACCATTCCAAGTATAATATAAATTCGAGTCTGGCGATAACACTGATAAATTTAATGTATCTCCACCTGCAATTGTGTCTACAGCAACATTAGTACTAATTGTTTGTAGTGTGTCAAAAATTGAAATTTGCGTTGTGTCACTTATGGTCTCTGTTGGAATGCTATCATTGGAGTCTATTGCTATGTAAAAAAGTTGCTCTAATGGAGACGGAGTTGGAGATATATAGATTGCATTCGTTGCACCTTCAATTGAATTGAAAGATAAACCATTGTCTAGACTCTTGTACCATTGAAAACTCATTCCTGGAACTTGATTAAGGTCTGAAATATAGTTTACAGCATTACCGGTACAAATTTTGGAAGGATAAATAACAGGAGGATTAGCCGTCCGGTACATTCCACAACCTGTTCTTGCAGTAGACGTAGTTGTAGCAGAGGTTCCACATGCATTCGTCGCGTAAACTGAGATAGAAATTGCGCCATAATATGGATGCTGAGAAAATGTTACATAATTACCTGTAGTCGTTAGTGAACCATAGGAACTGGTGATATGCCAGTTATATGTGGTCAACGGGGACGCATTGTTAATAGAAAAAGTAGTACTGTACATCGTTCCACCTCCTGTACTCGTGTGAGTTGTGTTTCCCTGACAAACAATAGGTTTAGGAGGTGCTCCGAGGCCGACGTTGATATTTTTAACGATGTCAGGGCAAATTGGATTGTCATCCGTATGCTTTACCCACGCTGCACTAGAGGTAAAGCTTCCCATATTAGCTTTTACAGTAACAGAGTTCATTGTCGGAGTACCAACTATTACCAAATTGGGACTTACACTCCAGTGCCAATTGACCGTCAATGAATCATATGCAGCACCAGGACCAGCAACATTGTAAACATGATTAGATGCATCACAGAAAGATGAAGCCCCAGCAATGAACCTATTACAAAGATCGTAATGCTGAGGCGTATCGGGATATTTTTGCCATACTCTTACCCAATCAACTTTAATTGACCCAATAGTTGAGCCCGTTGTTGTGGAAGCATATGCATCCTTATCAATAAAATCTTCAAAATTAAAATACATTTGGCATTTCAGTGGTGATGGGGCATAAGGCCAATAGGGTTGTTCTGCATAATTGACTCCTGTCGAAGGACTACAACTTGTTAAGGGCCAAAATGGAGATGAAAATAAAAAATATCTGTACATTTTTTGCATCTGAACTCCATCTATATACCAAGTTAAAAAGTTTTCATCCCACTCAAATGAATATACGTGAAAATTATCATACAATCCCAAAGTCGAACTTTTAGGTGCAAAAAAACCTGATTCCGCGGAACTTCCGCGACCTATTACATACTCTATTTTTTGATTACCTACTCCGAAACAGCACGGCCAACCACTGGGACCGCCATATGCTTCAGAAACCGAAATGTCTGTTCCTGGTATCCCATAGTTCAATGAGGTTAATTCGAAATTAGAATGAGAATAGTTAAAGCTCGGGTGAGATATCCTTGCTTCAAAGATGCCTTTATTAAATATCGAAAATATGGTCTGTTATAAATATCAGTCTTTATTTTAGCAACAGTATAATTTGAATGGACCAACGTACCATTTGAATCTAAACCACTAGCAGGCGTATGTTTAACCGCCAAAGTGCATATCCCACCAGCAACTGTTATGTTTGACGAGTCATACACAACAGGAAACCCATAAGGAGCAAGCTCACTATATTTATGCCATATTAATGGATTTAGATCATTATGTAACGTACCTGATCCATCACGATATCCGTCAAAATTCTCATACCATACTAACTTGTATGGCGTATAGTCGCACAAATTAGTTCCTGACGGGAAAGTAATTTGACCAAATAAATTTAAGGGAAGCAAAAAAAGCAAATAAACAACAAAACAACTTAGTGAATATTTTTTCATAATTAGATATTTTCGTCGAAAATACACAATTTTTACATAATCAACAATTAACTATGGTAAAACTACAACTTTGTACCGCTTGTTTACAAGGCTATCCATTAAAATTTTATCTGCGGTTTCGCTGTAACAAGTGCAATTGCTTTTGAACATCATTTCAACATAGTGAGGGCAATTAAAAATTATTGTACGTTTTGTGTTTAGATTGCTAAGTGCAAATTTCTCTATATCACTATTCCATAATTCGTTACTCTCTGATGTATCAAATAGCTTTATTCTTTCAAATGAATACCTTATAGGAAGCAGAATTAAACAAACGGCAATAACTCTAAGCACTTTAGGGAATGAAGTTGCCTTTTGAAAAAAATAATAAGCCTCGCCGGTGATAATAAAAATTGCTGGACAAGCAATAAGCGTATACGCAGGCATTTTCGTTGCGGCAACAGAATAAAAAATGTATGGAATTAAAAACAATGACGATACCGCAATATCATTGATTCGGCGTTTCGTTGCTGCCCTGTATAAGAACCAAACAACAGGCAAGTAAATTAATTCTCCGTAGATAATCCTTAATGAATTGATATGATATAAAAAATTTCCCGAATGTCCTTCTAGCGGCTCGAAAAAATGTCTTTTATTATATAGATATTCCCATCGCGCTTCCAACGGGAAATTACAGAAAATGTAAATCTGCCAGGGCAATGCAATCAATGCAGCAATCAAAAAGACAAGAAAAAGATCAATCATAATTTTCCGAAGCGAAAAACTCGAATAACTCAATGCAAGCCAAATAGGCAAAATTACAATACCCGGAAGCCACTTTGTAAGAATAGCGGCTCCGATAGAAAAACCGATCAAAACTGTGCAATATAAAGAACCTTTTGTCTGCAAATATTTGACACTAAACGATAGTCCTAATAAAACAAAAAAAAGAAAAATAACATCAACGTGATCCGTATCAGTCCTACCTGCGCCAAGTTCAATTATCAATCCATGTATCGAAAACAAAAACGCCGCAATAAATGCGGTATTCTTATCGTATAAATATTTAGCAATATCATACATCAATTTAATACCAACAGTCGATAAAATTACTGACGGTATTCTTACAGCCCAAGGGTGAATTCCGAATATCTTAAGACTAATTGCCATAAGCCATAAGGCAAGTGGTTGTTTGTGTAACCATATATGATTAAAAGTCCAATTCTTATAATCTAATGATAGCACCGACTCCTCATATAGTGTCGGTCGTAAGAAATGATGCATTAAATGTTTTGCGACAAGAGCATGATACCGCTCGTCCCAATTGTGCAAGTAAGTATCAGAGGCAGTATAGGCTCTTAATACGAATCCACTCAAAACTAGAAAAAAAAGAGCATATCCTGCCTTATCATATTTATGAAACCTAAATGCAGATAAATAGCCTGCAGAACTGAACAAAAGCACAATAATCCCGGGCAAAAAATGCATCATTATGTAAATATATAAATAATCTAAACACCCTCCCATTTAGCCTGTAACGTGGCAACAGCGCCTGCATTGCCCGTAAGTGTGGCAAGCCTCGCAATTACACGCTCTACTAACGCATCGGGGCACGAAGCACCGGAAGTTATCATTACCCTGAATGGTTTGAACGGTGGCAGATAACCTGTTGTTACCAATTCCTTATGCTGGTGCAGATCGTAATGCCTGATTTCATTGGCAGACACTAGGCAATTTTCGTCACTAATAAAGTAGGTAGGTAATTTCAGTTCGCACAATTCAACAAGGTGCGATGTGTTAGAGCTGTTGTAACCGCCTACCACCAGCGCGAAGTCGGCATCTTCTTCCAGCATACCGGTAACAGCACTCTGGTTATCATTAGTGGCATAACACAGCGTATCGCGGGTATCAGCAACGCGTTCGCTGCTGCGGTGGGTGGGTATACCATAATGGTCAAGAATAACGTTTTTCAGATAATCGGCAATGCCTTGTGTTTCGCTGGCAAGCATGGTTGTCTGGTTCACTACACCAATTCGCTCCAGGTCTTTGGTAACATCAAAACCATCAGAATACTGCCCCTTAAAATCAATGTAAAATTGTTCGTCAGGTAGTTCACGCATTACATACTGACCCAGTAGTTCCGCCTGTGCCATATCTTTTACTACCACTGTCGGCGTGTGTGCCTTACTGTGCGAAAAAGTAGCCCTGGTTTCTTCATGGCCGGGTTTGCCATGTACCACAATGGTATACCCCTCGTCGCCAATTTTACCGGCACGGTTCCATACCTTTTCTACAAAGGGACAGGTGGTTTCGTAGTGGGTAGGGTTTATGCCTTTATCTTTCAGCAATTGTTCCATTTCCAGCGTAGTGCCGAAAGCGGGTATAATTACCACATCGTCACTCGTAATATCATCCCAGCTCATAAGCATATTGCCCTTGGTATCCATTACAAACCGGATACCGAGCGCCTGCAAGTCGGCATTTACACCCGGGTTATGTATCATTTCGCTCAGCAGGAAGATGCGCTTGCCTTTATTCTCCTCCACCGCCCTGAAGGCTATCTCTATTGCATTTTCCACGCCATAACAAAAACCAAAATGCCGTGCCAATAAAATCTGTAAAGAACCCGCTTCCAATACGGTAGGGGTGTAATCCTTTTTCATTTTATCATCAGCCTTTCTTTTTTGCTTAATAGCCGATACCAATGGGCTGCGATAATGTTCAGGAACGTTGAATGACTTCATATTGCCGCAAAATTAACGAAACCATACGTTAGGATAGGTTATTTAGCGTTAAAATTGCAAAACGCCGGACTGGTAGCGTTAGTTGCATAAATATCCCCGCCCAGTTGGTAATTCCTGCCTAAAATCATACATTAGCTTAAGGAGCCTGATCGCATGCGCCAAAAAATTATGAGAAAAACATTTTTTTTAATCTTCATTGCTTTACTGATAACGGTTTTACCTGCCGGCGCACAAGCCAGTAAAAAAAAGCCTGCAGATCAATCTTTACTCTGGAGCATCAGTGGCAAGGGCATGGCCAAACCGTCTTTTCTGTTTGGTACTATCCATCTCATTTGCGCTACTGACTACATCTGGACCAGCAAAATGAAAAAAAGCCTTACCGCCAGCGATAAGGTATGTTTTGAAATGGACCTCGATAACCACGAAGTAATGCTGGCAGCAGCAAATGGATTTATGGATACCAGCGGCAAGCAGCTGAAAGACTATTTTACCCCCGCCCAGTACAAATTGTTGAAGAAATTCGTGAAAGATTCTATTGGTATGGACGTGGGCATGCTGCAAATGATGAAGCCGGTGGCACTGGAAAGTATCATCAGCATGAAGGTTACCGATTGCGCCAATCCGATATCTTACGAAGACAGTATTATGCGCAGTGCCAAAAGCAAGCATAAAGAGATAATGGGTCTGGAAGACCCATCGGAACAGATAGGGGTACTTGCTTCCCTTCCTGCAGATAGCGTAGTTAAAGAAGTACTTGACGATATCGGCAACTTTAATAAAAGCAAAGAAGATTATCGGGCAATGGTGAAAGCCTATCGCCGCCAGGAACTCCCTGAGCTGTATCGTATCATAACATCATCTGGCTCGCTGGGCGATGAAATGGATGCCTTCCTCGATGACAGGAATAAAAAATGGATACCCAGGATGCAGGAAAAAATGGGCAGATCGTCAGTTTTCTTTGCTGTGGGTGCCGGCCATCTTTTAGGTGACAATGGTGTTATTAATTTATTGCGAAAGGAAGGCTACACAGTTGAAGCAGTAAAATAAATTACCAATAGCTATACTTCATATTCTATCTTTTGTATCTTTAAAAAAACTGATACACAATGAAAAGAATATTTACACTCACATTTATTGGCGCTTTACTCTCAGCGCTCTCAGGCAATGCCCAGATCTTCTGGGTGGAGAATTTTGGAACCTGTAGCACTTCTGGCGCAGTTGGCTCTTATACCGGCCCAAATGGAACCTGGACTGAAAGTGTAACGACAGGCGGGACATATTCCAACTCATGGTATGTCAGTGGTCTCGAAAGAGGCCATATAACAGGAGCCTGTGGAGACGATTGCTCGACAGGAACTGGTGCCGGACTTGAGGCAACTCTACATCTTGGACCCAGCAGTGCATTGGGCGGCGACGCAGGCGCAACCTATTATGCCGGTGGAATATCAGCATTTGTCGCAACTACAGACAAGCGTGCAGAATCGCCTGTTATTAACTGTACAGGTAAAACCGGCATTACACTATCGTTTTACTACATTGAAAATGGCGATGGAACACTTGATGATGGAACTGTTTACTATTATGATGGCACTACCTGGGCACCACTAACTAATCCGGCCAAGACCTCCGTTTGTTCCGGCACCCCTCCTCAAGGCCTATGGGATCATGTTTCCGTTTCCCTACCAGCAAGTGCCAACAATAATCCGAATGTAAAAATTGGTTTTCGCTGGGTGAATAATGACGATGCAACCGGCACCGACCCTTCTTTCGCTATCGACAGTATGTCATTAAGCTCTTCTTCAACTTCAACCGGCATTACGGCTTCATTTACAATGAGTGATACCGCTGTTTGCCAGGATAGCTGCATTACCTTCACCAGCACATCTACTGGAACAATTGATAGCATTACCTGGAAAATACCGGGCATCACTATAGCCACCCCGCACGCTGCTTCTATCACTGCATGCTTCCCGAGCGCCGGCTTCTATACCGTGCATTTGTATGCCTACCATGGCACATCGGCTGACTCCACAACACATACAATCCATGTGCGCAACTCACCGCATCCTGTGGTGACCCAATCCGGCCATATTCTCACTGTTACTGGAACCTATTTATCGTACCAATGGTATAAAACGGGGGTTATTATTGCAGGCGCCACAAACAATAGCTACACGTATACCAGTCCCGGCGCTTATACTGTGGTGGTTGATTCCGGTGGTTGCAAAGGCACCTCTGCGGCAGTTAACTATAACCTTGGTGTTGCTGAAATTTCAGATAGTGGAACAAGGTTTTCCATAGCCCAATCAGGCAGCAATGAATTCATCTTATATTCTTCGCTTACATTATCAGCAAACCTTAATGTAAGTGTATTTGATGCTACTGGCCGCCAAATTCTGAATGAGCAATGGCAAGGCGGCAGCGACAAAAAACAAATTAGTATAGATGGCTTGAGCATTGGCCTGTACATTATAAGATTAGCCAATGCCACTACGGCAACGGTGTTGAAATTCCAGAAACAGTAATCAACGTTAATAAGTCAAACGCACAACGCCCCAACATATGATTGGGGCGTTGTGCGTTTTAACAAATATGGGATGTACCGATCTGATGTACCGATTAAAGACGTCCATTGTTATGGTGAGCAAAGACCAATTATGGCAAATGACTGGGTCTTAATAAGACCCTAAAGCGTAACAATAAATTCCGTTCCCTCCCCTTCCTTGCTCTTCACTTTAATGCTGCCGCCAAACGATTCTATCTGCGCCTTGGTAATGAAAAGACCAACACCCTTGCTGTCATAGCCACGGTGGAAAGTCTGGTTGAGTTTGAAAATTTTATTGCCGTATTTTTCAAGGTTGATGCCAAGGCCGTTATCTTTTACTGATATCATTACCTTATCGTCATGCGTATAGGTGGAAACCACGATTTCCGGGCGCCTGTCTTTGGCTGAATACTTGATGGCGTTGCTGATGAGGTTGTAGAAAATGCTCTCTAAAAATACTTTAGGATACTTGATAAACGCCACCTCAATATTACCCTTAATGGAAGCATTCTTTTCATAAACAATGCTATTCAGCTGGTTTATGGTATCGCACACAATTTTCTTGGCATCACATTCATCATACGGAATGGTCTTATTCATGGTGATCTGTACCACTTCCATCAACGTGTTCAGGCTGCCCAGCAGAGAAGTACTGCCTTCATCCAAAAATTCAACAATTTCGCTTACTTCCAGTTTAAGTGAACTGTCAGTTTGCGGATCATCGTTGGTTTTAAGCATATCAACCAGCAACTTAATATTATTTGCCGGGCCTCTCAGGTTGTGCGCAATTATGTAGTTAAGCTCTTCCAGCTGGCTTATTTTATTAATCAGGCCCGATTTAATTGCCTCCAGTTCACTGTTTTTCCAGTTTAGTTCATCGGCCAGTTCTTTCTTCCGGGTAATGTCTATTATCTGCAGAATAAAGAACCGGGGCGTGCCATCCATATTGGCCACCTTCGATACCGTGTGCAGTCCCCACTGTATTTTTTTACTCTTCGAGATGTAGCGCTTTTCAATGCTGTAATGGTTAATTACCTTGATCAGCATTTTATGCAGCAGGCTCTGGTCTGTTTTATTATCGTCAGGGTGCGTAAGGTCAAGAAAGTTAAGTTTAAGTAGCTCACTTTTACTATAACCTGTAAAATTACAAACTGCATTATTAGCATCCAGTATATTCCCTTCAGGGCTTATCAGGGCCATGCCAATGCCGGAATAATCGAAGGCACTTCGGAAGGTCTCATTATTCAAACGCAACGATTCTTCCAGCTCTACCCTATCGGTAATATCCTGTGCAAAGAAAATTACGTAGGGCTGGTTTTCCGCATCGCTGTAAATATTGTTATTGTATAGCAGGTGGCGCTTTTTACCATATTTGGTAAGCACCTGCAGCACCCCTTTGGAACTGGAATCTTTACGCAGTTCCCGCAAATAGTGCTCGAAGAAATTAACGCGGTTCTTTTCAGGAACGAGCGAAATAAAATAAGAGTTAATAAGCTCTTCAGCCGAATAGCCCAGAGCTGTAACAGTATGCGGATTAACAGTTAAGAATTTGCCATTAAAATCATGAGTAAAAACAATAGCGTCGCAGTGCTCAACAATATTTTGGTATTGGTTAGCAGCATGCACAGGCACTACCGGCTGAAAGGGACGGGTATTACTTTGGTTTATGATCGTATCACGCTTCCTTAGTACCTTCCGTTCAGCACTCATAACATCGTTATAACTCATTCCCGGATAAATTTTTTCGTCGCAATAATTTTTGGCATCATCACCATGCTAAGTCCCTGACTGAATTAATGTTAAACCAATGTTGAGTCGCAAATAATATATACTTTATCAAAAACAAGTTCCATTGCGGGCGTTAATCCAGCTTTAGATATCCAAATAGAATACCGTAAAGCTAATAAATACAATTGTATCTATTCTTAACTGAGCCCTGCAAATAATGTTAATCCTGCATAAAAATAAACGCAAAATAACATACAACACAAATATAATAATAAATAATGGAGGCAGCCAGTTAAAAGCAGGGGCCACTTGCAAGACATTAAAATATTGTTTTACGCATTACAACGAAGAGATGTTGGTCCCTAACAACATACTTTTACCAACTTAACTTACCTTTGACCAGCTATGGAAGAAAATAAAAGGCAAAAACAAGTAGGGCAGCTGCTGAATGAAGAAATGAGCGATATCTTTCAAAGGGAAGGTATAAACATAGTGGGTGGCGGTATGGTGTCTATTACCAAAGTAATGGTTACCCCCGATCTGCTGGAGGCCCGTGTCTATTTAAGCTTTTACCAGATAAAAAATGTACCTGACCTGCTGCACAAAATTAAAGAGCGGACAGGCGAATGGCGCAAACTGCTGGGCCTCAGGGTAAGGAACCAGCTTCGCCGCATTCCACAACTTACTTTTTATGCTGATGATACGCTTGACCATGTTTCAAAAATGGAGGAGATATTCAAGCAGATAAATGAAGAACGTAAGTCAAAAGAAGCTTCAGAAGATAACGCATAAATGGAGCGCCGACTCATATGGCAGATAGGTATACGCTATTTACGGGGCAAACGCTCATTAAATGCCGTACCCGTACTTTCGCGCATAAGTATGGTTGCCATTGGGGTAGTTAGCGCCGCCATGATAATTACTTTTTCAGTTTTTAATGGTTTTGATAGCGAAGTAAAAAGCCTGTATAAGGCTTTTTACCCTGATATAAGGATAACTCCCGCAAAGGGTAAATTTTTCCCGGAAGCAGCCATTTCACTAGCAGATCTGCAAAAAATAAAAGGTGTTGAAGGTGTAGCACCTGTAATTGAAGATAATGCGCTGGCGGGCGACCTGGAACTTTCCGGCTCAGCCAACAGGCAAAAAGTGGTTACGGTAAAGGGTATTCAAAACAACTACTTTAAAGTAAATGACGTTACCAGCTTTATTGATGCAGGGGAAGATTCAGTAAGTGAAACAAAAAGCGACGGCAAATTAATTACTGCTGTTTCGGGCAGGGGCATTACGCTGGACCTCGGTGCGGATATCAATAATGTATTCAGCGCGATAATGCTCTACTACCCCAACCCTACCATAAGCAACCCTGAACTGGACCCGATAAACGCCTACCAATCGTTAAAACTGCATCCTTCGGGTATGTTTACCATAGGCAACGAGTTTGACGACAAATATATTCTTGCGCCGCTGGCTAAAGTGCAGCAGCTGTTTCATGCTGAGGGCATGTATTCATCAATCGACCTGAAAACCGAGCCCGCATCGGCAAAAGACATTCAGCAAGTGCTCCGCCAGAAACTCGGCAGTCAATTTGTTGTAGAAACACGCTTTGAGCAAAATAAAACCGTTTATATGATGGTTGCCGCCGAAAAATGGGTAACCTATGTAATATTAGTTTTTGTGCTGATGATAGCCTCTTTTAACATGATTGGTGCGCTATCTATGCTCGTAATTGAAAAGAAGAAGGATATAGCCATACTAATGGCTATGGGTGCAGAGCGCACCAGCATACGGAACATTTTTTTACTGGAAGGTGTTTTGTGGGCCTGCATCGGCGGCCTTTCAGGGCTGTTCATCGGCAGTGTAATTTCTCTTATACAGCAACAATTCGGGATTATTAAGCTGCAAGGGGCATTTGTAGTGGATGCCTACCCGGTAAAAGTAGCGGTTACCGACATATTGATGGTATTGGTGACCATAATAGCAGTTGGCCTAATGGCAGGCTGGTATCCTGCACAAAGGGCGGCAAAATCGGCCGGATTAAATTTAAAAAGTACATAGGGGACCATATTTATCGCCTAGCCCTTCGGGATTATTCATTTCAGTGCATTTGCCTTGCCACCGTCCGGCACTTCGCCCATAATTCTTTACTTTTGCGCCTATGTACACACCACAGGATGAAAAGCGCCTGTATGAGCAGGCTAAAGAGCTGGCAACTATACAGGTTACTGATAATGCAGATACAGTGCTGATGCAATTGCGCGAGGTTATTAACTATGCTGACTGGAAATACTATGTGCAAAGCAATCCTGTACTTTCCGACAGCGAATACGATATACTGTTTAAGAAATTACACCATACAGAACAAAATTATCCTGAATTAGTTACCGCTGATTCGCCAACACAAAGGGTGGCCAGGGGCTTGAGTGAAAGGTTCCCGACCGTAAGCCACCTTGTGCCTATGCTGAGCCTGGATAATACCTATAATGCTGATGACCTTAACGACTGGGACCGCAAATGCCGCGAACTGGCAGAAACTGATGCGATTGAATATTGCGTAGAGCCGAAGTATGATGGTGCCAGCGTATCCATAATATATGATAAGGGCGCGCTTTCGCGCGGCGCTACCCGCGGCGATGGTGTTATGGGTGAAGATGTGACCATTAATGTAAGGCAGATAAAATCGATACCACTTTCTGCCGCACTTATGCAATATGGCATAGAACAAGTAGAAATAAGAGGAGAGATTGTTATACATAAAAACGTTTTCGAAGCATTTAATAAAACCAGGGTGGCCGAAGGGCTTTCGCCATTGGCTAACCCGAGAAATGCGGCATCGGGCACGCTACGTATTTTAGACCCCACCGAAGTGCGTAAACGCGGACTGAGCGCTATTCTGTACCACATTAGCGATTACACCCTTGCACCGGGCGCGCAACGCCCCGCAGCCCTTGAAACCCACTATGGCTCGTTACAATGGCTGTATAGCCTGGGCTTCCCTACCCCGGCGAAAGAAATGAAGGTGTTTAACCATATTGACGAGGTGATCAGTTACTGCAGTGAATTCGAAGCCCGCCGTGACGATCTGCCTTTTGAAGTGGATGGACTGGTTATTAAAGTGAACAGCTTCAACCTGCAAGATAGAATGGGGATGACCAGCCACCACCCGCGCTGGGCTGTAGCCTATAAATTTAAAGCAAGGCAGGGCACCAGCAAGCTGGTAAATGTCGAATTTCAGGTAGGCAGGACCGGCGCGATTACTCCGGTTGCAAAAATAGAACCGGTATACATAGGCGGCGTTACTATTACCTCCATATCGTTATTCAACGAAGATGTTATACGCGAAAAAGATGTGCGTATTGGTGATACCGTTTTGGTAGAACGTGCCGGCGATGTAATTCCCTACATTGTTAAGCCGCTTACAGAGTTACGTGATGGCACAGAGGAAGAAATAAAGTTCCCTACCAATTGCCCGGTATGCGATTCGGTGCTGGAAAAACAACCAGAAGAAGCTGCATGGCGCTGCATTAATATCGGTTGCCCGGTGCAGGTTGCCGAGCGCATGATACATTTCGTAAGCAAAGATGCTATGGATATACGCAACCTGGGCGGTGCCAATATTCAGAAGTTTTATGAAAAAGGTTTTCTTACTGATATCCCTTCCATATACCATATTGATTGGGATAAGGTGCGCACATTGGGTGGCTTTGGCGATAAATCAGTAACCAATATACAGGCCGCGATTGATGGTTCTAAACAGCAACCGCTCAACCGCCTGATATATGGCCTCGGCATCCGTTTTGTGGGTGAAACAACGGCCAAAACATTGGCCAATGCAATTAGCCATATCCGCGACCTGTACGAATGGGATAAAGAGAAACTTTGCACATTAGAAGACGTAGGCCCAAAAGTAGCCACATCAGTTGTCGATTTTTTTGAACGCCCCGAAAACAGGCACATGATAGACACGCTGGAAGCAGCAAACGTGAACCTGCTGAACCAAAAGAAGGAACAGATGGTTGGCGATAGCGCATTAGCAGGCAAAACGTTTTTATTCACCGGCACCCTCAGCCAGTTTAAACGCAGCGATGCAGAAACAATGGTAGAGGAAAAAGGCGGATCTATTTTAGGCGGTGTTAGCGCAAAACTAAACTACCTTGTGGTAGGCGAAGATGCCGGTTCTAAACTGGAGAAAGCAAAGAAACTTGGCACTGTGAACATACTCACCGAACAGGAATTTTTGAACTTAATAAATAGTGAGAGTGCGCAGGAAGTGAATGAAGCTAATTAAAAAACGGTCTTTGCGAGGTACGAAGCAACCTCACAAAATAACATACAGAGCATTTGAGATTGCTTCGTACCTCGCAAAGACCAGCAGCTATATTTCAAGGAGGACTTACGACTTATGACTCTCGACTTACTACTAAAGGACTTACTACTAAGAAAACTTACAACGAAAAAACTTACAACGAAAACAAATCAACATGAATAATATGAATTTCAATCCGTGGCACTCCGTTAGTTATGGAGATAATGTACCAGAAACAGTAAATGCAATTATAGAGATACCACGTAATTCCCGGGCAAAATATGAATTAGATAAAGAAACCGGCCTGCTGAAATTAGACCGCGTGCTGTATTCCTCAGTTTACTATCCGGCTAACTATGGTTTTATTCCACAGACTTATTGCGATGACAATGACCCGTTGGATATACTTGTTCTGTCACAGATAGATATGCAACCGCTTTGCCTTGTAGAAGCCAAGATAATAGGGGTTATGCGCATGTTGGATCAGGGCGAGGCAGATGATAAACTGATTGCGGTTTGTGCCAACGATATGAGTGTGGCCCACATTAACGACATCAGCGAACTGCCACCGTATTTTGTTGGAGAGATCCGCCACTTCTTTGAGGAGTATAAAAAACTGGAAAACAAGGTGGTGAAAATTGAAGACTTTCAGAATGCGCGCCTGGCCAAGAAAATATTGATGCACAGCATTAATGACTATAAACTGAAGTTTGGCAAGAAGGGTTAAAATTCCATTTTTGAAATTTTAAATTTTAAATTCCAAATTCCAAATCAAATCAAACCCCGAAGGGGTTATATAATTACAGCATAAAAAATACAACATCCGTAACGTAAAGACCCAGGCTTTTGCGTCTCTACAAAAAACAGAATCATTAGATGCCACAGGCCATAACACATACCACCATCAAACGCATCAACAACAGCACAATTGTTGATGCGCAAGATGTATTGGCAGTGGAGGAGCCGCTGGAAATAAGGCTGGCGTATGGTAACAACGACAGCAGGCACATCAAAAGCATATCGGTTACCATGCGCACACCAGGCCATGACACTGAGCTTGCGGTTGGCTTTTTGTTTACTGAAGGAATTTTAAAATCGCCCACTGACACAGGCAATATCACCACCATTAGTGAAAACATTGTACAGGTTGCACTGCAACCCGGCGTGGCATTTGATATGCAAAAACTGGAACGTAATTTCTATACAACTTCCAGTTGCGGGGTTTGTGGCAAGGCGTCTATTGATGCGGTAAAAACAACTTGCGAATTGCCTGATGCCTATCCATATGACAACCTGTCTTGCAGCGCCGATACCATTTGCAGCCTACCGGATATTTTACGTACACAGCAATCGGTATTTGAGCAGACTGGTGGCATACACGGTTGTGCCTTGTTCGATATAAATGGTGCATTGGTTTTAATGCGCGAAGATGTTGGCAGGCACAATGCACTGGATAAACTTGTTGGGACAGCATTTAGCGGTGGCTTACTGCAGCTTGATAAACATATACTACTGCTGAGCGGCAGGGCCAGTTTTGAACTGGTACAGAAAGCGGCCATGGCAGGTATAAAAATAATAGCCGCCGTAGGTGCACCATCCAGCCTTGCCGTACAAATGGCCGAAGACTGGAACATGACGCTCATCGGCTTTCTCAGGGGCGAGCGGTTCAATATTTATTCCGGCGCGCAAAGAATAAAAGTGTCTTAATTTTGCAACTATGAAAATCAGGATAAAAGGTAATTCTCTCAGGATCCGAATAAGCAAAACGGAAGTTGACGATTTCTGCACCAATGGGCACATCGAGGAAAAAACCGATTTTGGCACTACGTCCTTCGCCTATAAATTATTGCTAGGTGGCAATACTGATAACCTTGACGCCGATTTCAGAGATGGAGTTGTAACCATGTATGTGCCTGCCGAATTGGTCAAAGACTGGAACACTAATGAAACCGTGGGCTTCAGCTACAATAAACCGCTGGCCGATGGCGAGCAACTTTTCCTGCTACTGGAAAAAGACTTCAAATGTATAGATAACACCATGATGGAAGACCAAAGCGACAACTTTGATAACCCACTCCATACCTGCTCTTAAAACAGTATTGCGCTAAAAAAATTGGCAACCTTTTGAAGAGTTGCCAATGCGAAACTGCACAATAAACTGAATATCTTACAGCTTTTCAAAGCGGACCGCCTGCTGCGTTGCCCCATTTCTGTAAAGCAAATAGTATATACCGACCGGGAAGTTTGCTATGCTTATTTCCCTGCTATTGCCACTGCCGGTAATAGGCACATGCATAGCCTGCCCAACTGCATTATATACTGATAGCTGAGTATCGTCGCCTTCATCCATCGTTATATGCAGTATATCATGAGCCGGATTCGGGGAAACAGCAAAGCCAGCGCCCGCCGCAGTATTTTCAACAGACAATGGGGCCGGAGGATTGCAGTATGCCCGCCATGCCGTGTCAGCTAAAGCCCTGATATGCGGAAAACTCGGATGGAGACACCCACCACCTGCGGCAACACCTGTATCGGTAACAAGAAGGGCAATTACCATTTTTTGAGTCTGTCCTGCTGACAGGCTAAAATCATTACTGGTTAATAAAAATTTTCTGTCTCCGGGTGGGTTTCCTGAAGCCAATTCTGACCATTGAGTAGTGTCTGCCAGGTCACCGGTAAAAACGTAATTCACCGGTGCACCGGAACCGAAACCTTTACTTGAAATCCCTGGGCCTGCAAAATCATTAGTAAAGTGGCTGCCGTTCCTCAGCTTAGCCCGCATATAGTTGTTATACTGGGTGTCGGTCGTAGGGTTACCTACAATACCGTTATCATTATTAAAATAGTCAAAGCACCCGGCAGGGGTGTAGCTGCCACAAACATCGCCAGGCTGCTCCACAATAGTCACGCCTACAACTGGCTGCCCCATTCCATAAGAGTTAACCGGGAAACCGGCATCTGCACCGTCCGCGCAGCTACCATTGTACATAATTCCTAGCCGCCTGGCGGAATCAAACCCTATAAAATCATCGTGATAATAGCCCAGGTCAAGGTCCGCGAATTGGCTGATTCTGAAATCGTGGTAATTGTTAGCCGACCTGTTCTTCACTTTGTATTCGTAGTAAATGACATTATCAATGGCCGTGCCGCGGTTGTAGCCATAGGCCATCATCTGCACTTCTACTTTTAAAGGCGCACCATTCGTTTCATTGTGAGAAGGTCCGTTGTCGCTGAAAACATACCAAAGCGTCTGGTCGCCTTTAACATCAGGATATTCGCCGGAAAGTGGCTCGTAGATGCCGTTGCCGTTAAGGTCAACAAAAGGAGCAAGGTCAATTCCCGCAGGTATGGTAAGGGCTGCACCGGCATTGCCGGCAGCATAGGTGTTGCCGCTTGCTGGCCATGTAAGTATTGCTGCCGGAGTTGATGCTGTGGTATGAGATGTCATTGCGCGGAAAGCCTGTATATCGGCACGGGTCACTTTCCATATTTTAGCCCAGTTCAAAGATGTAGCATAACTCAGATTACCAGCGGCATCTAACGGGCCAGGCCAATAGTCATTACCGGTTTGCCTATACATCTGGGCAGAAACGTGTAATTGGTTAGCTGCATCATAGCCACTCATCCAGACTGCACTGGCAAAGCCTATATACTTTCCGGAGTGCTTGGGAAACTCTACTCCCGGTCCGTACGGCGATGGCACCCACCACATATCGCCGTGCACGGCCAACTGCGCGTTAAGTTTATTGATATCCACCGAATCTCTTGTAGAGAAAGGTATTTGGGCAAAAGATATTGTATTGAGGCAGGTGAGTATTGCTGCTGCAACTAATAGTTTCTTTTTCATTTGGGTGTGTTTTACTGAGTTATAAAAATATACATTCTGCTAACCAAACACAATAGCACTTGTGTACTGAGAAAAAAAGCCCGTATCCTGGAAAGAAAACAGGCTAAACTTTCAAAACTATATCTAAAAAATCAAAGCTTTTCGAAACGCACTGCCTGTTGCATTGTCCCGCTCCTGTAAAGTAAGTAGTAAATACCGGACGGGAACCCGACTAAACTAACCTCCTTCTTTTTACTGGCACCTGTAAGGGACACATTTATCACCTATCCAATTGCGTTGAAGATGGTTATATGCTCGTCAGCTTGCGCTGTTGTTTCAATAAATAATCGGTCGTGGATGGGGTTAGGGTAAATTCTTATTTGGCCATTTTCTATTTCATGCAATTCTAGTGGTGATGGAGGATTCTGGTAAACATGCCATGCAGTATCAGCAACGATTTTTATGTCGTCGAAGTTTACGCTAGGGCAACCACCCTGACCTGTATCCGTTGTGACCAGTGCCATCACTATCTTTTGTGTCTGTCCCGGGGCTAATGAAAAATCATTCGTAGAAAGAATGAATAACCTTTCACCGGGTGCATTGCCATTGCCACATTCTGACCACCTGCCGGTGTCCGATGGATCGCCCGGATAAACAAACCGAACAGAGCCATAACCCAGGAAATAGCTCATTATTGAACTCCCATCTTTTAGTCTCGAGCGCATAAGATGATTATACTCTGTATCAATTGTCGGGTGAGCAATGCTACTGACATCCACGTTGTACGATACAAAACTGCAATCGGGTATAATACTGCCTGCCATATCGCCCGGTTGCACTACCATAGTTAAACCAACAACCGGTGTTTTCGCTCCGTAGCTTCCAGGCGGAAAGCCAAAGGTGACACCGTCGTCATTGACACCATTATAGATAATTCCCATTCTGTGGCTTGAATCAAATCCCAGATAATCATCAAGCCGGCATCCTAAGTTCATATCAGTATACTGGCCCATCCGGAAATCGTGATAAGTATTTGTGGATTTATTGGCAATAGTGTACTCGTAATAAATAACATTATCTATAAGAGTGCCCCTATTGTATGCGTAAGCCATTATACTCACCTCCACTCCCAGGGGCCTTGCATTTGTTTCTGTATGCGACGGGCCGTTATCAGATAAAATATACCATAGTGCCTGATCTCCTTTAATAGCAGGGTAATCTCCCGAGAGCGGCTCATAAATTCCATTTCCATTCAAGTCAATGAACGGAGCCATTTGTCTGCCGGCAGCGATAGTAAGTGCCGCACCTGAATTGCCCGCCGCATAGGTATTACCGCTTGCCGGCCATGTAAGTATTGATACAGGGGTGTTTGCAATTGTATGCGTAGTCAAGGCCATAAACGCCTGTATATCTGTCCGATTAACTTTCCAGATTTTTGCCCAATCTTGCGAAGTGGCATAAGTTAACGTATCACTGGTATCCAACGGGCCCGGCCAAAAGTCATTGCCGCGCTGCCTGTACGTTTGCGCTGCAACATGCAATCGATTAGCAGCATCATACCCGCTCATCCAAAGTGCGGAAGCAAAGCTTATGTGCCTGCCAAAACCTTTGGGGAATTCACATTTTGCCTGAGTAGTAACAGGGTCCCACCACATATCGCCATGCACCAGAACCTGTGCATTAATACGGTTAATATTGACGGAATCTTTTGTGCTGAACGGCGTTTGTGCGTGTACGTGCTGCGCCGTCAAAATTACAACACTACTTAGTAAAAGGATAAATTGCTTCATAGTTGGTTGGTTTCATGTTGTTATTGCCTCCACTTAAACCCACTCACACTTAAAAAGACGTAAAAAAAGGGTGACATCTTGGGTGAGGCGTTAAAAAACTACATCTGCCCGACCTATACTGCCATCTACCGCCGGTTAAGGTGCGGTGCCCGAAAACAACTTCGGGTGGCACTCCTCCTGGTCTACCTTTGAAAAAAAATACTTTTATGAAAAAGAAATGGTTGAAAAAAGTTCCTTTTGTTATGGGAGCAATTGCGTTGGGTGCAGTCGCATTCAGTGGTGTGGTTATGTTGTTATGGAACGCTACGATAACGCCTATATTCCATATAAGCGCCATCACTTTGTGGCAGGCGGCAGGTTTATTATTGTTGTCAAAAATCCTCTTTAGCGGGTTCAAGGGAAGGAACCGTATGGGGTGGCACCACAAAAGGCAAATGATGTTTGCACATTGCCAAAACCTTACTGAAGAACAAAAAGAAGCCTTCCGTAATAATATGCATGGTTGCAGGGTTTACGGGCCAATGACTGAAGCATAATAGAAAGTTACTGCGTGCCCTAACAATAGCGTAATCAAAGCAGCATATACTTGCAATAGCAATTTTTATTAAATTTCGCCCCTGATCAACTCCTTATGGCGAAATATTTAATCATCGTTGCTATTGCTTTGCTTTGTTGCGGGTTCAACATCTGCGAAAGGAAGGTAGTAACGGATGGTAAAATTTCGAGGGTATATATCTATCCTGACTGTAACGATACCGGCACCTACCTTAAGCAGCGTTACCAGGCTAATCATGTGGTTGAATACCTGTATATACACAGCAGGCTGCAATATAAACGCATACTGGATAAAGCCGGCAACTGGATTGTCAATGAATTTAATTACGGACAGCATAAAGAAGCCCAGCGCACCGATACATTTGCGGGACCAATTCCTGATAAGTGCTTCGACATCAATGATTCCTGCGCACTGAATATCGAATATTTTGCTGATGGCGGGTACCGCGTCTGTACCTATGGCTATAACCGCCATTTTGAATGCAGCCACCAGGAAACACTGGCAACTACAATTGTCTATGATAGCCTTTACAAAAGCAAAACA
>CANFKC010000036.1 GCA_947447265.1 Chitinophagaceae bacterium
GACTCAAAAACGCCATTCCGCCCCAGGGCGTAATCTCTTTACTGGTATAGCTTATGTCGAATTCCATCGGCTAATTTCTCTATTGCTACGCATTAGGATTTGAACCTCAATTTACTCATTTTAATCCTAATGCGTAATCTGGGATAATAGCAATTAGCGTGCATTTGAAAAGAACAAAGTCAAACCAGGAAACAATAGCAACTACCAAAACACCTGCGCCACGGCGCAGACCTAAGTGCTCCCTTCTCCTTCGGAGAAGGGCCGGGGGATGAGGTCCCCACACAAAAAAAGAGCGAAGGCAACGGCCTTCGCTCTTTTCGTATTTAGAGTAAAACGATTATTTAAAATCTGCGTCGCTTACGCCTTTGTTTACTTCAACTGTTTCTACATTTAAAGGGAATACCTGGCCAGCTTGTGATTGTTTCACTTTGTAGGCTACTTTGTAACCACCAGTACCCGGCACTTCTTTGTAGTCAGAAAATTCGGTTATCGATTGCTTTTCGCCTTCGCCAGAAATTTTCTTAACGAGTAAGCTACTGGCTACATCGTAATATTCGACCGATTTTTTGCCCTTTCCATTTACCGCTTCCATTACATAAGCATCGCTGCCATTCACTTTTTCAATACCTTTAATGGTGCGCTTAATGCCATATTTATCGCTGTGCATCTCGAATGCGATATCTGCTGATTCCATTACTTCATCTAGGTCGTCACCTGCCATTGCCGCTTTCTGGCCGCCACCTTCGGTATAACCGCTTTTGCCGTCAAATACTTGCTTTTGTAGCGTTGCGCTTTTGCCACTCATGTTTGCATCTACTTTCTGCATGTACATGTTTGGCGCTTTTTTCTCTTCAATAATGGTAAGCTGCATGCCTTGCATTTCGCTCTTCGAAGTTGTTTTAATGTCCTTCAGCGCTGCAATAGCTTTTTCGCCGCCAATAGCCGCGATGTACTTACTGTAAATATCGCTTGCTTTAACGTTGGCGCCTACTGCCTTGGTTTCTGTTGGCACCATTGGCTTACCTACGTTATCGTAGTAGTCAACTTTACCATCAGCCGAATATTTAGCGAGTTTATCAGCAACTTCTTCTTTGCTACCTGCAACAACTATATTGGCATTGTCAGGGCGAATGTATTTTTTAGAAATATCCATTACGTCGTCGGCTGTTACAGCGCTCAGATTCTTAAGGTAGTTCTGGTAGAAATCTTTAGGCATGTTGTAACGCTCAATGTTGATGGCGTACTGTGCAACACGCTTAGGATCTTCGAGGCCGATTGCAAAACCACCTGAAAGGTAAGTGATGGAATTTTGCAGTGTAGAATCACCAACTTTTTCAGTTTGCATAGCACGCATTTCGTCCAGAATAGCACTTACAGCGCTATCAGATACCTTGTTGCGGCATTTTACAGTTGCGGAGAAATTACCACCCAGTATGTCTTCAGATAATGAAGAATAAGCACCATAAGTCCAGGCGTGTTTTTCACGCAGGTCAAGGAACAAACGGCCTTGTGAGCCACCACCTAAAATGGTATTGGCAACACGTGCTTTAATTACATCGCTGGTGCCTGGTTTCAGGTCAACAGGGTAGGTAACACTTACTACGCTCTGCACTGCAGCAACGCGGGGTGCGAAAGCTACTTTGGTAAGCTTGGTAGTAGTTAAAGCCGGGATACTGTAGTTAGCAACCGGAACATCTTTCTTTTCCCACTTAGCGAAATACCTTTCAATCAGCGGCTTGATCTCAGCCAGCGTAACATCGCCTACAATAGCCATGTAGCCAACATTAGGGCGGAAGTAAGTATGGTAGTAGTTGTTACAAGCTTCCAGCGTTATTTTCTGCACGCTTTCTTCGCTGGATACTTCACCGTAAGGGTGGTTGGTACCGAAGTTAACCACTGCGCTCACGTTGTTAACCATTGCATCAGGGTCGTTCTTCTGTGTTTCCAGTCCGCTGATCGCTTTTTTCTTTTCTGCGTCCAGTTCAGTCTGGGTTATTTGTGCGTTCATGGCGATATCGCTCATCAGGTCCAATACCTTTTCGGTATATTTCTTCAGACAGCCTGCAGAAATTCCTTCTGAACTTACATTGATGCGAGCGCCCATGTTGTCTATCTCCGCATTCAGTTTATCCTTAGTGCGGGTAGTAGTACCCGATACCAATAATTCTGATATCATATCGCGGTAGCCTGCCATATCGCCTTCTAATGCCGGCTTAATATCAAATTGTATGCTGGCAGAAATTACCGGCAGTTTATGATTTTCAACAACGAAAACTTTAAGGCCGTTAGCCAGTACAAAACTTTCGGTTTTACCCAATTTAATTTCTGGTGCAGGGCCCGGCTTAGGCTTTATGCTCCTGTCCAGTTTTTGTGCATAAACACCACCGCAAAGAGCGAGAGCGAATATGGATAATGTTACTTTTTTCATTGCAAATATTTTGAACCCGCCTCAGGCGGGAGGTTAGTAATATTTTATTTTTTTGTTGGTGCAGGCTTTGCTGCTGGTTTAGTGGCAGCTGGTTTAGCAGCGCCCTTTACCGGTGCTTTTGCTTCAACCTTATCTTTACCGCCAGGTTGTTCGCTCTTTGGCAGGTATTGTACTACCAGGCGATTTTCTTTAGTGAGGTATTTATTAGCTACGCGCTTAATATCGTCTTTGGTTACTTTGCGGTAACGGTCAATTTCGGTATTAATAAGGTTAGCATTACCCTGGAAGGTATAATAAGTAGCCAGGTTGGTAGCTACGCCAATGTCTTTAGAATTCTGGCTGATGAAGTCGTTTTCAGCCTGGTTTTGCAGCTTGGTGAATTCTTCAGCTGTAGCGCCATCTTTCTTTACTTTTTCGATTTCAGCCAACAGCGATTTTTCGAGGTCGTCAGCTTTAACACCAACGTTAGCAATGCCCAGCATAATAGCCAGACCCGGTGCTTCATTACCCAGATCGAATGACGCAGCCTGAACCGCTTTTTGTTGCTTATCAACGATCTCTTTTTCAAAGCGCGAGCTTTTGCCCTGCGATAATAATTGAGTTAATAACTGCACTGCATAATAGTCATCAGTACCTTGTTTAGGTATGTGGTAAGCCAGAATAACACCTGGCAACTGTACATTGTCGTAGAATTTTACGCGCTTTTCAGTGGTCTGTACCGGCTCAACAACGGTAGGGCGGGGTATAGCCTTAGTACCTTTTGGTATTTCGCCATAGTATTTGCTGATGAGACCCTTGGTCTGTTCCGGGTTAATGTCACCCGAAATTACCAATACTGCATTATCAGGTACGTAGAATGTTTTGTAGAAGTTCATGAACTCTTCCAAAGTAGCCTGGTCAATATATTGTTCCTTACCGATCGGGCTCCAGTTGTAAGGGTATTTTACGTAAGCGTTTTCGAAAATAACGTTGATGAGCTGGCCATAAGGCGTGTTGTCATAGCGTTGTTTCTTTTCTTCCTTAACTACTTTACGTTGTGTTTCCACACCGATAGCGTCAATTTTAGCATGCGCCATGCGCTCACTTTCCATCCATAAAGCCATTTCCAGTTGGTTACTTGGCAATACTTCGTAATAGAATGTACGGTCCTGGGTAGTATTTGCGTTCAACTGGCCGCCGGCGCTTTGGATAAATTTCATGTATTCGCCACGCTTAATGTTGTCGCTGCCTTCAAACAAAAGGTGTTCGAAAAAGTGCGCGAAACCTGTACGCTGCGGATCTTCGTTCTTAGAACCTACGTGATACATTACCGATACGGCAACAATAGGCGTAGAGTGGTCTTCCTGTAGAATTACGTGCAGGCCGTTAGGCAACGTGTATTCCGAAAAAGTGATGGTGGCATTAGCTTGCCCTGCGCCGAGGGAGAGCATAGCAGCACCCAGCAACAGACTTTTAAAAGCTTTTCGCTTCATAAATATTGGAAATTTGGCGCAAAAGTAGGTTTTTTAATGGTGAATTTTAACTGATGGATTGTAAAATGTGTCGCCCCGAAAGGGGGATTTTCAATTGTAAATGGTGCGTCTGCGTGCTTGCAGGTTGTTTTTGCCTCATCCCCAGCCTCCCGCTGAAAAAGCGGGACTGGCTTTCTCCCATAGAGAAGGGAGATTTATGTCCGCGCCGTGGCGCAGGTGTTACTAAAAAAATAATTGTGTTTAGTGGTAGCAATTAAGACATAGTCTGAACTCCCGCAATTCTGCGGGACAGGTATGATTTTAGGGTGAGGGGATAGGTTAAGATGCTGAGTGCATCATATGTTTATCGGAATCGGGTCTGGTTTATCCCGAAGGTATTGCATGTATACATATCGGCTTACAACAATATGCGATACCTTCGGCATCGGTGATATTTATCGTTTTCTGTCTATAGACTTGTGATACCTACGGCATCGATTTCCAACCGTTAGTGAATGTTTGCTGTAGTAAGCAATCAGGATGTTGTTTTAGCTTTTAAATCTAGGTTGATTTATTAGACAGTAGCTATTACAGAAAGTGAGTTGTTAATTGGTTGTTAGGAGTGGTCACGCCGAATGAAAAAAAGTTGCCGGGTTGGGGTTGAGCGGGTACAAGTAGTTGTGGTTGATATTAGATGGTTGATTGTTCATTTTGCTTGTATTTGGTGTAAAGTTGGGCGTTAGTTGGATATTTAAAAAACTTAAGAAAAATGGTTAGGAGAAAAGTGCAAATGATTTGTAGTTTTCTACGCATGGTTTTTATTTTTCCCCGATACGAGCTTTGCTGGTAAAGGTTTTTTAAAATTGCTACCTGCTTTTACCGACTCAACTCTAATTTTGGCTTTTTGCACTCGGGGCGCACTTTTAAATCGGGACGTATCCTTTTTATTAGTGTGTAATTTATGGCAGGCACCACTGTAACTATTGGGCCTCATCCCCAGCCCTTCTCCCATAGAGAAGGGAGATTTATTTCTGCGCCGTGGCGCAGGTGCTCTTAAAAAAATAATTGTGTTTAGTGGAGTACTTATTACATAGTCTGAACTCCCGCAATTCTGCGGGACAGGTATGATTTTAGGGTGATTAGGGTGGTTTTTATGAATGTATATTAGAGGCACTTGTTACATAAGCGTAAAGTTTAGTACCTACGAAAAATAAAATGTTTGTAGTGAATTTTATGTTTATTAGTTGCAATTCTCTTTGAGTAGCCGCGGCTTTTAAGCCGTGGGACTAATAAAAATAATGGCTTCAGCCGAAATATAAGGTTTAGATATTTATTTTTTCGTTATTTATTGATCACTAAATTATTCTTTTGCAAGGCTCTTTAAAATCTACAACTTACTCCTAATGTTATTGGAAGTGCAAGACAGTTTAGATTTTCTAGTGCATATAAGCCCACACGATTGTTTTGTTTTAAATGATAATATCTCGGCGAGAGGTCCAGTATTAAGGCCGTATTTTTAGTCAAACTATAATATGAGCTAACTGTAATGCCGAATGATACGCCGCTAGTGTTAGCCAATGCGCCTATTTTTTCTTTCCGGTTTAAAGCAAGCAATTTTGCTTTTTCATCACTTATTATTTTTTGAATTGCTGTCGAGTTGTTTCCAGCAAATTTTATTTCTTGCGATGTTTTATTTTGAATGTCTTGTATGCCTGTCATTTGCTTATCGAGCTTCTGTCCTTCGGTATAGCCCAAAATAAAACCATAGCCGAAATGTATTTTGCCATTTATTTGGGTGTTTCTTTTAACTTCTCCATATATAGTTACTGCAGGGTTGGCAGTAAAATACTTTACATTTATCGAGCCTATGTTATTGCCATTGTTATCTGTTAAACTTTTAGGGAAATATACTGCTAATTGAGTTGCATCTATCCTTAAGCCTATTTGTAAGGCTTTTCCCAAATTGTATAAACATCCGACTAATATTGTGAAGTTTGGTTTTAGCTTATATTCGTTTATGATGTCTCCAGTGATGGTGTTACATGATAGACCGGCTGACAAATTAATTTCCCATTTATGAAGTGTGTCAAATTTGGGTGTTTTTTCTTTTTCTTTATCTTTTAAAATATACGTTTTTCCATCGATTGTAATTTCATTTTTCTGTCCCAACGAGGTTAATGATGCTGATATTAATATAAAAAACAGAAGTAGTTTATTCATTTTATTTTTTTTATTGAAAAATTTTGATTTGTGTATAAAATTAGTTTCCCTTTTCGGGTCTATATTTTTTTATTTTGTAATAGTATGGTAAAAGTACAAAATCTATTTCCTAATAAATAGATTTTCGATTGCTGGCGTTCACGTAAAAAGGTATTCTGCGGGATTCAGTTTCGTAAAATACTCATTTTTAGGGTTTTGCATTCTTTGTAGTGCACTGTATCATTATAACAAACCTATTTCATTATTTATTCCGTTTTATCACGGGTGTTTTGTTTTAATGGAGTAACGAATGTTTTGAAACGCACTACGTGGTGCATCACCTACAATTCCAGTGCATACAACCAATATTTCTTACCGAGCCGTTCCGGTATTTCTTTTAAAATGGTGAAGCCGATGCTTTCGTAGATGTGTCGGGCGGCGTCCATGAATTCGGAGGTATGTAGGGTAAGTGTCTTTTCGTTGGTTTGGCGGGCATGGTCTATGCACATTTGGGTGAGTTTGCGTGCTATGCCCTGGCCCTGGTAAGCCGGGTCTACGCCAACCATGCGCAGGTAGGCCCATTCGGGTTTAAAAACATCCCATGCGTTGCCGCTCGGCACAAAGTGCGCCATCCCTGCCATTGTATTACCCTTCATAGCCACAAAGCATTTTGATTTGGCCAGCAGGTCTTGCCATGTGCCGTCTTGCTGCAAACGCGTGCTCATATCGGCGGCGTTTTCGGGTGTAAGTTTATTAAAATGCTGGCCGAATGAAATATTGCCAATGCGTTTTATTGCTGCAAGTGCCGCTTTGGCTTCTTCGGTGGTCAGCAGGTGATAAGTAATTGGGCTTCTCTCGTTTATTAATTGTTGTAGGTTGCTTTTTACCGCGGGCCATTCGGTATCAATAATACTATACATGGCGGTATTTCTGGGTTCCCCGTTTCTGAAAGTATAATTGCGCAATTCGCCCTCAAAATGCGCGCCTATCCTAGTAATAGCTTTCCGGGAGCGTACGTTCTTAGCTGCTGCTACAATTTGTACCCGCTGCGTTTGCAGCGTTTCGAAGCAATACCTAAGCAAGAGCAATTTACAGGCTTCGTTATAGCCTTTGCTCCAATAACCGGGCAGGTACCAGGTCCAGCCAATTTCCAGTTTCTTGTGTTCGGGTGTTATTTGCAGAAAGCGGGTGCTGCCTATAATCTTGCCGGTGGCATTTTCAATGATCACAAAGGGATATTGCTCTTCTTTTTCACGCAGCGATATTGCCTCTTGCAGCGCCGCTCTTAGCTTGGGTTGGTCGCAGCCGTTAACGGGCATAAAAGTCCATATAATTTCGTGCTGACTTGCTTCAATCAGTTCATCAAAGTGTTTGGGTTCTAGCGGTTGCAGGGAAACCAGTGGGCCGGTAAGTGTCAGCGGGTGCTGTATCCAGTTCATATGTAGCTTGTTAAAGAACAAATATCCAAAATAGTCGTATTGCAGTTCAGATACAGAAACCGATATTTTGAGCAGTACAGTTTTGAGTAGGAAATAAGAAACAACCCGCGGCTATTGAAGTATAGGGTAGATATGTAAGTAAAGCTGGCCCGATAAAGGATATTGGCCATAAGTGCCGTTTAAGGCATTGTCAGCAAGGTGACCCGTAACCTGCGCACCGCCAGCAATCGTGAAGTATTTAATGTATATCAGGTCCAGCGCAGCCCCAACGGTTAGTGCGCTTACATTGTACTGTTGTTTGGAGTTAAAACCAATCGGATTAAGGTTGAGGTCGTATGCGGTTTTCTGTGCCCATTCCAGGCGGGAATAGCCGGTTCTGCGTTTTATTTTTAGTGTGGCTTCGAGTAGGGCCGCATTTGATGGCAAGCCGTTCGTAGGCTCATTTATACCCCATATTAGCGAATACGAAAAGTATTGCCTTGGGGCTATGGGGCGCACATAGGTTGCCGATGCGGTTGTGCGGGTAATATTTCTGTCTGGCTTATAAACATCGGGGCTTTTGATATAGCCACGGGAAATCTGCAAAGCCAATCTTGAAGAAGGGTTGAACGACAAGCGGCCACTGAACGAATTGAATAGGGGCAGGTTAAAATCGTAGTTATTTTTATCGGGTGTGCGGCCTGTAAATGAAGAACCTTCTATTTTGAATTTGCCCTGCCGCATACCCAGTGTACCCACGCCATAAGAAATCTCCGTACCGTCGGTCCAGCGGTGGGTGAGTGGTGATGTGGCAATAAACGATGCGGAAGGGCGCTTTAAATATGATACCGGGCCGAGGGCAGGCTCAGCGGGGTAGCCACCATAAATGAATATGTCGCCTTTGTCGGCATAGGTCCAGGCATAGCTTACTGCCAGTTCTGAAAAAATGTTGTTGGGCAGCTGGCGGTTGCCGGTTCTTTTGTTATTCCAGTTATCGCCATCCTGATAAAACTGTGCGAGGGCATCTGTATTTGCAAAAAGAATATCAGACGAAAAAGCGGCATTAAAGTGCAGTAACCCATCGAGCCCCGATTGCCTTTGACCGGTTATTACAAACATATTGGTAACATCGTATTGCTCGGTATGTAAGGGGCCTGCTTTTATTGCGTCCTGGTTATTGTAGCGCATAAACATATCGCCATGCACCATAAACAGCCATTTATGGGTATAGATGTTGTAAGAATACATAGGGGCTTTGTCAGGGTTCCAGCCTGTGCCGGAGCCATTACGGTTCATGGGTAGTTCAAGCGAATAGGAATTGCGCATGTCTTTGAGCGACATATGGTCTTTTTCTTCCTCCTCCTCATCGCTGGGTTCGGCATCGTCATCGTTTTCATCATTATTCTGGGTTTGCTCCGTTTTGTGTTTACGCTTATGCTTTTTACGCGCCTGTAATAATACGGGCTGGGTAAAAATGAGCAATAAAACAACCAAAGCAAATTTCAGGTTCATGTAATTGAGTTCGTGCAGGCGTAAAAGTAACCAATTGTAATTTAGCAAACACCTGGCAAAACTTGCTGCGGCGGGTATTAATTTATAAATTTGGAAGCATTCAACATTCCCGGCAACTCGTGAGTACAGGTAGCAAGGCACAACCATCAGCACCCTTAATTATTCCATACCCCTTATTGTGGCTGGTTGCTGCGGCAATTGTAATGTACCTGCCTTCCGTTTTTTTCGGTATTACGCGCCTCGACGATTATGTATTTATAGTGCGCCTGCAACATTACAACAGCCACCTTTCGGGTTTATTTACTTCTTTCACACGGGGAGTGTTTGGCTTTAACGATAATTACTACCGGCCCATTTTCCTCGATTCTCTTATTCTTAATGCCCGCTTGTTGAGTGGTAGTGTAATGAGTTTTCATATCGTGAATGTGCTGCTGCATGCCCTGGCGGTCACTTTATTGTTCAGGCTGTTCCTGCGGCTGCATGTGCTGCAATGGCAGGCTTTTGTATTGGGGCTGGTATTTGCGGTGCATCCCGTACTAACGCAAGCAGTAGCCTGGATACCCGGCCGTAACGATACCTTGCTCGCAGTTTTTGGGTTCTCATTTTTATTACGGGCCATTGCTTACACCGAAACCCATAAAGTTGTGGACCTCGTACTCTCGGTCTTATTTTTCCTGCTAACCCTTTTTACCAAAGAAAGTGGCATTTTCTTTGCCCCGGTTGCGGTTGTGTTGCTTGTTGGTGTATTGCGTAAAGGTATTGCGAAGCGTAGCAATTTATTGCAGTATACGTTATGGCTGGTTTGCGGAATTGTCTGGTTTATCATGCGTTCGGCTTCCGGTATAAAGGGTTTGGGCTTGCCACCCAAGGCACTGGCCAGGGAGTTTGTGCAGAAATTGCCATTACTGCTGCAATATACCGGCAAAATATTTGCGCCGGTAAACCTGAGCGTATTCCCGATGATGCGTGATACCGATAATTTCTGGGGATTTTTGGCGATAAGCGCCTTGGTTGCCAGCATAATACTGGTAAAACACAAAAATGGGCGTAATCTGGCATGCGGGGTACTGGTATTCTTAATTTTTGTGTTGCCGGCATTAATGCTACCTAATTATATGAGTCCGCAAGTATTTGAGCACAGGCTTTACCTGCCCATTACTGGTATTTTGTTTTTGTTGCCACAAACCTTCTTTTTTAAAAATGGTTTGAACGACCGGCAGTTAGCGGGCGGATTTATTGCCATTGCATTTGTTTTGGCTGCGGTAGGTTTCAGGCATCAGCAGCATTTTAAGAATCCCTACGCTTTTTGGAGCCAGGCGGTGAGTTCTACACCGGGTTCGGGTTATGCGCATATGATGCTGGCCATGCAGGAGCCAGATAAAAACAGATCTGAAGAGCTGTTTCGGCGCGCATTTCAAATAGCGCCTAAGGAACAGCGCATCAACTATTACAGGGGTATCACCTTGCAGAAGCAGGGTTTTATTTTGGAGTCTGAAACTTACCTGCTTATTGAAAAGCAACGTTCCAATTTTTATATGTGCGACTTTTACCTGGCGAGGGTAGCGGCCGCAAAAGGCGAGTATGCTCACGCACAGCAGCTTTACTTCACCTATCTTGCCCGCGACCCCAACAACGAAGCTACTGACAGAGCGCGAATAATGAACGATCCCGCTTGGCAGCAACCGGAAAGCGCCAAAGTGCTGCTTGCGAAATTACTGGCACATCAGCCTTAATAGGTAAATAGTTTTTAATTTGATTTTGCCGTAAGTGAGTTAGTGTTGTGTTTGTATAGTATTTTTAATTTATTTGTCCTCTTTTTTTTCTCCCTTACCTAAGATTTTTGCCCATTCCTACGTCTTTAATAACATAATCCACAAGGTTATTAACACTATACCTTTTAACGTTTAGCGAGTTGGTTTTTCAGCGGAAATACAGCCTGAAAACGTTATATTTGCCCATCTTTTGAAAGTTATATATAAAGATTGAATTCTGAATTTAAAACATGGATCAAAATAACGATAATTTATTGCCGCCGGAGTCTGAGAATCAGCACGATAAAATTGTGATGGTGAACATTGAGGAACAAATGAAAACAGCCTATATAGATTATTCTATGTCTGTTATTGTTGGTCGTGCGCTTCCTGATGTTCGTGATGGATTGAAACCCGTGCACAGGCGTGTTTTATTCGCAATGCATGAGTTGGGTAATACGTTTAATAAACCGCATAAAAAATCTGCCCGTATCGTAGGTGAGGTATTGGGTAAGTATCACCCGCACGGCGACGTATCGGTTTACGATGCTATTGTGCGTATGGCGCAACCTTGGAGTATGCGGTATATGATGGTTGACGGACAAGGTAACTTCGGTTCTGCCGATGGTGACGGTCCGGCTGCAATGCGTTATACCGAGGTGCGTATGCAGAAGCTGGGTGAGGCAATGATGGATGATATTGAGAAAGAAACAGTCGATTTCAGTCTCAACTTTGACGATTCGTTGCAGGAACCAACGGTTATGCCAACCCGCATACCGCAATTGCTGGTTAATGGTTCATCTGGTATTGCCGTAGGTATGGCTACCAATATGATGCCGCACAATCTTAGCGAGGTGGTAGATGGCTGCCTGGCCTATATTGAAAATAAAGAAATTACTATTGACGAACTGATGAAGTTTGTTAAGGCCCCCGATTTCCCGACAGGAGGTATTATATATGGTGTGGAAGGTATTAAGCAAGGTTTCCATACCGGCAGGGGCAGGGTAGTATTAAGGGGTGTGGTTACCGTTGAAGCCATGAAGGGCGGCAAGGAAATGATCATCATTACCGCAGTGCCTTATCAGGTTAACAGGGATACCCTGACTGAAAAAATCGGGTATCTGGTTAACAATAAAATTATAGATGGTATTACGCACGTTGCCAACGAATCAAACAAAGATGGTACACGTATAGTAGTAGAGTTGCGCAGAGATGTGGTAGCTCAGGTTATTATTAACCAGCTTTATAAATATAGCGAGTTACAAACTTCATACGGTATCAACAATGTGGCGCTGGTTAACGGCCGCCCACGTACGCTGAACCTTAAAGACCTGATTTCAGAGTTTATCAATTTCCGTCACGAGATTGTTCAGAGGCGCACGGAATATGAATTGCGTGAAGCCAAGAAGAGGGCGCATATACTGGAAGGTTACATCATTGCCCTCGATCATCTTGACGAAGTAATTAAGCTGATCAGGAATTCAACCAATCCGGAAGCCGCGAAAGATGGCCTTATGACCAGTTTCGGTATGACCGAAATACAGGCTAAGGCTGTGTTGGAACTTCGTTTGCAACGTCTTACAGGCATGGAAATTGAGAAGATCCGTGAAGAACATGCTGAATTAATGAAACTCATTGCGCACCTGGAAGCTATATTAGGTAATGAAAGCATGCGTTACGATATTATTAAGGAAGAGTTGGCAGATGTGAAGAAGAAATTCGGCGACGAACGTCGTAGCGAAATTCATTACATGGCTGATGAAATGCGTATTGAAGACCTGATTGAAAAGGAAGATGTAGTCATTACTATTTCTCACCTGGGTTACATCAAGCGTACATCATCTGACGAATACCGTTCACAACGCCGTGGTGGCCGTGGTGCCATGGGTGGCAAAACACGTGAAGAAGATTACATTGAGCACCTGTTCATTGCCAGTACGCACCATACGCTTATGTTCTTTACTGAAAAAGGACGTTGCTACTGGTTGAAGGTTTACGAAATACCGGAGGGCGATAAGAATGGCAAGGGCCGCGCTATACAGAACATGATGCAGATACCTGCAGATGATAAGATACGCACCGTAATTGACGTTCCGCACCTGGAAGATGAAGCCTATATTGATAGTCATTTCATCACTTTGTGTACTAAGAATGGTATCATCAAAAAAACGAAACTTGCTGATTTCAGCAGGCCACGTTCAACGGGTGTTAATGCTATAACAATTGAAGAAGGTGACCGTTTGCTTGATGTATCGCTTACTAAAACCGGCGATTATATTATGATGGCGGTGAAGAGCGGCAGAGCTATCTGCTTCCCTGAAGACAAGGTTCGTGCAACAGGCCGTGGTGCAATTGGTGTGTTTGGCATAGAATTAGATGCGAATAACGATGAGGTGATTGGAATGATATGCATACCTGCCGGCGATACTACTAAACAGATATTAGTGGTGTCAGAAAAAGGGCTTGGAAAGCGTACACCATTCTTCATAAAAGAGGATGAAGCAACGGAAACTGAAGATGCAGTTGTTGTAGAAGGTGGCGAAGAAGAGGCTGAGAAAAAATCTGGCAGCATTGTTGATATAACAGATGAAGAAGGTAAAGTTAGCCAGTACAAATTGGCGTACCGTGTTACCAACCGTGGCGGTAAGGGTGTGAAAACCATTAACATCACAGAGAAGACTGGTTCACTCGTTGGTTTGCTGGTAGTTGAAGAAAGTGACGATGTTATTATTACCTGCGCATCAGGTATTACCATCCGCATGAAGGTGTCTCAGATACGCGAAGCGGGTAGGGCAACACAGGGTGTTAAGCTGATAAATATTGACGATAAAGATAAGATAGCGGCAATAGCCAGCATCAGGGAACAGATAACGAGCGCTGACGATGAAGCGGAAGAAGGAACAGCAGAAGCAGGCGCACCAAATGAAGGTGATGCAGGTGCCGCTACTGATGTTGCCACCGAGGCTGCACCAGAACCTGACGCGGAGGCTTAAATTAAGATAACCACAGCGGTTGTTAGACATAAAAGAGTAAAGCAAGATAACAAAATATCAAACCATTAATTTTAGTTCAATGAAAAAAACAGTATTGACTGTAGCGGCAATTGGGTTCACTTTTGCTGGTTTCGCACAAGACAAGTTGGTGACTTCTGCGGCCACGGCGCTCAGCCAAAGAAATTTAGAAGAAGCGAAAGCTGATATAGATAAAGCAATTGCAAACCCGGAAACGAGCAGTAAGCCAAAGGCACTGTACGTTAAGGCGCAGGTGTATTTTTCTCTTGCACAAGAGGCTAAATACGCATCTCTGAAGCCGGTTCGTGAGGCAACGCTAAGCCTGATGAAGCTGGCTGAAGTAAAGCCTGACTATGAAAAGGAAGAGGTTACCAATAACCTATTCATTGGTGCGTGCGATATGTACAATGAAGGTAATGCAGACTTCAATGATGCGGATAAATCAAAGCCGGCTGATAAGAAGTTAAGTGATGCAATGGAAAGCTATAAGACCGTGATAAAAATACACGATCTGGGTGGTGGCAAGCGTTTCGAAAAATACCAAAGGAAACTGAACTTCGACACTATTGCTGCGAATGCATTGGTGAATATGTCGCGTATTGCATATTATCAGAAAAACCAGGAAGAAATAATCAGTATTTTAACCAAAGTAAATGTTAACCCTATTACCAAGGCTGCTGATAATTACATAATACTGCTGGAAACTTACGATAAGTACAACACAGCCAATGCGAACAAAATGGGCGCTGCCGAAATGCAGTCTATAGCAGATGCAAGAAAGGCTTTCCCGAACGATATTAATATCCGTAACATGGAAATGAACGCTTACCTGAAAAACGGTAAGATGGCTGAACTTGTAAAGAAAATGGAAGAAGCTGTTGCCGCTGAACCTAACAATGCTGATCTGAATTTTAACCTTGCGCTTTTGTATCAGGGCCAGGCTAACCCTAAAGAGGGTGGAAAGCCAGCTAATTCAGCTGAATTGTATAAAAAATCAGAAGATTGCTTTAAAAAGGCAGTTGGCGCATCCAGCGAGAATGGTAACTATCTCTATAACTTCGGCGCATTGTATTTCATGCAGGGTTATGATGTAAACGACCAGATGAACGCAATTAAGGGTACATCGCCTGACGAATTGAAAAAATACGAGGCACTTAAGAAACAGAGGGACGCGTACTTCGAAAGCGCAAAAGCCCAAATGGAAAAAGCTGCAACCCTGCTCGGCACCGGTACAGTAAAAGAGAGCGATAAGGATGTCTATACTGCAACCCTTGAAGCGCTGAAGCAACTATACCAGGTCGCGGATAACAAGGCAAAGGTTGACGAAATAAACGGTAAACTGAAGGCACTAAAGGCGCAGGATAAGCAATAAGGTGATAAAAATCATAGAAAATAAAAAGCTGCTTCATTAATTTTGAAGCAGCTTTTTTACTTAACAAGCTGTTTATATGTTGGAAAAATTAACAGCTACATATGGGCTTTTTACCCTACTTTTGTATGGATTTTTAATAAAACATTAAGAGTATAAAATAAAAAGAGTGAGCAAAATAGATATAGTACGTTTCGCACCGAAAAATGGAGAAGGTTTTTACGATACACTTAAAAAAAATATCGACGATTACTTCAAACAGAATAATCTTTCAGTAGACGGAAGTGGCACAATAATATTGAAGACGGTAGCTATGCTGTCGTTATTCTTTATTCCCGGCATTCTTATTATTGCTGGAGTTGGTGCATTGCACCCGGTATTGTTTTACTTTTTGTGGTTCCTTATGGGCATGGGTATGATTGGTATCGGTTGCTCGGTGCATCATGATTCCAACCACGGCTCTTACTCATCAAACAAAACTGTAAATACCATCATTGGCGATATCGTTAATGTTGTTGGTGGTTATGACGTTACCTGGCGTATACAGCATAATATTCTGCACCATACTTACACCAACATTGAGGGTCTGGATGAAGATATTGATTCAGGTGGCCTGATGCGTTTTTCGCCTCACAGCAAAAAATCGCCTTTACACAAGTATCAGCATATTTACGGCTGGTTCCTGTATTGCCTGCTTACGTTACAGTGGGTAACGTATAAAGACTATCGCTTGCTGGCTATTTACAACAAAAAAGGCTTACTGCGTAAAGAAAAAATTACGCTAAGGAAAGCTATTATAGAACTGAGCATTTACAAGGTGATCTATTTTGGTTATGTGCTGGTGTTGCCAATTATGTATTCAGGCATGTCATGGCAGGCTTGTGTTATGGGCTTTTTGATACTGCACTTTACCGCAGGTTTTGGCTTATCTGCTATCTTCCAGTTAGCTCACGTTATGGAGTCTTCAGAATTCCCTACACCTGACGATAGCCGTAAAATGAACAACAGCTGGGCAGTGCACCAGATGTTGAACACTTGCAATTTTTCACGCAAGAGCAATATCCTGAACTGGTTCATTGGTGGCCTTAACTACCAGATCGAGCATCACTTGTTCCCGCATATTTCTCACGTGCATTACCGCAGTATTTCTGGCATCGTAAAATCCACAGCAGAGTCTTATGGTATTCCTTATGTTGAATATCCTAACTTCATAGTTGCGTTAAGAGAGCACGGCAAAATGTTGAAAAAAATGGGCGAGGCCGCATAATCCTTTTCCACTTATTATATTGAAAGCGCAACATTTTGTTGCGCTTTTTTTGTGAATTTTTCGGTATCGCGAATCTCGAACGGATGATAATAGGCTGCTATCAATTTTATGAACTTATCCAGCGATTAACAGACGCAAACATGTAGAGACGCAAGATTCTGCGGCTCTACGTAAAACGTAAAAAATAATGATAATTACGGTTCGTTGTTAACTGTAAGGGGGGATCCTTGATTTATGGATTCAGACGCTACTCTTCAACTTCCGTTTCAACCTCGTCAGCGCCAGCTTCTAAAGCAGCTTCGGCCTCATTGTTAGCTTCAATGGCGGCATCAGAAAGTGGGTCAGCCTGGCCATCGGCTTCAGGGTTGGGGTTCCATTCCAGTATAAAGTTGTTACGGCCTACACCGACAAGTATGGCCAGGTATTTTTGCTGAATGAGCTCCAGCATAGCCAGAAAGGTGAAAATAGCGTGTATCCTGTTCTGGCAGGTTTCAAAAAGCATCTCAAAAGGGATCCGCTTCTGCTCCTTCATATGTTCCTGCAGGAACACGCGCTGCCCTTCAAGGCTGTAATTATATTTAACCACCACGTGCTGTGGCTTATGCATACGCTCATTGAAGCGCTTAATCACTTTTTCGTAAGCGTTAAGGAGTTTATACATGGTTACCGTCTGTATCTCGGTACCTTCTGAATAAGATTCTCCTAAGCCATGCATCTCCGTATTAATATTGCCTCGCTTCTGTTGCATTAGCCTGTCGGCTTCCATGCCGGCCATTTCCTGCGACGCTTCTTTAAAACGCTTGTATTCCAGTATCTTATCAACCAGTTCCTGCCTTGGGTCAATTTCGTTGCCCAGGGCATCTTTTTCACGACGAGGAAGTAACATCCGGGCCTTGATGCGCATGAGGGTAGAAACGAATAAAATAAACTCGCTGGCCAGTTCGATATTCAATGATTCCAACGCCTTAATATAAATAAGGAACTCACCGGTAATGGTGGCAATAGGAATATTGTAAATATCGAGCTCATCCCGCTCAATGAAGAACAGGAGCAGGTCGAACGGACCCTCAAACTGCGGTAATTTTATCTGGTAGCTGGCTGACATTTTATTTTAAGTCGTAAGTCGTAAGTCGTAAGTCGTAAGTCGTAAGTCGTAAGTCGTAAGTCGTAAGTCGTAAGTCGTAAGTCGTAAGTCGTATCAAATATAGGGACGCAAAAATAAGCTTTTATTTTATAATGCTTTCGTATCCCCGTGAAGAGTTTCAGTTGTTCAAAGCAATCACAGAAGCATGAATTGTTTACACCGGGCACTCACGTTTACCGGTCCTTGCGAGGCTCTTCGCCGAAGCAATCTCACAACAACAATGAATCATGTTTGGGCTGCCCACGACCTCTGAGATTGCTTCACTACATTCGCAAAGACCATTTTTTCTTTTTCACAGGGTGCTTCCACTTCCCCGACAACTATTTACGGTTCATTCTCCATTTGCTGATGGTGCCTCCGCCTAATGCGGTTGGTTCCACCTGTTTTTCCTGCTCCCATACGTAAGCTGATAGCAATGCTGCCACCTGCTCCGCTTCTTTATCGTGGCCGGCCAGGTATTCAGGCTTGTAGAATTTTTCAATGAACTTCGTATCGAATTTTCCACTTCTGAATGGCTCGGTCTGCACAGCCCATTTGCCAAATTGCAAGGTATTTTTTACGCCCTTTATATAATACTCGTCAATAGCGCGGCAAAGACGGTCAATAGCTTCATCGCGATCAGCGCCATAGGCAATCAATTTTGCTATCATTGGGTCGTAGAAAATCGGTATGGCCATGCCTTCTTCAAAACCATCGTCAACGCGCACGCCGGGGCCTTTTGGTGGCTGGTACATTTCCAGTGTGCCGGTATCCGGTAAAAAGTTATTCAGCGGATCTTCGGCGCATACACGCAACTCAATGGCGTGGCCGGTTATCTTAAGGTCATCTTGCGAGAACGACAGTTTGTTGCCACGTGCAACATTTATTTGTTCTTTTACAAGGTCAATACCTGTTATCATTTCCGATACACAGTGTTCTACCTGTAAACGGGTATTCATTTCCAGGAAGTAGAAGTTCAGGTTTTCGTCTGCCAGAAATTCTACAGTGCCGGCTCCGTAATAGTTACATGCTTTTGCAACTGCAACTGCGCATTCGCCCATAGCTTTCCTTATTTCGGGGGTAAGGCAGCTTGATGGCGCTTCCTCTATCAACTTCTGATGGCGACGTTGTATGGAACATTCGCGCTCAAACAGGTAAGCATAGTTACCGTGCATGTCGCCAATTAACTGAATTTCGATATGGCGCGGAGCACCTACATATTTTTCAATAAAAACAGCATCATTGCCAAACGCGCTAAGTGCTTCGCTCTTTGCTGTATTCATCTGCTGTTCCAGTTCCCCATCATTTTCTACTACACGCATACCCTTACCACCGCCACCGGCAGAGGCTTTTATAAGGATAGGGTAGCCAATGCGGTTAGCAATAGTCCTGGCTTCGGCAACATCGACCAATGGGTCTTCTGTGCCTGGAACCATAGGGACATTAAATTTTTTAGCGGCTTGTTTGGCAGAGATCTTATCACCCATCATTTCGATAGAATGCGCGGAAGGGCCAATAAAAATAAGTCCGGAATCCGTAACTGCTTTCGAAAAAGCGGCATTCTCACTTAAAAAACCATAGCCGGGATGTATTGCATCAGCGCCGGTCGCCTTTGCTGCTTCAATTATTTTTTCAGCCCTCAGGTAGCTCTGGGCCGAAAGTGCCGGACCGATACAAATAGCTTCGTCAGCATATCTTACAAAAGGCATATTTCTGTCCGCTTCCGAAAAAACGGCGACTGTTTTTATGCCCATTTCTTTTGCTGTGCGCATTACTCTCATGGCTATCTCACCACGATTTGCAACAAGTATTTTTTGCATGGGGCTAAGATAAGCTGTAAAGTTGATTTTATGACAAAAAAGCGGCGTTTTGCGGATAAGCAGCGGAGTGCAGTATAATAGTATGGCAGATAATTTCAATGAAAAAGCCGCCCGGTTCTCACGCCGGACGGCTTTGTTATTTTCTTCATGGAAATGAAGTGTAAAACAGGGGTTACAGGTTTAAACTACTCCTCGTACTTTCTTTATGTATTAATAATCAATTACTACGTCGTGGTCAGGAAATGCAATATCTATGCAACCCATATCCGGGCATAATTTTATTTTATTGTGGTTGTACAGGTTAGTGAGGCCTTTGTTATCGGTTGCAATGCTAATGTAGCCGCCAGTAATAGAAATGCCCCATGCATTTGTTTTGGCGCTGCAGAACCCATTGGGTGCACAATTGCAATTCATAGCCTTTACAACACTACTATCCTTCGCTCCCATGCGGTTGCAAGATTGTGTTGTGAACAACAGCGCCATTAATGCTAAACAGGTAGTAATTGTTTTGCAGGCGATGTTTATGGAATGTGTTTTCATATCGTGTGGTTGTGAATGTAAAGGTCGGAAACCTAGCCAGCCATGTTGTTACACGATTCAGCGTTTGATTTATATGATTAAGACCACTTGCCAGTAGGTAGGAAAACTAGAAACCAGAGTCTAACTTATGAATTCGATAGATTAGACGGCAAATTTTGGCATGCAGATTTTAAACGCAAAGAGCGCGGAGTGTTCGCAAAGAAGGCGCTAAGTCTATGCGATTTATGCAGGTTTTTTATGCCGAATTGATATCCCTTATATGGCTAATATATCCAGAGCTGGTTAATCTGCCTTTACAAAAAGCGGCAAACCTTGTTCTTTAGCAACAGATTGTGCAAGCAGTTTCCCTTCTTCGCTGAAGGGCCAATATAACAGGGAAGTGATCGGGTGTTTTTTGCGGATGGCGGTAATGGCTTCTGTTGTTGCTTTTTTTGCAAGGCCTTTATTCCTGAACTCTGGCAAAACTGACGCTGAACAGAGATATAGTGCCGTGTACTTTTCGCCAGGCATGGTTTCCAGAAGGAGTTGCTTTTCTGTTATGTTGCCTGAAATGAACTTGTCTTTAATTTCGTCGGTAGTAGGTATCATCAATATCCACACTATAGGCCCATCTTCATTGGCAACTTCTGTGAGGGTATTGTCGTCAATTGCCTCCAGTCGTTCGCGCTGCTCTTCATCTACACTTACCTGGTCCGGGTCGTTCCGGGTGTCAAATGCTGCGTTGACAACATCGAGCATGCGTTCAAAATTATTGGCCATGGTGGTTCATTTAATTTAGGTTGTGCCAATATAGGGGTAACGCAATATACCTCACTTGCGCAAGCACTAATACTGTAGGCGTTGCCCATCGCTAAGATATTAAGCCCTTTCAGGGCTGCACAAAATTTATTACAATTTGCCGTCTATAGCTATGTAGTAAGCTATCAGCAACAAATACGGATGATTTTAAAGCTGTACTAGTACTTCAAATGATCGAACAGAGAGATGTAGGTAAGCTGGTAATCATTGTCATACTTTATTTTTACCCTTATCCAGGTGCGGTTATTAGGTAGTTTTTTTTCAGGGGTATCGGTAGTGATGTCCAGCTCATCAGTCGCTGATGTTTTAGTATCGGTAATGATCACTTTTTTCCAACGATTGGTGCCGTCCTTACCATCGCTCTTCATTTCTTTGTTATTGTACAGGTCGTAGCCATACTTGGTTTTATACAGGCTTATGGTCTTCCAATAACCGAGGTCTACATCTTCCAGTACGCGTGTAACCTCTTTGCCTGCTTTATTTGTTCCTTTCAGGGTAACCGTAAAATGCTTTTCACTGCTGCTTTTCAGGCGAACAGATTGAGCAAAAGCGGGCACCGCACATAGTACGATTAGGCAGGCGAAAATTAGATGCTTTAAAGTTGCAGTAAGTTGTATGTGTTTTTTCATGAGTATCATTTTGTAAACTGGTTGCAAAATAATACAATTAATTTAATGAGCGTTTACTTCTTCTTGCGTAGCAGAGTTGAAATGTTTGCGGTATCAGCTAAAGAATCAGAGAACGATGATTCAATCAATCCGCAACCACAACTGAAATCCTTGGGTTGCAGTTGCTCAACCGCTTTTAATTGCTCATCTACCTCCTTTATACTGCCTGCGTTTTTCGATTGGTCAATCTGAATATTAAAGTCGCTCAGGTTTAGCTTTTCAATGGTCATCTTCATTGTTTCGCTGCTGGTTGCCGTAATTGTTATTTCAGGGCTTTGCTTGCGGGTGGTAGTGAAGCTGGTAGTTCCGAAATAGAGCTGGCCATTTTCTTCATAGGTTGCAATTATAACAGCACGGGTGTTTTGCGGCAGGGGAATTTTGCCGTCGTCGGTATAGAAGCAATATTCGTCAGTTTTACCATTTACCAGGCCTCCGTTGAGCATTATATTCTTTTCAGGTAAAAGGCAATACATGGTTACTTCACTTTTATAGGTTCCTATAAGGCGCACCATAAGTTCGCTGTTTTCATAACCCGGAAGGTTTTTAGTCATGACGTCTATATTGTACCAGCCGAAGGTTTCAATTTTTACTTTATAGTATTCAGATTTTGCGGAAGTTGCCTCGACAAGTGGAATCGGTTGCTGTGTTGTGGGTGGAACGGACATTGATGTTGCTCGCCCGGGTCCCAGGTTATTGACGGCTTCGGTAAGTTTGCCATTATCGGCTACGAGTTCGGCTCTCTTTGTTTGCAGTAATTTCAACTGCTTCTCGTAATTTTTGCAGCTATCCATCTTTTTTTTAATATCCGGTATGGAAGTTGGGTCGGTGCCTATTGCCTTATCATCTACGTATTCAAATATCTGGTGCAATTGTTCCAAAGTAAGCGTAGGGAAGGCTGTCATGGCAGTTTTATTGTAGCGTTCGTATATACAAAGCGCCAACTGGTCGCCGTTTGCAATCATCTGGGCGGAATTTCGCACATATGCTAACAGCCATTTTTCATCTCTACGTTTATCTACAAAAGCAAGTGCGGGGCCAGTGGCGTCTTTTACAGGGTTATGGCAACTGGCGCACTCTTTCTCAAATAATACCTTTCCTGCGGTTATTCCGGGAGTTATTTCTTTAGGTTGAAGGGGTAGTGGGTCGGTCCAGTCAATTGTGCTGTCGCTGTTCCTCACTCCTTTAAAAAGTTTCATGCCGTCCTGCATATTGTCGGTTGGTATGGAAACAGATAGCGGCTTTGCAATTTTAACGTCGCTGCCTGCGGCGGCATCAATCAGAATCATGCCGCCGCTGCTCAATATTTCCTTGCCCGATTTGGTTACCAATCCTGCACTTAAAATATCAGCCATGCTGTAGGCTTCTTTAATTTCGAGTTTTGCAGTAGCGGTGCTTCCGGTTAACGAGCCTTTGGGGATGTTAATTAGTGCACCCTTTTGCGTGTGCAAAACAGTATCGCGGTTAATATCGATCTCATAGAACTGAGAGGCAAGATTGCTTTCTTTTAAAACGCTCTTGTTCTTTTTTGTAGTGCATTGCACAAACAGGATAGCAAGCATGCCGAGCATGACCAGTATTTTTTTAGGCATAAAAGGTATTTTTATATTAATGCCAGGAATGTGATAAGGTAACCCAAGCAGCGCTACAATTTCCCGTGTTTGTTTTGAAACGCTATTTTTGCCGGCACAGCAACTGCCATGAACCGAATTGACCGAATATCAGCCATGTTAATACAATTACAGTCGAAAAAGATTGTAAAAGGACAGGATATGGCCGACAGGTTCGGCATAAGCCTGAGAACAGTTTACCGCGATATAAAAACACTGGAAGAAGCCGGCGTGCTCATCGCGGGTGAGCCGGGCTGCGGCTATTCGTTGATGGAAGGGTATAGGTTGCCACCCGTAATGTTTACAAGGGACGAGGCGACCGCCTTTTTAACTGCTGAAAAGCTGGTGGAAAAATTTACAGACTCTGCTACCTACGAAGTGTACCAGTCAGCATTGTACAAAATAAAAGCGGTGCTGCGCAACGACGAAAAATACCACCTGGAAAGTATGAATGATTCCATAGAGGTGGTAGGCAACCCATACCTGCCCAAGGATAATAAGACCAGTAACCATATACAGGTAATACTGAACAGCATAGCGCAAAAGAAGGTATTGGTGTTAGACTATTTTGCCAACCATTCACAGGAGCAAACCAACCGGAAAATAGAGCCTGTTGGTATTTACCTGAGGCTGAGCCACTGGTATGTGATAGGCTATTGTTGGTTGCGGTGCGATTACCGTAGTTTCAGGATAGACAGGATCGCTGCGATTAAATACACGGATACCGCTTTTCAGAAGGAGCACCCGCCGCTAAAAGCCTACCTGGCCGATATTACACAAGAAAAAAGTGACCTGCATACGGTTGTTATGCTTGTGGATAAAGATGCAGTGCGCTGGCTGGGAGAACAGAAGTACTATAATGGTTACGTTTCAGAGCGGGAAATGGACGAACAGGTAGAGATGACCTTCCTTACCGCATCTTTAGAAGGTTTTGCGCGATGGTACATGATGCTAGGCGACAGCGCCGAAATTGTGAGCCCGGCAATATTAAAACTACGCGTAGCGACTATTGCTAAAGAAATTTTAGAAAAAGTAGCCCGTTAGTTTTTACTGCTGACATACTGTTGTCATACCCGGCCTCTACTTTTGAGGAAATTAAAACACACAGTATGATAACATTTATGGAATCGTTCCTGAAAGAACTGGAACGCGAAAGTATTACAACACGCAAAATGCTGGCACTGGTACCTGCAGACAAGGGCGATTTTAAGCCGCACGAAAAAAGCATGAAGTTAAAGGACCTGGCAATCCACATTGCCGATCTTCCAGGCTGGATTGCTATGGGTATTAATACAGATGGGCTGGACTTTGCAACTGCACCCTACAATCCGACCAATTGCGATGGCGGAGAACAGCTGGTTGCCTATTATGACAAGAATGCGGCTGACGCGAAGCAACAGTTGCAGGCAGCGAATGATTCCATCCTGGATGAGATATGGACCTTACGCAATGGCGATATGGTACTGGCTCAACAAAACAGGCTGGAAACCATCCGTCACGCATATTGCCAGATTGTGCACCATCGTGCACAGCTTGGGGTATATTTAAGGTTATTAAATATACCTATACCCGGCACCTATGGTCCAAGCGCTGATGACCAGGGCAACATAGGATTATAATTGCTTATTTTTAATTGCACAAATAGCGTTCCCACCACGTTAGGTGGGAACGCTGTTTTTTTTACATTGTTTTTAGTTTTTCTATAAATGCCATCATCCATTTCCCGTCCGCAGTATCGCTCACTATATAATCGACGCCGGTTGTGAAATCGTAGAGATTGTAAAATCCGTTTGAATTGGGCAGAATAAAGATCGTCGAGTTGTTGGAATCGACCCTGTTTGAAAATACGATGTTGCAGGTAGCGGCAACGGCTGGTAATATCCCGAGCCGCGGTGTTCTTTTACTCTGCTTAAAAACCTGTTCAAGACGCAGCCTGGCTGCGGCATCAATATTAATAATGTCAAATTCCTTATTGATATGATGCCGGGCATAGTATGATGCTCCCAACCCTTCAGTATTGAAGTCGCGGAAAACGTGGACGGATTGAATAGTCAATGCTTCCTTTCTGTAGTTTTTAATACTAATGCATGCAGATGCTGTTAGTGGTAAAATGAAAATTACTATTCTTGTAATAATGCCCATAATTACAGCTTGTATTGGGGTAAAAGAACAACCATTCGTTATAAAACGATATAGCTTAACTTATATTGTCAGTGTGATTGGTAAATGAACCTTCTGTAAACTCCATGTGTGCGGAGCTATGTTATCTAATAAATATTGTGTTGTGTGAATTGTTTCGCACCTGACTGTGACAAATGTTTTTATTTTTTTGCATCTTTCCAGTGCCCCTTCTTGAAGAAGACGTTGCCGAATTTCGGCGAGTGAAAGACATAGTAGAACGACCAGTTGGTTCTAAAGAGTGTGGGCTTGGCTTCGATGATATGATGACCAGGAAAGTCAACGTGAATTACCAGTGCTGGGCGGGTATACCCTTCAAGTAGTGATATTTTTCCACGGTATATAGTGGTAACTTTAACTTTCTCGGTCTTATAAAAAATGAAGTCATTTCCTTTGGTTATCTCAAACCGAAAATGATCGTACTGCCAATCGGCCTGCTTGCCGGGGAACTTTGTCCGGTCCACAATATATTCTCCGTAAATGTCATTTTTCGTCAATTGCTTTTTTGTAGTAACGATGCTGATAATCGTCACCAATACGCATAGTATGCCGACACCAAGCCACATGTAGCCAACTGCTTTTCCATAGCTTCTCTTTCTTGTTATGAGCCACGCCAACAGCCCCAAACACGTTAACGGCAGTAAAACAAAAATGAAGAATAGCGAAAATCCGAAACCCATGAGATAGTGGTGGTGTTGAGATTTAATAAAAACGTCGGCGATTGCCGACGTAAATATAATTGTATAGACAATTCAAGTTTGCTTAATACACGTGCTGCCCGCCATTAATACTCATGTTAGCGCCGGTAATAAAATTTGCGTGCTCTGATGCAAGGAACGATACCAGGTAGGCAACTTCTTCCGTGCCGCCCAATCTACCTATCGGTATCTGGGAGATGATCTGGTTACGAACTTCTTCTTTTACTGCCATTACCATATCAGTGCCGATATAGCCGGGCGAAATAGTGTTAACAGTTACGCCTTTATTAGCCACTTCCATAGCCAGAGTTTTAGTAAAGCCGTGCATACCTGCCTTTGCAGCAGAATAGTTAGCTTGCCCAAATTGCCCGCGCTGGCCGTTAACTGACGATATGTTGATGATGCGGCCAAAGCCTTTTTCTATCATGTGGTTAATTACGTGGCGGGTGCAATTGAACACACTATCCAGGTTGGTAGCCATAACCGCGCGCCAGTTTTCGTAAGTCATTTTACGGAAAGCGCCATCCTTAGTTATACCTGCATTGTTAACCAATACATCAACATGGCCTATTTCTTCCGCAATTTTCTCTATCATTTTTCCGCACGACTCATAATCAGCAACATCAGCATAATAGATGCGGATATCATAGCCTTCATTGTGCAGATGCTTTTGCCATTCTATTGCTTTTTCTTCATTACGGTAATTGGCAACTACTACGTAACCATCATCATAGAGTTTTTTGCACATTGCAGTTCCTAGTCCGCCGGTAGCGCCGGTAACGAGTACGATTCTTTTTTCTGATACTGACATAGTGTATGTTTTAGTACAACAAGTTATATAAATAAACCTGAAAAAGAAATTGTTTTTACGATTCATAAACTCTGGTCGCAATATGTCGCTATAGCTCTAACCGATACAATTGAAGCAGCATTTACCAGATCCCCCGGTTAGCGGTGTCGTAGACGGCGCTTGCTTTTTGTATTTAAACTGGCATTGCTTTTGTACTGCTATATTGTGTATTAACATTCTAAAGGGTATGATTTGAGCAGATAGGAATTATATTTGTAATTAATTAAAGCAGACGGACTCGCGAACTGAAACGGTTTTTAAAAATATTGCGCAATACGGTCCTCATTATACTTGCGTTAATAGGGCTGATAATAATACTGGTGAATCTGACACCGGTACAGAATTTTATTGCCCAGAGAACGACCAAATGGCTTTCTCAAAAACTAAAGACCAATGTTGCTATTAAGCACATCAGTATCGATTTTCGTAACCATCTTTCTCTTGAAGGCCTGTTTATTGAAGATCAGTCGCACGATACGTTGTTGTATGCCGGTGTGGCTACCGTAAGGCTATCTGATTGGTTTATTTTTAATGATAAGCCAGTACTCCGCTTCCTTTCCTTAGAAAATAGTTACGTGCACCAATACCGCACCCGCAACAGTAATAAATGGAATTCTGATTTTATTGAAGAGGCCTTCAGTACCGGTGCATCGCCCAAAAACGATACAACAAAGAGCAAGCCGTTTGAATTTGGGTTAGAAAAGATAGAACTGTCTAATGTGCGTTTTCACCTTGATGATGCATGGGGTGGACAGGACCTTGATTTTGATGTGGGCAGCCTAAGTCTGAATGCCAATTCGCTCGACTTTAAGAGAAAGCTAATAGACATTAATAAAATTGCGATCAAAAATTTGTTGGTTGTTGATAATGAGTATACGGGTGGCAAGCCCCCGAGAGATAAGTCGCATGACACGGTAGACACTTCGCCTTTTAATGAAGATAAGTGGGAGATAAGGGTAAACAAACTAACGCTGGATAGCTGTGGTTACAACCTTACTATGGATGATAAAGTGCCTTTGCCCCACTTGTTTGACGAAAACCACTTGAGGATAAAGAACATTACTACTGCTATTAAAGACATCAGCATTATAGGAGATACAATTCGCGGACAAACACTGGGTCTGCATGCGGAAGAGCGCTGTGGCATTGTTATTAAAAACCTGACCAGTAAAATAAGCGTATCGCCAGTCGCCAGTATTTGCGCCGACCTTAACCTGGAGTTGAACCATAGTAAGATCAATAATTACTATGCCATGCACTATACCAGGTTTCCCTGCTTCCTGGATTATATTGATAGCGTGGAAATGGTGGGCAGGCTGAACAATGCCACTATAGATACACGTGATATTGAGTTTTTTGCTCCAGAGATGAAGTATATACCTGCCATTGTAAAGCTAACAGGGGAGGGTCATGGAACGGTAGCTAACCTTAATGCGAAGCATATTTTAATGTCAGACGGTAATACGGTCGTTAAGGGTAACCTTACCATGAAGGGTTTGCCGGATATTTATAAAACCTACATTACTTATACTGACGGTGAAATATTTACCAATGGTTCGGCCGCGTTTAAATATGCCGAGGGCTTAAGGAACTCGCCAGATATAAACCTTGCTGCCCTCACCCATGTTTACTTTAAAGGCCAGTATAAGGGTTATATTGACAATTTTGCGGTGCAGGGCGCTGTTACTACTAACCTCGGTAATTTAACTGCCGATGTAAAAATGGCCATTCCAAACTTTAAGAGCAGCACGGCCACTTATGCAGGTGCCGTAACTACCGATAATTTGCATTTAGGCATTTTATTCCGTCAGCCTTACCTGGGCGCGATTACTTGTAATGAAAAAGTAACTGGCAATTCTTTCGACCTGGAGAATGTGGTTGTGAGCCTGGATGGTAACATAAAGGAGCTGGGAATTAATAATTACAACTACCACAATATTGAAACCAATGGTACGCTTTCAAAGAAGAAGTTTATAGGTAAGCTTTTGGTAGATGACCCTAACCTAGCGTTAGAGTTTGATGGCGGCCTTGACTATAATGACGTTAAAAATATAAGGCTCAACACAACAGCCCACCTTTTGTATAGTAATTTGAAGGCGCTGAATATTACTACGGATAGCGTAACAACATCTGCCGACTTTGATCTGAACTGCATGGGCAGCAATCTTGATAACTTCCTGGGGTATGCGCGGTTGTACAATATTGACCTGAAACGTGGTAAACACAAGGTGGCGGTCGACTCAATTTATATGAGCTCGGCTATTGCCGGTAATGGCAAAAAAGAACTTTCTATACTGAGTAATGTGCTTACCGCCAGCATCAGCGGGCAGTACCAATTGAGTAAGTTGCCAGCTTCGGTACAATACTATCTGTCGAAATACATTCCGAATTATATAAAGCCTCCGCTTACTTTTCCACCTGATCAGAACATAGAATTTTCAATAAATACGAGGGATATTGACAGCGTGCTTGCTGTAACTTTCCCCTGGATTAAGGGTTTTGGCGGGTCTTCATTAACCGGTTCATTTAACACGACTGCCCAGAAGTTGATACTTAATGCCAATGTGCCTTACGGCACAATGGATCGGTTCCATATGCGCAATATTGCTATCACAGCAGAGGGTAATCTTGATCATGTTGCGCTCAATACAACAATAGATAATGTTGCAATAGGGGATAGCCTCATTAATAGTTCACTGAGCCTTACTACAACTCTTGGCAATGACTCGCTTAATTTTACTGTTGCCACGACTTCGCCGGATACTGCAAGTTCAATAACGCTGAAGGGGCAGATACTTGCGCGTACGGATTCATTATTCCTTTCGATTTTCCCCTCGCAGTTCTTCCTGAACCGCACCCGGTGGGATATTGCAGGTGGTAGCACGGTTACCTACAGCAAAAACTTCCTGGACGTAGAAAATATTTTCCTTTCGTCTGGCTTGCAAAAGGTGATGGTAAATAGCCGTGTGCGCGACAGCGAGCAGCAATTAATAATTGGCACAGAAGAGCTGGACATAGCACAACTTGGTTATTGGGCAGGTATATCTGGCTACCAACCAGATGGCAGGCTTAATGGAACCATAATTGTAGACAAGATATTCAGCAATGTTTCAGTTTCCGCCAGTATGAAGGCTACCGACGTTAAGTTCGGTACCGATACTATTGGTACGGTAAACCTCGTTGGTTCGTATGATGGTTCCAAAGGTTTGCTGAGCTTTGACCCGCAAACGGGTATCTACCGCGACGATGCGTCTATTGTAGCGTCGGGTAATATTTCTTTTGACAGTACAACCAGCATTAAGCTGGATGGCAATATTGTGTTTAACAAGGCAAGGGTAGCCTGGGCTTCTCCTTTCCTTATTGGCATATTCAGCCATCTTTCCGGTATTGTAAATGGCAGCGTTAAATTCAGGGGCACATCTGATGAACCGGTAATAACTGGCACACTGGGGTTGCTGAATGCCGGGTTGCATGTTGATTATATAGGTTGTAATTACACCATTCCGGAAGCTGAAGTAACCGTAACGAATAAGCGCATAAGCTGGAATAAAACAACGATTTTTGATAGCTATAATAATACCGGCACGGTAGCGGGATATTTTTCTCACAACCATTTTGCCGATTTGAATATGCACATCACACTGGCATCCCCCAGGATGGAAGTAATGAAGCTTACGGCTAATGATAACAATCTTTTTTATGGCAACGTTATTGCCAGCATGGATTCTTTTACCGTGCGTGGTCCGTTTAATTTCATAAGGCTACATGGTTACAATGTTGCGCCGGCTGACAAGTCGCACATATTTATTCCGCTTGCTACCGGTGGCGACATCAGCACCTATAGCTATGTTACCTTCAAAAATTATGGCAAGAACCAGGATAAGCCCAAACACATTGCACCTTATAAAATGGACATTGGTATAGATGCCAACCTGAACAACCTTGCCGAGATGACCATTGTGTTGGACCCGTCTACAGGCGATGCTATTACAGCCAGAGGAGATGGTAATGTGCAACTCTCCATCCCGCCAAGTACAGATATGCGCATCAATGGTATTTACCGCATTAATGAAGGTACTTACAACTTCACCTTTAAAAAGCTGGAATATCACAGGGAGTTTGTTTTGAATGATGGTGGCGTCATAAGCTTCGTAGGCCCGTTTTCCGCAACAACGCTCGATGTAAATGCAACCTACTCACACAAAGCCAGGTTGTATGATCTGCTTACGGAAAGTGAAATTGCCAGCGTTGCTTTGCATGATAAGAATGAACTTGCGGAAGATAAACGGCCAATTACCGTTAACATCCTTATGAATATGCGCGGACGCATATTTAACCCTGCGCTCACCTTTAATATTGACCTGCCAGATAAAGAAAGGCTGTTAGGTAACTATGCCGCTGCCAAACTGATGATGAACATTAATCAGGATGACAGGCAAAAAACTGAGCAGGTAGGTTCCTTTCTGCTGATTAATGCCTTTATTCCATCGGATGGCTTTGGTTCGGTTGCGGGTAATGTGGCGGTGAATAACATTAGCCAGCTAGTTTCAGGGCAGGCGTCGCAGGGTATAACCAACCTTGTGAATAAGTTGCTGAAAGACGACAAGTTGAATATTGACCTTAACTACAACAATTATAATTACAACGACCTGACGCTGGGTACCAATGGCAACTTTAACCGTAACCAGGTAAAGGTTGGTGTGAGCCATCCCTTCCTGAATGATAAGTTGATAGTAGAGGTCGGGAGTACATCAGATTGGGGCCGCCCGGTAAGCCAGACTACAGCCGCAAACTCTGTTGCCAGCAGTTTTAATATTACCGGTGACTTCCGGGTACAATACATACTGAAGCAAGGTACAGGGCTGCGTTTAAATGCATTTCGTACAAGCGATTATGATGTTACGCTCGATAAGAATATTGCCCGAGGTGGGGTGGGTATCAGCTGGCGCAAATCGTTCGACAACCTTACGGAATTTTTCAGTAGCAGCAGGCGCTATGCAGAAAGGCAGAAAGAGTTAATAAAGAAAGAAAAATTTATGGAAGATTCCGGTGCTACAAAGCCGGTGGGTACGCAGTAGTATTTCGGCTGAGATTTCTGAAAATTTAGCTTAAGCCCGCTACTTCCTTACAATACCGTTCCAGCATTTGTGTTACAACGTCCCAGTCAAACTTGGTTTTGATTACCTGCATGCCCGCTTCGCCGGTTTGTTTACGCATACTCTCTGACGAAAGGAGATCGATAACTGTATTCGCAAAAGCTTGTGGGTCGGTTTGCATAAAGGCGCCTTCGCCACTGGTAATGCCTAGTCCACCAAAGCCGATGTTGGAGCAAACTACCGGTATGCCCATAGCCATGGCTTCGAGTACTTTGTTTTGTGTGCCTGCACCGAAGCGCAATGGGGCAACAACTACGCTGGCACTATTATACATAGCCGCAAGGTCTTTAATAAAGCCCGTTACTTTTACGTGGTCGTTAGCCAGTTCAGCAACTTTTGGTACGGGCCGCTGGCCTGCAATTATAAACTGTACATCCGGGCAATGCTGCCTGATTAGCGGCAGTATGGACGCGGTGAAGTATACAACCGCATCAACATTGGGTGCATAGTCCATATTGCCCGTAAAAAGTAGTGTTTTGTTATGGCTGTAGTCGTGGTTCCCCGCAGTAAACGTGGTCATATCTACACCATTGGGTAACAGGCGCAGATTATTTACGCCATGTGTTTTCTGAAGGTATTCCAGGTCCTCACGCGAACACACCAGTGATAGATTGTACTCCTTTAATATTTGCTCGTAAGCAAGTACCCGCTTTTGTTCAATGTTCTCAAATATTGTGGTGAGCAGGCCGCGTTTCACTGTTTTACGGCGCTCCCAATACAGGGAAAACGCATCGGGGAGATCGAGTATACGGGCATGGTTTTTCTTCTCAGAAAGGTAGGGCGACATGCGCAGATGCTGCACATGTATAGCATCAAATTTGTGCATACCCAGCAGGTGGTCGAGTTCCCGCTTCATGACTCCGGACTTAAAGTATAATACCTGCAGCGGAGCAGTATCCCAGATACCAGAAATACAATTGAGCGCTGACTTCCACTTAGGCAGGTACACAAAATGGACCTCTTTGAATATTTTCTCGAGTTCGGTTTTATAAGTGAGGTCTTCTTCGTTCTGTGCAAATGTGAGCAGATACAACTCATGCTTTCCCAGCAATCTTTTAGCGAGATTGAAAATCTTGAGTTTATCTCCACGATAGGGCGGGTAGGGCACTCTATTTGCCAGGAACAGTATCTTCAAAACAAAATAGCTTTAGCTATGATTTATGTGACCCCAGTATTTCGTGTCCGAGTTTATCGCGCTTGGTTTCCAGGTAAAATTCGTTGTACTGGTTAGGCTTAATTTCTATCGGCACGTTTTCAACTATTTCCAGTCCATAACCAGACAGGCCGGCGCGTTTGCGCGGATTGTTGGTCATGAGCTTTAATTTTGAAATGCCGAGATGGCGTAATATTTGTGCGCCAATACCATAGTCGCGCTGGTCATTTTTAAACCCTAGCGCAAGGTTAGCTTCAACGGTATCTTTACCCTCTTCCTGAAGTTTATAGGCTTTCAGTTTATTGAACAGGCCAATGCCGCGGCCTTCCTGATTCATATATAACACAACACCCTTGCCTTCACGCTCTACCATTTCCATAGCAGCTGTAAGCTGGTCGCCGCAATCGCAGCGCAGGGAATGAAGGATGTCGCCTGTAAAGCACGAACTGTGTACACGAACTAGTACTGGTTCGCCAGGTTCCCACGTACCTTTTACAAGGGCCAGGTGTTTTTCGTTGGTATTCGTTTGGGTGAAAGCATACAATTCAAAATCGCCATGCTTGGTAGGCATGTTTACATGTACTTCCTCTTTAATTAAGGTTTCCATTTTAAGGCGATAAGAAATAAGGTCTTTTATTGAAATGATCTTCAGGTCAAATTTTTTGGCTATTTCCATCAGCTGCGGCAAGCGTGCCATGGTGCCATCATCATTCATTATTTCAACCAATACACCGGCTGGTTCAAAACCCGCAAGGCGCGCAAGGTCAACAGTTGCTTCTGTATGGCCTGAGCGGCGTAAAACGCCTTCAGTTTTTGCCCTTAAAGGGAAAATATGGCCCGGGCGACCGAGGTCTTCTGGTTTAGTATTTGGGTCAATGAGCGCCTGCACGGTTTTCGACCTATCCTGGGCAGAAATGCCTGTAGTGCAGCCATTGCCAATAAGATCGACAGAAACAGTAAATGGCGTTTGGTGCAGTACCGTATTGTTTTCCACCATCAGAGTGAGCCTCAACTCATCGCAGCGCTCTTCAGTGATCGGGGCGCAAATTAACCCCCTGCCGTATTTCGACATGAAATTAATGATCTCCGGGGTTACATTGCGGGCTGCGGTAACAAAGTCACCTTCATTTTCCCTGTCTTCGTCATCAACAACTATCAGTAATTTACCATTACGCAATTCTTCCAGTGCTGATTCTATAGTATCTAACATATCTCGCTTTACAAATGGCTGCAAAGGTACTATTATTACAGGTAAAGGCGTGTATTGAGATTGTGAATAATGGTATCTGTATTTTATTTGCTTATATGTATATTCAGGCTCAATACCTAAAACGACGCTGCATACATATATTGGGTAAACAATAGATTGGTGAATTTATTACTTTTGGTATATGCCGGTAACTGATTTTTCTGCCAATACAGTTGGTTTTACGTGGATTGATATTGAAGCGCCCACCAAGGATGAGCTCTATGCAATCGCCGAAAAATATGGCCTGCACCCGTATGCTGTGCGCGACTGCCTGGAGCCGGACCACCTGCCCAAACACGAAGAATTAGGCGGAACAGACTTTATTATTACCCGTATGCTAACGGCACTACCGCATGAAAAAATGCAGTCGGTGCAGGAGATCAGTACGAAGGTGGCTATTTTTTATAATGATAAGCTGCTGATTACCATACACCGTTTGCCACACTTGTTTATTAATGAACTGAAAGAAAAATGCGCCGCAGGCAAGCAGTGCCATAGTACCAGGGAGTTAGTGACTCGCATACTCTGGAATGTGCTGCATAGTTTTGATAAACAGGCCATTCACCTATCTAATGAAGTTGATAAGTTTGAAAATAAAATATTTGTACATTCAGATACACCGGTAGCCCTTGAAGACTTGTATTATGTAAGAAGCAGGGCATCTATTTGTAAAAAGCTGCTGGTGTTTACGGGCGAGGTGATCAATTCCATCCGGAACACGGATAATGATACGGTAGCACTGCAAGACACCCGCGATCTGCATACCAAAATGATAACCCTTTACGGCCAGGTATATGAAGACGTTACCAATCTGCTGAACATATATCTTTCGTTATCTGCTCAGAAGACTAACGATGTGATGAAAGTATTGACCATTTTCTCGGTCTTTTTCATGCCGCTTACGTTTATAGCGGGTATTTATGGTATGAATTTCAAATACATGCCAGAGTTGGAAGCTAAAATTGGCTATCCTGTTGCGCTGGGCTCCATGCTCACCATCTCAGTTATCATCTATTTCTGGTTTAAGCGCAAAAGGTGGCTGTGAGTAATTATAAATTATAAATTATAAATTGTAAATTGGTTTTTGGATGCTCGTCAGTTAGTTGACGGCTTTGGCCTTTTTACAGATATAGTAAAAATATAGTTAATAAAAATGCAAGTGCGGCTATATTCACATATTAATTCGTACTTTTGCACCCTCAAAAATCGGATAGGGTAGCCCCTGTTTTCTACTTATACAATGATTTCAGTTAATAATTTATCGCTCCGCTACGGTAAGCGGGTATTGTTTGAAGATGTGAACACCCGGTTCACAGAAGGTAATTGTTATGGTGTTATTGGTGCCAATGGTGCCGGTAAATCAACATTCTTAAAAATTATCTCCGGTGAAATTGACCCTACCACAGGTAAGGTTGAAATTACTAAGGGTCAGCGCATGAGTGTGTTGAAACAGAACCACTATGAGTTTGACGAAGTGACAGTATTGGAAACCGTAATACGCGGTAATACTACACTTTATGAAGTGATGAAGCAGAAAGATGCCATCTACGCTAAAGAAGATTTCAGCGAGGAAGATGGTATTAAAGCAGGTGAGCTAGAAGGATTATTCGCAGAAATGGACGGATGGAATGCCGAAAGTGATGCGGCTACGTTGCTCAGTAACCTGGGTATTAAAGAAATGTATCACTCCAGGCTATTGAAAGAATTGGATGGTAATCAAAAGGTGAGGGTGCTTTTAGCACAGGCGCTTTTCGGTAATCCGGATATTCTTTTATTAGATGAGCCTACCAATGACCTTGACCTGGAAACCATAAGCTGGCTGGAAAACTTCCTGGCCGATTATGAGAAGATCGTATTGGTTGTATCGCATGATCGTCACTTCCTGGATACGGTTTGTACCCACGTTGCAGATATTGATTTCGGTAAGATAAATGTTTACACAGGTAACTATTCCTTCTGGTACGAAAGTAGCCAGTTGCTGTTAAAGCAGCGCAGTGATGCCAATAAGAAAGCGGAAGACAAAATAGCGGAATTGAAAGAGTTCATCGCGCGTTTCTCGGCCAATGCATCTAAATCAAAGCAGGCAACCAGCCGTAAAAAAGCGTTGGATAAAATAAACCTGGTTGACATGAAGGCGTCCAACCGTAAGTATCCTGCCATCTTGTTTAACAACCAGGTACGCGATGCCGGTGACCAGATCATTGAAGTAAAGGGCCTTGGCAAAACGGTTAACGGCGAAGTATTGTTCAAAGACATTTCTTTCGACCTGAAGCGTGGGCAGAAAGTAGCTGTTTTATCTAACAACTCTTTGGCTACAACAGCGTTCTACGAGATACTTTCCGGCGCTGACACTAATTTTGATGGTTCTTTCAAATGGGGGGTTACCATCAACCAGACTTATTTGCCAAACGATAATTCATCTTACTTCAAAGATAATGACGACAACCTTATTGATTGGTTGAGGCAGTATTCTGAAGAAAAGGACGAAACATTTATCCGTGGTTTCCTGGGCAGGATGTTATTCTCAGGTGAAGAAACGCTGAAAAAATCATCAGTATTGAGCGGGGGAGAGAAAATGCGTTGTATGATGAGCCGGATGATGATGTATAAGGGCAATGTATTGTTACTTGACGAACCTACCAATCACCTTGACCTGGAAAGTATTACAGCGTTGAATAATGGTATGAAGGATTTCAAGGGCACTATTTTATTCACATCGCGTGACCATGAGTTGACCAATACCGTTGCTGACCGCGTGTTAGAAATTACTCCAAGCGGCCTCATTGACCGTGAAATGAGTTTTGACGAATACATAAACAACGACCGTGTAAAAGCACAACGTTTAGAAATGTATAAGGGAGTTATGGCATAATAAATTATCCTATAAAATGTCCCACACCTCAAAGGTGTGGGACATTTACTTTATAATGGATTCACTCACACACATAGTACTAGGTGCCTGCATAGGCGAAGTGGTTGCCGGTAAAAAGCTGGGCAAGAAAGCCATGCTGATAGGCGCTATTGCCAATAGCCTGCCTGATATAGATATACTTGCTTCGCCGTTTCTTGACCATGCTACAGACCTGCTTTTCCACAGAGGTATTACGCATTCGTTTTTATTCCTGGTGCTGGTAAGTCCGCTGCTGGCTTGGGGTTCAGGTAAAGTGTTTAAGAAGGCAGAGATAACATTCCGGAATTGGTGGTTTTTCTGGGCGTTGGAAATGTTTGTTCACCTGCTTATCGATTCCTTTACAGCATACGGTACCGGATGGCTTGAACCATTCAGCCAGGCAAGGGTGTCTTTTAATGCGGTTTTTGTGCTTGACCCATTATATACCATTTGCACGCTGGTTGCTTTTGTTGTGCTGCTTTTTCTCAAAAAGGAAAATGCCAGGCGCATAAAATGGGCTTGGTTTGGTATCATTCCTTGTGCAGTTTATATTGTTTGCTGCTTTGTTAACAAAGAGCTTATTGAAAGCAAGGTGCAAGCTGCATTTGCTTCAAACCACATTACCCCTAAAAAGTATTTTACTACACCTACCCCTATCAATAACCTGCTGTGGTACGTGGTTGCGGCGACCGATTCCGGGTTTTATGTAGGCTACCGGTCGGTATTAGATAAGACGGACAACATCGCTTTTCGCCGGGTCAATCAAAACGACACCCTTCTTGCACAGGCTACAGATAAAGAGTCGCTGCAAAAGCTGGTGCGTTTTTCAAAGGGCTATTATTGCGCAGACCTGCAGGGCGATTCGCTCTATTTCAGCGATATGCGTTTTGGCGAGATAGGCGCCTGGGGTGGCGGTACACCACATTTTGTGTTCAGCTATTGCCTGCAACATCCGGGTGCAAATGATAATGTTTTGCAACGCCGCCGCATGGCTATGATGGATAAAAAAGCGCTAACCGCGTTCTGGCACAGGATAATGGGTGAACAGTAGTCATGCCGCAAAGTACTCAAGTATTATCCTCTCTATGTCCGTCGCAAAGATCACTTTAGGATAAAGATTCTGACAGGCCGACACCACCCACCGACAAAAGCTACCCATCCACCGAAAATATAATTTTTCCTGCTGCATCAAAACTAATTTCGCGTTTTTAGGGAAGTTATATCGTTATGTAATAACAGCTTTAGACTTTCTACTTACTACTTTCTACCAAGAAAGACTTACGACTTATCACTTACGACATACGACTAACAAAAATGGCAAGGGGCAGACAAATTATAGGTGAAGAATCACCCAAGGTTAAAATAAGTAAGGAATCGGTTAAGGAAGCACTGGTGATATTCCAGTATTTAAAGCCTTACCGCGCTATTTTCATAGCTGGTTTAATATTTATTGCGTTGAGTAGCGGCACTACCATGGCGTTTCCATTCCTGTTGCAACGGTTGCTGGATAGCGCCCATGGCGATTTGAAAGGTCCGCTTGCATTTTCACCCACAGGGATAGCATTGATAATGATAGCAGTATTGAGCCTGCAGATGGTATTTTCATTTTTGCGTATTTACCTGTTTACAACAGTGGGCGAGAATGCGGTTGCCGATATGCGCAAAGACATCTATCGCAGGCTGATAACCATGCCAATGGACTTTTTTGCTCAGCGCAGGGTTGGGGAACTTTCCAGCAGGATAACTGCGGACATTTCGCAGATACAGGATGCTGTAACAACGGTATTGGCGGAGATATTGAGGGGATTACTGACACTGATAATTGGTGTGGGTCTTATTTTATATATAAGCCCTAAAATGACATTGCTGATGCTTTCGGTAATTCCTTTCATTATCGTAATTGCACTTATTTTTAGCAAGCGCATACGTAAATTGGCCAAAGACGGGCAAGACCAACTAGCTGATTCAGGTACCGTTGTTCAGGAAACATTGCAAGGTATCAGCAATGTAAAAGCCTTTGCCAATGAGTGGTACGAAGTAAAACGTTACAACACCAGCATCAGCAACCTGGTGAGCCTGGCAATAAAAAATGGTCGGATGCGCGGTTTTTTTGTGTCGTTCCTCTTGTTTAGCGTATTTGGGGCTATAGTGCTGGTTGTTTGGTATGGTGCTGGGTTAATGCAGCATGGCTTGCTTTCGTTTGGGCAGCTGACGGCATTTGTAGTGTACACCGCATTTGTAGGTGGCACCATGGCCGGCTTTGCCGACCTGTATGCACAGCTGCAAAAGACACTCGGCGCAACGCAACGCGTAAGAGAATTGCTGAAAGAGCCAGTTGAAGATGTTTCGATAGAAGCGATGCAACTCTTGCCCGAAAATAAATTACACGGACAGGTAAGCCTGCAGCACATTGGGTTTAGTTATCCTTCCCGCCCCGAAATACAGGTGGTGAAGGATGTGAGTCTGGAAGTGAAGCCGGGGCAGCAAGTTGCAATTGTAGGTCCTAGCGGGGCAGGTAAGAGTACGTTGGCAGCATTATTACTCAGGTTCTACGAGCCAACTAAAGGACAGGTACTGTTTGATGGCAAGGATGCGACCACTATACCTCTAACCCAACTCAGGAAACAAATGGCACTGGTGCCGCAGGATATACTGCTCTTTGGTGGAACTATTTTTGAAAATATAGCCTACGGTAAGCCAGATGCCACCAGGGCGGAAGTGGAAGAAGCGGCACGCCAGGCGAATGCATATGACTTTATTAAGAGCTTTCCCGAAGGATTTGATACGGTGGTAGGGGAGCGTGGCATAAAACTCTCAGGCGGGCAAAGGCAGCGCGTAGCCATCGCCCGTGCTATACTGAAAGACCCTGTTATCTTGTTGCTCGATGAAGCCACGTCGTCGCTCGATTCTGAATCGGAAGCTCTGGTGCAGGAAGCATTGAATAACCTTATGCGCAACCGTACCTCATTTGTTATTGCACACAGGCTCTCCACCATCCGCAATGCCGACCTTATAGTGGTGCTGGAAGACGGCAGGGTGAAAGAAAGCGGCACTCACCAGCAATTGGTAGATATTGAAGATGGCCTGTATAAGAATCTGAACAGGTTACAGGTGAATTAATACTGTAAACACGATTTTTAGATTTGGCAACTTTTTAAAAAGTTGCCAAATCTTTTTCTACACTCTCTGTACATCTAAAAATACTTGCTCACTTTAAAATCTCCCCATAACGGCCTATATTTATGCCAAATTCGCAATTTATGAGCGTTAAGAAGTTACTGTTATTTTTACTTATAGCCTCGGTATTTACAAGCTGCTCGCGCTTTACACAGGTAGTATATGTTTCGCCAACTACCGAAGATATCAAGAGCATCAATCACTTTTACCAGTATGAAAATGATGATGTGAAGGTTGTCTATTGGTTTTGGGCAGACCATGGTGTGATGTCATTCCTGTTCTGGAACAAAACTGATATGCCAGTGTATATCGACTGGAAGAAATCAGCAATGATCAATAATGGTAAGCGCCTGAGTTATTATACCAACCAATATGCCAGCAATTATAAGGCTTATGGTACTGCTTATGGCCTGGAATGGCTGGATGTATTTAATGACTATTATTCCATGTCATCGAGCACTAAACTGAGCCGCGAAAGTCTGGTTAAGGGAGAAAGGATAACATTTATTCCTCCGAAGTCATACATCACACAGGCATTCTACAACCTTACCGCGAACATTTATTTTGATGTGACCGACCGTAATACCGAAGAAGAGACCATTAACTTCTGCAAGGTTTATGTAAGCCGCAGCAATAAAGATATTTCGTTCCGCAACTTTGTAACCTATTCTTTTTCTGAAAACTTCACTACCGAAAATTACATTGATAACGAGTTTCACCTGAATAAAGTGGTTACGCTGAACAATGCGAACTTCAATTATAAAGATGGCGATGGCTTTAAGGCTAACGATTGGGAGCGCCCATCACGCTTCTACATTAAAGAGCTGAAATGGCAGGATGTTTATAAATAGCAGTCAGGCTTTTTAAGCCACCTAAATAATACAGGCACATAATATTGACCCTTGTTGGGAAGTATTATGTGCTTTTTTGTTTGCGGTGACCGGTTACCAGTTGCTACATTCACGGACGAAACATTTTAGTAAATTTTAAACAGGCGTTTTTGATTTTTGAAATCAATTGTAGTTATATTGCTAAGTTTTTAAAATGTAAGCATGCAGCCGTTCGCTATTATAACCTATATACTGATTATCGTTAACGTAATTGTCTCCATTAAAGGGTTCAGGGAATCGTCGTTTTTAGATCGTTATAGTTTCAGGGTTGATGATGTGCTGGTAAAAAAGGAATACTACCGCTTGGTTACAGCTGGCTTTTTGCACATCGGGTGGATGCACCTTATTTTAAATATGATTGTCCTTTACCTGTTTAGTGGGGTTTTAAATATGCTAGTCCTTTATCTGCCGACTATGTCGGTGGATATTTACCTGGGTAGCCTTGCATTCGTCATCATTTACTTTGCGGGGCTTGTTGGCGGTAATTTGCTGGCATTGTTCATTCACCGCCTTCATGGAGACTATAGTGCGGTAGGTGCTTCGGGCGCAGTATGTGGTATCATATTCGCGTCTATAGCCTTGTTTCCCGGTCTGCAGGTGGGTTTATTGTTGCTGCCGTTTAAAGTGCCAGGCTGGCTGTTTGGTTTTGTTTATATAGTGTACTCCATCTATGGTATCCGGTCGCAGATAGATAATATTGGCCATGAAGCACACCTGGGCGGGGCATTGGTAGGCATGTACACCGCTATTGCATGCTATCCCCATGTGGCGTTGTCTAATTTCGTGACCATTGCGGTAATAACGGGGCCGGCCATTTTATTTATTTACATTATTGTTACCCGGCCTCACGTGCTGTTTGTCGATAATTTTTATTTTAAACACCACCACAATGCCACCATTGATGACCGCTACAACCTCGCAAAACGAACAGAACAAAAAGAGGTCGATGACATACTGGAAAAGATTCATCAAAAGGGCATCAACAGCCTTTCAAAAATTGAAAAGGAAAAGTTAGATAATTATTCCAAAGGACGGTAGTGCACTTCCGGGCGCAGGCCATTTGTTTATATTTACAACATGAATGGGGCAAATAATAAGCTCGAACTATAGATCATTTACTCTTAAACGAATCATATGGCTAAGCTGGCAAAAGTTAAGACAACCGAGAATGAAGCAAGCGTTGACGATTTTGTAAATGGGGTTGCTGATGATCAAAAGCGTAAGGACACTCTTGTGTTAATGGATATGATGCAAAAAGTAACGAAAGAAAAACCTAAAATGTGGGGTGCTTCGTTAATTGGTTTCGGCAATATGGTGTATCAAAGTCCCACTTCGGGCAGGGCAGTAGAATGGTTCAAGATTGGTTTTTCTCCCCGTAAGGCCAATCTATCCATACATGTTATGGGCATCGACCCTGCGGAGCGCGAAGCGGTGTTGCAAAAACTGGGTAAGTATAAAACCGATGGTGGCTGCGTTTACATTAACAAGCTGGCAGATGTAGACCTGGCTGCACTGGAAGAAATGATTGTCGCTACCGTAAAAGGAAAATGATACGAATGCCGAAATCAGCTTATTTTGTTACCCCACTATCGCTTGATGTAAATCCGCCAATTGGTTCCCACAGTTCTATTTTATTATTTTCCAGGTCCATTATGTGCACGAATTTGCCGTAATCGTAGGTTTCCATGGTATCGGTAAAGGTGATGCCATCTTTGTGCAGCTGCACAATCAGTTCTTCCAGGTTTTCAACGCGGTAGTTGATCATGAAATCTTTAGTTGATGGGGCAAAGTAGGTGGTGCGCTCATTGAATGCGCTCCATTGCGTAACGCCCTTTTTAGTACTGTCGCGCGCCTGCCGCCATTCGAAAATGGTGCCATACTGATTGGTATTCAGTCCAAGGTTTTTAGCATACCATTCCTTTAGCTTCTTAGGGTCGCGGCTCTTAAAAAATATGCCACCGATGCCAGTTACTTTACGGTGTTGTTGCGGCCGCTCCAGCGTAGTTATTTTACAGAATGCGTAGCCCATTCCGAATGATATTATTATGGTAAGAAGTATAAGTGCTCTTTTCATTGTAATTGAAGTTTATTAGTGGCAAGATTGTAAAAATAGGGCGGCCCATGCCAGCAATGGCGCAACGTAAAATAACGGTTGTTTGCCTGCCGGTAGAACCCGCTAGATTTTGTCGCTGTTCGTTTTTGTAATCGTTATCCGTATACCTTCGGGCGTTATGATTTGCTCCACTTCCTGTGCGTCTTGCATGACATATGCAAGGAATTCTGCGTTCATTTCCTCGTTTTGTTTCTGAAATGCGTCTTTTTGGTCGAGCCATGCGGCAGCGTTCATAACGGTGTCAGCAGCTTCTCCTAAAGAACAATCCTGGCATGCCCTTACATAGCCGATACATTCTAGCATCCGCCAGTTCATTGCCCTTAGCTCCCGTAGTTTTTCTTCGAGCTCCTGTGGTGTCTGGTGACCATCTTTTTTTGCTAAAGCTTTATAGTCTGGTGTAGCCATAGTCGTGTATTATGTGCAGGTAAAAGTAAGCAAGACAGCCGGTTTTAAATTGAAAAGTGAGCTGCTATATTTATCAGGACTGGATTTTGCGATGACACTTATGTGTGCTATGAAGCCGTGTTTATCTTCTTGTTCTTTAAGCTCTTGTTGATCGGGTGATACGGTTTTTTTTGCCGGTCTTTATGGAGAAAGAGAACCCCACTGAGCCACCAAGGCCGCCACTAATGGCGCGATTTAACTCGCGTTGTTTGTCGGGGTAGGGCGTACCGGAAACATAAATGGCCTCGGCACTTTTGCCAAGCGTAAATCTATAACCCATGCGGATAAATATACTTAGTTTGCCTTGCCTGGTGTAGGTCTCGCGTTCCATAAGCCCAAACAGATTTTTTCTCACAACTAAATAAGGAATACAATACTGCCCGCCGGAAATATCGAAGGTTGTTGTTCGTTCTGTACCGTTTTCATGCCATAAAAAGGGGATGGTAATGCCTCCAGTGTGCGTAAAGCATATGCCGGCATCAACTTCCAGCAGTTTGCTGTAATAGGCAATGTAGTTTGCGCCCAAACTATAACCAGCGTCCTGGTATTTATTCAGCACGCATTCTCCCTGAACTACTACTTTCTTAAAGCAATGTTCCAGGTATATGCTGCCATTATTAAAACGGTAGCCAGTAGTCATGCCAAATCCTGAACCCGTATAGCGGGCATTACAATAGTTGCCGCAAAACAGGAAACAGAGGATGAAAATAATGTATCTACCTGCCGTAGCCATATCAACTTCTTATTTTACATGCTTGCATTGCTCTATGCTTCTTTAGCTATTTACCATCATGCCTTTATCTTACGTTGTATGAGAGCTGTGATGCTATCTTAAGCAAAGCGAAACGGTTTCTATGAAGTATGTTGTTCTACTAAACGTCTAAGCCTTAAATTTTCTTGCGTCATCATGTAACAAACGAGTAATTGCTATGATTTGCGCTTAACGCTGCAAAATAAGTCTGATAGAGCAATTATAGCATTCTACCACCAGCTCAAATCATTTCCAGAATTCCCACCACTTTCTTTTAACAGGTGTGCTGGCAAGTGGAACTGCTCTTTGCGGAGCGGCTTTAACAGGGATGAGCTTATGATCTTTGGTCCATAATTTATAAGTACTGCCAGTAGGTTGGTATTGGTCATCAAGCGGGAAAGTAAGCCCTACCTTTTTCATAAAATCGATAAGCTGCCAATCTTCATTCATATACTCGTCGGTAGTATAGGCTTTCCTGCTTTCTTCCTCAGGGAGCCACCTCACCAGGTATTTCTGAATAGACTCCGGCTTCAGGCCGGGGATATGTTTTGTGACAATTGAGGCATTTCCGCTCCAGCTAGCTATTTCTTCTTCACTTATTTCTTCCTCCCAATATTCTGGTATGGGGTTAAACTGGTCAACTATTGCTCCGTTTATAAATAGAAGGTACATCCAAAGATCCCCATCATGAATGTGAAAAGAGAAAACAGGCGCGTCCAGTTCTTTAGACAGAAAAGCTGACGATTGATCCCTTTCCAAATAACCGGAAGGGTAGTGCACTACCGTATTATTGCCTTCTTCTTTAATTATGCAACAATTCTTGTTTTCCACGGATAGCTCTTCTTGCAGCAAACCGCCGCCATTGTCTTGGCAATACTTCGCAAGGCAGTCGGCTACTTCCGAATGTGACTTTCCGATTATTCCGGATAAAGAAAGGAATGTTCCCATGAGTGCTCTTTTGGATGATGGCTAAATTAGTGTAGCCGATAACCAAATGTATTAAAAAAGAAACAAAAAAGCCCTGCTTTCGCAAGGCTGATTGATGGTCAAAAATATCTTTTCGTTCGGTGGAACTCGTCAGTCGTTTCCTTTCGCGCTGAAGCGTTTATGCTGCTATTTACTGTTTCTTATTTCTTTATTCTTAGCCCGCTGCTCCGCGTGCTCCTGCCTTTCCTTTTTGTGCATTTTACGTTCTTTCTTATCTTTTTTGTCCCTTTTGCGGTCCATTTTATGTTCTTTGTCATTCCGGGCGTGTTCTTCCCTGTTGTCTTTTTTCTGTTCCTTGTCTTTCTGCATTTGCGCCTTGTCGTCAATCTTCTGCATTTTGTCCTCGCGCTTGGTAGGCACAGCCTGGGCAAATGAGTTGGTATACCCTAGTCCTGCGGCTAGTATACTAATGATGATGATCTTTTTCATGTTGTTCGTTTTAGTTGTTGTTTATTTTTTACGATTGTTTTTGTGTGAGCGGCTATTTTTTCTGCACGGGTGTTGTGGGTAAATTCTTCAGGGTTACAACCTGCACTTTCGTGGGCTCTTTTTCAATGTCAATAAACTTATTGCCGAGGATAAGCATAATAGAGAGTAGTAGCGCAGTAATAGTTAGGCTTACACCTATCGAATAACGTTTGCTGCCTTTGACTGTCATAAGTTTATTCACGGTATATGCACGCGTATTGGCATCAATTTCGTACAGCAGTATTTCCCGGTAGCTTTTGCTTTGAAGGTCTTTATACTTTAGTACGTTAAATGCCTGGTCAAGTGGCTTTGTCCGGAAGAACGTAAGCATTAAGAGTATAGATGAGATAAAGCATGCCGTTGGTATTATAGAAACGAACTGAATTACCAGCAGCGTATTGTTCAGGCTATCGAGAAAGAACGGTATGTACAGAGCAGTAGCGCCAATTATGGTGCCGGCATAAGAGTGTTGTTGCCTGTAAGAGTCAACCTGTTTTTCAATAACTTCCTTTGAATTCAATGCCAGGAATTCCAGCTGTTTGAGGTCCTCCATATCGTCCTTCCGTTATAGATTGAAGCACTAATTTTGGTGGAGATGGGAGCGTAAGAACCAGGCCATTTTTTCGTGTTCCTGCATCAGGCAGGTTATAAAATCGCTGGTACCAAAATCCTGGTATTCGTTCCCGAAACGATGAATGTTTTCCCTTAAGTGGATGATGATACTTTCGTGGTCTGATAGTAATTCATTAATATAAGTAGTACTGTTATTGCCATCCTCCGTTATTTCGTCAAGGTGGGTCAATTCCAGGAATTGTTTTAATGAACCTGTAGCATAATGCCCTAGTGTGCGTATGCGCTCTGCCACCTTATCAATTATTGCATCTAGCTGGCCGAATTGCGTTTCAAAGAAAATGTGTTTACTGTAAAAGTCTGCGCCTTCGAGGTTCCAATGCGCTTTTTTTGTTTTCGTGCAGAGCACGTATTCGTCGGCCAGCAATTTAGCCAGTTCAAATGCTACAGCCTTCCGGTTATCAGTACTGATGCCTATGTTCGTTTCCATTTTTTTTAAGTTGAATTGTAAACTGAATGTTTAGAGCAGGGTAGCAGTGCAACCCTTACTATTGCTTTTACTTAATTATTCTGTTTTTGGCTGCCTGTACATGCTGCTTATTTATGCTATTAGACAGTTCGCAGGCTATAGCGTGGTGGCCATTGGCAAGTAAGCTGCTTTGTAAGGCCTTTTTTTCATTGCCTGCTTCATGGTGCCTGGCCGCGTTCAGGTGATGGTTCGATGCTTCTATATAATTGGCAGCCGCCTCTTTATGTTGAGCCGCTATTTTTTTGGTGGTCTTGTTTACGTTAACCTCAGTTACATTGTCGCTTACTTCGCCTGGATTTTCCGTTTTCGTGTTTTTCAAAATTGTTGATGATTTGAATTGTGACCTTATGTGTGTATAAAGCAACTCCGATTCGCTAAATAGTTTTGCTTAGATGAGCGTGATGTTTGGCATCTTCCCTTTGGTATTCACCAGCGTTAAAATGATCTCTCAGGGCCTTAATTGCGCTAGCACTTGCTTTGTATTCATCTCCATCACCGAGGTGTTTGGCTGCTTCATGGTGGTTTTTAGCGGCAGACTCATGGTGCATTGCTGCTGTTTTATGATTTTCAATTGTCTTTTGTGTTATGCTTGCTGCTGCAGCTGCATTTTCTTTGCTGGTTATTGTTGCTTTAACTGGCATTTTGATAGATTGAATTGTGAAGGAATTTTCACAACACAAAGGTGGTAGGTTTCAGTACCTTAATGCTTATACAATCCTGAAAACCAATTGCATAATTAATTGGTTTTTAGTGGTGTTACCTTTCAAGGGCTAACTACCCAATAGCTTTTAGTGTATTTTATTTATCAATATCTTCAAAAATTAGTGTGTTCTCGGTTTTCCTTACAGCTATTGTAGTGTACAATGGTGCATATCTCTGTTGCCCGCTTGGATGAAAATGTTCGCTAATGAATACGTCTTCGGTTTCGTAGGCATGCTCGACTTTCGGTCCGAAATAATGATTTTCAGGTGAAAGAACTAAGCTATCCATTGAAATTTTTTTAGGATTGAGTTTTGCTGCATTTTTAATTATTTGTTTTGCCCGATAATCATCACGCGCTGATATTTTTAGGGTAAAAATGTGGTGGTAATTTCCGGGAGAGAAGGATGAACTATTATTAATGATCTCAAATTTGTCTTGCAGTTTAATAGTATGTGTTTCAACTAGCTCTTTTGCCTCATTTCTAGTAAATAACTGGTCTTCGAATATAAGAAGCAGCGCAACCGTTATTACCGCAAGGCAATAGGTTAGCAAGAGGTACTTCGCGAGTTTGGGATATCCAAGCTTTTTCGGAATAAAAAATAGTAACCACCCAATGCCGAAGGGTAGCGCTATAATGATCACAATGACCAACAATACAACAGTATAAAATAGGAAGCTTTCCAACTTTTGGCATTTATTTTAGATGTTAGGAAATGTAAATCACTGCAAGATGTTAGCCTTCAGCATGCCCTTTTTACTTACATGATGTTCAGGCAATTTTTTTTCAAAGGTATTCATTTTTTAAATAACTTTGTAAAACAAAGTGCTTTTTATGTTTCGATTCGATTTTGAATATTTCCTGTGTACTGCTGTATTGTTTGTAGCCGAAGTGCTGATTGCTGCCTTTATGCACGATAACTTTATCCGCCCCACTTTTGGCGATTTCCTGGTAGTGCTACTCATGTATTGTGGCTTAAGTACGTTTATCCGTGCGCAATACAGCACCCTGGCAGTTGCAACTTTGGTAATAGCCTATTGCATAGAGATCTCGCAATATTTCCATCTTATTGTACTTCTCGGGCTAAAGCACTCTAAGCCCGCGCAATGGATACTAGGTAACGGGTTTTCGTGGGGAGATATGTTGGCGTATACCCTGGGTATCATTCTAGTTTTGATTATTGAAGGTCGACGGGGAAAAAGAGCTCTTGGTGCTGATGCTATTGCCTGAAACAAAGAGTGATTGTGCGGGACTTAAATGAGAAAGCAACACGAAAACTAGTGTCGGAAACGACCAATATAGGTCCTGACTGCATGAACGTCTTCACAAGTCAGTTGTGGAAATTTCATGCACTTTTCACCATAGCTTCTTCGAAGATAAACAGCCTTCTTGTCTTTAGGAATGAACATAGGCTCCGTCAGGAATTTACACATCCATTCCTGCGACCGATAAACGCATAGTTCTGAAAGCCTTGGTCCCGCAGCATCTTTTATTGGGTGATGGCAAGAAGCACAGTTATTTTGGAATACTGCTTTACCTGCTGTGAAACCGGCATCTTTAAGGCTATCTCCGGTAATTTCCCATGGTGTGTTACCGCAGCAATATACCTTTGGTTCTACAGGAGCATGATTAAAAGCCATAAATAAAAGCCACGCGCAAATACTTAAAATAAATACCCAACAGCCCGCAAGAATACCATTGATATACTTAAGAAACATAACTAAAGCTACAAAATAAATTCCGCAGGTTGTAGCCATGTTTTCATATCAGGTTGCTGCCCGATATTAGTAACTGACTGGCAAGAACCAATTGTTGGGCTTAACCATAGTAAAACCAGGCTGTAGTGGCTCCTCGTTCTTTTGCAAACTTCAAAAAGCGACTAAAATTCCTCAGGTCCTGACCAAAATTATTACCAATATACCCTCGTCCGTTATCAACTTTAAAATTGGCAAAATATTCCCTGTAGTCGAGGGTATCAAAATCGGTTGGCAACAACAAATCCGGCAGGTTTTCAATTTGAGAGAGTTTTTCTATAAGCTCTTCAATGACGCGCAAAAC
>CANFKC010000037.1 GCA_947447265.1 Chitinophagaceae bacterium
AACTCCGGCTTGCCGGTTGTTGAGGCAAGCCTTTCTTTTAATTGAACATCTGTAAGATGATTTACCAACTGTAAGGTTCGCATAGCTCCCTATTTGAACCAAAGATAGTAAATTATTATTTTAATAATTTTGATGGCGGTTTATTATAATTCTGCTCCAAAAAATGTTGCATGAAATGAATACTGCCAACTGTAAACTGCCAATTGCTAACTGTAGACTGCCAAATGAGCACTGCCAACTGCCTACGGTATATCTACTTTGTCTCCGTAAAATTTGGCTTGCTTATTGAGTAATAGGTCCAGCATCATTTTTACGCGGGCCATTTTTTCGCGTATCGTTTCAGACCAGTAATTGTCTCCATCAGCTGAACAAATTGCAACGGCCTTTACATCTTTGTGATTCGCTATGTAAAGGGCGCGCTGATTATGAAAAGTCTGCGAAATAATCGTGAATGATGTTTGGCCGAAAATATCGCGGCAGCGTAGTATGCTATCCAATGTCCTAAACCCGGCATTATCAAAGAAAATATGGCTCACCGGCACGCCTCTTGCAACAAGGTCATCGCGCATTAAAAGCGGCTCATTGTAATACATTGTGCTGTTATCTCCGCTTACAATTATATAATCAACTTTACCTGCCATGTACAAGGCTACCGCGGCATCAATTCGCGCCTGGTAATAGGCATTCACTATCTGCCTGCCTTTGTCATTATACTTGGCTGTGCCCAGCAACAACCCGACTTTATTTTTAGGAATAGAACTAACGTTATAATACAACTGACCCTGGGTTTCCTTAATTACCATAGCATTGACCGTCCACACAAGTGCGACGACCAGAATAACTAAAACAAGTAAGATCCACTTCAACCGTTTAACCATACTTACTGTAAAAAGGATGCGTAAGATACAAAAACAGCGGCTAATATGCAATGATGAGCATCATGCGTAAATCAAAACAACGGCCGACAATCCATGATTCGCAGGAATACTTACCTGCCAGAAATAAGATAGATGAGAAAAGCCACGGTGATTGTGTTTTGCCTTATTTTTGTTCCGTGCCTCGTACACTCATTGCCATAATATTGCTGCTCAGCCTGAGTTACCAGCTTTTTGTGAAGCTGGGGGTAGTAGTATGGTTCGAATATAACCGGGACTACATTTCCAAAAACCTTTGCGAGAACAGAAACATGCCGGAGAAAAAATGCTGCGGTAAATGCTATCTGCGCAAACAGCTTAAAAAGGCAGATGATGGCACCACCCCTTCGAGCGGTAAAACAATCCCATCAAAATGGAATATGGGTGAAGTTCTTGTTTATGTAGTGCCGCAGCCCATTAGCGTGCCTTTACTTTTTTCAGATGCGCATTTCAAAATACCTGTAATGAACGACAGGTATTTACATTCCACTCCACTGGCCGATGTTTTCAGGCCACCACTATTCGCCTGATATTTTCCCCTCAATGCTTTAAGAATGCACAATGTAATGTTTGTTGCTTTTGAGTGCTGTGCAAGACATAATAATGCACACAATGTATGACTTTGTGTATAACGCATTATTTACACTTGAAAAAGTTCAAAGTAAGAGCACTGCAATGAATCTGACAATCTACGTTTGTCTTTTCTGCGACAACGAAGGTAAGAATCTGGTCTTTGCTAGCGAAGCGAAGCAATCTCACGAGTGCTGCACAGTGTGTTAAGTTTCCCTGCTATTTTGAGGTTGCTTCGGTGAAGGGCCTCGCAAAGACCAGTTATTGAACGCTAATGTGCACGTGTAAATTCCAAATTGCCCGTGGGTATTGATTGACACGCACTGAATAAAAACCAGCAAATACGTTGGCTAGACGCAGCATTAGCAAGGGGAATAAGCAATTACCGCACGTATTTTTTTCAAACCATTTACAATTCAAAAACATGAAACAAGTCATCTATAGTATAGTTACCATAATAGTATTTGCCCAACCCGCAATGGCATGCGATCTCTGTGGTTGCGCAGCGAGCAGCCAATATATGGGGCTACTGCCACAACAATATAAACACTTTATAGGTCTGCAATACCAGTACGCCAGTTTCACCGCGGACCAACCTTCTGTGTTCGACAAGGACGAGATAGAACATGCCGACGAATACATTAACACCTACCAGGTATGGGGGCGTTACAGCATCAGCAATAAAGTACAACTATTTGCCTTTATACCCTATCACCAAAACAGGGGCACGGACATGGAAACCCCAATTAAGGTGGATGGCATTGGCGACATTACCGTCCTGGCCAATGTAACCTTGCTGAAACAGGATGATTGTGCAAAAAAAATGAAGTACACCCTGCTTGCCGGTGGTGGCATAAAGGCTCCGACAGGCGCTAATAAGGGAATAACCAAACTTGATGAAGAAGGCTTACCAAATGTGCAGGCGGGCACCGGCGCATGGGATTTCATTACCAATGCTAATTACACGATTTCCCGCGGTAAATCAGGCTTAAACCTTGATGCAGCCTATACCTTTACCACGACTACCAAAGAAAGCTACAAGTATGGCAACCATCTGAATAGCAGCCTCCTTTATTTTTATCAGTTGCAACACAAAAAACTAACGCTGTTGCCTCAGGGCGGACTTAAGTACGAATATGCACTGAGCGATTATGACAATTACGGCAGAAAATGGCTGAACAGCAATAGTGGTGGCAGCTTAGTATTTGCGGCTGCAGGCGTGCAAGCTTTCTACAACCACATAGGCGCGCGGCTACTCTACAGCATTCCTTTTGCACAACATTATGCGGGAGGTAATGTAACCACACATTCCCGCCTGGAAACCAGTATTTATTTCTTATTTTAAAAAGCCAACAAAAATGAACAACTATATAAAAATCACCATTACACTTGCGGCAATAATTGCCTTTGCAGCGTGCCAGAAAAAAGACTTAAGCCCGGTTGACCTGAACAAAGTTACCGTGCAATACAACACCGCAATAAATGGCAAAACCTTTCACAAGGGTGATACCATTACGGTAGATGCTGACATTGCCTACACAAGTGAACTGAACGGGGTAATGCTGCAAATTGCAGACAGCGCCACTGACGAAATTTTGTACCTGGATGACCAGGACCTGCACACCGACCATTTTAATTTACAACGGAAATGGATAGATACCTGCTCAACAGCCGCTACACTTAAAATTATTATTAAGGTAGCAGTTGCTAATGGCACAGAATTTGCGGAAAATAAAATACAATTTAACGTTCAACCCTAAACAACATATGAAACAGGTAGCCACATTTATTGCCATATCCGCACTGTTTTTCGCGTGTAAAACCAAAGACAAAGATGTTGCAGGGAAAGGCGGTAGCGCAACTATAAGTGTTTTTCCGCAACACCACGAAGTTGCCAAAAACCTTACTGCTTTCAAAGCTTATATTAAGTATGGAACAAAGGATGCACCTACCAGCGGCCTGTACGACGACTCCATGGTTCTCGTAAATCACGATAGCCTTGTATCTGGTTCTTTTGCCGGCTTAAAAAATGGCGACTACTATCTCTATGCTTCGGGGTATGATACATCTGTAAATTCAAACCTCCATGGCGGGCTACCATATACGGTTACGGCACAAACACCACAGTCCGTTTTTATTCCGGTTAGTGAATAGCACCAAAATCAATATAGAGGCGGGGCATTGCAGAATTACTGAATGCCCCGCTTTTTCACATTATATCTTCACCTTGACAACTACTTTTTTTACCATTGCGGGTTCGCCTTCTTTAATACATGGCATGTGTGGGTCGGTCGGGTAAAAAATCATAAAAGTGCCTGCAGCCATTTGAGTGAAGAAAGTCGGCTCTTCGGCAAAGAGCATATAATCTTCCTGTTCATCATATACCTTACAGGGGACCTGGTCTTTCAGCAACATATGCCCTACCAGTTCAGTACCCTTTATCATATACTGCACGTCTATGTGTTTACGATGGGCTTCCATTTTCTCGTCAGCACTATCAAGGGTAGTATATTCTTGCACGATCGCGAAAATATTGTCACCATCAATCGGGTATTTCCCGGGCGCTACATTATCAAGGTCAGTATTTTGCAGGTATTGAAAAGCCTTATTTATCTTATCGCTGATGCCTGCATAGAGATGTGTGTTGCTTAACTGGTCTATGATCATTGTGTTGTTTGAATTATTTTTTGTCTAGTGCATTCTCAATCTTTTCCATCATCATTCCGAAAATAGCATCGTCAGCGAGGTCGGCAAACTTTACCCATTTCATGCCAGTAGCTTCTTCTTCATTGTAAGTATTGCCACCTTCTCCGGTATATAAAAACAGGTAGCGGATATCATGATGGTAATGCCCCTCTTCAACCTTTTTCGGATTGGCGGGTATATAGTGCGAATCAATGTCGAAAGGAGTATGCGGATTTTGAAAGGCAGCATATAAATCCATTTCCGCTCTAGGTATTCCACTCTCCTCTTCCGCTTCCCTCAACGCAGAATCCATTAAGGATGGGTCACCTTCAAAATGGCCACCCGGCTGCAACCATTTATGTAATGACTTATGCCTGAGTAACAATATCTCCGGAGCATTTACCTTAACAATAAATGCACTTGTAGTAATGTGACCATCGAAGTTTTTGCGGCTAAATAAATTAGCTTCCTCTGTGCGCGCCAGGTAGTCGCCAAATATGCTGCAGCGTTCCGCTTCGTCAGGGAATTGCAGCAGGTAGTCGTTGAATAGTTTGGTTATATTAGTTTTTGAGGTCATGAGCAAGAGCTGAAAATATGCTTGCAAAACTAATCGCAATTTTGATTATCAAAGACTAATTTTGACCACTGCCATTGCCAACTAATTATGAATAGACGCCACCATATTGCTATATGCCTGCTGACCTGCTTATGCCTGATTTGGGCAGCCTGCGGCATGGGTGCGAAAGAATGCACCGATTGCAAGGGCACTGGCAAACAGATTTGCGCGCTCTGTGACGGGCATGGCACTATTACTTGTGAATGGTGCGATGGCGCAGGGAAGAAAAAATGTATGACCTGTGGCGGCAAGGGCAAAAAGGAAATAGATGACTACAAGTATGTGCAGGAACATGGGCAGCTAGTCTACAAAAATGTTTCCCATTTGGTGCCGTGCGATCAATGTAAAAAAACAGGCAGTGTAAGCTGCCCTGAATGCAAGGGCAAAGGACGAAAAGCATGCGCTAAATGTTTTGGAACCGGCACAGTAGGGTGCGGCACCTGCCTCGGCAAAGGGAAGATAATACGCGAATGGAAATTAAAAACCAGGTAGCATCAACGCGCTAAATCTTCAACAAGCCTGCCTTTAACATCTGGCCATTCTGTATTGATGATGCTGTACATTGCGGTATCTCTATAGGTGCCATCATCCTTTATCCGGTCGTGGCGGATAATGCCTTCGAAACTGGCGCCTGCCCCTTCAATTGCTGTGCGGCTGCGCAGGTTCTTTTCATCGGTCTGCAATTGCACCCTGCCGGCATGTAGTTTTTCAAAAGCAAAACTGAAAAGCAACAGCTTGCATTCCCGGTTATAACCCGTGCGCCAATAAGCTGGGTCGTACCATGTCCAGCCAATTTCCAACTTACTATGCACCTGTACAATGTTATGAAACATACTATGCCCTATAACCTTATTGGTAACCTTATCAAAAACAGTAAACGGATATTGCTCGCCGGTCCCTCTTTTCAATACGGCACTACGAAGAAAATTCATGGTCTTATCATCGGTATCACATTTGGCCGAAACAAATTCCCATATCCGCTCATTCCTGGCAACAGCTACCAGCGCAGGAAAGTGTTCGCTATCCAGAGGCACCAGTTTTACGCGCTTACCTTCCAGTGTTACAGGGTGTTCTATCCAGTTCATTTAAATTATCATTTTAATGTTCAACACAAATACTGTGCATGGTTTACAATGCTGCATCACCGTTTAAAAACGCCTTAAGTGCATCCGTCATCTGCTCGGTTTTCCTCAGCTTGTAGTTAAAACATACCATACCCGTTTTGCAATGCGCTATCTGCTGCAAAACTCCGTGACGCGATGTAGTAATGTGATACAACAGATCGAAAGAAACCCCTTCAATTTCGTCGGCATAAATCACAACAGAAAATACATCACCATAAAAGCCCTCCCCTTTATAGGCAATCATCACATCAGCCATGATCATACTATTGCCTGCTGCATTCATTTCAGTATAGCCATGAGCCGAAAGCATCTGCATACGTGCCTCATGTACTATGCTCAGAATTGCATCGTTACCTACATGACCGCCATAATTAATGTCACCTATGCGCACGGGTATAGTAGCCGTGAATAGTGGTTTTTGTTCGGGAAATTTTATCTTTACACGAGCCATTAAGCTTTTTTAGTTTATGAAAATAATATGTATCGGGCGAAATTACGCCGACCACGCCAAAGAATTAAAAAATGATCTGCCAACTGAGCCGGTAATTTTCATGAAACCTAAATCGGCATTGTTGTTACCCGAAAAACCAATTTACTATCCCGAGTTTACCAAAGATCTTCATTTCGAGTGCGAAGTGGTTGTAAAAATAGACAAGAACGGCACACATGTGCAGGAAAAATTTGCGAATAAATATTATTCTGAAATAACTCTAGGTATTGACTTTACAGCCCGTGATATTCAACGTGAACAGCAGAAAAAAGGTTTACCCTGGGAGATTGCCAAAGCATTTAATGGTTCTGCCGCGGTAGGGAATTTTGTCCCACTCAGTGATACGCTAAACATAGATGATCTCGACTTCCAGCTAAAACTAAATGATAGTGTGGTACAAGATGGACATACCCGTGATATGATATTCAATATTGACAAGATTATTGCCTACGCTTCACAGTTCTTTACGCTGAATATTGGTGATCTTATTTTCACCGGCACACCTGCGGGAGTAGGCCCGGTAAAAATAGGCGATAAGCTGGAAGGATATCTGCAAGGCAATAAGGTACTGGATGTTGATGTAAAGTAAGGAGTGACAACACCAACGCATTGTAATCTTAAAATTCTTCACCCTTGGATATACAAATTGAGACCAGCTGGAAAAACGAACTGAGTGACGAGTTTGAGAAACCTTACTTTCAGAAAATCGTCACTACGCTAAAAGAAGAAAAGAATGCGGGTAAGGTCACCTATCCGCCGGCAAAGCAAATATTCAACGCATTTGAGTTTACCCCGCTCGATAAAGTAAAAGTGGTAATACTGGGGCAAGACCCATACCATAATCCCGGGCAGGCGCATGGCCTTTCTTTTTCAGTGCCCGATGGCGTAAAGCCACCGCCTTCACTCATGAATATTTTCAAAGAATTGCAAGATGACCTCGGTATACCCTACCCCGCCACCGGCAACCTGGAAAAATGGGCTCGACAGGGTGTATTATTGCTTAATGCATCACTCACAGTAATTGCCAATACGCCTATGTCTCACAGCCAGATAGGCTGGCATATTTTCACTGATGAAGTGATTAAACATATCTCCTCAGCCAAAGAAAATGTGGTTTTTATGCTGTGGGGAAAATTTGCACAAAACAAGGCGGCATTGATTGACAGCAGCAAGCATAAAATACTCATGGCGGCGCACCCTTCTCCATTATCAGCCTATAACGGCTTTATGGGTTGCGGGCACTTCAGCAAAACAAACGAGTACCTAAAAAGCAATGGTGAAAAGCCTATTGACTGGGCTTTGTAACATGCTGCCGAAATAATAAAGCGAGTTAATGTGTATAAAGCGGCCTAACTATTCCTTTGCCAACGCAAATCAGTACCGAAATTATCTATATCGAGTATATCTGGCGGCTTTTTTTGCGGCACTTACATCTTGAATTAAAGCTAGATTGCGGCTTTGCGCCTTTGCGCGGCTACCTATTTACCTTAGTTCAGTCACTTTGCACATAGGGCGGTATAAGCGGTGGATAAACAATCAGCGATAATTTTAGCATTCTTGCTAACTTTGTAATCTTTTTAAAATCAAAATTGTAAGCGAGTTACCTTTGAAAATTATCAGCAACATAGCAGGCCGTTTATATGCAGTATATGCTTTACTGGTGTTTGTAGCCACAATGCTAATTGTCTGGTTGCCGATATTTATTATTTCCTTTCTACCTGAGCCTTACCGCGCAAAATATCTCCACCCTGTTTTAAGGTTGTGGATGGGCGTTTATATGCCGCTTATATTTTGCCCTGTTTTCCGAAAAGGCAAGGAACATTTCAAAAGAGGTGAGAACTACGTTGTGGTCATCAACCACAATGCGTTAATGGATATTCCTGTTTCATCGCCGTGGATACCCGGCCCTAATAAAACTTTGGCAAAAGCAGAAATGGCCCGGGTGCCGATTTTTGGTATTATCTACAAAGCCGGTTCCATTTTGGTTGACCGTAAAAGCGAAGCCAGCCGCCGCACCAGCTTTTCAAAAATGCAGGAAGCGCTGAATATCGGTATTAACCTGTGCCTTTATCCCGAAGGCACCCGGAATAAAACAACCCAACCGATGCAGCAGTTTTTTGACGGCGCGTTTACAACAGCAGTAAAAGCTCAGAAACCAATTATACCTGGCTTAATATTCAATACCGGCAAAGTGCTTCCCCACAATAAAAAATTCTGGGCCAGACCAATGCCTGTGCGCATACACTTTCTGGAACCTATACCTACGCAAGGGCTCACAACGGCTGATGTTGGCGCATTGAAATTAAGAGTACACGGCATTATGGAATCCTATTACATCACCCACAATAATAAAGCATGACATTCAGTATAATCGGTTCTGGCAATATCGCCTGGTTCTTTGGGAAAAGGCTTGCCGCATCGGGGCACCAATGTAAAGGTGTTTATGGCAGAAACAGCCAAACGGTAAAAGAGCTTGCAGATGCCCTGCTAGCCCCGAAAAACGGGGAAGTTACCGATATACGCGATGAAGATGCTGATGTATGCTTCCTCGCAGTTTCGGATACTGCGGTCGAGACCGTGGCAGCAAAACTTGCATTCAAGAAAACCGTACTCGTGCACATGGCAGGCGCACTGCCGCTCGATATTATTAAGAAAGCAGCCAAAGACCATGCTGTGCTCTGGCCGATTTATTCCATATTACGCAACAATACGCGCAGCGACAGGGACATACCTATAGCCTGGGAAATGAGTAGCGAACGGGCAAAAAAATATGTGCTGGAAATGGCGCATGCTATTACCGACAATCTGTTTGAAGCAAAAGACGAGCAACGCAAGTGGCTGCACCTATCCGCTGTAGTTACCAACAACTTCATTAATCACCTGTTTGCAATTAATGAGCACATCTGTAAAGAAAATAATTTGCCCGCTTCTACATTGCAACCGCTTATAAAGCAAACCTTCGACCGCGTAAAGCAAGCATCTCCATTTACTACGCAAACCGGGCCTGCTATCCGCAATGATGATGCCACCATACACCAGCACCAGAAATTGCTGGAAGGACAACCACATTTGCTTAAGGTTTATGAAGCCATGACGGAGTCGATAAAAAGCATGCACGATATTAAATAATGTTGGTATTGTGCCAAACTCATACCTTGTTAAACAAATAAGACACTGCATTTTTGTGTTGGTATTTATTATAAATTTGTACTAACGGGTTTAAAGGCAACAGCATGTTTAGAAAAACAAGGCATATTTTATTGGTGGTGATTATTCTAATTGCCCTGCCTGTTTTTGCTCAAGCCCAAACCGATATTCAGAACTTCAAAGATTTCCAGCTCTCGTGCACACGTGTTTCTGAGGCATGGAAAAAATTCAACGATTCGCTGGCCAAAGATTTTAAAAAGAAAGGTATAGCCTACCCTCCGAAAGATATTTTTCTGCGTGCATTCAAGGCCCAGAATGAACTGGAGCTCTGGGGCCGTAATAACGAAACCAGCGAGTATAAATTAATAAAGCTATATCATATTTGCGCACTTTCAGGGTTATTGGGACCGAAACGCGCAGAAGGCGACCATCAGGTTCCGGAAGGCTACTATTTTATTGAAGACTTCAACCCTAAGAGCGACTATCATCTGTCGTTGTTGCTGAACTACCCTAATTATTCTGATAATAAACTCGGCGGCAAAGCGCGTCGCGGTGGCGATATATATATACATGGTGGTTGCGTAACCGTTGGCTGCATGCCGATGACCGACCAGGGCATACAAGAGATATACACCATTTGCCTGAATGCAAAGGTGAACGGCGAAGAGAACATACCTGTCCATATTTTCCCTACCCGCCTAACCAAGCAAGGCATCGCTTACCTGGAAAGGGAATACATCAACTATCCCGAAAAACAAACATTCTGGAATACCCTGAAAGCGGGCTATGACTATTTTGAAAAAAACCACAAACTGTTGCCAGTTATGTACGCGCCCGATGGGCAATATGTAAACTAACCCTTATCACACACTCACCTGTCCTTAAGCCGGTATACTAGTTTCAAGCCGCTCCATTCTTCGTCAATAGCGCAAACTTTTACATCTACCAATCCCGCCGCCAGTGCAGTATCCCTTATGAAATTTTCGCTGATCTCTGTTGCTATGCCCGCACTCTTCTTGTACCACGACACCCATATAATGCCATTTCTCTTAATTTCTAACATTAATTGAGGCAGCAAAGTTTCCAGTTCACTTGCTGAATTCGTGAACAGGTGCAAAAGATCGATGTTCGATGCGGCGGTATTATCTATCACAACGGCGAACGGAACATCGCCCAGAAGTTGCAAGTAATTGGCCGGGGCATTCATCAATTTAACCGTAAAAGCCTCTTTAAAGCCAAGCTTCTTGTAAAGCGGAGATGCAGAATACCCAGCAGCCATATTACCTTTTATTAACTGAACGGTTCAAAACAATCGTAATTTCTCTGTTTTACAATTTTACCATCTTTAAACTCGTAAAACTGCGCAAAATAAGCCTTCATCTGCCCACCTATAGGGATAGCGCCTATAGGGAGCGCCAATGTACCCGTCCAGATAGCTTCGATAATAACGGTATTCTTAAACGAATATGATTTTAGTATTTCATACTCTTCTTTCTGCAAAACTTTATTGCCTTTGTTCGAAGCGTTTTCAAGGTCGGCAAGTGTTCTTATTGTTTTCGCCTTGGTAAGCGTATTGGGGAATTCGATCTGCTCAACGTCAGGATGATAAAAGCGTAATAGTTCTGCTGCAGATTTTCGGTTTTGAAGGGTATGGATGAACTCTTTTACAATGGCATTATTATCGTGTGTCATTAATCTATTCGCCGGTTTAAATTCGGGAGCACTAAATTATACATTTAGTTGCTTTTTTGTAAACCATATCTTGCAGTTCTAGCCGGGAATTGAACTTTATTTTCTCGCTGTTGCTTAACTTGCAGCCCTATATGGCAAAAGAAAACGTGGATATTGTAATAAACCTGTACCAGAAATGGCTGGATGAATGGAATGCCCGAAATGCGGCAGGCATGACCCATCTTTTTGCTGAAAACGGCAACCTGATAGGTTTTGATGGTAGCCAGATCATAGGTAAAGATGAATTGCTGGACGTGCTGGGCAATATATTTTCGCACCACCCTACCGCTGCCTATGTGGCCCTCATCAGGGAAATACGGTTGCTTTCACCGGGCGTTGCATGGCTGAAAGCGGATGTTGGCATGGTGCCTGCAGGTAAAGACGATATCAACCCTGCCTTAAACGCCGTGCAAACCATGATAGCCGTAAAAGATGAAGATGCCTGGAAAATTTCAGTGTTTCAAAATACGCCGGCCGCATTCCACGCCCTGCCGGAACTCTCCCAGCGTATGACAGCTGACCTGAGAGAAGTATTGCGCAACGGATAAACCGGTACGTAACAACACAATTCCGCTCATTTTCAAATAGTTAGCATTAAGTTAATTAGCATTGCTTCTTCAGGCTGTGGCATTAACTTTGTGTCATACTTTTGTAAAAGCATTCAATTTGAAAATCAGCTCGCGTATTTTATCAGTGGTATTATTATCTGTCCTTGGCGCAGGTTTCCTTTTAAATTCCTGCACCCATTCGCCATACGTATTGCCGCAAAACCTCCGCACCGGCGACCCTACCATTTGTTTTGAAAGAGATGTGTTGCCTATTTTCATATCAAAATGCGGCAACAGTAATTGCCATGATGCATCCGCACATCGCGGGGGTTATACGCTCGATAACTATGCCAACATCGTAAGTAAAGGCATTGTACCGGGCAATGTTGCAGCAAGTAAAATTTGGGAAACTGTAGCCATTATAAAAACGGGAGAAGAGGCAATGCCGAAAGACGGAGCTCCCCTCTCGGCCAGCGAATTAGATATTTTACGCCGCTGGATAGAAACAGGTGCCGTTGACAGCGGTAGCGCTTGCAGCAACAATCCGTGCGACTCTAATAACTTTACTTACAGCGGTGCAATAGCGCCATTAATGCAAAAATATTGCACAGGTTGCCACAGCTCTGCCAGTGCACAGGGCGGTAGCCTTTCAGATTATGCCAGCGTGAAAAACGAGGCGGTATCCGGTTCCATGATTCCCCGCATTTCGCACCAGTCTGGTTACAACGCTATGCCATCTACCGGCTTTAAATTGAGTGACTGCCAGATTGCTCAGGTTAAAAAATGGGTTGCTGCGGGCGCACCGAACAATTAACTTTTCTAAAGCGAGGGGCTTATCCGCGATAGATTTAAGCTACACCCACAGCAACAGGCCATTTAAAATGACCTGTGTATTTATTTAACAACCATAAAATTATACATATCGTTCCGCTTTTTGCCAACGATATATTATGTTTACGCTCATGAAGTTGGCGCATCTCATATTAACGCACGCAAACCCGCAACAGGTCAAAAAACTGATCGGTAAGCTGGCACATGAAAATGCGGATTTCTACATACACGTTGATAAAAAAACACCTATAGAATCGTTTCTTGAACTGGGCCAACTCCCGAATGTTACGTTTATACAAAACAGGGTAAAGGTATACTGGGGTGGCTACAGTATTGTGCAGGCCACCATCAACGGATTCGAAGAGATTTTGAATTCAGGCAAGAAGTATGATTATATAAACCTGGCCAGCGGGCAAGACTACCCCATAAAGAAAACAGCAGATATCCATAATTTTCTTGCAAAGAACCAGGGTAAAATATTCATGCATTATCTGTCGCTGACCGATGAGTGGCAGGAAGCTATTCCACGCATTACACAATATCACCTTATCAATTATAACTTACCGGCAGGCACCTACATAATTGAGCAGTTCATCAACTCTATATTGCCGAAGCGTAAGCTACCCGCTAATATGGTAGCTATGGGTCGTTCGCAATGGTTTACTGCATCCCCGGAAAGTATCGCCTATGCACTGAACTACATAAAAGAAAAAAGCTGGGTCAGCCGCTTCTTCAAGCTTACCTGGGCACCTGACGAGATCATCTTCCAGACCATACTTTACAATTCGCAGTTTAAGGAAAAAATGGTCAATAACAATCTGGTTTACCTCGACTGGAGCCAAGGCAAAGCCAGCCCTAAACTACTTACCATGGAAGATGCTGCAGCGCTGCAAACATCTGACAAGCTTTTTGCACGCAAACTGGCTAACCCGGCAAGCGACCAACTTATAGATTATCTTGATGAAATAACCGCCTGAGTATTATATTTACGCTCTCATCAAATCAGGATTCAATTTTCATGAAAAGCGTTGCTGTAATTACGGTGAATTTTAATCAAAGCCTGGTCACAGAAGCGTTGCTTGATTCTATAGCACTAACGAATACATACCTCCCACTCCAAATTATTGTTGTCGACAACGGAAGCACCAATAACCCGGTGCCTGCGTGGCAAAAAAAATATCCGCACATTACTTTCATCCGCTCCGAAGAGAATCTTGGCTTTGCCGGTGGCAACAACCTTGGCATAAAGCAGGCAGGCGCCGATTACCTTTTTTTCGTTAACAACGATACCGAGTTTACCCCCGGCCTGGTGCAACAACTGGCCAGCACGCTGGATGCCCACCCGGAATGCGGTATGGTATCGCCGAAAATAAGATACTTTTCAGAACCCGACACACTGCAATATGCAGGGTTCACGCCTATGAATTATTATACCTGCCGCAACAGATGCATTGGTCAGTTTGAAAAAGACAACGGCCAGTACGATAACCTTACCGGCGAAACGGGCTACATACATGGCGCAGCCATGATGCTGCGCCGCGAAGCAGTAATAAAAGGCGGCTTTATGCCCGAAGGTTATTTTTTATATTACGAGGAGATGGACTGGTGCGAGCAAGTAAAAAGAGCCTGCTTTACGATACGGGTAAACATGCAGGCGCTTATTTACCATAAAGAATCGATTTCAGTAGGGACTAAAAGTGCTCTGAAAGAATTTTTCATGAACCGCAACAGGATACTGTTTATAAGGCGCAATTGCGGCTTCGGCACTACACTTATTTTCATGGCCTACTTCCTGTGTATTGTAGCGCCACGAAATATTTTAAACTACATAAAGGCTAAAGACTACCATTTTATTCCAGTGCTGCTAAAGGCCATTGCATGGAATTTTACCCACGGTAAAAACAGCACAGATTTAGGGTACCCCATAAAAACTATTAAATGATCATAGCATTCTGGCTCAGCCTTTTTCTTGTTTTCTATACCTTTTTCGGATATGGCATTTTGCTTTATGCGCTGGTAAAAATTCGGGTAGCCATAAAAGGGCGCAGGGCGATACCCGACAATGGTGGTAATTGGCCCAGCCTGACGCTCATTGTTGCCGCCTATAATGAAGAAGATTTTATTGTAGAAAAGATCAAAAACACACTGCAGCTCAACTACCCCGCAGACAAAGTTCAGCTCGTTTTTGTAACGGACGGCAGCAGCGACCGCACCCCTGAACTTATTACCGCATATCCGCAAATTAAACTGATGCATCAGCCCGGCCGCAGCGGCAAGATAGCTGCCGTACATCGGGCCATGAAGGAAGTTACTACTGACATTGCCGTATTTACCGATGCCAATACCTTCCTGAACAAAGATGCGCTGGTAAATATTGCCCGCCACTATGCCGACCCTAGTGTTGGGGCTGTGTCAGGAGAGAAAAGAGTGAGCATTGAGGACGTTGCAGACGCTACCGCCGGCGAAGGTTTTTACTGGAAGTATGAATCAAAACTGAAGACCTGGGACTCCGAATTGTATTCGGTGGTAGGTGCCGCCGGCGAATTGTTTAGTGTGCGTACCAGCCTCTATGTACCTGTAGAACCCGATACCATTCTCGATGACTTTATGATATCGATGCTGATAGCGGAAAAGGGCTATCGTATTGTTTATGAGCCGATGGCATATGCTACTGAAAGCGGATCTGAAAATATTAAAGAAGAACTAAAACGTAAAATAAGGATAGCCGCAGGCGGCATACAATCTATTATGCGACTAAAACCCCTGCTTAACCCATTTAAGCAGTTTACCCTCACGTTTCAATACATAAGCCACCGGGTGCTGCGCTGGACCGTGACACCGTTCTTAATGCTGCTAGCGTTATTACTGAATGGTATAATTGTAGCCGACAACGGCGGTTTCATTTATACAGCACTACTGGCATGTCAAACCCTGTTCTACGGTTTTTCTTTGCTTGGCTTTATATTCGAAAAAAGGCAGATCAAGATAAAGCCCTTCTTTATCCCCTACTACTTCTGCATGATGAACTATGCTGTAATTGCCGGCATACGCCGCTACATAAAGGGCAGCCAAAGCGCGGTTTGGGAGAAGAGTAAAAGAAAGTGATTAGAAAATCACCCAAGTTTACCACTTACCTTTACGTCTTCTTAATAGATGGCTATCAGGCGTTTAATTTATCTCTTACTTATTTCGTTGTTGAGCGGCAATACTCTATTGTCGCAACAGCTACCTGCATTAATACCTTACTATTGCGCAGGAAAGTGGGGCTATTGCGATAGCAATAAAAAAATAATACTGCACCCCAAATGGGAGGAAGCTCAGCTATTTTTAAACGGAAAGGCCATTGTAAAAACAGCCACTGATTTTGCACTTATTGACAGCTTGGGCAACTATATTATTGCCACTGAGCGACATTGGAATGGCAAATTGAATCGCACAAACCCGTATGAAACCTTCAACTTCCACACTGATTCCGGCGGTTATGGATTGCTGAATGATGAAGGTAAGATACTTGTACAGCCATTGTATGACAATATAGCTGATCTTTTCTGTGAGCGTGGAAGTGAGGCTCGCTACAGGGCTGTTTCAATTAAAGACCAGCATGGAATAATACGTGAGGATGGAACAGAAACGATACCCTGTATATATGACCAACTGTATAGACAGAACAAACAGGTATATACAGGTGAAAAAAATAAAGCGAAAGATTCAACAACCTACTTTATTGTAAGCAAAGGAGTAAAGTATGGGTTGGTTGACATCAATAACAAGATTAAAATCCCCATTATTTATGACGGGCTCCGCTACGGTGCAGATATGTATGGAAGTAACGTAACTTACCCAGAGAATGATTGCCGGCTACGGGGCGTATTGAACGCATCAGATAGTGGGAGAATTGGAGCGATCACAGAAAACAATGAAGTAATTATCCCCATTATTTACGAAAGCGTTAAGCCCGGAAAATTTGCTAATCATGAAGGGTTTTATGTGGAAAAAAATGGGAAGTGGGGTTTTATTGGCTACCCGGATACCTTTAATGTTGCCATAGCCATCGACAACTTACCCCTTGGCATTTACCCGAATCCGGATTCAACATACAGTGCTTATATTGGGGATGAAATTTCTGTTTACAGTAAAACGGGCAAATTAATCGCAAAAACGGAGTTCAACCGCATTCAATTCGATAAACATGGAAAGCCCTTTGCCTGGAAATCCACGGGTACCGATGGTATGATCCTGAAATACATGCAGCTAAATCCTAAAACCTTTACGAGCGCAGGAAAATGGATTAGATATAGAGACACAAGCCACATAACTGATTATAAGCCATACACATTTAAATGCGGCTCTGGTGGGGAGCGATATGAACCTGTCTCGATAAAAAACAAATCAGGTAAAATTTTCAGTTTCAAAAAAGACAGTATAACTTTTTCTGTTTCGGATTACCTTATACAAATACTAGCCCTTAAACCTTTTTATGTTGTCAAAGGCATACAGAATAACGTACCTGTTACCGCAGTTGTAGATACTGCGCTTAACTACATTTTGCGACCACAGGGGCAATACAAAATTATCGGTGGCAGCGTTGCAGACAAACTTTTTATTGTGCAGAAAGACACCATGTATGCTGTTATCGACAGCAACCTGCAGCTCGTTTGCCGTTTTCAGTCACTGCCAATTACTGGGGTTACCTGCAACTCCTCGGGAATACATATGCTTGCCGACCTGAGAAAAAGGCAGATTAGGGGTTTCGATCTTTCTGCAATGCAGTTTAGAGAGCTAACGGTTCTGGACAGCAACGGAACGCAACATAAGAATTTTGAGCACAAAATACTAGGAGCCTTTCCAATATTTATAGATAAAGATGGCACCCAGAACCTGGAGGGACCTAATCTTGAAGTGAGGGACAGTGCCAATAGAGTGGCAATAATGGGTATGGATGGGACACACATTTTCCCGGAATTGGCATTCCGGCACCATATGCTTATGTCCGTTGGCCGTGGCCACTTTATCGTCGATAGCGGCAAGCTGGTTGATTCACATAACACGCAGCTATTAACCGATTTTGTATTTGAGCGTTGCAGCAAAATATACATAGACCAACCATGGAAAGAACGGCTTTTCGCGCTGGTATGTCAAAAACCAGATCGCCAAAAAACGTACGGAATTTACATGGATGACAGAGGCACGATTTATGCGGAGATGGGTGAATGCAAATAACGTACAGCAATACATATATTCACTGCAGGTATTTTGCAGCAACCCAAGTTTGATGGTTACCTTTACGTCTTCTTAATAGATGGCTATCAGGCGCTTTACATACCTATTAATCTTTCAACTGTTGAGCAGTTGCACTATCCTGTTATCGCAGCAACTACCCGCACTCATTCCCTATTGTTGTACAGGCAAGTGGGGTTATTGCGATGGCAATAAAAAGATGGTGTTGCAACCTCAATGGGATTTTGCGGAGTTATTTTACGATGGCAAAGCCAAAGTGAAAGCCAACGGCGAGTGGGCACTCATCGATACAAAAGGAAAATACATTATTGCTCCTGAGCGACACTGGAACGGTGAGTTGAGGCATACCATGATTAATGGACGCTTTAATTTCCATACTGATTCAGGCCTCCGGGGATTTATCAATGATGAGGGTAAAGTACTCATAGCCGCCATCTACGATAAGAATTGTGATAATATCATGATGGCAAGTGGCCGAATCAGCACCCCGCACATGACTGTGACGAGGCAGGGCAAGTTCGGCATTATTGACGAAAGTGGGCGGGAAATGATACCCTGCGTATACGACCAGCTTTCGGAACAAGGCAAATATACCTCCAGCTCAGGTAGTGGAGAGCCAAACGACTCACTAACGTATGTTATTGTGAAAAGAGATGGTAAGTATGGCCTGGTTGACACAGGGAACCGTGTAAAGATACCTATCATATACTACCGTCTTGGCTATAAAAGTTTCACTTCGTCAAACATTGCTTTGTGGGATATAGAATGGCTACATCGGGGTCTGCTGCACGGTACCGTAGGCAATCAGCACAGTATTATCAGCGAAACCAACAAAACGCTTGTCACCTCAGAATGCGATAGTGCGGCCATGGGAAAATTCGGACAATACCTGGGAATTTACATTAAAAAGAATGGAAAATGGGGATTTATTGATACCAGCGGAACATTTAATGTTCCTTGTACCATGGATAATTTGCCCGACCAGGTTCCCTGGATATCTACTACAGTTCCCGATTCTCTATATGCTGTCCAGATATCGCTGCAAAATTCGATTTACAGCAAATCAGGCCAAGTTATAGCCAAAACAGAATTTGAGGGCATTGATTTTGATAAGAACGGTAACGCCACAGGCTGGAAAGGCTGGTTCAGGGCACCTTATGAACCAAGCTTTGCACACCTTAATCCCAGAACTTTTAAAAAGAAAGGCCGCTGGAAAAAATACAAAGCTACTCCAACGCCAGAATATGAATTTCTACCGCCTAAAAGTCCAATAACACATAGGCCAGCTCATGAAAATGTGTTAATCAATAACCAATCCGGCGAGGTAAAAACGTTTAAAAAAGACAATATTTCATTTTATGTTCGTACCTATTTTTCACAAACAACTGCCTTCAATACTTTTTACGTTGTTTTAGGGCGCTACAACGACACAGGCAAATGGCTTAATGCAGTTGTTGATACCGGCTTGAGGTATATTCTTCGGCCGCAAGCGCTGTATGATGTAATTGGCGGCGATGTTTTTGAACATACATTTATTGTAAAGAAAGATGGGCGCTACGGTGTAGTAGACAGTAATTTGCGCATCATCTGTCCTTTTCGGCAACTGCCCATACTAGCGGTGGTGCACTATGCTTCGAAAATGTATCTTTTCGCTGAAGAGGACAAAACTGCCATAAAGGGCTTTGATTACTTTGACCTGCCCGAAAAATACATTACTGTACTGGATAGTGCAGGCACGCAAATTGAAGCGTTCAAAAACAGGATACTGGGAAGTTACCGGCAACCCCTTGGCCCCGATGGACGCAAAATGCCGTTTGTAGGTACAATGGAATATAATGAGCAAGGCAAATGGGTGCCGTCAACAAACCCTGACGTGCGCGAAAACGGCAAAAAGAAAAGTGGCTATTGTTTTGTTGTATCCGACAGCACCAACAAAATGGCTATTTTAAGGATTGACGGAAAAAGTGTTTTCCCCGCATTGGCGTTCAGGTACGCAAAACTATCGCCACTCGGCCATGGTTATTTTATTGCTGATAGCGGTAAGTTGGTCGATACCGATAACAATCACCTTTTAAAAGGCCTCTGTTTTGAGCATTACCACGCGACATACGACGCTACACCCCCGAAAGACCGATTGACAAGGTTGACTTATTATATTGGCATCAATAAAGAGCCTTTCTTTATGTGTATGAGTGACAAGGGCATGATATATGCCAATATACCTGACTGCAAATAAGCTGCGGGAAGGCAGGAGAACGGGAGACAAAACATTAGTAACTATTGTATACTTTTGCTACATACTTGCACCCGTTGCTACACCCCATGCCCAATAAATTAAACATACTTTTCGTTTGCACTGTAAACCGCATGAGGAGCGCGACCGCTCATTCCATATATTCGAATGACGATCGCTTTTCAGTTTTATCGGCTGGTACCGATAAAACTGCCAACGTAGTGCTTACCGAAGAACACCTTGCATGGGCTGATGCCGTAATTGTTATGGAAAAGCACCACCGTAATTTCATACAATCCAATTTTACGAACTTCTACACCATCAAGAAGATCGTATGCCTGTACATACCCGATGAATACGATTACATGCAGCCGGAACTTGTAGTAACATTGCAGCGCAATTTTGAAAGTGTGTACGGCAGGGGCTTGCTCGGCTGACCCTGATTTACCGGAAGTTGCTGCTTGCTGCCCCCTTCTACCCTTCTCTACCCTCCCGTTCCTTTATTGACTTTGTTTGCTCTTCCAGGTCGGCAAGTATGCTTTTCGTCCATATCTCGCTGCTAAACCGGCTCACCAATTCGGTAGCATCTTCATGGCAATTGGCGATATGATTTTTTGCCATATCGTATATCTTCTTTTTTATGGTTTTTTCAACGTCGGGCAAAGCCAAACGGCCTCTGCTCGCGCCTTCAAAATTATAGTCGCCACCACCAGCCACATTTGCTACAAGCACTAAGCCCCGATATAAAAGCGCATGCGGTATTTTAGCAGTAATGTCTCCTTTTGCCACTATATATTCTTTGCATGCCTTTCGGAGCCCTTTTATAATGCCGTTTAGCAACGCACTACCCTCCTCGGTTGGCTTCCCGTCAGCAAAGAGGTAAATATCTGGCTGAGGGTACTGCCAGTAGTTGGCATAGGTAAGGCAAACCTGGTAAACGCGACCATTTATAGGCTCGTCAACAAACAACGAAAAATAAGTATGCCCTATAGAACGTTCTGCAACCAAACTATCGAAGCAGGCCATTACTCCTTCAGGGTAATGGTAAAATCTCTGCTGGAGGTACTCCTTCATTGTGTCCCGTACAAACAATTTACAGTTCCTGTGCAGCAACGCAAATATCGAAACTTCCTTTTCAAGGTAATCAAAAGATGGGGCGCCCTTCAATATCTTGCTATCAAGTGTAAACCTCATTGACAAAGACGTGGCTGATCCCTCGGTCAGGGGCAATTGCTGAGTTAGGTCAAGTATACCGTCTCTAAATTCAAATTGATGTGTTACACCATTACTATTGATGGAAAGTTGGCTTTCTGTTGAGTAAACAAACGGGGCAATAAAGTACAGCCAACTCCAGGGATGCTTGACAACTTTGTCAAAATCTGAAACGCATTCCATAAGCAGATCAGGCCATTCGTAGGCTTCCACCATAACAGTGATTGTATTTGCGGCAACCATCGCTACGGTGATATTGTCTGGTGTGGTTGCGTCCGGGCTTACCAGGCATCTTAATAAGCCATGCATCATCTCTGCAATACCCTTCTGCCCAAGCCTGCCGAGATACATGCCGGGGCGCAGTCGCATTGATGCAACCACACTATCTATAATTTCTACGCTATCACCGGGTGTTCCTTCCATAGGCTCCTGAAAATAATAATGGCACTAATACAACATGCCACATAGCAAGATACGAATTGCCCGGTAAGAAATAACAACTGCCGCATTACATCCTAAAAACAGTTCTTCATGCGCTGTCTGTTACGTTATAACCATCTCAATTATCAACATTCCCAGAAAAATTACCCACAATTGCGCCAGTTTACAAGAGGTTCGTTATCTTTGGCCGACATGGATATTACTCATTTAATCTTATATATAATTGTTTGTATCCTTTTAATAGGCTTCTTCGCAGGGTCTGAGATCGCATTTATTTCAGCCAACAAGCTCAATATCGAGCTACGTAAGAAGCAGGGTACCTTCACCGGCAAAATTCTGGCAACGTTTATGGAGAACCCCTCCAAATTCATTGGCACAAGTCTTGTCGGGGTTAATGTGCTGCTGGTTATATATGGCTTGCTTTCGTCCCAGGTAACTGAGAAAGTATTGAAACACTACAACATAACGCTTTCAGAATACCCAAAGCTTGCTGTAGATACACTCGCTGCTACCCTCATCATTCTCATATTTGCAGAGTTCTTACCGAAAGCAATTTTCAGGTCAAAAGCAGAAACAGTGCTTACCATCTTCAGCATACCTATGTGGTTGATGTACAAGTTGTTTTCCCCTGTATCTAAAATATTTGTTTCTATTTCAGAATTCATTTTAAAGTATCTCTTCAACGTAAAAATAAAAGAGAATAAGCAGGTATTTAACCGTGTTGATCTGGAAGTATTCGTAAAGCAAAGTATGCACGGGCACGAAAGTGAAACCAGCGAAGTAAACGCCGAACTATTTGAAAATGCGCTTTACCTGGTTAATGTGAAGATTCGTAAGTGCATGGTTCCCCGTAACGAAGTAGAAGCCGTTGATGTGTCTATGCCAATTAAGGAAGCCACCGAAAAATTCATCAGCACCAAGCTTTCTAAAATTATAGTCTATAACGATTCTATTGACAATATTGTTGGCTACATACACCACCTTGACCTTAATCGCAAACCAAAGAACATTAAGGAAATACTGCACACGATTACTGCAGTACCTGAGGCCATGAGTGCGGTTGACCTGATGAACAGGTTTACAAAGGAACGTAAGAGTATTGCCTGGGTTGTTGACGAGTTTGGCGGTACTGCGGGCATAGTAACCATGGAAGATGTGCTGGAAGAGATATTCGGCGACATTAATGATGAGTATGACGTTCAGGAACACGTTGAAAAGCAATTAGCTGAGAACGAATACATCTTCTCTGGCAGGCTGGAACTTGACTATCTGAATGAAAAATACGGTTTCTCTTTCCCTACAGAACAATCAGAAACACTTTCCGGTTACATTATTTCCGGCCACGAAACCATACCAAAAATAAAGGAACAGATCATCCTGGACCAATACGAATTCGACATCCTCCTCGTTACTGATACACGTATTGAAACGGTGAAAATGAAGGTGTTGAAATAGAGTTGACAGTCAGCAGTAGGCAGTTGGCAGTCCCCGGTTAGTTGCAGGTAGTTGGCAGTCTCTAGTTAGTGGCGTTGGCAGCTTTATAGCTGGCATTAAGCAATGGGCAGTTGGTAGTCTACGGTTAGTTGCGTTCTGTTAGCGGCTTCCAGTTAACCTTCTCCAATTTACACGCATCCTACGTCCAACAAACCAACTCCAATCAATTTACAATTTATAATTTACAATTTATAATTTAGAATTGCTAATCTATTCCGCCCTTTTCTTTAATGAAGCCGGGCGATAATTGTGGTTTTAGCAGGCGGAACATTTGCAGCACCACTGACAACAAAATAAGGCCGACACCTGCAAAAAAGCCGCCGCTCAGGTCTTTGTTTTCATTATAGAGCAGGAATGCCAGCACCATACCATAAACTGGTTCCAGATTCACAGAAAGTGTCACGGTAAAAGAAGTGAGCTTTTTAAGTGCAGTAAGTGCAAGAGATTGCGACCATACTGTGCAGCAAAGACTTAGAATAACCAGCCACAACCAATCGTTTCCTACCCAAGCCGGACTCATTAAATTAGTAGTATGCGGCCAGAAGCGGGTTTGCGGAAAATTGATAAACTGCAACGGCAGCAACAGCGTTATAAATATCCAGCCACTGGCCATTTCGTAAAAGACCATAGTGCGCGCCGGGTATTTGTTGGCGATACGTTTGTTCAGTACCGTAAAAACAGAACTTAGAATTGCTGCTATTACTCCAAACAGAATACCCAGGCCAAATGTAACCTGGAATGAATAGATACAGTACACTCCTGCCAGCGCAAGCAAACCCAACAGTACTTCTTTATAATCGTACTTGCCCTTGTTTACGAAGGGGTCAAGTAACGATGTAAAAACACTGGCGGTTGAAAGACAAACCAGCGCAATTGTTGCATTAGCAAATTTGATGGCACCATAAAACGCTACCCAGTGCAGCATCATTAAAAAGCCCACCAGCGAAAGCTGCAAAGTATCTTTGCGCGAAACCGGTGTCCATTGTTTGCGCCAGGTAAGTATACCTGCCATAAACACCGCGGTAAACAACATACGATACCACACCAGCATGGGTGCATCAAGCGAAATAGCCCTGCCCAATACCCCCGTAAAGCCCCACAGCAAAACTGCCAGGTGCATTTGTATCAATGCCTTCCTCATAATTTAAAACGCTGTAAAAATAGGCTAAACAATTACTTAATGCAATTGCAACTGATTAAACATTATTTTGGTAGCCGTAAAGCACGCTATATCAGCGAACAATAAATGTTTCATTTCCGCAGAAACTATGCCGCTGATGCTATAACTTTATTTTACTAAATTTGACTACTATGTCTGTAAAACATATAAGCAAGAAGAATATAAAATTTCTGGGCGTAAGTTCAGGGGCATGTGCCCCATTTTCCAGGGGTAAGATAGGTGCAGAAAAAGGGTTTAAAGCAATAAAAGAACATTATAATAAAAATGTATCGCGCCTTTTCGATAAAAAGAACACACAGGAAATCGTAAGCCAGAAACAACTTGCCGACTATATTGTTGAACACGAAGCTGATTTTTTCAGAGATGTGGCTCCCCGGGGCATGCTGGTACCATCGGCAAGCAACGAAAGATTGTACTTCCCCAATACGCTGAAGAAGTATTTCGAAAAAAACAGCAAATCAATAATAAGAAATTTAAAAAGTAAGAGCAAAAAAAAGAAAGACCCGCTTAAAGCGCTCGATAAATTTATAAAGGATCATAGGGAGGCTGTTCAAAAAACAGATAAAATACACGAAAAACCAACTACACTTTTTGCCCGTAACATTAAATACCTCACCAAGGTATGCGAAATAATACGCGACAATGTTCATGTTACGCTTACCAATAAAAAATTCCCGTTCGTTATTGCCGGCGACCACTCTACTGCTGCGGGTACAATTGCAGGTATTAAGAAATTCATTGGCGATAAAAAGCTCGGGGTAATATGGGTAGACGCGCATGTTGACGCCCACAGCCCCTACTCTACCCCTTCAGGCAATATGCATGGCATGCCAGTAGGTGTGGCACTAGGCTTGGGTATTACTGAAGGCGATCCGGGTCCGAACCAACCAGATGCTGAAGTTGTTAAAGACTGGCGGAACCTGTGCTCTATGCACGCCATAAATGCAGAAAAATTTAAACCTATGATTACCAAAGAACAATTGGTTTTTATAGGCATACGCTCGTGGGAAGGCCAAGAAGAGAAGCTGCTGCAGGATGGTGTAAAGCACTTTAAAATGACCCGCGAAAAAGAAGACGGTATCGAGGCCCGTAAAGGCGAGAAATACCAACATTTTAATGGCGAAAATGACCGCAGGCACCTGCGCAACCATACACTACAGGCTGTTTGCGAAAAAACTATTCAGCATTTGAAGAAGGAAGGTTGCGATTATCTGTACGTATCGTTTGATATCGACTCAATTGATGGTAATATTGTACCCGGAACGGGAACGCCGGTGAGTTATGGCTTGGGTGTTGATGAAGCTAAATTCATTTTAAAACAAATATGGACCAATACTGAAGTTCCCCTCATATCTATGGAGATTGTGGAGATAAACCCATCGACCGATGTGGATAAGAAAACAGTAAAAGTTGCTTGTGAAATAATTAAATCTCTAGTTGATAATAAATGAACATACTTAACCACGACAAAATAAAACTACGCATTGCTGAAAGCCTGCATGCAGCGATAGAAAAATACGAAACAGGCACTACCCTTAACGATATTTACACGGCGTTGGGTTTCCCGCCTGATGCTAATTTCGGGCACTACGCCTACCCTTGCTTCATACTTTCAAAGGCATTACGCAATGCACCCAACAAAATAGCCGAGAAACTGGCTATTGAAGTTGATACCAACGAGGCTATTGAAAGTGTCATTGCTGCAGGCCCTTACGTCAACTTCAAAATAAGGCCCGCTTTTCTGGGCGTTAATACTTGCGATGAAGTGCTGAATGGAACTATGTTCACCCGCACGTTGGCTGAGCAGACACCAAAAACAATGATCGAATATTCGCAACCTAACACGCACAAAGAACTGCACGTTGGGCATATGCGAAATATCTGCCTGGGCGATGCCCTGGTTAAGTTACACCAGTATTGCGGCTTTGATATTATCAGTTCTACTTTCCCGGGAGACGTTGGTGCACATGTGGCCAAATGCCTCTGGTACCTGAAATACCATAATACCGACCCCATCCCCACTGAAAATAAGGGCGCATGGTTAGGAACTTTGTATACCAAGGGCCACCTGAAACTGGAAAGCGAAATAGGTACCCCACAAGAAGCAGAAAACAAAAAACAGCTTTCGGAAGTACTTACACAGCTGGAACATGAAGCAGGCGAATTTTACGATATGTGGAAGGAAACCCGCCAATGGTCCATTGAATTGATGAACAACGTATACCGCTGGGCAGGGGTTCATTTCGACCGCTGGTATTGGGAATCAGAGGTAGATGTACCGTCAGTAGCATTGGTTAAAAAGTATTACGAACAGGGTCTTTTTGTGGAATCAAAAGGCACAATAGGCATCGATCTTTCCGAGTACGATCTGGGCTTTTGTATGCTCATTAAGTCTGACGGTCACGGCTTGTATGCAACCAAGGATATAGAACTCGCCAGGCGTAAATTCGAAGATTTTAAAATCGAGAAGAGCGTATATGTAGTTGATAAAAGGCAGGCTCACCATTTTGCCCAGGTTTTCAAAACACTGGAACTGATGGGTTTTGAGCATGCCGATAAATGCTACCACCTGCAGTACGACTATGTAGAATTGCCAGACGGTGCAATGTCTTCCCGCAAAGGCAATATTGTGCCGATAATGGACCTGATAGACCAGATGCATGCCTCGCTTAAGAATGGGCACCTGGATAAGTATAAAGATGAATGGACGACTGAGGAAATGGATAATACCGCCGATTTTATTGCCAAAGGCGCTATTAAGTACGGTATGATCAAGATTGACCCGGCCAAAAAAATCGTCTTCGATATGAAGGAGTGGCTGAAAACCGATGGCGATGCCGGCCCATACTTGCAATATACCTACGCCCGTATAAATTCGATGGTAAAAAAGCTCGGAGGTGATGTTACCGGCAATGTAGATTGGTCGTCAATGGAAGAAGAAGTTGCAAAGCATGTAATGGTTAAACTGTCCGACTTTAATAACCAGGCCGTGCAGGCATGCTTAAACAGCAAGCCAAATATCTTGTGCACCTACTTATACGAACTATGTAAAGTGTTCAATACTTTTTACAACCATCGTTCCATAAGGGATGAGGAAAACAAAACCATACAGGCTACCAAGCTGGAACTCTCAAAGTGCGTTGCAATAGCTATTAAAAAAGGGCTGGGACTTTTAGGAATACCCGTACCAGACAGGATGTAGTAACCGATTGAAAAACAACAGATAATAAAGAGAAAAGGAAGAAAAATAATAACTATTAAATAATATAGGGGGACTAATAAATTTTTGCCCGTATTTACACAAAATAGTTACTTTTGATAACCAAAATATTGCATTTTTTTAACCTAATTTTTGGCAAATTACCATATGAACAACACCACTTATTATGATCTTGTCAATCAGACATTCCACTTCCCGCAAGAAGGATTTGACGTGAATGATAAGGACACACTTTTGTTTAACGACGTGGATATGATGGCATTGATTGCCAAGTATGGTACTCCGTTCAAATTAACGTTCCTGCCGAAGATCGGCATGCAGATCAATAAGGCGAAAAAGATGTTCAGCGATGCAATAAAAAAGCACAAGTACGAAGGTGAGTACTACTACTGCTATTGCACCAAGAGTTCTTACTTTTCGTTCATTGTTGAAGAAACGCTCCGGCACGATGTGCATATCGAAACGTCTTTCGATTACGATATTGATATCATCCGCCAGCTGTATAACAAAAAGAAGATTACTAAGGATATACATATCTTGTGTAACGGCTTTAAGACAAGGGCCTACACCAAGAGTATTGCACAACTTATTAATGATGGCTTCAAGAACGTATTGCCAATTCTGGATAATACCAACGAATTTGAAGATTATAAGAAGTCGATCCGCTCAAAAGAACCGGTAAACATAGGTATCAGAATTGCGACGGAAGAAGAACCTTCTTTCGACTTTTACACCTCTCGTTTAGGTATCCGTTCCCGCGACATCCTTGAGTTTTATGTTGACAAGATAAAAGGCAACGATAAATTCCAGCTTAAAATGCTGCATTTCTTTATGAATAAAGGCATAAAGGATGATGTTTATTACTGGAGTGAGTTAAACAAGGTATTGAATATCTATTGCCAGCTGAAGAAGATTTGCCCTGAACTGGACGGATTGGATATTGGTGGTGGTTTCCCTATCAAACACTCGCTTGCGTTTGACTATGACTATAAATACATGGTGAACGAAATCGTTGCTACCATTAAGAAAGTCTGCAAGAAGAACAAAGTAGACATGCCGGATATTTATACCGAATTTGGTTCATTTACCGTTGGCGAATCCGGAGCCGTTGTTTACAGCGTTCTGGACGAAAAAATGCAGAATGACAGGGAAATATGGTACATGATCGATAGTTCGTTCATCACTACCTTACCCGACACCTGGGGTATTGGCGAAAAATTCCTGATGCTGCCTATCAATAAATGGGATAAAGAATATCATGAGGTGCATTTGGGTGGCCTTACCTGCGACAGCCATGACTTCTACACATCAGAAGAGCATATTAATGCCGTGTTCCTGCCCAAGCTGGAGCCCGAAAAAGGTAAAGACCCACTGTACATCGGCTTCTTCCATACAGGTGCCTACCAGGACCAGATCTCGGGCTACGGTGGTATTAAACACTGTATGATACCGGCACCTAAACATATTGTGGTTGAAATTGGGAAAGACGGCAAAATGGAAGACTGGCTTTACGCTAAAGAACAAACGCCGCAAAGTATGCTAAAGATACTGGGATATATTAAGTAAGCAGTTCACAGTTGGCAGTTTACATTAAAAATAAATCTATAAAGGCATGAGTGTTTCCACTCATGCCTTTTGCTTTGAATACTGCCGTGGTGCGGACCGGTGCTATATCGTCCAGGTTTTGATGGTACCATCATACGAGGCACTAATGATGATATTGCTGTCAAGTATTTCTATCGACTGAACAAAATTCTCATGCTCGAACTCAGCCAGGAGGTTTTGGTCGCTACCCCATATTTTTACTTTATTATCTTCCCCACCCGTCGCAAAGCGCTTGTCGTCAATATTTTTTATAGCCCTGATGATTCCGGAATGACCTTTGAAAGATGTTACCTTAAGTTGCTCAAAATCTTCGGCACATATTATCATCGAAATCTCGCCTTCTAAATCGCCGCAGATCAATTGTCTTGTTGCGGCATTAAATGCCAAACTAATAACGGGCACTTTAGTATAAATGGTACTAACGGAAACACCCGCGTCAACGTTCCATATTTTTATAGTAGTATCTTCCGAACAAGATGCAATAAATCCACTCCCCAGGTCTATTACTTGCCAAACCCAGTTTTTGTGTTCCGTAAGCGTTTTTAAAACGGCCCCATTAGTGTCAGCTATCTTGATAGTATTATCACCACTCCCCGATGCGAAAACACCATTTCCCAGGCTGCACAAAGAAAGGACTACAGCGGCATGTATTTGTATGCTTTTCACCAATTTAAACTGCTTCCACACCAGTATTTGCCTATCCCTTGAGCCGGTAATAAAGGTGTCGTCGTCCAGCTTTGCCATAGCTAATATGGAATGCTGGTGCCCGCTAAGCGACTGCCTAAAACCTCCATGGGAGTCCCAGCATTTTATTTCCTTATCTCGACCGCCACTTAGGATTTTGTCGCCATCAAATTTCAGTAAACACCAGATATAACCTAAATGACCGGAGAATGGCATGCTCGCGCTTTCTTCTGCATCCCTGGAATAAATTATATCGCTTCGCAACACAAATTTTTCACCCTTTAGCAGCATTGCGCCTTCGTGCCATACATTATGGTCAAAAACAATTAAATCTCCCTGCACCGGTGTGTAGCTTGCCCATACATCGGTAGCATCTTTTGTTTTAAAAAACTGCGTGTTACCACCCTCAAATTCCGTCGCGCTATTCAGATAAATCATAAAGGTCAACTTCGACTGTATATGCTCCGCTTTGTAATGCACCCCATCAAGATGCCTGTTGAAATACTGGTTGGCAGAATATTTGCAAAACCTGAGCCTTGTATTCAGTTCCAGTAGATTCCACGTACCGTTTTCAGCAGCAATTTTAGAGTCAATTTCAATGGTTTGGGGCAGGTATGGTCTCACTTTACTAAAAAGCCTTGCCGCAAGGTCTTCATTGTCAAGCACAAACCTGTCATTATTCCGGTAATAGGTAGGGTAATTTGTTATTGCCTTTTGAAATGAATTCCTGATTTCGGCTGTCAATAAGCCTTTACATTCTTGCTCAGAAAAAAGAGAAGGGACTATAAAACAGGTATACTGCGCTCCTGGTAATAGGTTTATTTTGCTTGTCAGGGCATCCATAAAGGTGCTTTAATTGGTGTAAAATTACAACAATGCATTATACCACCATCAAGCGCGATTCTATAGTTTACAGTGTACTTGCTAAATCGCTGATAATGAACACAAAAAAAAGGAGTGCCCTGCTAAAGCACTCCTTGTAATTGTTTTCCTCTCAAAAAGAACAACTATTCCTTTATTAATCTCTTTACTACTTTTTGGTTGCCTGCTGTTACTTCAACCATATAAACACCCGCCGCCAGGCCGTTAAGGTTTACATTAACGGTGCCGCTGGCTTGGTTGCCTGTATTGCTTTGGTAAACGCTCACACCTGCAATGTCAACTATCCTCACATTCACCTTTTCGGCTGCTGCAAAAGCATAAGTAATGCTTACCTTATCCGTTGCCGGGTTAGGAACCATGCTTACCTGTAAACCCTGTGGCGCCTGAACTGCTGCAGTTTGTGCCGGAACCATTTTCAGTTCAAACCTGTTATCACCCTGCGTATTTTTGTCGCCAGAGATTGTGAATTTGTATTCAGCACCCTGCACCAGCAATACTGAATTGTTCAGCAGTTTATCGTGCAAATACAATTGACCGCCATCTGGAACAACAACGCCTTCCGCCTTAATGGTATATTCCTGCTGGTAAGTACTGTTAATACCCAGCGGTATTACTTTTTCTGAAGCGAAAGGACGAACGTCTACGGCAAGTTTCTGGTTGTCGGCTGATAAACTATAGAAATTAAAGTCCATTCCTGAAGGTTTGCCTGCATCAAACTTACTGTCTTCATTTGCAGTAGCTGCTTCATTGAATTTTACATGAAGCATATCCCATGGGTGATTGTTAGCATCATAAATGTAAAGTGAAACATATTCGGGCTGAGCGCGAAGCAGGCCGGTAGTGCTATTCGCGCCTTTGTTATTTTCAGTAAAGCTCAACACATCTCCGTTATGAGCTGCCCTAACCTGGAATGCGCAATTAGCCTGTAGATAGTATGGAGTGCTGGTAATAGGAATTGCCTGAAACTGGCCACCTGCACCCAGGAAAGGATTAAATACATAGAACGATGAACCTGTAATGTAACCGGCGTTTTTGGCATTGTAGATAACAGTACCAATATCAACAGGTGAAGCGTAAGGGTTGCCGACCATATTGTAATCTTGATTGGCGCCACTACCCTTTGCGAGGGCTATGGTTTGGTTACCCTGGTTTAAATTACCTACCATACCAATAGCTACTGAAGATGGTGTATAGCTCGCGCCATCGAGACCTTCGTTTTTAGCACCACGAATAAACAGGCGTATACCCTGGTATTGATGTAACCTGTTGCTGTCAACAGTTGCGTATGCGCTGGTAAATGCCTTCCAGCCCGGGTCAGAACTTGCGGCAGAATTACTAACCATGGTATTATACCTGATTGCTGAAGCAGCGTTAGTCGCGGTAGTGGTAAATCCGTTAGTTGCACCGCCAGCGCCTGTTATATCAATATAGTTCTCAATCTGGCTCAGCGCAATATAATTGCTGAAAGGATGGCTCCAGAAGCGATACCTGCGGTAGCCGCCTTGTATCCACTGCATTACTTTTACATTACCACTGATAGCTGCACCAGAAGCAGGTAATTCCGCAACGCGACCTGTGCTCAAAGAATCAGAACCAATTACAAGGCTATCGCCGGTAGTAAGCGTACCTGCCGTAACCAAAAGATTACCCATAACCGTCATTCTTGCGCCGGTATTTATGGTTGCCCCGGTGCTGTTATTCAGTTCAAGGTTATTTACTTTACCAATGCCGGCAATAGCCTGTGCTGAAGTATTATTCAATACTATAGAACCTGCACCTGTAACAGAGCCATTGTTTGTAAACGTACCCTTAACATTAAAAGTAGAACCAGAAGCCAGACTTACTAAAGCGCCGGAATTAATGGTAAGATCATTCACAGTTGCGCTGCCACCTGAAGGTAATACAGGCACGAAAGACGTTGCTGCGATAATAATATTATCTGTAGTAGATGGCACTACTCCGCATGCCCAGTTTGAAGCGGTTGACCAATCTGTTTCATGACCTGATGTACCACCTACCCACTGCATAGCGATCGGGTCAACTGTTACACTGCTGCCAATTGTAGCCGAGCAGCCTGCATTGGTAACATCAATTAATGTATAGATATGAGTTGATGAAATTGTACCAGTACTAAAGGTATAAGTACCACCTGTTAAAGTAGCGCCGATCGCAGAACCTCCATCTATGCTGTAATTAGCAGTTGCGCCCGAAGTACCTGAAAGGACTATGTTAGTGCTATAACCATAGCAAGGTGCACCCGCCGAACTGATAGATGCGGTTGGCAATGCTGTAACATTCACAGAAGCAGTTACCGTTGTAGCACCGCAATCATTAGTAGCGGTATAAGAAACAACTGCAGAACCACCGGTAATGCCAGTTACAACACCTGTAGCGTCAACACTAGCAACCGTAGGATTAGAAATTGACCATACACCTCCGGTAGTCGCATCGGCCAATGTTGTGTTGGCGCCTGTGCAAACAGTTGTTGTCCCTGTAATAGCGGCAACATCAGGTAACGGATTAATAGTAAGGCCAGTGGTAACATAGCAGCCGCCTATTGCATAGGTAATAGATACACTACCTGCAGTAACACCGGTAACAACGCCAACTCCGTCAATTGTAGCCAGGGTAACATCGCCGCTGCTCCAGGTGCCGCCGCTTACTGCGTTTGTTAATGTAGTAGAAGCGCCCACACATAACGTTGATGCTCCGCCAATAGTTGCAGGCATATCATTTACGGTAAAGCTTGCCGTTGCTGCTGTGCCGCAACCAGTTGCATAAGTAATTGTTGCTGCGCCGGCTGATAAGCTGTTCACAATACCCGTTGTGGCCTCAACACTGGCAATTGCTGTGTTACTGCTGGTCCAGGTGCCATTTGCTGTAGCGTTGGCAAGAGTTGAAGCGCTGCCGTTGCATACTGTAGTAGTTCCGGTAATTGAAGCTGGTGTACCTAATACCGTCATTGGCAAAGTAGTGCGGCAGCCATTTTTTGTATAAGAAATAGTAACTGCACCTACTGCAGAACCAGTAACAATGCCGGTTGCTGCGCCTATGGTCGCGGTACCCGTTCCGTTTGTCCTCGTCCAGCTGCCACCGGTTGTGGTTTCAGTTAAAGTAGTTGTGCCGCCTCGGCAAACAGTAGAAGAACCGGAAATAGCCGCCGGAGTTGCATTAACGGTAATGGCACGTGTTGCATAACAACCACCAATAGTATAAGTTATAGTCGGTGTGCCTGCCGCAACGCCGGTAATAACGCCGCTTGATGGGTCAACCGTAGCAAGAGAGGCATCGCTGCTGCTCCAGGTACCACCTGCAACCGTATTGGTATAGGTCCGTGTCAACCCTTCGCATACAGTATTGGTTCCTGCTATTGTAGCTGGCGACAGGTTAACTGTCATGCCCAATGTAGCGCGGCAACTACCAATAGAATAAGATATGGTTGCTGTACCTGCTCCTGTTCCGGTAACTATGCCGGTTGCAGCGCCAACGCTAACCGTACCGGTGCCATTGGTACGAGACCATGTGCCGCCGGAAACACTGTTAGTTAGTGTAGTTGCAGAACCCCTGCAAACACTTGTTGAACCAGCTATAGCAGCCGGGGAAACATTAACAGTGATAGCCCTTGTAGCGTAGCAACCACCGATAGTATACGTTACGGTTGCAGCACCGGCAGAGACGCCGGTTATGGTTCCGTTTGAAGGATCAACAGTTGCAATTGCACTGTTACTACTGGTCCAGGTACCGCCGGCAACTGTATTGGCATAAACGCGTGTTGCACCTTCGCAAACGGTGTTTGTGCCGGTGATTGCCGCAGGAGACTGTGTTACTGTCATAGCGTGTGTAACGCGGCAACCGGCGATGGTATAAGATATAGTAACGGTGCCTAGAGTAAGCCCATTAACAGTACCTGTAGTACTGCCCACATTGGCTGTACCGGTACCGTTGGTGCGAGACCAGGTGCCACCTGCTGTAGCATCAGCCAATGTTGTATTAACCGCTGTACAAACAACAGAAGAACCTGTTATTGCAGCCGGCATTGTATTTACTGTAATAGCCCGGGTAGCATAACATGACCCAATGCTGTAAGTTATAGTTGCACTACCTGCTGTAATGCCGGTAATTATTCCTGTTGTTGCTTCTACTGATGCGATAGCTGCGTTGCTGCTGCTCCAGGTGCCACCGGCAATAGTATTGGCATAAGTTCTGTTTGCACCTTCGCAAACGGTATTAGTTCCAGTTATTGCAGCCGGAGATTGAGATACCGTCATGCCCATTGTTACCCGGCAACTGCCTATAGTATAAGATATGGTGATTGTACCTACAGTCGCGCCATTCACAATACCTGTCGATGCGCCAACAGTTGCTGTACCGGTTCCGTTTACTCTGGTCCATGTGCCGCCTGCAACTGCATCAGTAAGGGTGGTATTAACCGCAGTACAAACTATGGTAGAACCTGATATAGGCGCAGGTCCGTTATTAACAGTTATGGTAGCTGTGCGGCTGGCAGCACCGCAAGCATTGCTTATTGTGTAGGAAATAACCGGGCTTCCTGCTGCAACGCCACTAACCACACCTGTTGACGGATCAACGGTAGCGAGCGATGCATTGCTGCTACTCCAGGTGCCGCCGGCTGTAGCGTCAGCCAGTGTTGTGGTTGCATAGGCACATACGGTGGTAGTGCCGGTGATTGCTGCCGGGCTGGAAGGTGTTGTTGCAACTGAAACATCCTGCACAGCGTAAGCTGACCCGCAGGTGTTGGCAACTATGTAAGAAATGGTTGATGTACCTGCTGCGAGGCCGGTTACTACACCAGCCGCATCAATAGTAGCTACTGATGTATTGCTGCTACTCCAGCTGCCTGCCGCGGTTGCGTCAGTTAAAGTTGTGGTGGAGCCGTTGCAGATTGCCGCTGTGCCGCCGATAGCAGCAGGCGTTGATGGCGCTGCACTTACAGTAATACCTGATGTAACGTAAGCTGAGCCACATGAATTAGATAATGTATAAGTGATGGTAGCAGTACCCGCTGCATTACCCGTAACCACACCGGTTGCATCAACCGATGCAATGGTATTGTCGCTGCTGGTCCATGCGCCACCCGCGGTTGCATCAGAAAATGTTGTTGTTGCCGCTGAGCAAACTGAGCCTGCACCACTTATTGCCGCAGGAGCAGAAGGGGTAACATCGACTGTAATATTTTTGGTAACACTTACCGAACCGCAGGCATTGCTAATATCGTAGGTAAGCGTTGCTGACCCAACAGTTACGGCCGTAACTACACCTGTTGATGCATTGATGGAGGCTACTGCCGCATCGCTTGTACTCCATACGCCGCCTGAAGTGGCATTGGTATAAGTTGGTGTAGTGCCAACACATATTGTTGCACTACCGCCAATTGCAGCTAATGTGCCTGGCGTAGTAGTTATGGTTAGAGGTGATGTAGCGTAAGTAGTGCCGCAACTGCCCGTAACCGAATAAGAAATTGTTACCGAACCGCCGGCAATCGCCGTTACAATACCTGCTGCGCTAACAGCAGCCAGCGTAGTATCGCTGCTCGTCCAGGTACCACCAGCAGCGGTATCTGCAAGTGTAAGCGTACTACCTGAGCAAGCTGTAGTAGCGCCGGTAATAGTGCCAGCAAAAGAAGCATCGTTTACAGTAATTGGTAATACGCCATAGTCAGTGCCGCAACTGGTAGTCAATGTGTAGTATATATTAGCAGAACCCGGCGCAATACCAGTTACAATGCCCGATGCATCAACTGTAGCGGCAGAAGTATTATCACTGCTCCAGGTGCCGCCGGTAGTAGTATCAACCAATGTTATAGTAGCACCAGGGCACACAGTTAAAGCGCCTGAAATAGTATCTACAATTGGTAACGGATTTACGGTAACAACATTTGTAGCGTAAGCCGAGCCGCAGCTATTGGTTACCTGATACGAAATGGTTGTAGTTCCTGCAGTTATACCGGTAACATCGCCCGTAGTTTCAATGGTTGCAACAGAGAGGTCAGATGCTGACCAGGTGCCGCCTGCAGGAGCCCCCGTAAAACTGATAACAGAACCCTGACATACCACTGAGGTGCTACCAGAAATAGAAGGTGAAGGCGTGGTAGCTACTGTAAGCCCTGCTGTTGCCGGGCAGCTTCCGTATAAATAGGTAATGGTAACCGCACCTGCAGCTATGCCGGTAACATCTCCCGTTGACGGATCGACTGTCGCCAGTGATGTGTTGCTACTGTTCCAGCTACCGCCGGCTGTTGCATCAGCCATAGTAACCGTGCTTCCGGTACAAACAGTAGTTGCACCGGTAACCGCAGCAGGCGATGATGCCACTGATACAGTTGTGGTCGCATTGGTGCCGCAACCAGTGGAATATGTTATAGTTGCCGAGCCGGCCGAAATTGGGTCAACCCTTCCGGTGGAAGCATTTATAGATGCCACGCTTGTATTGTCCGATGTCCAGACACCACCGCTAACTGTATTGTTGAGTGCTGATGGAACACCGGTACAAAAAGAAGTAGCACCGCTTATTGTTCCGGGTGCCGCATCTATTTCTACCCTTACAGCACTTGCGCTGGTAATGGTGCCCGTGCCCCGGCAGGTGCCTGCGCCTGACCATGTTATCGTGCAGTAATAAAAACTGATACCTGCGCTGGAAGTGGACGGCGTATAAGAAACCGATCCCGTTGCTGCTGTAGAACACGTGCCGGATGTGGTGCTTACTACGGAGCCGCCGGTGGTGCTGTTGCTGGAATTCTGGTACCAGGTTATAGTCACCGCAACCCCAACCGAGCCGCCGACACCCGAATTACAGGTATTATATGTGTAAACGACTGAACCGGCTGTTGCTCCCTGGCAATATGTTGCACCACCCGTTATGGAGTTGTTGGTATTAGGTGCAAAATTTTTAATGGCAAAAGCTGAAAAACTCAAAGTGAAGAAAAGGAAGGAGAGTAGAAGAGTTTTCATTTTTCCGATTTTAATTTGTTTAATGATTTTGTTATGGTTGCAAAATCACCTGAAAAAGATTGATAATTGTGTAATAGTTGCAGCGAATCAAAGTAAACCTGTGGTAAAACCTGTCAGTTTGATAGTCCGCAGTAACAATGCGGGTGCAGTTTTTGAATTAATTAGTTAATCGATAGTTAATGAGATAAAACACAATTCAATTTTCACTTTAACAAAAATAGGGAATTTGGCGACATAAAAAAGACTTTTTATTAACCAATTGTTAACTGTTTTACATTTAAATGACAATATGAGCGCAAAAAAGCAGGCTAAATAGCCTGCTTTTTCAATATAAAATACCTTGCCTGTTTAATTTTTCTTAATAAGCAACTATGTTATTGCTATTTATAAAGAGTATTTTATTTTATTTTTAAAAACTCGAATTCAAATAATAAATCTGCTTCTTGTGGAAAAATAATTGCATTCTGTGGATTATTAATTTGTTAACGAGTTGTAAATCAGAGAAAATCTGGCTAACAACTCACTTTTCAGCCAACACTCCACTACTAACTTTAAATAACAGCCTTGTTTCCACGTTCATATCGCACAAAGAAAGCGATCCATACTGACCGGGAAAGTCGCTGCAATACCGGCTGCAGAAAAACCAGGATAATAGAATTGGTACCTAGCCACCAGTATATACTATTGTCGGTTGCAGAAATTCCGATAAAAAGCCACCAGAAAATAAAGCTCAGACCCAGATAAAACACAGACAGCGCATAACTCACATAACCGGTGCCGAAATAAAAACCGGTCTCCAATTCAAAGCGTTGCCCACATACTGGGCAGGTCTCCGGCATATCGAGCGTTGTCTTCAAGTTATAAGGGTTACCACTCGTAAAAAGCTTGCCCCGCCTGCATTTCGGGCATCTATTGGTAAGCACGCTGGCAATAAGGTTGGTACTTTGTTTATGGCTTCTTGCACACATAAATTAGCTGTTTATTTCTTTGTTTAAATAAGTGCGCCTGAACTCTTCGGGCGTGGCACCTGAATATTTTTTGAAGAACTTTGTGAAGTACGAATTATCTGCAAAACCAAGCTGCCAGGCTATTTCAGCAATACTAGTACCTGCATTTATGAGTAGCCGCTTTGCTTCCAGCAATATCCGGTCGCGAATAATCTCTCCTGCCGACTTACCCATTAATTCGTTACACACAGCATTGAGGTGATTCGGGGTGATGTATAGAAGTTCCGCATAGTCTTTAGGCAGATGTTTTGTAGCGTAATGCTCCCCTACCAGCTTCCTGAAATTATACAGTATAAGGTAGTTCTGCTGCATGAAGGCGGTGGCAGGCAGCGCCACACTTACCCGCGCCACGGTAACAAAAAGCTCCATAAGGTATGCGCTGATCAATGATTTGCTGAACTGGTCACTATTGCGCACTTCTTCCGTCACCCGTTGCATAACATCCCGAACCTTGGAAAGAACCGGTTCGGCAAGCTGCACCACCCCATCCTTAGCTATACCCCTGAAGAAGGGCATCTTTGCCGCGATTTCATTCTCTGGCAAAAACGCCTGAATAAGCCCCTCTGAGCAGTTAATGATATAGCCATCTACTTCTGCGTCAAAGTTCCAGGTATGCACCTGACCGGGTATCATAAAATACAGTTGCCCCGCCTCAACCGGGAATTGCTCAAAATCTATGGTATGCGTTCCCCCACCCCTGGTAAATAGTACTACATGGTAAAAAGAATGCCGGTGAGGGAAATACAGATTGCTGTGCTCACCGAGATAATGAGCAAGATTATCGGCAATAATATCATCGTGCAAATGTTCATTACCACTCAAAGAGCAGATATCATAGACAGGAATGGTATTTTTTACCTTTTGCATTACATGACAAAGGTACAGCTACCCACTGCATTGCAATTGTATTATTTAACTGATTGGTGGTAGTTTTTACTTGTTCGGAGTCTGAACCGTTGATTAAGCTGATTATTTTGATGGAGCAGAAACCGCATTTCCCCTTGGCGTTGTCTCCCTACCACGTCACCGCGATGCCCGGTCTCCTGCCCGGCGAATAGTCACTAAAAAAAGAAACCTGCTCCATTAACGCTACAGCTTTAACACCATGTATCTCTAATCTGACTACATTATTTTCACCAATCTGAAGATTGGCAACCGTTATGACGTAGTCGGGCGACTGCGCCAAGCTGGGGTGCTTTCCCATAAACTGGAAGTTTAGTATCTTTGTTATACAATTTTTGCAAAATGGACAGTGCGCTTCTTAAATACAGTCTTTTGTCACCTTTCGAAAAAAAGGAGGTGGGTGATTTTATCGATTTCCTGTTTAGTAAAAAGAAAGACACAGGTACTGCAGAGTTGTCAAACTATAAAAAAAGTATACTTAAAGTTTCCGTTTGGACGGAAAAAGACATTAGTGCAATTGATGAAAATAAAACGCATATTAATCAATGGCAGCCTCCAACCTGGTAATAGACACGAGCATATTCATAGAATATCTTAGGGCAAAAAATAAGAAGGATACTGTTTTATTTTCGATATCAGACAATTTAAAATTGTTCATTTCCACCGTAACTCTGTATGAATTATATATGGGGGCAACTACAGAGGAAAAGAAACTGGATGTCCGCCTGCTGACAGAAGGGATAACGATCTTACCTTTTAATGAAGATGTTGCACAAATCGCTGCAAACATCTATCACGATTTACGAACTACAAATCAGATGATCGAGTTCAGAGACATTTTTATTGCAGCAACATGTCTGGCATATAATTTTCCACTTAAGACATTGAACGGCAAACACTTTAATCGTGTTAAAGACCTGGTTATTAATTAAGAAAAGTAATTAAGCCGCCGCATAGCGTAGTCTCCCGACCACATCACCATGGTGCCCAGTCTCCTGACCGGCGAATAGTCACTAAAAATAAGAAACTTACTCCATTAACGCTACAGCTTTAACACCATGTATCTATCATCTGACTACATTATTTTCACCAATCTGGCGACTATTCCAAGCCCTGGTCAATCATAACAAATTAATTATATATTTTTCTTATTCTACCATTATTGTAATCTGCAAAAACAATATTGCCATTAAAATCTATTATTATGCCGGTTGGCCAGTTCAATTTTGCAGCAGTAGCAGACCCACCATCGCCACTATAACCACCCTGATAATGGGCTCCATAAGGATAATCCTTGTACCCAATACCTGCTATGGTGTTGATAATACCTGTTGTATTGATCTTCCTGATGCGCATATTACCAGCATCAGCAAAATATAAGTTACCAGTGCTGTCAAATACAATACCACCGTGATGCCCGTCACCTACAGCATGGAGCAGCGCACTGGCTGCAGAAAAGCCATCACCGCCATCCCCCATAACTTCAGCTCCCGCAATTGTGTGTATAATATGCCCCGTATCTATCTTACGAATAGCCGGCCCATCATTAATAAAAAGCTCCCCTTTATTATTGAAGGCTATCGAAAACGGCCCTTGTAAAACGGCATCGGTAGCCGCGCCATTCTCTCCGGAATAAGTACCAAATCCGCCACTTCCCGCAAAAGTGGTAATGATACCCGATGCGTCTACTTTTCTAACTCTGGAATTGTAGGCATCTGCAATATATAAATTACCTGCTTTATCAAAACAAATACCAGATGGATTTCCTAACCGGGCAGCCGTGGCGGGACCGTTGTCACCGCTAAAACCGATGTTACTAAAATCACTTATGCCAGCAATAGTTGTAATGATTCCATTCTTATCTACTTTTCTCACACAGCCAGCACTTTCATCACATATATATACTTCACCGCTAGGACTGACTGCGAGTGATACGAATCCACTTACTTTAGCAGCAGTTGCCGGCCCTCCATCCCCATCACTTCCCACCATACCTGTTCCCGCAAAATGATATACCAATCCTTGTGGGGTAATTTTATATACATACTGCGAAAGATCGGACACATATAGATTGCCAATACTATCTATTGCGAGCCCATTTACGCCATTAAATGGGCTTGATGTCGCTGGTGTGCCATCTGGTACGCTAACAGATTCTGCCCCATTCCCCCCAATTGTGGTGATAAACGGTCCTACCAATGGAGGATGAGAAGGTGGTGGTGGTGTTTTAATTATTGGCTCATGGTGGCAACTATAAATAAACAACGAAAATAACAGTAGTAATTGTTTAGGATTAAAGGCTTTCATGGTTATTACTTTTTAGGGTTACATTATTATTTGTTAAATGGAGGTTTAGGCATATTACTATATCTTTCAGAGTAACTGCTATTAATGTTGTTGTCAGTCGGCCCCACCTTGGCGTAGTCTTCTCCCTACCACATCACAGTGGTACCCCGTCTCCCTGCCCGGCGAATACTCACTAAAAACACGAAACTCAACCCGCGTTCAGCACACCTTCTTACTTCTGTAAATATAAGCTTCTCCTATGTATTTTCATCAATCCAGAAATTGGTAAGCGGTATAAAAGAATCTGGCAAGTACGCGACAACTCGCCAAAAAATCTCCCCTCTTCCCTACCCCTAAAAAAACTCGGTTGCATTAATTACTTTTGCGGCATTAAATAATTTTGAATGAAAAAAATATTTTTACTTTTTGCATCAGTTATCTCTTTTATAGGAGCCAGGGCTGATGAAGGCATGTGGATACCAATGCTGATTGGCAAAAACTATGATGAGATGCAGCGCAAAGGGCTGAAGCTTACCAAAGAAGACCTGTACAGCATTAACCACGCCAGTATGAAGGACGCCATCCTCCAGTTTGGTGGCGGTTGCACAGCGGAAATGATTTCAGGTAACGGCCTCTTGCTTACTAACCACCACTGTGGTTATGATGCAATTGCCGGGCTGAGCACCGTGGAGCGTAACCTGCTGGACAATGGCTTCTGGGCGCACAATATGCAGGAAGAATTACCTGCTAAAGGCGTTACGGCTTTATTCCTGCAAAAAATGGTTGATGTTACTGACGAAGTAAAATCAGCTATTGGAGACGCTAAGGGCGAAGACCTTACTAAAAAACTAGATGCTATTAAGAAAGCAATAGAAGAGCGCGAAAACGACAAAGGCAAACTGGTAGCCAATGTAAAAGAATACTTTAACGGCAACCAGTACTTTTTATTGATCTATAAAAAGTACACCGATGTGCGCCTGGTTGGTACACCACCAAAAAGCCTGGGCAAGTATGGCGGAGACATCGATAACTGGATGTGGCCGCGCCATACTTCAGATTTCTCTATGTTCCGTATTTATGCCGGTGCTGATAACGAACCTAAGGCTTATGCTGCCGACAACGTTCCTTACCATCCGGGCAAGTTCCTTCCTGTATCTATTAAAGGTATTGACGAAGGCGATTATGCTATGATATTCGGTTATCCTGGCCGCACTAACCGTTACGAAGTATCTTATGGTGTTGACCTCGCTATTAATACGGCAAACCCGTCTATCGTAGCTATCCGCGATATGCGCCTGGCTATCATTAAGCGCCACATGGATAAAGATAAAGATGTTTACCTGCAGCTCACCAGCCTTTACAGCCGCATTGCCAACTATTGGAAATATTTCATTGGCCAGACTGAACAACTGAAACGCCTGAATGTAGTTGCTGAAAAGAAGAAAAGCGAAGACGAATTTGTGGCATGGGAGCGCACCAACAACATGGATGCCAACCTGATGAGCAAATTTGAACAGGCATTTAACGAATACAAGCCATATGCAAAACACGCTACTTATTATGGTGAATGCTACAGGGCAACAGCGGTTGCAAGAATGGCCGGTTCATTAAAGCCATTGTATGAATACCTGGAAAAGAACGCAAAACCTGATGCCGATAGCATTAAGAAATATGTAACTGCCGCACAAACTGCACGCAGAGCCGTTGCTAAAGAATATGAAGCAGGAACGGACAAGGAATTACTCGCTGCAATGACTAAAATGTATTACGAAAACGTAGACAAAAGCCAGTTGCCGGATATCTATGAAAAGGTAATTTTCAACAAGGCATGCTGCGGTAAGAAAGCTTGCAAAAAGCCAACTCAAAAAGGCGAACTGGAATGCTACAAAAGCACTACTTATGCCGAGTATGCGGACTATGTAATGAGCCACACTTTTGTAACGGACAGCGTAAAGTTCAATGCATTTCTGGAGAAACCAAACCTCTATGCTTTGCAGAACGATGCTGCGGTACAATATGCTATGAGCTTCCAGACCAACTACGGTAAAAACTATGCGCCTAAAGTTGACGCATTCAATGCTAAGAAAGCGGAGTACGCTAAAGAATACCTGCGCCAGATGATGATGCAGAAGAAAGACAAATCATTCTACCCTGATGCTAACTCAACCATGCGCATTACTTATGGCAAGGTTAAGAGCTACGATCCTCAGGATGGTGTACACTATAAGTACTACACTACCCTTGATGGCTTAATGGATAAATACAAGCCAGGTGACGAAGATTTTGATGTACCTGCTGCACTCGTTAGCCTTTACAAAACAAAAGACTTCGGCCAGTATGCTGATGCCAGCGATGGTAAAATACATACTTGCTTCATTACGAATAATGACATTACCGGCGGCAACTCCGGTAGCCCATGCATCAACGCAAATGGAGAACTGATTGGTACTGCTTTTGATGGCAACTGGGAAGCAATGAGCGGTGATATCGCTTTCGATAAAAAGTATAAAAGGACAATTGTTTGCGACATCCGTTATGTGCTGTTCTTAATTGACAAAATGGGTCACGCTGATAACCTGATTAAAGAAATGGACATCAGGAAATAAATGAAAATGAAACATGAAATGCAAAAGCCACGAACGAAAGTTTGTGGCTTTTGTTTTTGGGTAAGGTACAGATGCTGTTGTCTCCGGTTTGCTTTTAAATAATAAAAAAGTTATCATTGCAATACCAAAAAAACCGTTGCATTTGCTATGAAAAAATATCTAACCCTGCTCGCCGCCAGCCTTATTTTAAGCCAGGTAGTAACCGCACAAAAAGTAAAATATTCCCTTATCAGCGACGACCCTGGCAACTATAAAAAAACATCAATTGGTGTTTCCTTCGCTAACCTCGATTTTTTCAATGGCTTTTCTATAGGTGTTGGCGGCCGTGCCGAAACCGTAATTAAAGACCATATACTCGCTTACGCCAATTATAGTTGGGCATGGGTCGATCAGATTGGCAGTGAAGAAAACTACTCTTACAAATACCCTGAGCCGAAGGAAGGCAGGAAGGGTTACACTAATTTTACGATAGGCTGCAGCTACTTTCTGTTAGACATGAATAGCCCGCAACGCCTAAGGATAACGCTCAAAAAAACCCGGATGGGCCGGTATGAAATAGAACACTATACCATGATACCGGGAACCGTAAAGCATTTGCTCGGTATAGACGCAGGATTTTCACGCGTAAAAAAGCCGGTTAAGCTGGATTTCAACGATAGCGCATTCCATTACCAAAGCCTGGACAATTCAATTGACCTGCCTTTAAACAGTGCGTTTGTTATGGGTGAACCCAACCAACCCGCCGGCAACCCAACAACACTATACACTACCAGCAGCACTTATAATATATACCTGGGCGCACGTTACCGCAACGTAAGAAACCTGTTTATCGCAGTCGAAGACCTCGGCAAACGCTCCAACACATTGATGTATGATGTGTATGCCGATTTCGTTTATTCACCACAAACAACGGTGAGCCATGTTGTTGACCAGGAAGGTGTTGAATGGAAATTATCAGCTCCGGCAAAGGTTTTTAACCATGTTGGCTATAAAATTGGTGTAGACCGACGCTCCGGTAATACCTGCCAGGTAACTTATCATTTCGAGATCGGGAAAATACCGGGAGTGGTATCAGGCAAAACCTGGGCTGAATCAGGCGGACACGTTTCATTTGGTATGACGCTCGCGATTAACTCAAGATTACATTTTGGTAAGAATACTACATCAGCAACCAAACCAAAACCTCAGGAAACCGCGCCAAATCCTAGTATATAGTATTTCGGTCCCCGTTGGATGTGAACGCAATACCCCACCAATACACCTATAAGCCAATCAAATTTACCGGACACACCTTCTATTTCTCTATGTCCCCTATCTATACAAATATCGCTTTCAATTACTGTGTTTTGACGTCGCTAAAGGTGTAAAATCAGCCTCACAATATTGGTGATGCAGCCAAGCCGAATCAAACTTTACTGCTCAGTTTTTTTCTTATCCTGCTTAACGTTTCCAACGTTATGCCAAGGTATGTTGCTATATACATAAGGGGTATCCGCTGCAATAATTCGGGATAATGTTCCATAAAATAAACATAACGTTGTTCAGCGCTATGCTTTCGAATCAGGTACAGACGCTCCTCACTTCTTATAAAATACATCTCTGTTATTACACGGGCTATATAATTAAAGGCATCTAGCTCCGTATATATTTTCTGCAGGCTGTCGTAATGGATTCGGGCCAAGGTACACGGCTCAAGAGTTTCAATATATTCGTAACCAGTATTACGGGTATAAAAGCTATTCACAGAGATAGCCATGTTCGTCTCATGCATAAAACGCGAGCAAATTTCTTCTCCATCCTTCACGTAATACATGCGCAGTAAGCCCTTCACCACTACATATATGTAGTTGCAGGTTTGCCCGTCTTTTAATAATAAATGCTTTTTAGGTACTTCTATAATTTCCAGCTTTTCGGTGAGCACAGTTTTGAGTTCATCACTTAACGGGCGTATTGAATTCATTAAATCAAAAAGCGGCATTAGCATACAATTACTGGTTAGTGAACTTTAAAGATATTGAAATCATGTCATATTTTATCCATTTTTATTTAAGTGTTTATACAAGATCATTTTGCTTTTGGGCATTTGACAAAAGTCAAATAAAGCAACCTATGAACCGAATTTGACATTTGTCAAACACTTAGCCGTAAATTGGCCCCACATTTACAGTATCGTTAAACAAAAAACAGCTACAATGAAAATCAAAGGCTTATTACTTGCAGTACTCCTATTGTTTATGTCTATGCTACAATCTCATGCAGCATTCCATATAAAATCAACTCCATCCATCGCTGCAGAATACGAAACGCAAAAAACGAACCTGCAACAGTATGTGCCGATGTGTGCCAGGAGCTACGGCACCGAGCGCCATAAGTGTATGGTTTCGAAAGTGGGCAGGGGTATGATGGTCGGAGGTGGCACTATGCTTGCAGGCGGCATCCTATGGGGTTCGGTAACGCCGAAGCGCGGCGGAAATACGTATGTCCCTGACGGGGCCTGGACGCTACTTTTTTTTGGATTTCTGGCTATCGTACTGGGTGATTTTACCGCTATCGTTGGCGGCATCTATAATGCAACGGTAAAGACCAACCGCTATAGTTGGATTGCTCCAAAATATAACCAGTTAGGTGTTGCTTATAATTTTTAACTATTTTACAATCGCTCCATCTAAAAATAAGAATGCTATGAACGGTAAAATTTCATTACATATATTTATATTTATCTTAATGTGGGCCATTGGTAGCCGTAGCTTCATTTCCAATTAAAACGGCCAACATCTCGTCTTTTCAAATGGAGAAAAAGCAAGGTGTTAATGCAGTCGACCTTGGATACGATGCTCAGAAAGCTTCCCTGAGTCAATACACACGGCTGGGCAAATGATACGGCAACCGGGGTTACAAATGCCTGGTTTCTAAGATTGGCCGCGGAATGACGTTAGGTGGCGTACTGTTGCTCATAGGAGGAATTGCCTACGGTAAGCAGGGGCAATCACACCCATTGGAATCGGACTGCTACTTATCGTTTACGGCGGCATACTTGCAATAATCGGAGGCATTTATAATGCTGCCAGAAAAACGAAGTGAATTGGTTTTGTTGCGCCGAAAAACAATGAAATGGGTATAGCGCGTAACTTCTAAAACGCCGTCCATGCCCTTCTTTGATTTATGGCGCACTGTATACGGTTTTCGACTTACAACTTACGACTTATCACTTACGACTACCCCCCAATACACCTATAAGCCAATCAAATTCCAATAATCTCGGTATTCCGTACCTTTGCTGCCTTATGAGTAAAATGGGTAAGGTTTTGGTGGCTATGAGCGGCGGTATAGATAGTACCGTTAGTGCACTTATGCTCCACGACCAGGGATATGAAGTGGTGGGTATCACCATGAAAACATGGGATTATGCATCGTCTGGTGGCGGCAAAAAGGAAACCGGCTGCTGCAACCTCGATTCGTTCAATGATGCACGTATGGCTGCTGTTGAGCACGGCTTTCCGCATTATGTGCTGGACATCCGCGAAGAATTTGGTGGTTTCGTAATAGAAAATTTCATAGAAGAATATGTTGCGGGCCGCACGCCAAATCCTTGTGTGTTATGCAATACACATATTAAATGGGCTGCGCTGTTAAAACGTGCCGATGCCCTGGGTTGCGATTTTATTGCTACCGGGCACTATGTAAAAGTGCGGGAAGAAAATGAGCGCTTTATACTCTCAAAAGCGAAAGACCTTACCAAAGACCAGAGTTACGTTTTGTGGGGCCTTGGGCAGGAATGCCTCGGCCGCAGCATTTATCCGTTGGGTGATATGCTGAAAACAGAAGTTCGCCAACTGGCGCTGGATATGGGTTATGAAGACCTCAGTAAAAAAGCCGAAAGCTATGAGATTTGCTTTGTACCTGACAACGACTACCGTGGCTTCCTGAAAAGGAATGTAGACGGACTGGAAGCAAGGGTTAATGGCGGCAATTTTGTACTGGCTGACGGCTCTATCGTTGGTAAGCACAAGGGTTATCCGTTTTACACCATTGGTCAGCGCAAGGGGCTGGAAGTCGCCTTTGGCAAGCCAATGTTCGTTACACACATACAACCTGAAACCAATACCGTAATGCTGGGTGAGGCCCACGAACTGGAAGCCAGCCAAATGATGGTGAAGGGTATAAACATGGTAAAGTATGCTACCCTGCCACCAAGCATGGAAGCGGCCACAAAAATCCGTTACCGCGACCCTGGAACAGAAAGCATCCTCACCCCTATGGATGGTGGTGTACATGTACTGTTCAACCATTCGGTGAATAGCATTGCACCGGGACAGTCAGCGGTATTTTATGAAGGCGATGATGTTATCGGTGGCGGTGTAATACACCGGTCACTATTTTAGCTAATACTGGCGCAAAACCAGCAATAACGATAACCGAAAACGGTTCGAAGAAAATTCTTCGAACCGTTTTTATAATGTTCCAATTGCATACAATGGTTTTACTGAACTTATACCAATTGACGATCAAAATTCAGCATAGTCCGAAGGACTTAAATATGAATAGCCGTGGGTCAAACCCACGGATAGAGATATTATAGCGCGACCCCGAATGGGCAATGTCATTGACTTAAGGTAGATTTTAACCGAAACCCCACTCTGACTTGTCATCCTGAGCGCAGCGAAGGAACTTATACATGGCGTTCTTGCACGACACAGCGGCTTAATTAGAGATCCTTCGTCCTGCCAATGACAAGTACAAAAAGCTGGTCTTTGCTAGCATAGCGAAGCAATCTCACGAGCGGTTCAGTGTTTAATAATAAACCGCTATCAATTTTATTAAAAAGCATATCCTTTAGACAGTTGCTTGATATCTGAAGCGCTAATGTGATATTGAGCGAGTGCATTGTTCAGAGTATTTTCGACGTCATCAAGGCTGTTGAATATTTTGTTGTGAAAG
>CANFKC010000038.1 GCA_947447265.1 Chitinophagaceae bacterium
ACCTGTACTGATGGTTGCAATACTTGTGGATACTGAACTCCATGTACCGCCGGAAGCAACATCACTCAATGTAGTTGTAGCACCAGCACAAACGGTTGTTGTTCCTGCTATAGTTCCTGCAACCGGTAAAGGACTAACTGTTACTGTAGTTGTCGCAACGTCTGTGCCGCAACTATTGGTTACTGTATAAGATATGATTGATGTGCCTACTGAAACTCCTGTAACAATACCACCTGTACTGATGGTTGCAATACTTGTGGATACTGAACTCCATGTGCCGCCGGAAGCAACATCACTCAATGTTGTTGTAGAACCCGCACAAACAGTTGTTGTGCCTGTTATGGTACCTGCAACCGGTAGCGGGCTAACTGTTACTGTTGCTGTTGCAACGTCTGTACCACAGCTATTGGTTACTGTATACGATATAATTGATGTGCCTGCTGAAACACCTGTGACAATGCCGCCTGTACTGATTGTTGCAACGCCTGTAGAAACTGAAGTCCAGGTACCGCCAAAAGCAACATCGCTTAATGTAGTTGTAGCACCCACACAAACAGTTGTTGTACCTGTTATAGTACCTGCATTGGGTAATGGGTTAATTGTAATAATAGTGGCCGCTGTATCAATCCCGCATGAATTCGTAACTACGTACCTGATGGTATCTATACCTGCGGTAACACCCGTAACAATCCCTCCGGCAACCGTAGCTGTCCCATTGCTGCTGCTCCATGTGCCACCGGTTATTACATCAGTTAGTGTAAGCGTTGCGCCAACACAAACCTGAGAAACTCCGTTAACTATTACTGTTTTGATAGCAGTGTCTGATCCGCAGGCGTTTGTGACGATATACATTATTGTGTCTGTACCAGGTGTAACACCGGTTACTACGCCACCAGAAACGGTCGCAATGCCGTTGGTCGCAAGCCAGGTACCACCTGTTGCAGTATCAGTTAATGTAACGGTTGAGCCGATGAACAGTCTTCTTTCTCCTACAATACATCCGGCGAAGGGCAATGGGGTTATCGTTATTATTTTTATTGCAGTATCAGAGCCACACGCATTGGTAACTATATACCTTATGGTATCTATTCCTGCTATAACTCCTGTTACAACACCGCCTGAGACTGTAGCATTTGTGTTAGTACTGCTCCACGCTCCGCCAGTAACAGTATTAGTCAATGAAATTGTAGCGCCAGCACACACATTTGGCAGCCCGGTTATATTGCCGGGATCGGGAAGTACATTCGCAATAACAGTCATGGCCGTTGTAGTGATGGCGCCATTGGTCGCGAGCGCCCTTCCATTGAGTATAACGCCACTGGCCAGGATGATTGCATCATTGTTCGCAACAACTGTACCATTAAAAATGGAGCCATCATGTATATCAACTGCACCTTCAACCAACCAAAATATGTTTTTTACTTGTGCACCATTCTGCAATATCACCCTTGAATTGTTGGAGGTGGAAAAAGCACCATTCACCTTGATCACAAATACTGCATTGGAATTACCCTGTGCATCCAGGTACAGCGTATCCGTAAACGTTGTCGCAGCGTTTAACAGGTATGTATGTGGTGTGAGCAATAAGTTATGCCCAAACAAAGAAGGAAATAGCAATGTAACGTCAGGAGTCAGCGAGCTTAGATAAGTGTAAACATTGCCTAAATCAGTTGCAGCGGTTCCTGTTGACCCATCCGCAGTGGCATGAATAGTACCAGTGACCAATGACGTTGTGAAACCTGATGCTCCGCCGGAATTGGAGCCGATATCTCCGGTAACCGTTGTAGCCCCTGTATTTGTAACTGCTCCACTTGCCGAAAATATAGCATAACAATTCGTCGTCGCTAAAGTCGGAGCCGTTGGACCTGTCAATGCTCCCGGAGTAAATGGAATATAAGCGACAGTATTATTTATTGTAACCGCACCCGCTGTAGATAGTGCCCTTCCTTCAAGATTGGCGCCAGAACTTATGCTGATTGCACCAGCATGAGCTATCACAGTTCCCTTCATTGTAGTTCCGGCGGCAATGCTTACGGCTCCCTCTACCTTCCAGAACACATTGGCTGCCTTTGCGCCGTTTATTAAACTGATACGCGACGCTGCATGTGCACTAAAGGTTCCCTGTATCTGAAATATAAATACGGCATTAGTATTGCCCTGCGCATCTAAGACAAGTACCGAGTCCAGTGTGGCCGATGTTGAAATGTGGTACACACCAGCAATAAGTGTATCGCCATTACCGAGCGAAGCGGAAAGCGTGGATGTTGGCGTTGTCGTATCTAGTTGATTATAGGCAATCAGCAAATCAGAAGCACAAAGAGCACTTACCGAATTATTATCCTGCATGGCGCCATTTACATTGCTAAACCCGGTACTGGAGGTACTATTGGAACCCACATTCCCGGTTAGCTGCGAGCTGCCGCTATTGCTCATAGCCCCAGTGGTAGTAAACAGAACAAAATTGGCAGCACTACCTAAATTTGGCGCCTGTCCGAAACCGATACCTGGCAATAAAAAAAGAACAATTGACGCAAAACTACCCAGTAACTTTTTCAATCCTTTTACTTTGTGTTGCGATAGCATTATCGCAAGTTGCAAAAGTAGACGAGTGCATTGCCCCAGTTATTATACAAACCTGTCGATAAATTACATCATTCACATAATGTTGAATTTTACGCCGTATTTTTAAATTATACCGAGTCTCACGCAGGTATGGTTGGGTCCTCTTTTTCGATTGCAGTCTAAATTTCGTGCGCAGTCTATTGGGTTGTTGGTCGGAAGACCAACAAGTGCGAAAAGGCGAAAAATTACTAAATAAATTGTAGCTTTCTCTTTTAACACCATGCGCAATATTTTTGTCCTTATCACATTTTTAGTGGGATTCATTGAACCTGTGTCAGGCCAGCATTACATCATGCGCCACGGACATAAGGTGTATCGCACATCGATCGGTTTCGGGAATGATGGCATTGATGATACATGGAATGATGCAGGTTTTAAACTACCCAGGCATTCCCCTTTAGATTTTGGTGTAATTGGCACTGAAATTCCGGGCAAGTTCAATGCTACCGAGGCTCTCTTCAAGTTATTCCCAGGCAGGCACTTCTATTTGACTGACGAAGATGATGCCAAACGTTATTACAGCGCAGCGGTGTGGATGTCGCCTAAAATGCCACGGCATTGGGTGAAGAGTGAGGGTATTGACCATTGGTTTCCTGGCAAAGAGGGTAACTTCACTAAAGTTTACAAGGCTGTTCCATTTAAAAATGACAGTGGCCGGCAGTTTGTATATGTAATATTCGAGCATAACCCACGTACATCAATGGATGCACTCTACGTCGGGGTCGGTTGCGGTGCTGATATGGCACTGGCTTTATTCGCCCAACAGAAGGAAAAATGGGTCCTGACTCATTTTTCTATCTACGCCGGATCCTCTGGCAACTATACCAGGTTGACCGCCGAACCTTCAATTAAAAAATTAGGCAAAAACAATTACGCTCTGGAACTTTTCTCGCCTGTTAATGGACCTGGTGGCCCAAGTTATGGGGAAAGTTATTTGTACGCACCCATGGGTCATACCATAAACCTGGTGTATAGCAGTCAACCATCGGCGGTATGGGATTTTAATGGAAGATGCTCCCGGTGGTATTCTAAACTGCAGCCAATGCCGGGTAGTGGTACTTTTAACGACCTGAAAGTAATTACTTCGGGTGATTATTGCCTGCCCTCTATGGCTGGAGGTATTTACGAGGATGATACTATTGGGTACACTCCAGAGGAAGTTTTCTTTAAAACCAGCTATGCAGATAGCTTCGGATATAAGATCACTAAGTTGTACCATTTTGATGGAAAAAAATATAAATGGCAACACACTTTTTTTAAAACCTTTGCTGTGAAATTAAAAAAGAGGTAACGAAAGAGCCTACCGGGACATCGATTTATTTGTCCAACGCAAAACCTTCATAGATCATCTTGATTTCTGTATCAAGAGGTGTGATAATTACACCGTAGTATCTGCATTAGTAGCAAACTCTTTTCAGAATAAAGTTGAGCAGTTGTGGGCAGTTTACAAAACAACTGCTTACTGGTATAAAACAACTACGAAATTGAAATCATTTCAGAACTAACTTTGGTTGTAAATTGAAATTGTGATAACGACATTTCTACCTGAACACCCGGCACTACAACGTTATGTTGACTTCTTCTATTTTTTCAGAGCAGAACAAACTGAAAAGTGGAATCACATTGCATTTCCTCATGTTAATACGGGGCTTTCTTTCTTTAGTGGTGTGTCTATTGACAGAAACGAATATCGGATAGCAATAAAAGGTCAGGCAGGAAATAAGCCATGCATAGAGATGCTGGGGAAATATACCCGTCCTGTATTTGTGAGTTGTGAGGGTTTAATAGATGAAGTCGCAATTGTATTTAAGCCTTTGGGGGGTAATAGATTTATAAGGGAAGATTTTGTGCAGGCGGCTCCCGAATATTCGCAAGCTTATAATAATGCACTTTGGTTGAAAGCAGCTGATGCTTTATTCCGTTCTGACGATAGGATAAAATTTCTAGAGGAATTTTTGATTTCCGTTTTAATTGAAAATGAGCAATTCAGTAAGATGGAAAAAGCCCTCGCCATGTTTGAAACTAACGAAGCTGACCATAGCGTTGTGGATGTGGCCGATAAATTAGATGTTAACCTGAAAACTTTTCAAAGAAATTTCAGGAAGCTGATGGCCTGTTCGCCATCCGACTATAAGCGAATTGCCAGGTTCCGGAATGCCTTACGATCAAAATTTCAATCAGGTGAAATCAAGTCACTGACGAGTATAACCTACGAACAAAATTATACGGACCAATCTTACTTTATAAAGGAGTTCAGGAAATTGACCAATCAAAATCCGAAAGCATTTTTTAAAGAGGCAAGCCTTGTAGATGGCGACAAAATTATCTGGGAAATTCTATAGCTGTCTTAATAGTACAATTTCGTGGTGATTTGTTCTCGTTCTTTTGTATAAAAAAAGAAATGAAAACACCAATCAACAAGGTTCTCTACATCGGATTTCTGGCGCTGGGTGCGTACCAGTGTCTTCTATTAAAAGATTACATGCAGGCTGCGGCATCACTGGGCATAGGCATGGCATTTGACCCTTTCGATGTAAAGCAGCAATGGAATGACAGACCGAAATGGCAAAAGATTGTACTCGTTGCAAACCTGGCATTGGTTGCAGCAATGTTTGGATTCGGAATAGGGTTGAATGATCGCTAGGTTTTGGTCTGGCGATTTTAGAGAGTTTCGTTTTGTCTGCTATGGCTCGCAGAGAGATAGTTGCGGGGGAAGTTTTAATAATAACCGCTTTTACTGATGCAAAACGATTAGGTCGTTTGGTTGTTGGTCAGAAGACCAACAACGGCGAAATTTTTATATCTTTATTATCAAAACTCATATGGGTGATCTACAGTCGCATGACTGCAATGAAGTAGAGAGTAGGATAATAAATAATATTAAAACGATAGGCTGGTCGGTCGTGATGATTGAAGCGACACCATACTTTCCTTCATTTGCGTATACAATTGGCTTATGGAAGAATTATAAACACCCTGAGATTATTGCATTTGGATTATCCGTTAAAACACTTCACTCCGTCTTAAATATTGCAGGAGAAAATATCAAAAATGGAAAAAGTTATTTAGTAAATACAGTCTATTCCGATTTTTTCGACGAAGGAAGTTCCCAATTGATTTCCGTAGACGCACGTAGCATACAGGACTATTTTGGTTATGCAATCTGGTTCAATAATGGACCGGGATTTCCAGCACTACAATTAGTGTGGCCCGACAGGAATAACAAGCTCCCATGGCAAAATGGTTTTGACGAAGCATTCATTGATCGTCAGCCCTTATTGGATAGGAATGCTGACTTCAAATTTCGGGAAGTAAAAAACCTTGCTGTCTTTACGACTCGTCAATGGTTGGAACAGAATAAACCGATTCTTCATGTTGTACATGACGAGGAGGGTGATTGGCAATTTCTGACTGGCGACCAAATGCCTGAAGATGCCAAAATTGTAGCTTTAGAACAGATGGTTTTAAGAGACAACTCACTTAATGAGATCTTTAATTTAGACTACGGGGAACAAGCAGAGCGAGATAGTATTAATGGGAAATGGAAGCGAAGTAAATCAGTTCTCGAAGAATGATTATCTAGCCTGCATCTTAAGCTTGTTTACAACTTTCAATTTCACAATGAAGAGGCCAATCATTTATTTGATTGGCCTCTTTATACCCACCAACGGGGTAAGTGTTGTACGTTTTAGGTATTTTTATGAAGCAGGTTGAGAAGTTGTCGGGGAAAGATTAAAGGACAAACGCTGTTACTGCTACAAAACGAGTAGGTCCCGTGGTTGTTGGTCAGAAGACCAACAACGGCGAAAAGGTTCAATAATGGTGCAGTGGTGTCTGCTCAGTAAACGGCAATCGGAAATGATTGTCCAACTTTCTTTTCCGTCAATTATTCAAGATAAACATACCCGGCCAACACTTTATAAAAGACGATAACATATATGCGTGTTTTCGGTATAAAAACTGGGTCACCTTTTCGTTTTTAAGGCATCAAGGGTATAACAAATTAAAAACGATTTTTATGAAACTAGTAAAATTGAGCGTATTCGCACTTTCAATGGGTTTATTTTTGGCTTCTTGCGCTAACAATGAGAAAGCTACAACTACAGAAGGTGGAGCAACAACTACCACTATGGAGACAGCTGCACCTGCAACAACTGCTACCGTAACTACAGTTGACAGTAACAAGAACCAGACCACTACAACTACTACCGCTCCAGGCGAAACTAAAGTGGAAACAAAGAAAGAAGAAAAGAAATAGTTTTTCAGCAATCCTGAAAAGTTAAAGAGGCTGTCTCCTATTGGTGAGACAGCCTCTTTCTATTAAAAACCAATGAGATAAATCGCATATAATACCAATTCAACATCAAAAGGCGGCACAGAGAAGAAGTTCAACCCTTTCAGGGTTGGCTCAGTAATATCCATATCCCGTGGGTTTTCACCCACGGCTATTCCTATTTAAGTCCTTCGGACTATGCTAAATTTTGCAACTATGCGTTCCTACAAATTCACCTGCGGTTCATTGGCATCAAATGTGCCCGTAACGGTTTTTGCACCTACGGCCCCGGAAAGATTGAGCGTAAATGTGCCGGTAACTTTATTAGCCTGTAGCGCCGTTACATTAATGCTACCGCCTGTACATTTCCAGGCTTCGCTTGTGGGCTTGTTCTGGAAATAGAGATTGTGGTCAGCGCAAGGGTCAACAATACGGCCAAAATTCCTTATTTTGTCGCATTAAACATTAAGTAAAAATGAAAAATCTTAAAATTGCATCAATGGCGCTTGGCCTCCTGGTGGCTGGCTCTGCGGCAGCAAAGGAGGAGCATGTATGGAAAGACGCCAAAGCGGCGGGCTATAAATACAGGTATGTTACCAACGACCCTATGCAGACCAGGTTCTACACCCTCGGCAACGGCATGACGGTAATACTGAGCCCTACTACTAAAGAGCCACGTATGCAGGTGTATATAGCCACTAAGGCGGGCAGCAAAACTGACCCGGCTGACCATACCGGCCTTGCACACTACCTGGAGCACATGATGTTTAAAGGCACTGAAAACTATGGTGCACTTGACCGTGCTAAAGAAAGGCCATTGCTCGATGCCATTGACAATCTTTACGAAGAATACAACCATACCAAGGACGAAACAAAGCGTGCCGCCATCTATCACCGTATTGACTCGGTGTCAGGTGTGGCATCAAAATTCGCCATCGCCAATGAGTATGATAAACTGATGAGTGCGATGGGTGCACAAGGCACCAACGCCTTTACATCTTTCGAGCAAACTGTGTATACCGAAGATATACCAGCCAATGCAGCAGATAAATTCTTCAAGGTGCAGTACGATCGTTTCCATGCACCTGTATTCCGTATTTTCCATACCGAACTGGAAGCAGTTTACGAAGAAAAGAACCGCACGCTCGATAATGATGGCCGTAAGGTATCGGAACTGATGCTTGCTGAACTATTCAAGAACCATAACTATGGTAAACAAACAACCATAGGCACCATTGAGCACCTGAAGAACCCTTCTATGCTTGAGATAAAGAAGTACTTCAAAACTTACTATGTACCCAACAATATGGGCATTATAGTAGCCGGTGATTTTGAACCTGACCAACTGATAAAAGTGATTGATAACTATTTCTCTCACCTGGAATCGGCTAAAGTACCTAAATATACTTTTACCCCGGAAGCACCTATTACTGCTCCTATTGAAAAAGAAGTATTTGGTCCGGATGCTGAAAATGTTGCGATAGGTTACCGTATGCCGGGCGTACATGAAAAAGACGCCATACTGGCAGACATTGTTAGCCAGATATTGACCAATGGCCGTGCCGGCTTAATAGATCTTAACCTGGTTAAAAAGCAAAAGCTGCTGCGCGCTTCAGCCGGCACTGATATACTTATTGACTATGGCTACATGGAGCTGAGGGGCAACCCGACACAGGGCCAGAGCCTTGAAGATGTTAAGAAGCTGATGCTGGGTGAAATTGACAATCTGAAGGCAGGCAATTTTGATGATGACCTGGTGGTATCTATCATCAACAATAACAAAAAGGCGATGATGCAGCTGAGCGAAAAGTACGGCTCGCGCGCAAGGGCTTTGATGAGCGCCTTTACATCAGAAGAAGATTGGGCTGAAGATGTTGATTACATTGAGCGCCTTTCAAAAATAACCAAGAGTGATATTACCGCTTTTGCTAAAAAATATTTCGCCAATAACTATGTGGTAGTATACAAGCGCAAAGGCGAAGACAAGAATGTAGTTAAGGTGATTAAACCTGCTATTACGGCTGTGGAAACCAATGCAGGCAAACAATCGAACTTTGTTAAGACGGTGAATGGCATGCCAGTTGAGCCGCTGAAACCAGTTTGGCTGGACTATAACAAAGATCTGCAAAGAGCTAACCTTGGCCCGGCAGAAGTATTGTATGTACACAATAACGAGAATGGATTGTTCCGTATGGCTTACCGTTACAAAATGGGTACCTGGAATGATAAGCGCCTCGCTATTGCAGCGCAATACCTCCAGTTCCTGGGTACAGAAACTAAAACATCAGAACAGATTTCTAAAGAGTTTTATAAACTGGCATGCAGCTTTAATGTAAATACCAGCGGTGAATTTACTACCGTGAGCATTGAAGGCCTGCAGGAGAACTTCGATAAGGCTACCGCATTATTTGAAGACCTGGTTTCCAACTGTGTTGCGAATGAAGACGCGCTTACTTCGCTGAAGGCACGCCTCAACAAATCTCGCACCGATGCTAAGAACAATAAAGGCGCTATTATGCAGGGCCTTACCAACTACGCACGCTACGGATCGGATAACCCATTCAATAATGTGCTCACCAATGCTGAACTTGGTGGTATTACCAGTGCAGATCTTGTTGATATGCTGCATAGCATGAATAACTACAGCCACAGAGTATTGTACTATGGTCCGTCATCTTTAACCGCACTAACAACAGCCTTAGGCAATGTGCATAAAATGCCGGTAATGTTCAAACCATTTACAGCGGCTAAGGTGTTCAACTATACTACACAAACCAAAAACCAGGTATTATTTGCCAACTACGACATGGTACAAAGCGAAATACGCTGGGTGCGCAACATAGCTGGGTACGATGCCACCAAACAACCGGTTATTGATATGTTCAACAGCTACTTTGGTGGTGGTATGGGTAGCCTGGTTTTCCAGACGATAAGGGAAAGCAAGGCACTGGCTTATTCCACCTATGCTAACTACAGCACACCAGAGAAAAAAGAAGACCCTTATGCAATACTGGCCTATGTAGGTTGCCAGGCAGATAAGTTCAACGAATCGATAAAAGCGATGAACGAACTGCTGAACGAACTGCCGAATGTAGAGATCAACTTTAATACCGCTAAATCGGCTATTAAGAAGGACATTGAAACCGAGCGCATAACGCAGGATGCTGTTATTTATAACTACCTGGCAGCAGAGCGCCGCGGCCTTAACGAAGACGTTCGCAAGCGCATATATGATAAGATGGATAAAATGGCATTCAATGACATTAAGCAATTCCATGCCGATAATATTGCCAGCAAGCCATACACTTACTGCATTGTAGCATCTGACAAAAAGATAGCTGCCGACGACCTTAAAAAAGTTGGCGAAGTAAAAGTGCTTTCGCTTGATGAGATCTTCGGATATTAATTTTTCAGTAACAATTTCTATAAATACAAAAGCCCCATGCGGGGCTTTTGTATTTATAGGGAATGAGTAAATTTATAGCTATGACCTTGCGTATTTGTTGCTGTAGAAGTAGGTAAGAAACATTGACGAAATAAAGTTTACCATAAGGCGGAGGTATTTTTCTTTCATGCGAAGCAGACAATGGGGACGGTGTGGTGCTCCTTAAGAACTATAAAAGACAACTACTACAAAATAAAGAAGCCCCGCATTGCGGGGCTCTGAAAATGATAAAATTCTGAATAATATTAATTAACGCGAACGTTAATTGCATTTAAACCTTTCTGACCATTTTGTACTTCATAAGACACTGAACTGTTCTCACGAATCTCGTCAACGAGACCTGAAACATGAACGAAGATGTCTGCACCACCTGCTGATGGTGTAATGAAACCGAAACCCTTGGTTTCATTGAAAAATTTTACTGTACCTTGTTGCACTTTACTTTGTATTAAAAATGAATAATACACAAATATACATAAAAATATTTTCATTTCGCGCTAAAATACCTGACTTTATGCTTTTATTAGGGATTTTAGTATGCTTTAAGTTATCCCGATAGGCTTTATATAGTACAACAGAAATAGCACGACATGGCCCCTATTGAGCCAAATAAAAGTCAACCACTACGCAATAAAAGAACAATTCGCTGTTCTACTTTATTGCGTCAATGTTCCTTACTTTAGCAATCGCTTAAAGCAATAGAAATATGAATGAACAGATTCGCCAATTAGCGCCCACGGCTTTGTGGAACCATTTTGCTGACCTTAACGCTGTGCCTCGCCCATCAAAAAAAGAAGGGAGAGTAATTGCCTTTATAAAAGCCTTCGGCGAAAGCCTGAACCTGCCAACTATGGTTGACGAAGTAGGCAATGTAATTATTAAAAAGCCGGCAACGGCAGGTATGGAAGACCGCCAGACGGTAGTATTGCAGAGCCACCTGGATATGGTGCACCAGAAAAACAGCGATACCGAATTTGACTTTGATACACAAGGTATAGCCATGTATGTAGATGGCGATTGGGTAAAAGCAAAGGGTACTACATTGGGTGCTGACAATGGCATCGGTGTTGCAGCTATTATGTCGTTACTCTCAGCGACCGACATTGCACACCCGGCGCTGGAAGCACTATTTACTATTGATGAAGAAACCGGCATGACGGGCGCACTATCGTTAAAAGGCGGACTGCTGGATGGTAAAATAATGCTGAACCTTGATACGGAAGAAGACAACGAATTAACCATTGGTTGCGCTGGCGGTATTGATATAACTGCTACCGGCAGTTACGCCCAGACTAAGCCACAAGGTGGTGCGGCACTTCAGGTAAGCGTTAAGGGTTTAACCGGCGGCCACTCCGGCGGAGATATACACCTGGGTCGCGGTAACGCTAACAAGCTGATGAACCGCATACTGCTTAAATTAACCAAAGAGCACAACATCAGTATAGCTTCTATAAATGGAGGCAGTTTACGCAATGCTATTCCACGCGAATCAGTTGCGGTAATTGTTGTAGCCGAAGGTGATGTTGCTGCGGTTACGGCTGCTGTAAATGCATTGGGCGCCATATTAAAAGAAGAGTATAAAGTAACGGATGCTGCGCTAACCATAAATGTAGCAACTGCGGCATTGCCTGCAAGTGTTATGGATGCCGCATTCCAGCAGCAACTGCTGCGTGCTCTATATGCCTGCCCTAATGGTATTTACAGAATGAGCCCCGAAATAAAGGGTTTAGTGCAAAGTTCTAATAATCTGGCGCGCATACAGGTACAGGACGGCACCTACAATATTCAGTGCCTCACACGCAGTTCAGTAGATAGTGAGAAAGATGACCTTGCAGATGCTATTACCAGCAGTTTTGAGCTGATGAACGCTTCGGTAAACCTGAGCGGTGGCTACCCGGGCTGGGCGCCGCGCCCTGATGCTGCAATCATTAAACTGATGAGCAATCTGTACCAGGAAATGTTTAATGAACCTGCTCACGTAAACGCAGTTCATGCGGGACTGGAGTGTGGTATATTAGGTAAGAATTATCCCGATATACAAATGATATCTTTCGGTCCGAATATCTATGGTGCGCACTCCCCTGACGAACGCACGCAGATATCTTCGGTGCAGAAATTCTGGAAGTATTTGCTGGAAACGTTGAAGCGCATACCGGTAAACGGCTGATAAATACTACAATTAAAAAGAGGTTGCCTCCGTTCGCTGGGGCAACCTCTTTTCGTTTATAGAATAACATCTTTCAGTTTGACTGGATGGTATCGTGTATGCCTGGTTTAGACGAGACTAATGAAATAGCTGATGAACAAGCTTCCAGGCAGTGCAGCAAACTACTGCACTACTACCTTTCTTTCAAAGCTGCCGTTTGCATTGCTGCCGCGTACCATGTATAAGCCGGCAGGTTGGTTTTTAAGATCAATTTTCAGCACTCCCTTCGCTGATGCAGTATATACTACCTGCCCGCTCACGCTGAGTACTTCTACCCTGGTTGCTACTTCGGGCAGCTCCACATTAAATGAGCCGCGGCACGGGTTTGGGTAAACAGCTACGTTCAACTCATTAGCTATGTTCGCAACTGCTGCCGGGTATTTTGTTATCCTTATGCTATCAATAACAACATCGGTAAGTGGTTTGCTTGCGCTGTTTACCGCCACAAGGCCTATATTCTGCACTACAGAAAGGCCGGAAGTAACCATACCAAATACAGTGTACCCGCCATTAAGCGAGGCATTGTTCACCAGGTTAAAATAAAACTGGCTGCCATTGGTATTTGCGCCTGAATTAGCCATAGCTATGGAACCGGTTACATTCTTTAAAGAAGTATCAAATTCGTCGGGCGTGTAATAACCCGGGCCGCCATAACCGGTACCCAGTGGGTCGCCGCCCTGAATAACAAAACCAGCTATAACCCGGTGAAATATCAGGCCATCATAAAATTTATGCAGCACGCGGGCTTTAAAGCTATCTACCGTTCTTGGTGTTTTGGTATCGGTGAGGGTAACTTTAAAGGTGCCCATGCTTGTGTAATAGGTTAGTTCTGTTTGCGCACTGGCTTTGTAGCCACCTGCCAGCAGCGCTCCGAGCGCTAATACTTTTACGAGGTTTTTCATGTGTGTGATTTTTATGTTTACTAAATGTACATAAAATATTTACAAACTGTTTTTTCTCCGGCATAAACCTGCCGGTAAGTGCAGGCAGGTTTATGCACTTCTACCAGTCAGCTATTTACATAGCCCAACAACATGATGAAAATCATTTTTTTTTCTGCTCCCGGTCATCATTCCGCGGGAAGGTGATAATTACGTTTGCATATCCAAAATATTCTCTAATGCCTTTTTATCATAGTTTGGGATTAGTTCCCGATAAGCGCCATACCGTTAGCCGCCAGCTAAATGGCAAATTGTTCCAGGAAGAGTTAGTTGGCACGCAAGGTTTTGGTGGCCTTTCTTCGCTGGTATATCATTTGCACCCACCAACCCGCGTAAAACAAAAAGGTGATCCTTATTCGGTAAAACCTGCTATTGCGATAGATAATGGCCTCAATGCCATGAGCTTTATGGGATTAAATGTAAAACCGGAGCATGACTATTTAAGGAGCCGTAAAGTATTGCTGGTGAATGCCGCAATGCAAATTGGCCTGGCCGCTCCGATGAATTCCACTGAATACTTTTATAAGAATGCCGACGCTGACGAAATGCTGTTTATCCATAAGGGCAGCGGCACTTTGCGCACGATGTACGGCTCACTCAAGTTTGCTTACGGCGACTACCTTATTATACCCCGTGGAACTGTTTACAAGATAGAATTTGACGGTAAAGACAACCGCATTCTGTTTGTAGAATCAGCTGACCCTATTTTTACGCCACGCCGCTACAGGAATGACTTTGGCCAATTGCTGGAACATTCACCTTTCTGCGAGCGCGACATTAAACGCCCGGAAAATCTTGAAATATTCGATGAGCAGGGCGAGTTTGACATCTTTATTAAAAAGAAAGGGATGATGTTCCCTTATGTATATGCCAACCATCCTTTTGATGTGGCAGGTTGGGATGGTTACCATTATCCTTACAAATTTTCCATTTTTAATTTTGAGCCGATAACAGGCCGCATACACATGCCGCCGCCCGTGCACCAGACTTTTGAGAGCAAAAACTTCGTGGTTTGTTCCTTTGTCCCAAGGCTGTACGACTATCATCCTAATGCTATACCTGCACCATACCACCACAGTAATATTGACAGCGACGAGATACTGTATTACGTTGACGGCGACTTTATGAGCCGCAACGACATAAAAGCAGGCCAACTGACCCTGCACCCGGGTGGCATACCACACGGGCCACATCCGGGAGCTATTGAGCGCAGCATAGGTAAAACGGCAACAAACGAACTGGCTGTGATGATTGATCCTTTTCAGCCAATGATGGTTACAGAAGAGGCAATGAAAATCGATGTTCCGGACTATTACAAATCATGGTTAACAGAATAACTTTTTTAGCATGAAAAATTTGACAGAAGTAGCTAACTACAACTACGGCATAGAAAAGATTTTCAGCGAAGCTGCTGACTTTCTCCCTATCAATGGCACTGACTATGTAGAATTATATGTAGGGAATGCCAAGCAGGCTGCCCACTACTATAAAACAGCATTTGGCTTTCAGTCGGTAGCTTATGCCGGCCTTGAAACCGGGGTTAAAGACAGGGTTTCTTATGTGTTGCAGCAAGATAAAATAAGGTTGGTACTAACCACTCCGCTTACTGATACCGGCGATGTTGCCGAGCATGTGAAAAAGCATGGCGATGGTATTAAAGTGATAGCCCTTTGGGTTGATGACGCTCGGGATGCCTTTCTGCAAACTACATCGAGGGGTGCAAAACCATATTTTGAGCCACAGACACATGGCGATGAAAATGGCGAGGTAATTACAGCAGGCATACACACCTACGGAGATACCGTACATGTTTTTGTAGAAAGGAAAAATTACAAAGGCATATTCCTGCCGGGTTTTGAGGCATGGAAGTCAGAATACAACCCTGAACCTACCCGCTTAAAATACATTGACCACATGGTGGGTAATGTAGAGCTGGGCGCAATGAACCAATGGTCGCAGTTCTACGAAAAAGTAATGGGCTTTGCCAACCTGGTAACGTTTGATGACAAAGACATTTCAACATCTTACACCGCGCTCATGAGTAAGGTGATGACCAACGGAAATGGCCGCATCAAATTCCCTATTAACGAGCCAGCTATAGGGCTGAAGAAGTCGCAGATAGAAGAGTACCTCGATTTTTATAAAGGTCCGGGTTGCCAGCATATAGCCGTGGCGACTGACGATATTGTATTTAGCGTATCTAAAATGAAAAGCCGCGGTGTTGAATTTTTACATGTACCGGGAGCATACTATGACACTGTTGGTGACAGGGTTGGTACGATAGCCGAAGACATGGAGATATTAAAAAGCCTTGGCATTATGGTTGACCGCGATGAAGAAGGTTACCTGCTGCAGATATTTACCAAGCCGGTAGAAGACAGGCCTACCCTGTTCTTTGAGATCATTCAGCGTAAAGGTGCAAGGTCGTTCGGTAAAGGAAATTTCCAGGCGCTATTTGAATCGATAGAAGCGGAGCAGGCTCGCCGTGGTACATTATAAAAACACTATGCTTATCTTAAAAAATCAGTAATGATGGAACACAACGAAAATACAGCTGTTCAGGAAGTTGCCCTGAGCGCTTTCGACTATAAGATGGAAAATGACCAGGCGATTGAGCCGCGCGACGAGATGCCGGAAGGCTATCGGAAGCATCTTATCCGCCAGATGTCGCAACATGCCCATTCTGAAGTGATAGGCATGCAGCCTGAAGGCAACTGGATAACCCGCGCGCCATCATTGCGCGCCAAGCAAATATTACTGGCCAAGATACAAGATGAGTGCGGCCATGGTTTATACCTCTACAGCGCTGCGGAAACGCTTGGTATTTCAAGATCGGAAATGATAGCTCAGCTGCATTCGGGTAAAGCGAAATATTCCAGCGTATTTAATTATCCTACGCTCAACTGGGCTGATGTTGGTGCAATAGGTTGGCTGGTAGATGGCGCTGCCATTGTGAACCAGGTATCATTACAACGCACTTCATACGGCCCATACAGCAGGGCAATGGTGCGCATCTGCAAAGAAGAAAGTTTCCACCAGCGCCAGGGCTACGAGATAATGGCCAATATGATGCGGGGCACGGCTGACCAGCGCGAAATGGCGCAGGACGCAATGAACAGATGGTGGTGGCCATCGCTCATGATGTTCGGCCCACACGATAGCAGCTCACCGCATACAGGAGATGCCTTCAAGTGGAAAATAAAACGCCAGTCGAACGACGAGTTGCGCGCGAAATTTATAGATAAGACCGTACAGCAGGCTGAAGTGATTGGCCTTACCATTCCTGACCCTGAATTAAAGTGGAACGAAGAAAAAGGTCATTACGACCATGGCCCTATTAACTGGGCTGAGTTTCAAAGGGTGATAGGCGGACATGGCCCATGCAATACCCAACGCATTGCACACCATAAAAAGACGCATGAAAATGGTGCATGGGTTAGAGCAGCTGCGGCGGCATATAGTGCGAAACAAAAATCAATTGCATAATTTATAAAACCTTCAACAATGACCAACGAAGTTGATTTTCCTAGCTGGGAAGTATTTACACAAGTAAAACCCGGTGCGAATTATGTGCATGCCGGAGCCATACACGCTGCTGACAAGAAGATGGCGCTGCAGAATGCCCGCGACACCTATACGCGCAGGGGCGAAGGAACAAGTATCTGGGTAGTGCCGTCTGAATCGATAGTGGCATCCAACCCAGGCGATAAAGAAATGCTCTTTGATCCATCTAACGATAAGATATACCGTTTGCCAACATTTTATACCATGCCGGAGGGCGCAAAGGCGATTTAAAAAACTCATGCTATGACAAAAGAACAAGCATTATATAACTATTGTGTGCGCCTGGGCGATAATGCCCTGGTACAATCGTACCGGTTGTCAGAATGGTGCAGCAATGCCCCGATACTGGAGGAAGACCTGGCGCTTACTAATATGGCGCTGGATATGACCGGCAGGGCGCAACTGTTACTGCAATATGCAGGCAAGGTAGCCGGCCACGGTAAAACCGCCGATGATATGGCGTATCGCAGGGCAGAGCGCGAATACAGGAATGACCTTATTTCAGAATTGCCAGACGCTGATTTCGCGTTTACAATGGTAAGGCAGATGTTGGTTTCAACATTTGAATGTTTCCTTTATGCCGCGCTGGTATCAAGCTCCGATAAAGAAATCGCTGCAATTGCCGCTAAGGCAGTTAAGGAGGCACGTTACCATATGGCACATACGTCAGAATGGGTAATAAGGCTGGGCGATGGCACAGAAGAAAGTAACCGCAGGGCACAAAGTGCATTGAATATACTCTGGTCTTATACTGGTGGCCTTTTTGAAACAACTGATGCCGATGCATTGCTGCTTAGTGAAGGAATGGCTGCTGATGTAAGCCAGATAAAAACGAAGTGGCAAGAAAATATCGAAGCAATTTTGCGTGAAGCAAAACTCATTTTGCCTGCGGACGATTATCAGCAAACAGGTGGCCGCCAGGGGCTCCATACAGAATACCTTGGCCACATGTTGACAGAAATGCAGTACCTGCATCGCACTTATCCTGAAGCAATATGGTAAACACAACCTACACCAAATCGCAGATCATTGATCTGCTGGCTGGTATTCCCGACCCGGAAATACCGGTAGTGAGTATACAGGAAATGGGTATGTTGCGCGATGTTGTCATTACTGAGGAAGGCTACGATATCATTATTACACCGACCTATACCGGCTGCCCTGCGATGGGCAGGATAGAGCAGGATATCCTCGGGATGATGGAGCAACATGATATTGCACCTGCGAAAGTGACCCTTACACTAGACCCCGCCTGGTCAACCGACTGGATGAGCGATGAAGCAAGGGAGAAACTACGCAAGTACGGTATAGCCCCACCACTGCATTCTTCCTGCAATAAAGCCAGGTTCGGAGACAATGTAATTCATTGCCCGATCTGCAATAGCGAACACACCAGCATGGTAAGCCGTTTTGGCTCTACCGCCTGCAAATCGTTATACCGCTGCAACAGCTGCCTGGAATCGTTTGAATATTTTAAGTGTCATTAAAAGATCGTTTTATGCACATACAACAGATTTATACGAACTGCCTTGCGCAGGCGGCATATTATATCGAATCTGCCGGCGAAGCCGCTATTGTTGATCCGCTCCGGAACCCGGAACCGTACATAGCACTTGCTAAGGAAAGAGGCGCTGTAATTAAGTATGTTTTAGAAACGCATTTTCATGCTGATTTTGTTTCGGGCCATATTGATCTCGCGAACAAAACCGGTGCTGTTATTGTTTTTGGGCCGGATGCGAACCCTGCCTATAAAGCCTTTATAGCGAAAGATGGTGAGTTGCTGGCACTGGGTAATATGCACATAGAAATTCTGCACACCCCTGGTCACACTATAGAATCAACATGCTATTTACTCCGCGATAAAACGGGCAAGGCTGAATCCATATTTACCGGCGATACGCTGTTTATAGGTGATGTTGGCCGCCCCGACCTGTTGAGTGGTAACCTGAGTAAAGAAGAGCTGGCGGCAATTATGTTTGACTCGCTTAAGAATAAGATAAAGCCTTTGGCTGACGATATTGTAGTGTTCCCCGGCCATGGTGCAGGGTCAGCCTGCGGAAAGAACATCAGCACTGATTCGCAGTCTACAATAGGTAAGGAGAAACTGTTTAACTATGCCCTGAAGCTGACAGAAAAAGATGACTTCATTAAAGCTATTACTACTGACCAACCCGTTATACCGGGTTACTTCTTTAGTGATGCTACAATAAATAAAACCGGCTGTGCCAATTTTGACGAAGTATTGGAGAAAGGCATGAAGGGTCTAACTGTTGATGGCTTTAAGGAACTGCAGTTGAATGGCGCAGTAGTAGTAGATACCAGAAGCGCTACCAATTTTGCCGGCGGGTTTATTCCCGGCGCACTGAACATTGGCCTTACAGGAGATTTTGCCGTTTGGGTGGGCACATTTGTAAAACCCGGTGCAGCATTATTACTGGTAACAGAGCCCGGAAAAGAGCATGAGGCTGTAGAGCGTTTAGCGCGCATTGGTTACGACAATGTTCTGGGGCACCTGGAAGGTGGCATGGCAGCATGGTTTGCAGCCAAACAGGAATGCGGTAATATCCCGATAGTGGATAGCATTGATTTGCAGGATGCATTTGCAGGTGGCGCCTACGAATTGCTGGATGTAAGAAACCGCAGGGAAGTAGCTAAAGACCGCATTGCAGGTTCTGTACACATACCGTTGAATCAACTGGCTGATGCATATACTGCGCTGGATATAAAGGGCAATTGGCTTATTTACTGTGCCGGTGGCTACCGCTCTATGATAGCGGCATCGTTCCTGGCTGCAAAGGGCTACCATTTTGTAGCCAGTGTTGATGGCGGCATTAATAAAATAAAAGTTAACCGCCCCGAACTTGTCGAGTTGGGTATGGAAACTGAATAGGTGTAAATTGAAGGTTAATCAACGTCACTTCTAATAAAAATTTACAAGGGCAATCATTTCTGATTGCCCTTGTTTGATGCAGTAAAGTGATGCGCGTCTAATAATAAGCTGCTGTCAATTTTATTAATTTATCCGGCGATAAACAGACCCAAAGCTGCAGAGACGCAAGATTTTGCGTCTCTACCTAAACCGTGAAAAATAATTTTGATGACGGTCCATCATAAGAAGTTTAATGGGCTGTGTTGATGAGCTAATTCTACGGTAAAATAAAACCAGGATAGTCAACTCTTTCTAATGCCTGTGGCGTATTCTTTTCTACGCCGCGTTTGTTTAAATAATTACCAACGGGCCACCCCTGCAGATCGTCGCCACCGTATACTGTAAACAACTGCGTAACTTCTTCGCGGGTTCGGGCATTAAACCATTGGTCGCGCTTATCGGGTGTAATAATCAGCGGCATGCGCAACCCATCATTGTGTATCTTGGCCAAAAACGGATTGGCGTCAGTGGTAATTATTGATACTGTTCTTATCACTTCACCGGTGCTCTGGTCCGTCCAGTTGTTGTAAACACAACCCAATGGTATCGGGAGGCCGTCTTTACGGCTTACAAAATACGGTATAGATACTTTCGCCTTCGGATGGTGTGGTTCAAAATAACCGGCCACCCACATTATACCCCGGCTTTTAAGAATGCTGTTTCTGTATGTCGGCTTGTCAAATATCTCTTCACTGCGGGCATTCAATGTATTGGCGTACTTATACCCTTCTTCCAGTGTCTTTACCCAATTGGGTAAAAGCTTCCACATTGCAGGCTCAATTTGGCATGGGTTTTCCCCGGCTTCAAAAGGCACCATCGGCATATCAAACCCATCGGCATAGAAATAATGTTTTGACGGGGTTATTTTAACCAGGTGCCTGCTGTTAGGTACTTCCTTATCAAAGTAACCACGAATTTGATCTTCTTTGGGAGTTGCAACTCTGTTGCACATAATGCATAGTTTTCGTTACCGATAAAGATAAACTAAAATAGGTTTGTGAGTCACCAACAGCACCTTCATAGTACTTTGTGCAGCCGCGGCAAATTGCAGACATTACACTGCCCTACCGATTTTTTATATACTGCCCGAAGTCAACTTTGTCCGCTGAATAAAACTGGTGCTGCTTCAAGAGTTGCTTGTTCTTGAATTTGAGAAAGATATAACAAAACCCTACTGGTGTTGGAGGGTTCATTGACAAAATGTTGGCTTCAATCAGCAGGTACACAAAGCCGCCAGTTAAACGATAATGCAGGCGCGCTGGCAGGCTTTGATGCGGTAAAGTAATGTCTGTTTTAAGAGGGTAATATTGTCCGTTGTACCTTATCAGCACTGGTTCCGCACTATTAAGTTTCGCAGTCTGGTTATTTTGCAGGGGTTGAAAGGAGGCCTCGCCCCGGAAAAATTCAAAAATATCTTTGCTAAAAAGCGCATAGTACTCCAGGTCTATAGCTGAATCCTTCTGCTTAAAGTAAAGGAAGTTGTCATATTCAAAAGTCATAGTATCCCTGGCACTGCGCGGCGGCGTACGATAAGGTTTATCCAAATCGGCATAGAAGGCTTTTACCGGGTATTCCTTCGTTACTATATTGCGCTTGCTAAACCCTGAAGCTGATAGGGCAACCAGTACTAAAATCGGGAATATTAGTTTATTCATTTTTGCGAGGGTGTTTACTGCTATGACCTGTCCACTGTGTAATTTAATTCCGTTACGCCGATGGTGAATCCGTACCCGACTAGTTTAAATTGTGTGCAGATTTATGGCAAGCGCAATGCATTGCTAACTCCATAAAAATTTTCATGCGCGATAGTCAAGGTGTAACCCAGTAGAGTGTTCAATTTCCATAACAGCAGGCATTTTCCAAATGTTTTATGATCAGAATCCGGGGGAATTCAGAATCTATTGAGTTGCTAAAGATTTCAATTTGACATGATTGGTCTCACACTCATCTATAGAACTTTAACCAAGCTGCTTAACCAGATAACTATGATTCTCTAATTTAGAGAGTGGAATAATTATAGGTTCAAAATTTCTGAAAACTGGCTTCTTTAATTCTAACGAAATTTCTTTTTCTAAGGAATCGGAGGCAATCAAAAAATAGGAAGTATCGTAGGGCGGTATCAACTTCTTGAACGTCAATAATCGGTAGATTGCCTCAATAAAGTTGCCACCTTCACATATTTTAAAGACAGCAGGAATATTTCTATTTCCTTCAAACCAAATGCAGTCTAAATAATTAGCTTCGTTAATAGCATCATCAAAAGCAGAAATCATTTTTTCTTGTTCAATTGAAATCCATGTAGAATAATTATGCTTTCTAGAAATCCATACTCTGCACGAATTTTCAATTGCCTGTTCCGATAAAATTCTTACTATATCCATAAAGATCTAGATTCCTTCAAACCATTTTTCGTCAATCGAGATATTTTCTATTAATTTTATATTAACACCAAGACCTAGCTCCTTTAATTTTTCTGCTAACTTTTCTCCGTCAATTAAGTCTATCGTTGGTGTGCCGTCTCTATTGGCCTCCTTGATTGCGTCACGAGTAAAATATCCGGTGGTAATAAATAGACCTTTATCTGTTCTCCCAACCATTGCGCCTCGAAAATCTCTGATATGCCCTGCAGAAACAGCACCTTGATATTTCTTACACTGGAAAACAATATGAAAACTAAGTATCCCGTTGATTTTAGCTATTCCTTTGCCATCTATTCCTCCATCTCCTGTCCGTCCCGTAACCTCTACCTGAGAAAAGCCTTTTTCCCTTAAAAATCTTTGAATTAACCTTTCAAAAGCAGAAGGATCCAGCTTGTCAATAAGGATTTTTAAGAGTTTAGCTTTCCAACTTTCTTCAATTTCTTCCTTTATTTCTGTCGAGGAGTTTATTGTCGATAAGCTAATTTCAGAAATACTTGTTTGCTTATTGTCTAATAAAGCCCAGACACCTCTTTTAGAATTTTCTATATAATCGTTCTGTCGTAGCATTGTTCTAGCCCAGGCTAATTCATACTCTAGCTCGGTTTGTCCTCCTTCTTTTCCTTTTAGGTGAGGAATTGTCGTTAAGCTTTCAGGTATGGTTAAGTTAGCAATAACCCTCTCATTTATTTCATCGATAGATCCAGAACCGCCCAGTTCAACAAGGGCTTGCAAAACAGGGTTTAATAATTGTTCTCGCGTAGGTAGCTTATTCATTGAGATAATTTAAGAAAATAGAGTCGCAAACTCAGACGGAAAAATAAAAGTATTTTTTGCCTTCAATTACATAGCGAATGTAGCTTATTTTATCACATAGTGATAATTACCCCCTTCTAACATTTATATGCATCTTAATTTTTAGATGGTACATTTGCATTAACCAATGTAACATAAATGGAAAAGTCTATTATTATACCCGATGAAATAATTATCAGTAAAATTTATGTTGTCAGAGGCCAGAAAGTAATGCTGGACCGAGACCTTGCCGAACTCTATGGAGTCGAACCGAGACGATTAAGGGAGCAGGTTAAAAGAAATAAAATGCGATTCCCTGATAATTTCATGTTCCAGCTTACCCAAGAAGAGGTTGAAAACATGGTGTCGCAAAATGCGATACCTTCAAAGCAGCACCTTGGTGGGTATCAACCATATGTGTTTACGGAACATGGAGTATTAATGCTCGCAAATATACTTAAGAGTGAAAGTGCTACCCAAATGAGCATTTATATTATTGAAATATTTGTTCGCCTGCGTGAAATGCTCGTAACACACAAAGACATCCTACTTAAACTGGAACAAATAGAAAAGAAGATAACAGGTCATGATGAGGATATACAGATGATTTTCTCGGCATTAAAACAATTGATACACGAACCCAACCCACCTAGGAAACGAATTGGCTTTAAGGCTGGTGATGAAGAAGTGTAAACTCCTAAGGTATTTATTAATATCCCCAATACCACCCTATCCCAAACCCAATATTGCTGACAGTCAACTGTAAAACGCAAAACTTACCTTTGCGCCATGGCATACAAATCTTTGCAGGCTTTTGTTGACGCACTGGAACAGGCCGGAGAATTAGTAAGGATCAAGACATTTGTGGACCCGGTTCTGGAGATAGCAGAAATCACCGACAGGGTTTCGAAAACACCCGATAGAAATAAGGCGCTTTTATTTGAAAATACCGGTACCGACTTCCCGCTGCTCATCAACAGCATGGGTAGCGAACGCCGCATGTGCATCGCCCTTGGCGTAAACCAACTGGACGATGTAATGCATGAAATTGAGGGCTTGTTCAAAATGCTATCGACCCCTAAAAACGGTATGCTGGAAAAACTGGCTATGCTACCTAAGCTGGGTCAGTTCGCTTCATGGATGCCCAAGGTAATCAGTGGCCGTGGCGCCTGCCAGGAAGTAGTAATGGCTACCCCCGACCTCAGCAAGATACCGATATTAAAATGCTGGCCCGAAGATGGCGGACCTTTCATTACCTTGCCATCTATACATACCAAAGACCCTAATAACGGCATACGTAACATAGGTATGTACCGCATGCAGGTTTTCAGTAAAGATATGACGGGTATGCATTGGCATAAACACAAAGTAAGCGCCCGCCATTACAATGAATACAAGAAATTAGGAAAACGTATGCCGGTGGCGGTTGCGCTGGGTGGCGACCCTGTTTATACCTATGCCGCTACTGCACCATTACCGGAGAATGTGGATGAGTATATGTTAGCCGGATTTTTACGCAAAAAGAAGGTAGAGCTGGTACGCTGCATTACCCAACCGGAAATTGAGGTGCCTGCTGATGCCGATTTTATTATTGAAGGCTATGTTGATACTGATGAAGAGCTGATATGGGAAGGTCCGTTTGGCGACCATACGGGTTACTATTCTTTGCCTGACTGGTATCCACGCTTTCATGTTACGGCTATTACGCACAAGAAGAATGCAATTTACTCAGCTACTATCGTGGGCATACCGCCTCAGGAAGATGCCTGGATAGGCAAGGCTACGGAGCGTATTTTCCTGGCGCCTATCAAAATGACCATGGTTCCGGAAATTACCGATATGCACATGCCGGTTGAAGGCGTATTCCATAACCTGGTAATAGCGACTATTAATAAAGAATATGCGGGCCAGGGCCAGAAGGTGATGAATGCTATGTGGGGAGCCGGGCAAATGATGTTCAATAAAATATTGGTGCTGGCGGATGGCAAGGTGAAGATAGATGACTACAAAACGCTGGCACAATACGTTTTCAATAACATTAACCCGGTTACGGATGTTTACTTTAGCCAGGGGCCAATGGATGTGCTGGATCACAGTTGCTCTAAGTTGGGCTTTGGTGGTAAAATGTGCATTGATGGTACCCATAAATGGGATGAGGAAATAACCGAACCACTGGTGCCTTTTAAACTGGATAGCGCATTTTCAGTAAAGGACGCTATGGCTAAGTACCCTGAAATTGCCGGCATTAATGAAAAACTGGCCAAAGAATGGGGCATACCTGTGCTGTTTGTAGCGATGGAAAAGAACAGGGTTGGCCATGTGCGGGAAGTACATGAGGGCATTTGCAGCCTGCCGGGCTTCAAGGGTATAAAAATGATATTGTACGTAGAGCATACCGTTAGGGCTGATGATATTGCCGACGTATTATGGAGGTTCTGTAATAATTTAGACCCCCGCCGCGATAACTTTTTTGGTGGCAGCGAAAGAAACATACTGGGGCTGGATGGCACCCGTAAGAACAAAAAATTTGACAATTTTGACCGTCCGTGGCCGAATATTATAGCTGCAGACCCAAAAACTATAGAGATAGTTGACAAAAAGTGGCCTGATTTAAACCTTGGGTTAAAAATTAATTCGCCATCTTTAAGGTATGCTACCCAACTATACAGGGGGGGTGCTGCTGTCTTAGATGGAGAATAGGGAGTTGTGATAAAAAATCACAAGCCCCTGCCATGTAGGAATTGATGATTTTTTTACATAACTTTGTTTAACTTTAATTAAAACAATAAGGTGATGAAACGTATTTTAATTGCTTGTTTATTACTTACAGCCGCTGGTTCATTCCAGAAGGCTCATGCGCAGTCTGCGGTATCTGCATCAGTTTTCACAGCCCAGATCAACACATTAGATTCTTTAATTTCGGTTGGTGATATAGCTAATGCAACAGTAAGGTGGAATTTTATTCACGACCTAATGATTAATGAGCTTGGCGCTACCAAAGCAAACATCGCATCAGCTTCTACTTCAACGGCAGCATCGGCGGCGCTTGCGGTTAATACCAACCAATATACTATTTACAATCAGGTTTGGGCGTTGAAACCAAATCTTGCGGCAAACCGCGTAGCCCTGCATGCTGCATTGGTTAGCTTTGCCGGAACGTTATAAATTGATAAAATTATTTTTACAGAAGTCCCGAAATAAACGCTCGGGACTTTTGTTATTTTTAGCCTGTTGTAATTCACTGTTTGTAACAAATCAAGACCATGCATAAAAGAGTAACGAACCTTGGCGGTATTTTTGTAAAATGCGATAACCCTGCTGCGACCCGCGAATGGTACGCAAAACACCTTGGCTTTAGTAATAGCCAGTATGGCACCACATTTGAATGGCGGCACATTGATGCACCCGAAAAAAAAGGTTACAATGTTTGGAGCACGTTCCCGAAAGACACAAAGTATTTTGAACCAAGCAGTAAAGATTTTATGCTGAATCTGCAGGTGGAAAACCTGGAGTGGTTGCTGGGCGAACTTAAAAATGAAGGCATAGAACAAATTGGTGAAATGCAGGTGCATGAGTACGGTAAATTCGCTTACATAATTGACCCTGACGGCAATAAGATAGAGTTGTTTGAGCCGCTTGAGGAAGAGCACGACAAAATGGTGGAAAGTACCGAAGTCAAGTAGGGACTTTCGGGGCAATGCCATTAAAAGATCGTGCAAAGCGCAATTAAGATCTGATTCAGGATTTAAGAGGCGCAACAAAAACGCTGCGACATTCCTAAGTCAACGACATTCGACGCTCCGGCACATTCCAATACATTTAGGAAACATATTTATAGTACGAAGCAACCTCACAACAACGTTGTTATAATAACACGCGGCATGTGAGGTTGCTTCGCGAAGCGTGCAATGTATAGTTTACAGTCTGTTTACTTCTTCTGGGCTTTTGCTGTCGTGCGTGGAATTGTTTGCTGCTTTGGTACCGAAATTCCAGCTGACTGATAGTGTAGCAATGCGGCTATTGGGTCTTAATTGGCTGTTACTATACAGACCGGGTTGTGTACTTTCATAAGCATTCCTGTATATGTAGAATGGGTCGTCAACGGCCAGCTTTACAGTTAATGTTTCGTGCCACCATTTACGCGAAGCACCAAAATTCATAAACATATTCTGCAGGTCTTTGGTCACCGGCGAGCTTACCGTATTACTGTTGTAATTAAGCCAGCAATCCACCATCCATTTACCCAATGTAAATTGGTTATTCATCCATATTCCTATGCCAGGCCCGGCATTAGTTACCGCGTCGCTCCCGACAAGGCCGGAATAGGTGCTATAACTAGCCTGTGTGTTTACCATGAGGTCCCACCACTTGCGTGGTTTGCCATTATAGCTTAAAACAAGGGACGCCATTTTGGTAGTACCAAAATTCACTGGTATGCCATAAGTAGTTTGTGTGCCGGCATCAGGCACTACTATATTGCTGAGGTTATCGGTAACCAAAGTATAATTAAGCGAAGTAGTAAACTTGCCTTTGTATACGTGCTTCAGCTCAGCATTGTGGCTATACTGTGGCAGTAAACCAGGATTGCCCCGCTGGTAGGTATTGTAGAAGGTATAGTAGTTAAATGGATTCAGCATACTGTAGTGCGGACGTTCTACGCGGCGGCCATAGTTCAACTCAAAGCTGTTATTTTCGTTCTTTGTATAGCTCAGATAAGCTGTAGGAAAAAGTGCGGGCATTTCGCGGTGAAAGCCTTCGGCTGTAGCCTGCTGCAGGCCTGTTATCTGCGCCAATTCACCCCTGAGGCCTACCTGTCCTTCCCACTTGCCTGATGCGCCTATTTTACGGGTGGCATTCACATACAAGGCGCTTATATTTTCGTTATAGAGAAAGTGGTTCGTACGGGTGTTATCGTATATCCAGTTGCCGTTGGTATAAGTATCGTACAATCCTGAATTATCAACCTGCACATGGCTCAGTTTCGCGCCGCTCTCTATCTTCATGCCGCTGGCAAGCGTAAGGGAATGATCTGCTTTTGCACTCCATATCTGAATGTTTATGGGTAGCTTGCTGCGCAGTGTAAGCTGGTCGGGCTGCGGTATACCGCCTTGCGTTGCTTCAGTACTGAGGTATTGGTCCATTATACGGGTAAAGACCAGGTAGTCAAGGTTTATATTCAGTTCAGATGTTTTGCTGAAGCTATGTTTCAGGTACGCATTTATTCCGCCATTCCTGCGCAGCGACGACTCGTCAGTACTTCGCGTCATCATAGTCAAACCGCCGACTGCATCATTATTGGTGGTGTTAATTGTGCTGTGCATTCTGTTAGCGTAGTAGGCGCCTGTTACCCCTATGCCTATCGTTGTATTCGTGTCGTAATAATAGTCGGCACCCATGCGCACGTTCCATTTTTCAAACTTTTCAAGCGGCGTTGCCTTCATTGCTGATGTGCTGAGCGCACCACCTGCCGCGTCGGTGAATCTGAAGTCATTTTTCCAATCTACCGTACCCTTTGCATCCTGGTAATTTATGCTGCCATACACGTTCAGTTTATTAATGCGGTAGTTGAGCAACAGGGTAGTAAAAGATCCGTAAATTTTACTAAAGGTGTGTGCGGTAGTAGCTATGCCATTAAAACCCTGTTTCTTTATTTTCCGCATTTTTATGTTTACTATACCTGCATTCCCTTCCGCATCGTAATGGGCTGATGGCTGTGTTATCAACTCGACCTGTGCCACATCTTCTGCTGTAATGCTTTGCAAGTAGTTCTTCAGGTCGTCGCCGCTCAAATACGTTTGCCGGCCATCAATAGTAACCAGTACGCCCTGCTTGCCCGACATGGAAATATTACCCTGCCCATCAACACTTATGCCGGGCAATTTGCGCAGCAGGTCAATCAGGTTTTTACCGGTATTGCCAGCCATTGACTGTACATTTATTATGGTTTTTCCGGGGGCTGTTTCTAACGCATTTTTTTGTGCCTTAACACTTACCTCATTCAGCGCATGCACTTTGCTTGCAGTGTCCGCTTTCGGGGCTTCCTGCGCAGTAGCCGCACTTGCAGCAACAAAAATGAAACAAGCGGTGTTTAAGAAAATTCGCATTATACAACTGTATTTAGATATGGCACGAAGGTATTGAGCTTGTAATCTTATGATCGTTAATTATGGTTAATCCCCAACCTTAGTAGTTGATACTGGGACGTTTATGCGCAATTCGTCATATTATCACTGCCATTGTTTTAAATTTGTTTTTATTCAAGAATTTATCCCTTCAAATTTGAATGCTTATCGCAGTTTTAGTATTTTTACTAGGCACCGCTTCAACTTTTGCTAAAATATACCTGTCATGGAAAAAGACTCAAACCATAGCTTCATCGATGAGCGGATAGGTGCCATTTACGAAGTAAAAACTCCCTGTTCCACTATAGGTAATGATCTCAACGGGCTGCTTGAAATTGCCCTGCAATTATCTGGACTGCCACTAGCGTCTATTTCTTTTTTTACCGACGAAGGGCTTATACACCAAAGTAAAATTGGCTTTGATGTTACGCATACCTCCGGCGAAATGTCGTTCCTCCTTAAGCACCTTACTGCTGACGGCTGCGCTACTTTCAACAATATTTTAAATGACGAGCAATGGCAGAATGTGCAGCTTACAGATGATGCACATGCTATTTCGTTTTTTACCTGTGCGGCCATACAAAATATGGATGGTGCGGTAATAGGCTTTATGAGCCTGATGGATACGGCTCCGGGTAGCGGAGGCAACTTCAATTACCTGAAAAAACTGGCCTGCCAGGCTTCCGCATTGGTAAGCCTGAGCTATAGCCAGCTGGCCAAATCCGATGCCCAAACAAATGGCATTTTCCAGGCTAGCGGCGATATGAAAGCTTTTTATGAAAACATACTTAACAAACTACCTACCGATATAGCAGTTTTCGACCCGAACCACAAATACCTTTTCGTGAATCCGGGTGCCATTAGCGATGAAGACCTGCGTAAGTTCATCATTGGCAAAGATGATTTTGAGTATGCCGCTTACCGCAACCGCAGTGTAGATGTGGCCCAGAGAAGAAGAGAGCGCTTTTTGCTTGCAGCAAATTCAAACGTGGAAATAAAATGGGAAGATACACTGAACGACCCTGATGGTGTGCCCATTACCCACTTAAGAAGGCTGTTCCCGGTTAGGAATGAGAATGGGGAACTGCTCATGGTTATTGGTTATGGCATTGATATAACCGAACGAAAAATAATGGAGAATAAGCAGGCTGTGCTGGTGAAACAACTTTCAGTGCAGAATACCCAGCTTACTGACTTTTGCAATATTGTTTCGCATAACCTGCGGGCACCATTGGTAAACATGTCAATGCTTGTGCAGTATATCGAAGAAAGCGAAGACGATACTGACCGCATGGAATTGATTAAGATGCTGAAACCTGTTGTAGAAAACCTGCACGGCACCTTCGGCGAATTGGTTGAATCAATACAAATAAAACAGGACCATGAGGTGCAGTCAGAAAAAATAAAGCTGACAGATTATGTAGAGCGCACCCTTAAGGAATTGAAATTTGAGGCCAACAAATCGCAGGCGGAATTCGAGATAGATTTCAATGAAGCGCCTGTAATACTATTTCCTTCAAAATACATATTCAGCATTATTCACAACCTGCTCAGTAATGCATTGAAATACAGGGCGCCGGAAAGAAAACCTTTAATAAGAATAGCTACGAAAAAAGAAAATGATAGTGTAATATTGTCGGTAAGCGATAACGGCCTTGGAATAGACCTTGAAAAGCATGGCAAAAGCTTTTTTAAAATAGGTAAGGTATTTCATAAGAACCCAAATGCGAAGGGTTTTGGTTTGTTCATGACCAAAACACAAGTAGAAGCAATGGGTGGTACTATATGGGTGGAAAGTAAACCCAATGAGGGGTCTACTTTCTTTATTGAATTCAAAAACCAGAAACTCCAGTCATTATGAAAAGCATTTTTCTTGTTGACGATGATAAAATATTGGTCTATCTGACGATGAGAACTATAAAATCGGCTACGACAGAAACAACGTTCAAAGATTTTGGAAATGGCCTTGATGCAATCGATTACCTGAAGTCGATTGCCGATAATACCGAGTTGCTGCCGGATATTATTTTGCTGGACCTCAGCATGCCAATAATGGATGGCTGGGAATTTCTGGAAGAGTACACAAAGCTGGAGCCGCACATACAGAAAAAAAATAAGCTATACATTTTCTCCTCCTCCATTTCTCCGCACGATATTGAACGCGCCAAAAGCATAGACCTGGTATCAGACTTTATAATAAAGCCACTAAAAATGGACAAAATTATGGAGATGGTGAACTTTTGCTAGGGCTTTCTATTAACTGGCTGTGAATAATTTATTTTTAATTTGATTTATATTTCATTTTCAATGAAAATGGCAGGGTTTTTGTGTTAAATATTTTAACATAAAACTGATTTATGAAATTATATCCCTGGTTTGTGACGGGGCTCCTGATGTACCAATAATTCTGCGAACGGCAGAAACGAAGCTGGTATTGCCCTCTCAAATATCACACAAAATATATGTACCTTTATGCCCGGTTACATACAAAAACAACCGTCGCCCTAAACTGAAGCTATGTGCCTTAAGAAGTCTTTATTCACTTTTGTTCTGCTTATTGGTTGTTTTGCGGGCGCATTGGCTCAAAGCTGTGATACTGTTTTTCTCGCCGATTCTTTCCGGGTATGCAGGGGCGATGATATTCCCCTGAAAGCAATTGTAAAGGGCTCGATACCTGTTGACAGTGTTTCCTGGATACCTACTACCGGAATCTCTGACCCGCATTCGCTTACACCTACCCTGCATGCTACCATACCAGGCTATTACAAATGTATTGTTATGAGCCCCGGCTTTGCTAACCTCGTTGTGAATGGCGACTTCAGTGCGGGTAATACCGGCTTTACAAGTGAATATACCTATGGCGGGCTTACTCCGTGCGCTATTTGCCCGGAAGGGAATTATACCGTTGGCAACAACCCGGCATCAGTTTATAGCGGTGCAGCATCTTTTGGCGACCATACTACGGGCACCGGAGGCTTTTTACTTGCTAACGGAGCAATGACGGCTAATACTGCCTTCTGGAAGGAAACTGTGACCGTGAAGCCATTTACCAGTTACAGGATAGACGGTTGGTATGCCTCATGGAATAATGATGCAGGGTCTTTACCTCCACCTATTATTAAGTTTGTTGTTGATGGCACCAGTGTTGGGCTCGATACCAATTTCGGCACCGTGGGTGTGTGGAAGTATTTCACTTTTGTCTGGACAAGCGGCAGCAGCACAACGGCCAATCTATCGCTTATAGACTGGAACCGTTTTGCGACCGGCAATGACTTTGGAGTAGATGACCTTACCTTTCGGGAAAAGGATGCCTGTGCGGATACTGACAGTGTGCTGATATCTTTCATCCCATCGCCAACCATTGATGCGGGCCCAGACCGCCGCGTACTGCAGGGCGATACTATTTGCATAAATGCCACCGGCACGCTTATTGATTTGCTGGCCTGGACCCCTAACCCGGCACTCAGCTGCGATATCTGCCTCAACCCTACCATTACTTCGTCAAAATCTGACAGCTATATTATTACTGTTACCGCCACCACGGGCTGCAAAGCAAGAGATACCGTTAATGTTACCGTATTTTGCGATGGCAGCAGGGTGTTCATACCCAATTCATTTTCGCCAAATGGAGATGGGGAAAATGATATTTTCTACCCCAGGGGCAAGGGAGTAGGCATGCTAAAGTCGTTAATCATTTTTAATCGCCAGGGGCAAAAAGTTTTTGAGCGCAGCAATATAGAGCTCAATGATATTACCGCTGGCTGGAATGGCAATTACAAGGGCGTAACCCTGCCTTCGGATGCGGTGAACGGCAAACTGTTGCGGTCAGAAGTGTTTGTTTATGTTATAGAAGCGGAATGCGCTTCGGGCAGCCCTGTGATCATTAAGGGCGACGTTACGCTTTTCCGATAATGGTGATACTCATCAGTCCATCATAAAAACGAACCTTTGTAAGTGTTTCGCGACAAATATTGGAGTAACTTGTAAGGGCATATTGATGTATAATGAAGAAGGTTCTGTATAAATTGTTTTTTGGTAGTCCTGCTTACAACATTCCGACAACGCATACCGCATATCAGAATTTCTCGTTGCATCTTAAGGGAATATGGAATAACGAAAAGCATAACGATGTCGGTTTCGAGAAAGTGTTAAGGCTGATGCTGGTGGCTATCCAGATAATTTTCCCCGGTATTCATATCCGGAATTACTTCGGAAAGAAAGGAATTATTATACGCAGTGTGGCCATTGAGTTTTATGTCTTGTTTAAAACTATTCTGCCACTTGTTTTTCTTTTTACTGATTTGTACCGGTACAAACTGGTCGTCTATATTTCGTTCTACCTGTTAACGGAGACTACCTGCTACGTTGCATCCCTCATCTTTGTTTCTGACATCTTTGTAAAACCACGCTCTTACCGGCGCAACATACTGATGCTGTTTTTTAACTACATTGAAATCAGCTTCAACTTTGCGATCATCTATGGCGGACTTAGCTTACTGAATAATAAAGTACTCAGTGTGTGGGATCTCATTTATTTCAGCATCATTACTTCAACCGCAGTAGGATATGGGGATATGTACCCCGTTAGTAACCTGGGCAAAGTAGTGGTTTGTGTTCACGCGCTTATGATGGTTTCATTCATTGTATTGTTCCTCAATTTTTTCAGCTCGAAGGTAGAAGTGATACATACCAGCGACGAAAACTAAAGCACCAGATTGAGCATCTTTTTTCCCGAATAAAGAGAGACATATAGCAATAAATGCAACAATCTTGCTGCCGAATATGGCTTCTGCAATATGATTGTGGTCATTTACCAGCACAACAACCGTGGGTATGTTTGTATGACAATTGACACTCAATTCGTTATTCAAAAAGCGTTTTTATGAAACTGATCCAACGTTTATTATTTGTTTGCCTTACGCTGCTTACCATATCAGGTTTTGCGCAGCAAAAGAAGTTCACTTCTACCCAGGAAGCGGTTAGCTACATTAATGACCAATGCAATAAATACTGGATAATGGAGAAGATGCCCGGTATAGCATCGCATGAAATAATGGTTTACCAGCATGGTTTTCAATTGTTCTTTAATGAGAAAACGATTTTTAAGGGGAAAATGAATGCGGCAGGTATTGAAGAAAATGAAGTGCATACCACACTTACAAGTATTAACCTGGAGCAGGCAAAACGGGCTGGCAATGGAACAACAGTTGGCTTTTCCGGCACCAAGAAGAATATTGTAACGGTTTCCTACCATGGGTTTTCTCAGCTGAATAATAAGGGAGAGTTCAACAACACCTATGTATTGCCGCTCGACTATACCAACAGGGCCTTAATGCAAACAATTAACGACCTGAATGCAGCCGTAGATTATCTTTTAGCAGAATGCTACACAAAGGCGTGCAGGTTGAAAAACTGATAGCGATGCTATATTCAAGATTATTAGAGAAAATACCAAAGCACTTCATGCATTTATTCGTCTATAAACAGGTAACGACGTAAATTACGTTTAAATTAAACCGTTTATGGCAAAGTACCCATACCTGCTGATAGCCGTTTTTGTGTTGTTTGGCTGTAAAAAAACAACCAATGTGACCAATAATGTTCCTATAACTAATCAACCCGGTTTTACAGTACAGGGGCTAGCTGAGATCAGGCTTTCCCGCATTAATACGTATGCAGAAATGTCCATGTCCGTTGTTTACCATGATTCCATACAGGAAAAAGTAACACTGGAATTTTCACCCTTACCCTCTGGTATAATTTTAGCTGACAATTGGACGAAATCGGGATATCCCACATTCAGTAACCGGTTGTTGTTTTTCGATTCCAATAGACTTGATCCGGCCATACCTGGTACTTACCCGATTACGCTTAATGCAACCGGAAGCCAGACAGGCCTGAAAAAATTCACTTTTAATATAATAGTTGACGATATTCAGTCTGTTAGCGGTCCTTACATTGGCATCTATTCCAACTGCTCTGCAACAACGGTGCCTGTTTACCGCGATACAATAGAGCAGGATGCGAGCATAACCAATAAAGTCTGGTTGAAGAACTTTTGCAATACCGGAAAAAATGTAGCGGCCATTTTTGAAAAGAACAATTCCGGCAGCATTGTTATATCTATTCCACCTCAAATAATTGATGGCATGTTTTTTTCAGGTTCCGGCACAACTCTAGCAATATCAGCCAGCGGATACAAACTAAGGATAACTGCCCAGGTTAATTCAACGTGGAATACCATTAATATGTAAGACGCCAAACAACCAGAAATGAAAAATCTGCTACTGGGTTGTGTCTTATTTTTGGTATTTACGCAATGTAAAAAGACGACGACAACCAATAATTATATCACTACTGAGCACTATGAGGCCTGGACGATCGAGGGCCTGCAAAATATTACGCTCTCCGCACGCAGTACGAGTGTTGGCCTTGATGTATCCATTAACCCAGATTTTGCAATTGAATGGCCAATATTAAATTAGCTAATTGATTATCAATGTTAGCACCTGCCGGGCCGAATTGATAAGCTCTTTTTTCTGATGAAGTAAATGGGCAACTTCTTCGCTACAATGCACCGTTAATTCCTTTCGCTTTTTCCCTTCGGCCATGCTCTGGCTGTAGCTATTAAGCTGCGCCAATCTTATCCGCCCATCGTTATACTTACCTATATCTGTTGCTAACTGAGCTATTTGCTTTACGGGCCATTGTTTCACCAACTGCTTACCTTCGGGCCATTCCTCTTTCGCAATATCCATTACATACAGCATATCTTTCAGCTGCTTTCGCAGTTCATGTATGCGCGCATCAGTGAGCATCACGTCGCGGCATATTTTCCGTATCGCTTGTATTTTACTTACCAGGTAGCTGGCTAAAATAGCAACAGAAAAGTCATCCTGCACTATGCCGTCGTACCGTGTTTTAAAGCGTTCCAGCTTTTTAGGCGAGTAGTTTTCGCACCATTTCTTCTTTTGCTTTTTTATGTTCTTGTTCAGGATTTCCAGGTATGCAGGCAGGGCTAATTGCTGCTTTGTAAGCGTAGCTAACTGCAAATGGCTATCGCGCATTTTGCCGAGTATTTTATATAAGCGCTTCACGTGCCGGGATATTTTCAACCCTTTTTGCCCGGAGATTATTTTTAAAAGGCGGATAAACGCCCTGAGTGACTTAAGCTGCACCCTGAATTTATGAATGTCTTCTTCTTTAAAATTTTCATGAATAGCCGTGCAGACCTCCGCCATTTTTGTAGCTTTTTTCTGGAGTATGCTTTTAACTTTTGCCGGCTTCATGTCAGTGTTATTAGTATAGCAAGTTACGGGTTTTTACACTGTAGATGCAGCACCAATAACCCAGGGTACTGCATTGTGGCCCTTATAGCTGCGCTGCATTAAAATGCAGCCGATATTACTTACGCAATGCACGCGACACGCTGGCAAATAATTGTTGACCCATACTGCTAACACAGAAATGAAACTTAGCCCAGCCCATTTACGTACTTCATCTGTTAACCATCAATGCAACCTGTATTGGTGGTATTGATAAGTAAAAAACTACTCCATGAAAACATTCCTCACTTCCGTAATTGCCTTGCTGTTGCTTGGTGCCGGTACCACAAAAGCGCAGGATAAAAAATTTACTTCCAGTGCAGCCGCAACAAAATTCATTAACGAGATCTGCAACAAATACTGGCTTATTAATACTAAACAAGATGATATATCGCGCGAAATAACTGTTTACCAGCACGGTTGCCAGTTGTTCTTTAATGAGCGGAGTGTGATGCGCTCTAAAACGGAGCCAGAAGGTGGCGAAGCTTATAATACCCTCATCAGCGTTAACCTGAGGAAAGTAAAACAAATCGGTAATTATAACATGATTGAGTTTGCCGGTGGCAGGAAAGACATAGTAACCCTCAATACCCGCGGTAATGCGCAATTTAATGCCAAGGGCGAATACAGCAGCCGCTACCGAGTAGCGCTTGACTATGCAAACCCCGTACTTAAAAATACCCTTTACGACTTAACAACTGCTGTTGACTACCTGCTAAAACAATGCCATGGCAAGGCAGTTAAAAAAGGCAAAAAGAAAGTGCACCACAAATAGCGCACGATTCAGGCGAAGTCAAAAGAGAAAAGTCAAAACCCAAAAGTGAAAAATGTATTCCATTAACGGACAATTTCAGCTTGACTCATCACTAGTTTCTCTGCCTACCTAATACGTTTGCTTCACGGATAAGGAGCGGAGCGCCTGAGCGCGTACCCCTGCCAATTAATTCGGCCTTCGATACTACCATTAGCGGACCAAAGTCGCTTAGCGACACTTCCTTTTTTGTTTTCAGTGCATCGACCATTATTTTCCTGAATGCATCTATTATGCTGTTCGCATCATCGTGCGAAATGCCGGCACTCGCTGCCATCCTGCCTATGAGGTCTACCTTATTCATACCTAAAAATTTCCGGGTCAAAAATTTCAAATTGCTTTTACAACCGCTTTTATGGTGGTGCGTATTGGTTTAATTGCACCGCATGTTAGCTGATTTTGTAAAAAAATTGTAAAAGTTGTTATCGGTTGAAGGTATGTTGGGGTAAAAAAATTTGTTATATAAAAAGATAAAGTGTAATCAACTGATAGTTAATATGTCTTAGAAATGTCATTTTATCAGTTATATAGTAGCGTTTTATTGTATTTGTGAGACCTCATCCCCTGCCCTTCTCCTTTGGAGAAGGGCAGGGGATGAGGTCTGCGCCGTGGCGCAGGTGTGCTGGGAGAGTGATTCTATCTATTGCGTATGCTGGTGCAGGTTTTTTGAAATCTTTTCCGACTACGTTATTGATTGAACGGGATAGCCAATATCAAAAAAGGTAACTATCATCCCACAAAAACCATCGTTTTCGTAATCCCCCTCCTCCGGAGGGGCCAGGGGATATTTTTTTCTGTTGGCATAGGGGTATCTCCTTTCTGAGTTGTCTTGTATGGGATGTAAGCATCCGCAGGAACAATTACATTTGACTTTAGATACCAAACCAACACCATGGAAATGGATACCGGGGCCAAAGCACGGCACATAGAAAGTATTGCCAACTATGAGCATGCTTTTAAAACCAACTTTAAGGGGCTGCATGCCTATGCCTATACCCTGATAAAAGACGATGTGATGGCGGAGGAAATGGTGCAGAATGTCTTCTATAAATTATGGAAGAACCGGGAAAGTATACAGATTACCGAATCCCTCACCGCATACCTCTACAGGTCGGTATACCACGAAAGCCTTAATTATCTGAAGCATCTGAAAGTAAAAGCAGCCTATCAAACTTATGCAGCCAGGAATATGGAAACGGCGAACAATTCGACAGAAAGAATAAAACTGCGCGACCTGCAGGCAAAACTGGATGTGGCACTTAAAGAATTGCCAGAACAATGCCGGACGATTTTCCAGATGAGCCGGTTTGAGGAACTGAAGTATATGGAAATTGCGGAACGGCTCGGCCTATCGATTAAAACCGTAGAAAACCAGATGGGTAAAGCGCTGAAGCTGCTGCGCCTGAAACTGGTCGACTTTCTACCTGCCATTCTTCTTTTATTGCTTAACATTTAACACAGCAACCGTGAATAGAAATTCAAATAACGCCAACGACGACCTACTGGTCAAATATATGCTGGGAGAAGCCACCGGTGCTGAACAAAAAGAGGTTCAGGATTGGATGGCGGCCGACCCCAACAACCAAAAATATTTTGAGGATTTTAAACTGATATGGGACCAGAGCAAAGACCTAGCCGGCACATCGGATATAGATGAAAATGAAGCGTGGCAACGCTTTACCCAACGGGTAGCAAAAGAGGAGGCTGATGCACCATCCACAAGGATAATACCACTACAACGAACTAACTGGATGCGGGCAGCCGCAATACTTCTAATACTGGCAATTGCCGGTGGTATTGCCAATTACCTTACAGGAAATACCGGAATGGAAATGCGCACAGCAAGATCTGGCGCCACACCTGTAACTGACACCCTACCCGATGGGTCAATTATAGTACTGAATAAAAATTCTACGCTTACCTACCCTTCAAAATTCACCGGCAGCACCAGAAAGGTAACACTAGAAGGAGAGGCATTTTTCAGCGTTGTACACAATAAGGCCCAGCCATTTATTATTGATGCTAACAATGCCGCTATAACCGTTGTCGGCACTACATTCAATGTAAAAACCACAGCCGCCAAAACCGAAGTAATTGTAGAAACAGGTATTGTTGAAGTAGCAAAAAAACAAAATGCCATAAGGGTAATACATAACCAGAAAGCAATTGTAACTTACGAGAAGCCGGCACCTGAAATGGAGCGCAACACGGATATGCTGTATAACTACTACCGTACGAAAGAATTTGTTTGCGATGGCACACCGCTCTGGAAACTGGTGGAAACATTGAATGAAGCTTTCGATGTGCACATCAGCATAGCTAACACAGCCGCGCGGAACTTGCCGCTAACAGTAACGTTTCGGGATGAGCCAGAAGATGAAATGCTGAAGGTAGTTTGTGCAACACTAAATTTGCAACAGGAAAAGAAGGGCAACACCATTATTCTAAAATAACGCGACAGCTTCATGAAGCTATTCTATAAATGCCTTTTGACGCTTTTTATATTGCTGCCTGTGTGCCTGATGCACACGGGCAGTTATGCGCAAACGTTATTAGGCAAAACAGTAACTATTGACGTAAAGAAGCAACCGTTACGCGACGTATTGCTGATGATGGGCAAACAACGCGATCTCAGCTTTTCTTATAACAGCAACAGCATACCGAACGACAGCCTGGTAACACTTGCCGCCCACAATAAAACTATACAGCAGGTGCTAGACCTTCTGCTGGGCGAAAGATGCCAATACCGGGAAACCGAAAACCACATTATTATCTTACCCGCGGAAAAAGAAAAATGGTTTACCATAAGCGGTTACCTGGTAGATGGCATAACAGGCGAAAAAGTGCCCGAAGCAAGTGTGTTTGAAGAGCAACAGCTTGTAGCCACGCTTAGTGATGCGCAGGGGTTTTTCAAATTGCGGATACGCGACCACGACAAATACGCATCGGCAAGAATAAGGGTGAGCAAGGGCTTTTACCGCGATACCGTTATTACGACAGGCCAGGGGTATGACCAGCAATTACAAATAACTTTCAACCCGGAAGACTATACGCTGCCGGGCATTGAAATAACCCCCTATGCTTCCGTGGAAAGGTCGTGGTTCGGTCGACATTTTTTTTCGTCAAAACTGCGTAAACAGAGTGCTAACCTCACGCGGTTCTTTGTTGACAAACCCATTCAGTTTTCATTTGTACCTGGCGTAGGTACGCACGGAAAACTCAGCAGCCAGGTAACCAATAAATTCTCGTTCAACGTATTGGGCGGCTACACGGCAGGCGTAGAAGGCTTTGAATTAGGTGGCCTTTTCAACATCAATAAAAAGGATGCCAAGTATGTGCAGATAGCCGGCATATCGAACCTCGTAAGCGGCAATGCCCAAGGGCTGCAGATTGGGGGAATGGTAAATAATGTAGGTGGCTCATCAAGCGGCCTGCAGATTTCTGGCATTGTGGGCCGTGTTAAGAAAAACATGAACGGACTTAGTATTGCCGGAATATCCGGACATGTAGGCGGCAACATGAAGGGCATGCAGATAGCTGGTATTGCCAATTTTGTACGCAGCAAAGACACTGCGCAAAACAATGATAAACCAGCGCCCGATAGTGTGAGGGGTGTGCAGATAGCTGGCATTATGAACATAGCCGAAGCCAATACCGAAGGTGTGCAGGTAGCGGGCATCGTGAATTTATGCAGGGGCAATATTAACGGTGTGCAGGTTAGCGGTATTGTAAATAAAGCACGTCGGTTAAGTGGTATGCAGATAGGCATTATTAACATAGCCGACACGGTTGATGGGTATGCCCTCGGCTTCCTGAACATTGTCAGGAAGGGGTACCATAAAATAAGTATCTACAGCACAGAGTCATTCGCCATTAATGCAGCCTATAAGGCGGGCAATAGAAAATTGTATAGCGTGCTGTCGTTCAGCACAGCGGTTGCGGCCGGTAAAAAGGCTTATGCCTATGGTTATGGCATAGGCAACGAAGCTAGCCTGGGAAATCGTTTCGCACTGTGTTCAGAAGTTACGGCAAATAATGTTTACATGGGCAGCGCTGAGCAGTCGCCCATTTTCATAAGGTTGCAAAGCTCGCTCAATTTTAAAACCGGCAAGAAAGTGGCGATGTATGCGGGACCTGCATTTACGCTATGCCCCGTTGTACAAACAGCTACTGCAGAAGGCTACGCATCCGGTATACCGAAGGGTGCATTAAGTCCGTTTAAAATTGGCTTACGCACTGCCGGCTGGTTGGGTTGGCAGGTAGGCGTTTCTATATTTTAGTGTTGCCTAAATATTACTTGTCATTTTACAGGCGTTACAAACGCCGTTCCGGGGCATCCTCGTTGCAAACGAGGACGAGTGCAGACTAGTGTGGATTAAAAACAATTCTCTTTACTGGCGTTACAAACGCCGTTCCGGGGCATCCTCGTTACAAACGAGGACGAGTGTGGGCCTTCAAAATATTTTGTAGTTTTTCGTATTGCTGATAGGGGTAAATACTTGCTGTGTTGTCTTACTCTAAACGCAGTAATCATGACATCAAAATTTCCGGTTTTACTCGCAGCTTTTTTATGCTGCAACATTTTATCAAAAGCACAGACTGATACACAACAGACCCAAAACAGCAACGTACATATTGGCTTGGTTTACCCACTAAGCACTAATGGCTTTCGAGCTGCAACATATACGAATCTGTTTTCGGCACATGCCTTAATAGGGGTATCAAAAAACGAGCGGGCATTTTGCGCAGCCGGTTTTGGTAATATTGTTAAAGACAGTGCGAAGGGGCTTGTAGCTGCAGGCTTCTTTAACGTAATTGGCCATGGCGCAAGCGGCATGCAGGCAGCAGGGTTTATAAACTGTATTGGCGGAAAAGCTACCGGCATGCAGGCGGCGGGCTTCACCAATATTACAGACAGCGCGACAGGTGCGCAGTTTGCAGGCTTTGTAAATGTAAACCGCCATAACATAGACGGCTTTCAGGCAGCGGGTTTTATCAATACAGCGAAAAAGGTAAACACGCAGATAGCAGGCTTCGTTAACGTAGCCGATTCAGTGTCGGGGTCGCAGGTAGCAGGTTTCATTAATGTAGCGGGTAAAGTAAAGGGTGTGCAGATAGCTGGCTTTATTAATGTTGCCGATAGCAGCGACTACCCTATTGGCCTCATTAACATTATTAAAAAAGGCCAAAAGGCCATAGGCATTACTATTGATGAAACGGGCACTACGCTGGCCGCCTTCCGCTCAGGTGGAAAGGTACTCTATGGTATTGTTGGCGCGGGTTTCAACTTTAATTACAACAGCAACCTATTTGCCATGCAGGCCGGACTGGGTGCTCATTTACCACTTAGCAAATACATTACCCTGAGCGGAGAATTATCCGTCACTTCCCTAACTGATTTCTGGTGGGGCAGTTATATGAATTCAGCTATCCGCATAATGCCCTCTATAAAAATACGCAAGGTAGAAGCCTTCGCAGGGCCAAGCATTAACTATGCCAATACAACCCATGGAGTGGGCACCGGAATTATCAACAATACCCTCTGGCACGAACAAATTTTCCCGCGTACACACGATCTCCATATTGGCTTTTTAGCGGGCGTGCAATATCATCTGTAACGCTGTATCGGCAGCCATCTACAAAAAAATCACTGGCCTCGTAGGGGTAAACGCGAACACGATTGTCAATTAAGCATAACAATACGAACCAACATTTTAAACCTAAAAAACAAAAACAACACAACATCATGAGAACAAGCATTTTCACACTATTAAGCCTGGTAATTCTTTTTACAACACCATCATGCCACAAGATATCTGGCGAAGGACCAACAGTGACCCAAACCTATAGTACTGGTAGTTTTACATCGGTTGATGCCGGCATTGATGCCGACCTATATTATACGCAGAGCAGCAATTATACCCTGGAAATAAGCGGGCAGGCCAATGTGTTAAGCCGTATAACTACGAATGTTGTAAATGGAGAATTGAGATTACAATTCCGCGACTTTGTATCCGTGTGGCACCATTCCCCAATAACGGTGCGTGTTTCTGCACCTTACCTCAGCGGTATGGGCATTAACGGTTCGGGTAATTTTTATGCACTGAGCAATGTAAGCACATCTACGCTCAACCTAAAGGTAAATGGTTCGGGCAGTATTAGCGTAGCAGGCTTTACGGGTCAGAGCCTAACAGGTAATATTTCAGGGTCCGGCGCAATAACGGTAAGCGGCGGAACGGTATCGGCGGAGAGCCTGCAGATTAGTGGCAGCGGCACAATGGATATGCTGGGTTTAAATGCCGTATCGGCAAGCACACAAACAAGCGGCAGCGGTAAAACAACCGTTAACGTAAGCAACAGCCTTGATGTGCGTATTTCAGGCAGTGGCGATGTATACTATGCTGGTAACCCGGCTATCTATACCAGCATCTCAGGTTCTGGTAAAGTAATGAAGCTCTAGCACAGTCGATATTCAGGAATTTAGCAGTACCGCCTTTGGCGGTACTGCTTTTTTATGTTGTACGCGCTATAATATCAACTGGCTTTTTGTATGTTTATTGCAAAATCATCCTATGATAATCAGATACTTACCCCTAGTTGCTTTCCTGATGTTTGCACAAATAACTACTGCAAAAACAACCTTCAGCGATAAAACGGAACAGCCGAAATTTGTTGCGATGGCAACTAATAGTACTGTTGCGAATACCTTCAATCAACACCAGGAATCTTTCTCAGTAAAACCAATGTTACCGTTTACCGGCGGTGGCGGCGGGTCAGACAAGAACTTTTGCCTTTCCATCAATCTCGGCGCCAGTAACATAATGGGGACAATTAATAATTATGCTACAAAGGTGACCCCGGAATTAGCCTACCAGTTTGCAGCTGGCCTCTCTATTGCCAAAGACGGACAAACCGATGGGCATAAAAGTGTCATTTCCATTATGGGCTCCATTACCGGTCTTGCATCAGTACTGAAGTATACCGACAAAACAAACAAGGAGACCATGCTTCGATACACGCTAACGAGTTTTGGACTTCCGGTTTCTTATACCGGTATCATTACCAATAATTCAGATATTGGCTTCTTTTACCAGGGCGGGCTTGACATAGAATATAACAGCAAGGACTATGATGACCGTAGGTTAGCGACAAAAGAATTCAATACTATTTTTGTTTCCCCTTTTGCCAGCCTCGGTTTTACCTTTCCAACTAAGGGAGGAGATTACAATGGCATCCACTTTAAACCCGAACAGGTAATGATAGGGCCATTCGTTTCTTACCTTGCCAACAACATGAGCGCACTCAACAGCAGCAGCCTCAACTGCCTTACTTTTGGTATAAGAATGTATGTAATGCAGGTTAATGATTAGAAGTCGGGTACTGCTGCAATTAAGGTTGGTAACAATTTAGTAATTTCAGTGCCTTAAGTTCACACTGGTAAAATTCATCGGGTGAAAAAAGCTATTCTATTTATTGCCGCAATATTGGTTGCATGCTTTGCCAGCGCACAAACAACAACCTTGCCTAATGGCTGGCGGTTAGATCCAGCAGGTAAAACTATAGCACTTAATAGTGACCTTCCTCTGAATATTGCCCTTAGCCGGAATGGAAAGTATGCCGCAGTTACCAATAATGGTGTGGGGAAGCAATTCATACAGTTGGTAGATGTGCGCAAACAAAAAGTACTGTTTTCCACAACAATAAAAAAAAGCTGGCTCGGGCTTAAATTCAGTGATGACGGTAAGCGCTTGTTTGCTTCGGCTGGCAATGATAACCAGGTGCTCATTTATTCTGTTGCACACGACTCTTTAAGACTGAGTGATAGCATCGTTTTAGGAAAACCGTGGCCCGTAAAAATAAGCCCGACCGGCATTGACATTGATGAGACCAACCAAAGGCTTTATGTGGTTACCAAGGAAAATAATTCGCTTTACGTTATCAATCTCGCAACAAAAAAAACACTGAGGAGGATACAGCTGAGTGCTGAAGCTTATACCTGTGTGTTAGCGCCAGACAAGCACAAGCTGTATATTTCATTGTGGGGTGGCAGGCAGGTTGTTTGCTATAATACAATAGCTCAGAAAATTACCGACTCAGTAACAACCGGACAGAACACCAACGATATTTGCCTTACCCGGACAGGCAGTTATCTTTTTGCGGCTAATGCCGTTGATAATTCTGTATCGGTTATTGATACCCGTACCTTCAGGGTAATTGAGGTGCTGAATGCGGCTATGTATCCTGATGCTCCGGCCGGCTCAACCACCAATAGTGTGGCGCTAAGCAGGGATGAAAAACAACTTTTTATAGCTAATGCCGATAATAACTGTCTTGCGGTATTTGATGTGAGCCATCCCGGAAAAAGTTTTTCTTTGGGTTTTATCCCGACGGGCTGGTACCCCACCTGCGTTCGTACGGACAAACGACATGTATATGTTGTAAACGGTAAAGGTAGTACATCATTGCCCGATCCGCAGGGGCCACAGCCGGTTGCCAGGGGATCAAAAGACTACTACAAAAAAGCCGATAAAGGTAACAGCCAATATATTGGCAGCCTTTTTAAGGGTACGATGAATATTATTAACGTACGCAGGAAAACAGACTTCGATGAATGGACTGCCCGGACTTATGCTAACACCCCTTATACCAAGGAGAAGGAAACGGCGCCTGAAGGTGAAACCGGAAACCCCATACCCATGAAGCAGGGAGCAACATCGCCAATAAAACATGTGTTTTATATTATTAAGGAGAACCGCACCTACGACCAGGTACTATCTGATATACCGGGCGGGAATGGAGACACCTCACTGTTGCTTTTTGGTAAACAAATAACACCTAATGAGCATGCGCTGGCAACACAGTTTGTGTTGCTTGATAATTTTTATGTTGATGCCGAAGTAAGCGCCGATGGTCATAACTGGAGCATGGCTGCATATGCCAATGACTTTATTGAAAAGACCTGGCCCACCAACTACGGTGGCAGGGGTGGTAATTATGATTTCGCCGCAAATAAAAAGATCGCGCTTCCCCGCAACGGATTCCTGTGGGATTACGCCTTACGCAAAGGTCTCGGCTTCCGCGACTATGGCGAGTTTTTTGATGATGATGGAACTGTTTACCTGCCTGAACTTTCAAAACATATGTGCCCTGGCTATGTGGGTTGGAATATGAAATACAAAGACATCGATCGTGAAAAAACGTGGGAGCATGATTTTGATTCGTTGCTTACACAAAATGCGGTTCCAGCACTTAATATACTGTACTTCCCTAATGACCATACTGCAGGTTTGAATAAAAAGGACCGCACACCCTATGCTTGTGTTGCCGACAATGATCTTGCCCTCGGTAGGATGATCGATCATCTGTCACAGTCGGCAGTATGGAAAGAAAGCGTTGTATTTGTGCTGGAAGATGATGCGCAAAATGGCCCCGACCATGTGGACGCACACCGCAGTATTGCTTTTGTAGCAGGCCCCTACGTAAGGCGCAATTATATTGACCATACCATGTACTCCACGTCTTCCATGTTGCGTACAATTGAGCTTATACTTGGCTTGCCGCCAATGAGCCAGTATGATGCTGCAGCTGCACCCATGTACCGTTGCTTTACTGCACAGCCCGACAATACATCGTATGCGCATAAGCCATCTGAAGTGGACCTTGAAGAACATAATACTGCATCGGCGGAACTGAACCGGGAGAGCGAGCTCATGGACTTTTCAGCACCCGACCGGGCGCCAGACCTTGAGCTGAATATGCTGGTATGGAATAGCATTAAACCCACTATCCCTTATCCGGGACTCAGGCGGGCCGCCTTCGTAAAGGTGACGAAAGATGGTGATGACGATTAGCGAAGTAATTGGAGGCAATACTAAATTTTGTAGCCGATGCCTAGTTTGATAGCGCTTAGGTTTAATGGCACTGTAACATCATTCGCTAAGTATACGCTATCGAATGCCACGGGTAAAAGCAACAGACTGCCGGCTGTGTGCATAATTTCAATAAATATATGTACATTCGTTAGGCGTTTATCAAGATGAAAAATTGCTACTTCATACTGTTTTTATTATCATGTCTTTGTCCGAGGTGTGCGCTGGCGGGCGACAAAAACTACACGCTTCCTAATGGAACTATGAAGTTGTTCATTGAGCCTGCGGCACTTATTGACCTCGTAAATGATCCGAGCATACGCCTGGGCATTGAAGCGCCCGTTTACAAGCATTTTTCCGCGTTTGTAGTTGGCGGCATTTACTCTAGTGGCAACTATGGCAAGGCAGGTGTAAAATTTTATGGGTTTAGTAAAAAGGACCCTGAGCTATTTTTTGCGCTGAGTGCCTCCTATAAGCCCAGATTACGCATTAGACAAAATAAAAGGATACTCAAATTCTTTTGAGTAATTCCATAAGCCGGAGAACCAGGCTCGTCTTTTTTTGCTTAATGCAATTTTGAGGACAAGTTTTCCGTTGATTTTTTCAAAATAAGCACCTATGGCAAATGCCCGGTAGCGTAGTGTGGAGAGTGTTTTTTGTGTGTTTTCCTGCATTACAAAAGTCCTGAACAACGCCATGAGATTATATGCGATCATTGCAAACATCAATGCAGCTTCAGTAGCGTAGAAGTTATTAAGGTTAAAACTGTCGAAGCCAAAATCATACTTCAGTTCTTTAATCCTATTTTCGGCTTCGGCGCGACCTCGGTACAATCGCCATACATCAGATGCCGCAAACGTAAGGTTGGTCACATAGGCAGAGTACCTATAGCCCTGATACTCTTCTTCATCTTTGAACAGCTTTAATTGTCTTCCTGTTGCTTGAGGCCGATCTTTGATTTTTTGTCTTACAATAACAATCCTTCTTGGCTTTTGCCAAACTGAAGCCTGATGAGTTTGTTCGCAAATTTCTATGCCATTATCTAAGGACAACCACCCTCTTTTGCCTGCTATTAGTCGCTGTATGGGGTGAGTAAACTTTGCGGAAACAATATAATTGATCTGTTTGTGTTCGAGGTGGTCAAAAATATCTGATTGACAAAACCCGCTGTCAAGGCGGATCAGACCTACTGTCTTGTTCTTCAGCTTCGACAAAGTATCCTCAAGGAAAGCGAGGAAATTATTGGCTGATGAAGTGTCGCCGCTTCGCAGCCACATATTGGCTACCAACTTCACATCATCAATAAACGCGATTAGTGGATGGTGCGAGTTGCGCCCTTTCTTTTTTGGATTGTAGCCTTTCTTCGCTCCTTCCTGCTGTCCATACCGGGTCATTACAGACGAGTCTATATCTAGTGTAAAGTTGTCAAACTTGAGGTTGTCGAATATCCAGGGATAAAAACAATCACTTATGGATTGATTAGTTGATTGCGTGAATTTACCAAAGAACCTTTTATAAGTATCCTGCCCGGGAGTGCGCTGCCAGCCAAATATCTTGCCTAAAGCGGCATCGTGTCGGGTCACTTCCGTATGCAGGAAACGATTTGCCCCGCACCAAATACTGGTTATAAATCCTTCTATAATAGTTGACGTTTTATAGCCCCGGTTAGATCCAGAAACAGGAAGGTCATCATTGCCGTCAATAAGTTCACGGAAGCCTGTTTTTTGCAACATTTGACTCAAAAACGCCATTCCGCCCCAGGGCGTAATCTCTTTACTGGTATAGCTTATGTCGAATTCCATCGGCTAATTTCTCTATTGCTACGCATTAGGATTTGAACCTCAATTTACTCATTTTAATCCTAATGCGTAATCTGGG